>NZ_JAIUHV010000008.1:0-286034 GCF_020165285.1 Mesorhizobium sp. CA10
CAAGGAAGCTCCTGGTCGTCCTCAACGCTATCATTCGCGACAAAACCGCATTCGCGTGAACACAGTTGCCATGCCGTTACCTTGGAAGCGTTGCTGCGGTGCAGATTCTGCTCCGTTGCACTCCCTGGCGAAGGTAACGGAATGGATTCCAGGGTCTTCGCGACGGAGCTTCGCTCCTGCTCCGCCCTGGAATGACGATCGCCATTGCGCGTTTCGGCCAATCACGAACGCATGCCCCTGCCAATGCAAACAGAGCCGGCGGTCCCTGTGCAGTGCCACTACACGATGATCCGGAAATCCAAGGGCGCCTCTTCGGCCGCCTCCTCGACCTCGACATTCGAGACGAGCGCGCCCCGCGGCCCTTGCCACAGGCGTTCGATCATCGCCGTGACAGCACCATCGGCGCCGGCGATCAGCGCGGTGACCGAGCCGTCACGCTCGTTGCGCACCCAACCCGTCAGCCCGAGACGCATCGCTTCTGCGCGCGCCCAGACGCGGTAACTCACACCTTGAACCGTACCGGAAACGCGCGCCCGAACGGTTCTATGCTCGCCTTGCATTGCCTGTGCTCCGCGTTGCGCTTGGCGGAATCTGGCACAGCAAAGGGCAAAGGCAACAGGGGCTTGGGCTAGGGTGTGTTGAGATTCAGGTGAGGCCAAGCCGAAAATGGTGGCTTTCGAGAACCGGCCTACGCCGGCCGTAGCCTTCATAGAGCCGAGACACTTATGAGGGCTTTGGCCGGCGAAGGCCGGAGCGGAGCGGACATTGGGTCCGTGAGCACCGGAAGCGCAGAAAACCAGCATTTGCAGGCTGGCATCACCTGAATATCAACACATCCTAGTTCCCTTGCGCCTCCGCCAGCGCGCCCGGCAGCTCCTCGGCGAAGATGTCGAGCTCATGGTCGAGCCCGACGCTGACCCTGATGCAGCGGTCCAGCACCGGCACCATCGGCTTGCGGATGAACACGTCGCGCGACAGGAGGCCCTGCATCACCTTCAGCGCGAAGGCGCCGTCGCGGCCGCAGTCGATGGTGACGAAATTGGTCGCAGACGGCAACGGCTTCAGGCCGTTCTGCCTGGCAATGGCTGAAATACGCTCACGGCCTGCCGCCACCCGCGCCACGACCGAGCGCAGGTAATCCTGGTCGGCAAGCGCCTCGAGGCCTGCGACCTGCGCCATGCGGCTGACGCCATAATGGTTGCGGATCTTCTCGAAGTCGCGGATCACCTCCGCCTCCGCCACGGCGTAGCCGCAGCGTATGCCGGCCAGGCCGTAAGCCTTGGAGAAGGTGCGCATGCGGATGACGTTCGACCGAGCGGCATCGATCGCAGGCAGCGCCGAGGCCGGTCCCAACTCGCCATAGGCCTCGTCCAGCACCAGCATGGTGGTTTCAGGCAGCGCCTCGATGAAGCGGACGACATCCGGCGCCTCCCACCAGCTTCCCATCGGATTGTCGGGATTGGAAAGATAGACCAGCGGCGCCTTTTCGCTCGCGACCTTGGCGAGAAGGCCATCCAGGTCCTCCTTGTCATTGGCATAGGGCACCGTCACCAGGCGACCGCCGACGCCGGCGATATGGAAATTGAAGGTGGGGTAGGCGCCAAGCGAGGTGACCACCGCATCGCCAGGGCCGACATACATGCGCGCCACCAGCCCGAGCAGGCCGTCGATGCCTTCGCCCACGACCACGTTTTCGACGGCCACGCCGTGATGCGCGGCAGCCGCCACTTTCAATTCGTAATTGTCGGGATCGCAATACATCCACTGGTCGCGGGCAACGCTTTCCATGCGGGCTATGACGCGCGGCGAAGGCCCGAAGCTGCTTTCATTGGCGCCGATGCGGGCGCGGAACGGCCGCCCGCGCTCGCGCTCCTGGGCCTCCGGGCCAACGAACGGCACCGTTGTGGGAAGCGCGCCGATGATTGGCGCGAGGGAAGGGCGACGAAGCATGGCACAGGCTCGCGTGGAAGAGGCGTTCTTGCTAGCGTGAGCGGGGGAAAGGTGCAAGTTGGATGGCAAGCTGAAATTGACTGGCTTGACCGCCAGCCGGCGTCATCTTTTGCGAGGTTTGCCGCTTGCATGGGGCTGGTGGACGCAGCGGCAGGCGTTGCTGTTGGCCTCGAGTTCGATGCGGACGACGCATCGCTGGATTCTGCCTGCCGCTTTTGCTAGCGAGGCAGGATGAGCAACCGATTGCCGGCCGCTTGGGCAAAGCATCTCAGGACGCAACCCTCGGCTAAGGCGCTGCCACCGAACGCTGCGCTGCCGAAAGCCAAGACGCAGGCCGGTCCATCGCGAGCGCATGCGGACGATATGCTGTTGCGGCGGGCGCTCGAGCTGCAAAAAGCCGAGCAATTGCCGGAGGCCGAGGAACTCTGCCTGAAGGTTCTGGCGCGTACACCAAACCACCCTTTGGCTTTCTACATCCTGGGAACCCTCGGCATCGGATACGATAACGAGAAGGCACTGCGATATTTTGCCCGTGCGGTCGCAGAGGACCCGCGAAATCCTTATTACCACCTTAGCCTCGGCGAAGCCTATTTGCAGCTCAGCGAATTTACGCCGGCAATCAGGCACATTCAGCACGCTCTTGATTTGAAGCCGGATCTGGTGGAGGCGCTTTGTACCTTGGGTGATGCTTACAATGCGTTTGACAAGGGAGAAATGGCGCTGCCGCTCTTTGAGAAGGCGCTCAAGATCGACCGGGATCATCCTCTGGCCCTGTTGGGGTTGCCCCGCGCGCTCGCAAGCCTCGGCCGTATGGACGAAGCCGCGGTTCATTTGAAAGAGGCGATAGAGCGGCGGATCGCGGTACCGGCTGCCTACAGTGCATTGGTGCAGACGCGTAAATTCACGGAAGAGCCGCCGGAGCTCGCGGCAAATTCTAGCGGAGCTTCGAGACCCGGCCCATGGAGCGGAAGGAGCGGCGGCACTCCATCACGCTGCAGGGACGCTGCTTAACGACCTCTGTCGCTACAGGGAGGCGATGGATCACTTCAAGAAGGGAAATCAAGCCGGGGGCCATAAATTCAATTTGGAAAACTACCGTCGCTGGGTCGATGTCATGATCGAAACCTTCACACCGGAGCTGGTGGCTTCAATGGCCGCTCAAGGCAATCCCTCGGAGGTGCCTGTATTCGTTGTCGGCATGCCTCGCTCGGGTACGACGCTGACCGAGCAGATCTGTGCCAGCCATCCTGGTGTTCACGGTGCCGGCGAGCTCAGCAAGCTCAGCCGAATGGCCAATGGGATCGGTCTCAAAGGCAACTCCGACACAGACCTCGGCAAATCGATCGCGACGATTACCCCCGAACTGACCAAGACGCTAGCAGCAGAGCATCTTGCCTATCTGCGCGAGCGGGCTCCCGATTCGCTTCGAATCGTCGACAAGATGCCTCACAATTTCGAGCTGATCGGCCTGATCGGCATTCTTTTTCCCAATGCACGCATCATTCATTGCCGCCGCGATGCCATCGACAATTGTGTCTCCTGCTTTGTTCTGCAATTCAGCAAAGCGCACAGCTATAGCGCTGATCTTCAGACGCTGGGGCTCTACTACAGGGAGTACGATCGCCTGTTGCGACACTGGAAGAAGGTTCTTCCGGGTCGCATCTTCGAAAACCGGTATGAAACATTGATTGAAAATCAGGAGGAGCAGTCGCGCCGCTTGATAGATTATCTCGGGCTGCCTTGGGACGATGCCTGCCTGCGTTTCTTTGACAAGGACCGCTCGGTAAATACTTACAGTCGCTGGCAGGTTCGTCAGCCGATCTACAAGTCGTCCGTCAAGCGATGGAAGAATTACGAGAGCGAGATCCAACCTCTGATCGAAGCATTGGGAGATCTTGCTGAGGTTTGACCAGTAGCAATTCGCGCCGAGCCATAGCGCTCTCTGCGCTGAGTGCTCAGTCTCCAAGGCTCCGATAGCGTGCAATTCCGGCGATCGCGCCGAATGCAGCGCTTTGTGCAAACGGTGCCGGGGTGCTGGAAGGGAGAAAGAAAAACCCGGCGGTTGCCCGCCGGGTTATCGATTTCGATCAGGCAATGCCTGTTAGAACGAGCGCTGGAAGCGGAGCAGACCGCCGACGCTGTTCTTCTTGTCGGCGCCGGTGAAGTTGACGACGTCGGCACCCGAAACCCAATCATCGAACTTGCCGAAGTGATCCCAATCGACTTCGGCCGTGACCGTAAAGCCGGGGACGATGTCGTAAGCGACGTTCGCGGCCACGCCGTAGTTCTTGTCCTCGTCACCCGACACCTGGAGGTTGAACGAGGTCTTCTCGTTGAACTTGTAGGTGCCGCCGGCCCAGAATGCCCAGTTGCCGCCCCAGATTTTATAGAAGCCGCGACCACCGGCCCCGATGGCATAGGTCGGGTCGTTGAGGTTGTCGTCGCTGCCATAGCCGAACATGCCGAACAGCGACAGTTCGTTGGTGACATTCACATCCAGGCGAACCTTGCCGGCGACTTCTTCATAGTTGCTGTCGTAAGCAACGACGCCGGTGATGGCGCCCCACCCTTGAGTCCACTTCACGCCGCCGACGACATGCGGAACGTAGCTGTCGATCGTGCCGACGACGCCCGAACCTTCTTCCAGCGAGACCACCGCCGAGAAGCCGTTGCCGGCGTCGAAATAGTACTGGACGACGTTGGTGTCGAAGTCGCCATAGGGGACGATCGTATCCTGGATGACGTTGCCGGCGTAGCCGATGAACGTATCGAAGGCCGATTCGTCCTTACCGACGCGGAGGCCACCGAGCTGGATCCAGGCGAAGTTCAGCGAAACGTTCTTGTTGCCGGCAGGATTGCTGTTGAATTCATCCGCTGCCGTGGTCGGATCGTCTGCCGATGGGTAGCCGTTGCGGTTGCCGAAGTTGAAGCGGGTCTCGGTGTAGGTCTTCAACGTGCCGAGCTCTGTTTCCTGGCCGGTCCAGGTCTTCAGCGTGAAGCGGGTGTTCTTGTAGAAGGTGCTCTGCTCATCGCCGTCCTCATGGTCGAACGACTTGGCGCCGTCGAACGAGCCGACGTCGCCGACGCCGATGTCGTAACGGACATAGCCGCCGATGCGCAGGCAGGTTTCGGTGCCGGGGATGTAGAAGTAGCCCGAGCCGTAGACGTCGCAGATCTTGACGTATTCAGCCGGTTCCGGCTCGGCGACGGTCACAGCGTCGGCGGCGCGAGCACCGGAAACTGCGATCAGGGCCGCAGCTGAGCCGAGAAGAAGGCTCTTGATGTTCATTTTCTGACCTCCAGTCAGAATCGAACGCAAGCGATGTGGACTCTCGGCCAAGATTATGGGCAATGCCTTGTTATTGCGCTCTTTTTCGCCCCGTGCAGCGTGATGAAGGGCGCCTGCCGGTGATTGCGTGTCCGGTTTCCGGTCTACGATGGCGCTCCAATGAAGGCGCCTCTGCTGGCTCGAAAAGGCCTAGTAAGTCACGATTCGCCTCGTCTGGGCCGATGCGATGCCGATGCTCCACCGCTTTCAGAAGCTGCCGGCCTAACGATTTTTCGGCGATTATGGCGCCGGCTTGTTGATTGTGCCCACGCTTTTCTTTATCCAGCGGCGCGACGGAGAGGTGGCCGAGTGGTCGAAGGCGCTCCCCTGCTAAGGGAGTAGAGGTCAAAAGCTTCTCGTGGGTTCGAATCCCATCCTCTCCGCCATCCTCCCCTGCGCTGTGCGCAACAAGCCTCCCTTCGCAAGGCGATTCTGCGGCAAGAACCGGGCAGGGCGACTCGCCGGGACGCCGCAATTCCGGCCGTTAACCGCCAGATTCGTTCGTCCGGCGGGCCTCGATGGTTAACGAGAGCTTTCGGAGTGAGGCCAAATCGTGTCATTTGTGCAACAACATCCGGGGATAGCGTCTGGATCGGGCTTTCGCCGATACGATCGTGGTTGAACGCAGCCGCCGCCTGGGTAAAGGTCATCTTCGAAGGAGCGGCGCGGTGCGCATCTTTTTCGGTAGTGGGGATGGGGCAGGGAACGCTGTCCTTCAGCAAAAAATACCCAGACCCGTTTTTTAACTTTTGACTGGAGGTCAGAAAATGAACATCAAGAGCCTTCTTCTCGGCTCAGCTGCGGCCCTGATCGCAGTTTCCGGTGCTCGCGCCGCCGACGCTGTGACCGTCGCCGAGCCGGAACCGGCTGAATACGTCAAGATCTGCGACGTCTACGGCTCGGGCTACTTCTACATCCCCGGCACCGAAACCTGCCTGCGCATCGGCGGCTATGTCCGTTACGACATCGGCGTCGGCGACGTCGGCTCGTTCGACGGCGCGACGTCCCGCGATGTTGAGGACGGCGACAGCAACGACACCTTCTACAAGAATGCCCGCTTCACGCTGAAGTTGTGGACCGGCCAGGAAACCGAGCTCGGCACGTTGAAGACCTACGTCGAGACCCGCTGGAACTTCGGCAACCGCAACGCCGACCTTGGTGATCCGACCAACGACGATTTCGGCGTCAATCCGGCCTTCAACAAGGGCACTTCGCTGAACTTCGCCTGGATCCAGCTCGGCGGCCTTCGCGTCGGTAAGGACGAATCGGCCTTCAACACGTTCATCGGCTACGCCGGCAACGTCATCCAGGATACCCTGGTTCCTTACGGCGACTTCGACACCAACGTCGTCCAGTACTACTTCGACGCTGGCAACGGCTTCTCGGCCGTGGTCTCGCTCGAAGAAGGCGCGGGCGGTGGCACGGACGGTTCCTACGGCGTGGGCACGATCGACAGCTACGTTCCGCATGTCGTCGGGGGCGTGAAGTGGACTCAAGGGTGGGGCGCTATCACCGGCGTCGTCGCCTATGACAGCAACTATGAAGAAGTTGCCGGCAAGGTTCGTTTGGACGTGAACGTCAACGACGCGCTGTCGCTCTTCATCATGGGCGGCTACGGCACCGATGACAACTACAGTGACCCGACCTATACCTTCGCAGCCGGCGGTCGCGGCTTCTACAAGCAGTGGGACGAAAACTGGGCAGTGTGGGGCGGTGGCACCTACAAGTTCAACGAGAAGACCTCGTTCAACGCTCAGGTCTCGTATGACGAAGGTGAGAACCTCGGCATCGCCGCCAACATCGCCTACGACATCGTTCCCGGCTTCACGGTTACGGCCGAAGTCGACTACGTCAATGCAGGCAAAATCGACGAAGTCGATACCCTTGGCACGAACCACAACTGGACCGGTATCTCTGCTGGTAACGACGATGCCATCGGCGGCATGCTCCGCTTCCAGCGCTCCTTCTAAGGGCTGGACTGTTACAATTGGAATCCGGCCCGGGCGTCTCCACGCCCGGGCCGTTTTGTTTTCGCGATTGGTCGAAGCAAACGAAAGGATGGGGGTGAAACGGTAAGCTGATCGGGTCTGTGGAGCGACTTTGTGGGATCCGCCACCGGCGGATGTGGTCGGCCGCAAGATTCGAAAACTCTTGAAAGGACATCTCCGAACGGTTAGGGCTGAAAGCTTAACCACAGGGGGTGTGGCTAAAAATGTCGAACGAAGCGGTTCAAGAGGCCGAGGCCTCTGGTCATTTTGCGGTATTTTCTTCTCAGAATTCGAAGTTTAGGTACACCTACGACAAGATCCGGGAAGTAAAATCGCACAGGATCGGGGAACTCTTTGCAGCATACCGGGATATACTCTGGGATGATGGGCGGCATAAATACAATGTCAGCTCTTTCATCGGTGAAATAGACGAGATCCTTCTGGGAGAGCGTTTCAGCACCTTTGACCAGAACACCCTGGACAATCTTATCGGCACATTGCGCCAGCGCGGGAACAGCAATGCAACCATCAATCGCAAGATGGCTGCACTCAGCAAGCTGCTGCGTAAGGCGCATAAGATGGGAGATATCCACAGCCTGCCCGAGTTCCGCCGCCAGAAGGAGCGGGCGGGACGGATTCGTTTCCTCGAAAGGGACGAAGAGACAAGGCTGTTCGCTGCCATCAAGAGCCGCAGCGAGGATGCTTACAGACTTTCCGTTTTCCTGGTCGACACCGGCTGCCGCCTAGGCGAGGCGCTCGGCCTGATCTGGAACGACATCCAGGAGCACCGCGTCTCATTTTGGATCACGAAATCCGGCCGCAGCCGCACCATCCCGATGACCGAACGGGTCAAGGAGGTGATCAAGCTGCCGCCGACCACCGAGGGTCGCCGGCCGAAGGGTCCGTTCACCAAGCTCAGCCAGGCGCAGTACCGCGCCATCTGGAACGAAGCGAAAGCGGAAGTCGGTCTTGGCGCCGATGAACAGGTGGTACCGCATATCCTGCGCCACACCTGCGCTTCGCGCCTTGTCCAGGGCGGTATCGACATCAGGCGCGTGCAGATGTGGCTCGGCCACCAGACGCTGTCGATGACCATGCGTTACGCGCACCTCGCCACCAACGATCTCGATGGCTGCGTCGTCGTTCTCGAGAAGCCACGCGGCGACCAGGCGCCGAGCGCCGCGGAGAACTCCGTCTTTGCCTCCCCCTTGACCGCGCCGTCACCTGGCAAAGCCGCTCGCAAGGAGAGCCGACTGGAGCCGGCAAAGGCGCGCCGCAAGAGCTCGAAGGGCAAATAGGCACGCGCCGCGCGTCGGCGAATCTATATTTCATCGAGAAGGCCTGAGACTGAGTTAGTCTCGGGCTTTACTTCATTTTGATTTGCGCTCTGCCCGATCGAGGAAATCCGCAATCTCCCGCGGCAGAGTGCCGGTTTCCAGAAAGGGCGCGTGTCCCTGACCTTCGACGGTGATCGTCTCCATGCCGGGATGCCGCCTTCCCATCTCCTCGACGGTCGCAGCGGATAATAGTTTTGAATTGCCGCCGCGAATGGCAAGCAGCGGCACGGTGGCTAAAGCGTCGAATTGCGACCACAGGTCCGGCAGCGGCTTGCTGAAATCGATGCCGACCAACGTGTCGACCAGCGCCGGATCGAAATCCGGCAGCCAGCCGGCCTCCGTCTCGCGGCAGATTGCCCGGACCATCCGCAGCCAGTCGGCGTCGGTGAGCGCCGGGAAATCGGCGCCATGCACGCTGCGCTGAGCATCCACCGCCTCGGCGAATGTCTTCGGTCTCGGCGCCGGGTCGAGATAGGAGCGGATATGGGCGAGGCCCGCTGCCTCGATTACCGGGCCGATGTCGTTGAGCACGATGGCTTTCAGCACGGCGGGCTTCAATGCGCCGAGCACATGGATGATCAGGCCGCCCCGCGACGTGCCGACGAAGGCGGCCTGCTCGATGCCGAGCGCCGACAATCCGGCAAGGACATCGCCGGCTTCGACGCCGACATTATAGTGGCTGATATCGGGATCGCGGTCGGATTGTCCGCGCCCGCGATAGTCGAAGGCAACGACCTTGCGCGGCCTTGCCGCCTTGGTTGAAAGGTAAAGCGCCAGTTCATGGAAGTCGCGGGCGTTGCGGGTGAGTCCGGGAAGGCAGACGACCGGCCAGCTGCCGGCATTCGCTTCGCCATAAATCTGGGCGTGGAGTTTCAGGCCGTCTGGCGCGGCGTAGAAGAAGTCGGAGAAACCTTCGCCGCTCGCCATCGGAACGCTGCTCCTCGTTGAGGTGACCGACAGCTACAGACGAGGGCAGGGATCGTCAAATGGGAAGCCCTTTCCTTCTCCCCTTGCGGGAGAAGGTGGATCGGCGCGATAGCGCCGAGACGGATGAGGGGTGCTGGAAGGAATGAGACCGCGGCGATTTCAAACATACCGCCAAGCTGGAACACCCCTCATCCGACCGAGCTTCGCTCGGCCACCTTCTCCCACAAGGGGAGAAGGAAGAACCTCAGCTTCGTCCGTTCACGAGATCCCCCACGATGTCGTATTTGCCTGAAATACGCATCCTGTAGACCTCGTAATTCTCCATCACACGCTGCACGTAACTTCTTGTTTCTGTGTAGGGAATCCGCTCGATCCAGTCGACGACGGCATCCACGTCCTTGCCGCGCGGGTCGCCGTATTTCGCCACCCATTGGGCGGCGCGGTTCGGGCCGGCATTGTAGCCGGCGAAGGTCAGCACATAGGAGCCGCCGAAACGGTCGAGCTGCTCGCCGAGGAAGGCCGAGCCCAGCGTCGCGTTATAGCCGGCATCCGTCGTCAGCCGCGCCTGCGAGAAATTCATGCCGGCCTTTTTTGCCAACTGCTTGGCGGTGCCTGGCATCAACTGCAGCAGGCCGCGCGCGCCGGCGCTGGAAACGGCGCCAATATTGAACTCGCTTTCCTGGCGGGCGATGGCATAGGCGAGCGCCTTGCCGGATCCGGAAATGTTGGCCGAATCGGGAATGACGCCCAGCGGATGCGAAAGCGCGCCGACATCGATGCCGCGCTGGGCGGCGATCTTGCCGACCTTCAGCGCCATGAAATGGTTGCCCTGCTTTTCGGCCAGCACGGCTAGCAGCGCCAGTTCGCCCGGGCTGGTCAGCTGGCCGGCAAGGTCGCGGTAGAGCGTCTCGGCGTAGCGGTCATAGCCCGCTTCCTGCAGCCGCTTGATCGCGCTCACCGCTTCGCGGCCGTCGAAACTCTGGCGGTCGGCCGCGCTCGGCTTCGGATAGGCGATGTTGAGGGTCCTCAAGCCCACGCGCTCGCCGGCGAGCTGGCCATAGAAGGTCGTGCCGTAGCTGGCCGCGCGCGTGAAATAGTCCTTGGCGCTTCCCGGGCCGCCGACTTCCGCCGCCCGGCCGAGCCAGTAATAGGCGCGCGACAGCGACACCGGGCCCTGGGCGAGCTCGGTGATGCGCGTGAAATGCCTGGCGGCGGTCGCCGGATCGTTGAGACCGCGCAACGCGTACCAGCCGGCATGGAACTCGGCTTCGGCGGCGTTCGGCGGGCTTTCGGCAGCGTGCATGGAGACAATCTTGTAGGCAGTCTTCATGTCGCCTTGGTCGACCAGCTCGCGCGAGAGCACGCGGCGTTCGACCCACCAGGCATCGGGGTCGACCAGCGAATCGCGATTCGTCGGCGCTTTCATCACGGCAGCAGCGGCTTCGGCGAATTTCTGCTGCTTTCGCAGATACTCCGCCTCGGCGAAGAAATAGCCGGCGGAGCGCAGCACTGCGGGCACTGCCTTCAACAGCTTGGCGGCGTTCTTGTCGCCCTTGTCGACCGCCGCCCAGGCATCCGCCAGCGGCTGTGCGCCGGCGAGGCCGGCGACCCGCAGCGCCGACGACGGCCGGTCGGCATAAAACATGCGCTCCATGCGGTAGCGATGGTCGGCCGCCGGGATCAGCGTGCCGAACTCCTTGATGACGGCTGCCTCATCCTTCGCTTCCAGTTTTTCCGTGCGCCAAAAGGGTACCAGCACCGACCGCGCCGCGGCCTGGTTGCCAAGCGCCACTTGCGAGCGGGCGAGGATCATGACGCCCTCAGGCGTCAGCGGCTGGCTGCGGCCGAAGGCCTGCACCACCACTTGCGGCGGCGGATTTTCGCGATAGAGCGCGCGCTCGCTGTTCTTGCGTAGCGCGATCGTGCCCGGCCATCCAGGCAGCATCTTGGCGGCGTCGGCAATCTCGCCGCTCGGCACCTGGTCGCCGCCGTAAAGCGCGATCGCCCAGGCGAGGATGTGCCGGTCGAGCGAGGCGGCGGGCAGCGTGTCGCGCGCATTGCGCGCGCCAACGATGTTGTTGGCGGCAAGCGCATCGAGCCCGCTCTTCAGTTGCGCTATGTCGGGGGCAATCGGCGTTTGGCCCGGCGCCTGCGGCGCATCTGGCGCCGGAATCGAGGCCGTCGCGCGCGCGTCGACGCTGCCACCGATCGCCATGGTAGGCGTCAGCGCGACGATCGCGCCCAACAGCGCGAAAAGATGGGGCCGCCTCGTCGGCATTTTATGATCCTAGCACATCGCCAGCAGGCGCGGGCATTGAGAACCCGATGCGAAGCCTAGACTTAGGTCGTGAAGGGCTCGTAAACAAAAGGTTATCGAGGCCGTTCGAATGGCGCTTGCTGGTATCCCGATTCTGAAATTCGCATGACCTTGATATCGGGCGCGGCGCGAATTTCAGAATCGCAGGACACCAGCCAACTGTCGAATCCAGTATCGTTTTGGTTTTCGAGGTTCGCCCCGAGCCTGATATCAACCTCTAGCGAACATCGAAACCACGACACTGGCATTACGCCGATGCTTGCCGCTGAACCATGTCGAGACTATGGTGCGCGGCTTCGCTTTGGGGTAGAAGGCGCGCAACTGACCGATCTGATGAAACACCGATGCATGTCGCCCAGAAGCGGAAACCGGTTTTGGGAAGACGACATGCATAAACCGACAAAGTTCCAAGGAGTTTGGACGACATGCTGAGAGGCTCGCTGACTGCGCTCGTGACACCGTTCGAAAAGAGCGGGCGCTTCGACGAGAAAGCCTTTCGCTCGTTTGTCGAATGGCAGATCGCCGAGGGCACCAAGGGTCTCGTTCCCGTCGGCACCACCGGCGAGTCGCCGACGCTGTCGCATGAGGAGCACCGCCATGTCGTCAAGGTCGCCATCGAGATAGCCAAGGGCAGGGTGCCGGTGGTGGCCGGCGCGGGCTCCAACAACACCGAGGAAGCGGTCGGCCTGGTGAAGTATGCCGAACAGGCCGGCGCCGATGCCGCCCTTGTGGTCACGCCTTACTACAACAAGCCGACGCAGCGCGGCCTCTATGAGCATTTCGCGGCCGTCGCCAGGGCGACCAGGCTGCCGATCATCATCTACAACATCCCGCCGCGTTCGGTGATCGACATGACGCCGGAGACGATGGGCAGGCTGCGCCACGACTTCAAGAACATTGCCGGCGTCAAGGACGCGACCGGCAAGGTCGAGCGCGTCTCCGAGCAGCGCATGACCTGCGGCAAGGATTTCATCCAGCTTTCCGGCGAGGATGCCTCCGCGCTCGGCTTTAACGCTCATGGCGGCGTCGGCTGTATTTCGGTCACCTCGAATGTCGCGCCGCGCCTTTGCTCCGAGTTCCAGGAAGCGACGCTTTCCGGCGACAGCGCCAAGGCGCTCGAGCTGCAGGACCGGCTTCTGCAATTGCACAAGGCGATCTTCATCGAGCCTGGCGTATCCGGCGCCAAATACGCGCTGTCGAAGCTGGGCAAGGTCGAGAACGTGGTCCGTTCGCCGCTGGTGACGGTCGAGTCCTCGACCGCCGAGAAGCTCGACGCGGCGCTCAAGCACGCCGGCTTGATTAATTAGCGAGCCCGTTCGGAAACTCTACTCCTGCGGCCATCTGAAGGCGCCACCTGCGCTTCCGGTGCTAACGTACTATATGTACGCTCCGCTCCGGTTCCGCGCATGGCCCCGAAAGCATCCGCTTTCGGAAAGGACCATGCGCAAAGTCGGGCTGCAGAGCGTCCTTTGCGCGTTTAGAAAACGCGCAGCGCTCTGTTGACACCTTCACCTGACTCGCAGGAGCGAGTTTCGAAACAGACTCTGGACGTCATGAATCAAGTCAAGAAAGCCGATCCCAACAACAAGACCGTTGCGGAAAACCGCAAGGCGCGCTTTTCCTACGAGGTGCTCGACACGATCGAGGCCGGCTTGGTGCTGACAGGCACCGAGGTCAAGTCGCTGCGCCAAGGCCAGGCCAACATCCAGGAAAGCTACGCCTCGGCTGAGGGCGGCGAGATCTGGCTGATCAATTCCTATCTGCCGGAATATCTGCAGGCCAACCGCTTCAATCACGAGCCGCGCCGCCGTCGTAAGTTGCTGGTCTCCAAGCGCGAGATGGCAAAGCTCTCGCAAAGCGTCGAGCGTGAAGGCATGACGCTGGTGCCGCTGAAAATCTATTTCAATGACCGCGGCCGCGCCAAGCTGCTGCTCGCCGTTGCCCGAGGCAAGAAGCTGCACGACAAGCGCGAGACCGAGAAGCAGCGCGACTGGTCGCGCGAGAAGGGCCGGCTGCTGAAGGAGCGCGGCTGAGCCTTCAGGGCTGGCAGCGCCGGCCACCTGAAAAAGAGCCGCCGGCCGGTTCTCCGGTCGGGGCACCTTCCGACAGGGGATGGTCTTGGGGAAGCGGATTGTTTTCTGGGGCCTTGCCGTCACGCTTGTCGCCAGTGCCGTCGTGACAGGCGCCTTCTTTTGGTTCCGCGGCTTTTCCCCGGATCGCGAGGAATTCCCGATCCGTGGCGTCGATGTCTCGCATCATCAGGGAAAGATCGACTGGCCTCGCGTCGCCGCCGACGATGTCGCCTTCGCCATCATCAAGGCGACCGAAGGCGGCACCCATGTCGATACGCAATTCTCCATCAACCTGCGCGAGGCCCGCGCGGCCGGCCTGGCGGTCGGCGCCTATCACTTCTTCACCTTCTGCCGGCCAGGCGCCGACCAGGCGAAGAACTTCATGTCGGTAGTGCCGCGCGGCGAGCCGCTTCTGCCGCCGGTGGTCGACATCGAGTTCGGCGGCAATTGTCCGCAGCGCCCGTCGCCCGAGCAACTGAACACCGAGCTTGCTGCATTCCTCGGTCCGGTCGAGACGGCATTCGGCAAGCAGGCGATTTTCTATCTGACCGACGAGGCGGCAGACGCCTATTCCGGCAGCATTCTTAACCGCCGGCGCTGGTTGCGTTCGCTGGCGATGAGGCCGCGCGAGAACGACTGGATCTACTGGCAGTATCACAATATGGGCCGCGTCGACGGCATCGAAGGCGATGTCGATCTCAACGTCCTGAAAGGCAGCCGCGAGACGCTGGCGAGGTTGTTTGCGCCGACGCCTTGAATTGCCGGTCCTTGAATCGCTTGCCGTACCGCTGAAGGCTTACGATCCTCCCGGCGCCGGTGCATTAAGGCGTCTATTGGCAATCCGCCCTCCGATCGCTGACAAGCCCATCCCGGCGGCCATGATGGCAATGGCTGCGAACTGGATCGTCATCGGCGTTTCGCCGAGTACCGCCATGCCGACAGCCACGGTGGCGATGGGTATGCCGGGCAGGAACAGCGATGCCGTCTGCGGCCCCAACTGCCCGACGACATAAGTATAGAGGAACATGGCTGCCGCGCCGGCCAGAATCCCCTGGATCGCGATCTGGCTGATGATTTCCGTGGCGGCCGCGACATGGATATGGCTCTGCGCGACGAGATAGAGGGCCGGCAGCGGCAGGCAGGACAGGAGCACCACCGCGGCCGTCACCGTGACGGGATCGGCACGCCAGCGCCTGACAAGAACGGCATAGGCCGAAAACATCAGGCCCGATCCGATGAAAAGCATATCGCCGAAGAGAACGCCGCCGGTGCCGTCGCGCGCCGGCGCGATGAACAGCGACAGGCCGCCGACAATCGCGAGGACACCGATGGTCCGTTGCCGCGAAGCGCCGTCATTGAAGACGATGCGTGACAGCAGGAACGAAAAGAAGACGATCGACGCTGGACAAAGCGCGGCCGCATGGGCGGCAGGGGCATAGGTCAGGCCCCAATTGATGATCAGCGGATAAGGCAATCCGGCCAGCGCCGCCAATGCCAGGGCCCGTCGCCAGCCAAGCGCCCTCATGCTTACAAAGCCGCCGCGCCAGACGATCGGCAGAAAGACCACCCCTGCGCCGCCAAAGCGCAAGGCGGCCAGATCCGTCGCCGTCAGATGCTCCCTGAGGCTGAAGCGGGCGGCGACGAATTGGATGGCGTAGATGCCGATCATAGTGAGGCCCGCGATGATCGCCAGCCTGGAGTTTCCTGAGTCTCGCGCGTCCGCCATGTTCCGCCGCCGTCGTGACATCGCCATCGAAGATCATCTCCGCACAAAGCGATGAAAGCGCAGGCTATTGCCGAAAAGCCCATGGCAAAATACGCTCTTTTCTCGAAATTTAAGTGAAACTCGCAGATTAGAGGCAGATCTAGCGTGAATGCTGAAGCAAGCGACCTCGACGGCGTCGACCGCAATCTCCTGCGATTGCTGCAAGAAGATGGGCGTCGCACCACACTTGATCTGGCGGCGCGTGTCGGCCTCTCGCCGACCGGCACCAGCCTACGGGTGAAGCGGCTGTTTCGGGAAGGCTACATCACCGCGGTCAGGGCCGTGCTCAATCCGGCAAAGATCGGACGCGGTACGCTCGTCTTCATCGAGGTGCGTCTCGATCACACGGCGCCGCATATTTTCGAGCGCTTCGCCGAGGCGGTGACCAAGGCGCCCGAGGTTCTCGAGTGCCACATGGTGGTCGGCGGCTTCGACTATTTGGTAAAGGCGCGCATCTCGGAAATGGCCGCCTATCAGGATTTCCTGACGCGGGTCATTCTCGCGCTGCCGGGAGTGAAGGAGACGCACACTTATACCTCCATCGGCGACGTGAAGCCGGATGCGCTGCTGCCGGTATGAGTGGCTGTCAGACCGACAGGAAGCCGCCTGAATCTAGCTCTTCAGGAACGCCGCAATCTCCTTGAACACGCTGACGAACATCTCCTGCGTCAGCACGCCCGTATTGGTGTTGTAGCGTGAGCAATGGTAGCTGGAAAACAAGGCGATGCCGCCGGCTTGCTGCCTCCCGCCATGGCGGAACGGAAAGGCCGCGACGCGCTCGCCCAGCGCCCGCACCGTCGACTGATGCGCGATCGCACCCAGCGTCAGGATGGCACGCAGGTTGGGAAAGCGCGCAATCGTCGGCTTGAGAAAAGTTCTGCAAGTGGCGATCTCGGCGCCCACCGGCTTGTTCTCCGGCGGCACGCAGCGCACCGCATTGGTGATGGCCGTGCCGACGAGTTGCAAGCCGTCATCGGGCCTGGCCTTGAATTCGCCGCGCGCAAAACCGTGCGCGATCAATGTGCCATAGAGCAGGTCGCCGGCATAGTCGCCGGTGAAGGGGCGCCCCGTGCGGTTGGCGCCGCGCAGGCCGGGTGCCAGCCCGACGATCAGGAGGCGGACTGAATCTTCACCCTCCGGCGGCAGGAAGGTCGGCACTGGCGCGTTGAACCAGCCGGGCTCACGCTCGCGCCAGGCGGCGATGAAATCATGCAGCCGCGGGCAAAGCGGGCAGTCACGGCTGGGTTCGGGCGAGGGCACGGCGGTCAAGGCCGCCGCCATCAATAATCTTCCTCGTCGACTTCGGCGGGTTCTGGCCGGCGCGCCGGCCGCTCGGACGGATCGCGGCCGACTTCGCTCTTCAGCGTCATCAGGTCGATGAAATGATCGGCCTGGCGGCGCAGATCGTCGGAGATCATCGGCGGCTGCGAGGCCATCGTCGAGATGATCGATACCTTGCGGCCGCGCCGCTGCAGCGCTTCGACCAGCGTGCGGAAGTCGCCGTCGCCGGAGAAGATGACATAGTGGTCGACGACATCGGCGAGCTCCAGCGCATCGACGGTCAACTCGATGTCCATGTTGCCCTTGATCTTGCGGCGGCCGGTCGAGTCGGTGAATTCCTTGGCGGGCTTCGTCACCACCTTGAAGCCGTTATAATCGAGCCAGTCGATCAGCGGCCGGATCGATGAATATTCCTGATCCTCGACCAGCGCGGTGTAATAGTAGGCGCGCAGCAGGTAGCCGCGCTTCTGGAAGCTCGACAGGAGCTTGCGGTAGTCGATGTCGAAGCCCAGCGCGCGGGACGTGGCATAGAGATTGGCGCCGTCGATGAAAAGAGCGATCTTTTCACGGGGATCGAACATTGAAAAACATTCCTTTCGAAAATTTTTGTCGTCTAAAAGCGTTTGACGAAGAGGTCCGGCAAATGGACCTTTGTACCGTCACCTCCGAGATAACGTGCAATTTGTGGATATCCAAGGGCATGGCCCTGTGTTGCAAGCAATTGTGATCGCCACTATGTGGGTAGCTTCACGGCGTGGCGCGATGATGAGCCGGGCAACGGCCCGCCAAGCTGACGCTGGCGCCATAAAGCTTGTATTTCGGCCGCGCTCGCGTTATGGAGCGCGCCAGCTTTCCATCAAATCCATCGCATGAAAGGGGCAGTCCATGGCCCGCGTAACCGTTGAAGATTGCATCGACAAGGTCGACAACCGTTTTGAACTCGTGCTGCTCGCTGGCCATCGCGCCCGCCAGATCAGCCAGGGCGCGCAGATCACCGTTCCGCGCGACAATGACAAGAACCCGGTCATCGCGCTGCGCGAGATCGCCGACGAAACGCTGTCTCCCGACGACCTCAAGGAAGACCTGATCCACTCGCTGCAGAAGCATGTCGAGGTCGACGAGCCGGAAGCCGAGGGCGAGGCAATTGCCGACCAGACCGGCGCGACCGCCGTTGCCGCCGACGCCGACGACGCCGAGGAGAACGTCACTTTCGACCGCATGAGCGAGGAAGACTTGCTCGCCGGCATCGAAGGTCTGGTGCCGCCGGAAAAGAGCGACGACTACTAAGTGCTTTTGTCCGGGTTGGATCAACCATCCAGGACTTCCGTATCTTAGGTTTCGTGGCTATCTATGAGATGCGTCGCACGTCGGTGCGGCGCATCAATCATTTCAGCACCGCGAGATCCCGCCCATGATGCGTCAGTATGAGCTTGTCGAGCGCGTCCAGCGCTACAAGCCTGACGTCAACGAGGCGCTGCTCAACAAGGCCTACGTCTATGCCATGCAGAAGCATGGCCATCAGAAGCGCGCCTCGGGCGATCCCTATTTCTCGCATCCCCTCGAAGTCGCGGCCATCCTCACCGACATGCATATGGACGAGGCGACCATCGCCGTTGCCCTGCTGCATGACACGATCGAGGATACGACCGCGACGCGCGCTGAGATCGACGAGCTCTTCGGCCCCGAGATGGGCAAGCTGGTCGAGGGGCTCACCAAGCTGAAGAAGCTCGATCTGGTCTCGAAAAAGGCCGAGCAGGCGGAGAACCTGCGCAAGCTCCTGCTTGCGATCTCCGAGGACGTCCGCGTTCTGCTCGTCAAGCTCGCCGACCGCCTGCACAACATGCGCACCCTCGACCATATGCCGGAAGCCAAGCGCCTGCGCATCGCCGAGGAGACGATGGAGATCTATGCGCCGCTAGCCGGGCGCATGGGCATGCAAGGCATGCGCGAGGAGCTGGAGGAAATAGCCTTTCGCTACATCAATCCGGAGGCTTACCGCGCCGTTACCGCAAGGCTTGCCGAGATTTTCGAGCGCAACAGGGGCGTCCTGCAGGAGATCGAGACGGCGCTGTCGGGCCTGTTCGAAAAACACGACATCAAGGCGAGCGTGAAGAGCCGGCAGAAGAAGCCGTGGTCGGTGTTCCGCAAGATGGAGGCCAAGGCGCTCTCCTTCGAGCAGCTCTCCGACATCTTCGGTTTCCGCGTCGTGGTCGATTCGGTCGACGACTGCTACCGCGCGCTTGGCGCCATTCACACCACCTGGTCGATGGTGCCCGGCCGCTTCAAGGATTACATCTCGACGCCCAAGCAGAACGACTACCGTTCGATCCACACCACCATCGTCGGCCCGTCGCGCCAGCGCGTCGAATTGCAGATCCGCACAAGGGAGATGAACAAGATCGCCGAATATGGCGTCGCCGCGCATTCGATCTACAAGGATACTGGCGGCAAGATGAACGGCGCGGGCCATGCGATCTCCAGGGAGACCAACGCCTATGCCTGGCTGCGGCGAACCATCGAGCAACTGGCCGAAGGCGACAATCCCGAGGATTTCCTCGAGAACACCAAGCTGGAGCTGTTCCAGGACCAGGTGTTCTGCTTCACGCCTAAGGGCATGCTGATCGCGCTGCCGCGCGGCGCTACTCCCATTGACTTCGCCTATGCCGTCCACACAGATGTCGGCGACACCTGCGTCGGCGCCAAGGTCAACGGCCGCATCATGCCGTTGATGACCGAGCTCAAGAACGGCGACGAGGTCGAGATCATCCGCTCCAAGGCGCAGGTGCCGCCCGCCGCCTGGGAATCGGTCGTGGTCACCGGCAAGGCGCGCGCCGCCATCCGCCGCGCCACCAAGAATGCGATCCGCAAGCAATATTCCGGCCTCGGAGCCCGCATCCTGGAACGAGCCTTCGAGCGCGCCGGCAAGACATTCACCAAGGAGAGCCTGAAGCCGGTGCTGCACCGGCTGGCGCGCAAGGACATCGAGGACGTGCTGGCCTCGGTCGGCCGCGGCGAGCTGAGTTCCACCGATGTCATGAAAGCGGTCTTCCCCGACTATAAGGACGAGCGTGTCACCGTCGCGGCGCCCAAGCAGCGCGAGGAGGGCTGGTCGAAGATCCGCAACGCCGCCGGCATGCTCTTCCAGATGCCCGGCACCCGCGCCGCCAAGAAGGACAAGGACCAGCAGCGCGACGGCGCGGTGCCGATCCGCGGTGTGCGCGGCGACCTGCCGGTGCGTTTCGCGCCGGAGGGCGCTGTGCCCGGCGATCGCATCGTCGGCATCATCCAGCCCGGCACCGGCATCACCATCTATCCGATCCAGTCGCCGGCTTTGCAGGCCTTCGACGACCAGCCCGAGCGTTGGATCGACGTGCGCTGGGACATCGACGAGCGCACCAAGGAACGTTTTCCGGCGCGCATCTCGGTCACCGCCATCAATGCGCCCGGTTCGTTGGCCGACATCGCCCAGGTCGTCGCATCCAACGATGCCAACATCCACACGCTGTCGATGATACGCACCGCACCCGATTTCACCGAGATGCTGATCGATCTCGAGGTCTGGGATCTCAAGCACCTCAACCGGCTGCTGTCGCAGCTCAAGGACAATTCGAGCGTCAGCGATGCGCGGCGTGTGAATGGGTGAATAGTGAATAGTGAATAGTGAATAGTGAATAGTGAATAGTGAATAGTGAATAGAAGGTGCTCTCACCACCATTCACCATTCGCCAAGGGGGACCGAACAATGAACACCGACGAAGTGCTGGGTATTTTCCGCGAGGCCGGCGCCGTCCTCGAAGGTCATTTCATCCTGACGTCCGGCCTGCGCAGTCCGGTCTTCCTGCAGAAGGCCCGCGTGTTCATGCATGCCGACAAGACCGAGCGCCTGTGCAGAGCGCTGGCCGAGAAGATCCGCAAGGCGGTGCCGGGCGGGATCGACTACGTCGTTGGCCCGGCCATCGGCGGCCTGATCCCGGCCTATGAAACCTCGCGTCATCTCGGTGTCCCGGCGATCTGGGTCGAGCGGGAAGGGGGCGAGTTCAGGTTGCGCCGCTTCGAGATTGCCAAGGGCTCGCGCGTCGTCATCGTCGAGGACATCGTCACCACCGGCCTGTCGATCCGCGAGACCATCGACTGCCTGCGCGAGCTTGGCGCCGAGGTCGTGGCGGCCGCCTGCATCATCGATCGTTCGGCCGGCAAGACCGATGTTGGCGTGCCGCTGATCGCGCTTGCCGAATATGAAGTGCCGGCCTATCCCGCCGACCGCCTGCCGCCGGAACTCGCCGCGATTCCAGCCGTTAAGCCGGGAAGCCGCAACCTCTGACATCGCAATGTATGAAAACAAGCACCTGAGCGCGTCGCTTGAATCTCTTTGCCGGAGACGTGCGACGAGGCGACCATGATCGCCAGGATCGACCATTTCGTGCTGACGGTCCGCTCGCTGGAAGCGACCTGCGATTTCTACCGGCGGGTGCTCGGCATGCGGCGGCTCGACGAACCGAACCGGCCGACCGCGCTTCTGTTCGGCTCGCAGAAGATCAACCTGCACGAAGTCGGTCGCACCTTCGAGCCGAAGGCCAAGGCGCCGACGCCGGGTTCCGGCGATTTCTGCCTCGTGGCGGCAGTGCCGCTTGCCGAGATCCAGGCCAGCCTCGAGGCCAATGGCGTGGCGATCGAAGTCGGTCCGGTCGAACGCACCGGCGCGCGCGGCAACATGATGTCGGTCTATTTCCGCGATCCGGACGGCAATCTGGTCGAGGTCAGCGAGTATCAACCCGGCTGAGATCGAGCCGCATGGCGCAGCGCTGGTCCGAAGCCATGCCGTGCCTGGCCTCGTCGTCGAGCAGGCTTGCCAGCCGTTCGTCAATCTCGGCGTCTTCCAGGATGCGAAATCCGGCCTTCCGATAGAAGGGCGCGTTCCAGGCGACGGCGCGAAACGTGGTCAGCGTCACCGCGGCCAGTCCGCGCCGCCCGGCGTCCGCGACCGCCTGTTCGAGCAGGGCGCGGCCGATGCCTTGGCCCTGCCGGTCGAGGCGCACGTCCAACTCCCATATATGCAGCGCATCGCCTTCGATCCCGGCGCTCAGGAAGCCGACCGGCCGGTCCTTCTCGTCTGCGGCAATCCAGCATGCGCCGGCGGCGATCAGCGCGCGATGCCGCTCGACGCTGATGTTGTCGCCGTCGGCGAGCCACGCCAGTTCCGCAATGGCGCGGAACGCCAGCCCGGCGGACTGTTCGATCCGCGGCAGCGCCCCGGCGTCCTCCGCCCGCGCCGGTCTAATGGTGATCATCGGCTCCGCATCCGGGTTGTTTTCCTCAGTTTCGCCAGAATGACGCTGTTGTTAAAGACTGCGGCAGACCATCGCGGCGGCGTTCGTTGTTGCGCGGACCGGTCGTCGCTATATCAAAGCTTGTTGCCTTTCTGCGCCCTCGAAGCGCAAGATGTGTTTGCGCGACCCGGTGGGTAGGGGCAGCGCGTATTGGACCGGGAACTGGAACAGAGTGCTTTTTCGACGCCGAGAGCCTGATGGCTTCCTGGAACAGGTGCGTACTTATCTTTGGCCGCGCCGCTCGTTCTCGCGTTCCGTGCAGTATTTCTCCAAACGCATCCTGCGGCTGAAGGCGACGCCGCATTCCGTCGCCGCCGGCGTCGCCGCGGGCGTTTTCGCCTCCTTTTTCCCACTTGGCTTCCACTTCATCGTCGCCGCCGTGCTGTGCTGGATCATCGCCGGCAATCTGGTCGCGGCAGCACTCGGCGCGGTGTTCTTCGGCAATCCGCTGACCTTCCCGCTTTTGTGGGGCGCGTCCTGGGAGACCGGGAAGCTGCTGCTGCATGAGCATCTGCCGAAGCATGGCCCGCCCGAGCATCTGGGCGAAATGATGCACAAGCTTTCCTTCGCCAAGCTCTGGCACCCCATTCTGGAGCCGATGCTGATCGGCGCGGTGCCGCTCGGCCTGGTCTTCGGGCTCGTGTTCTACGCCATCACCCGCTGGGGCATGACGGTGTTTCGCGAGCAGCGCCGGAAGCGCATGGCCGAGCGTGCCGAGAAGAAAGCGCGGCAGGGCGGACGGGAAGTGCCGGCGGAATGATCATCGGCATCGGCAGCGACCTGATCGACATCAGACGTATCGAGAAATCGCTGGAGCGGCACGGCCAGCGCTTCGTCCAGCGCATCTATACTGAGGTCGAGCAGGCCAAGTCGGAGGCGCGTGCCGCCCGCGCGGCTTCCTATGCCAAGCGCTTCGCCGCCAAGGAGGCCTGCGCAAAGGCGTTGGGTACCGGCATGGCCGAGGGCGTGTTCTGGCGCGACATGGGCGTGGTCAACCTGCCGAGCGGCGCGCCGACCATGGCGCTGACCGGCGGCGCCGCGGCCAGGCTGGAGCAAATCCTGCCGAAAGACCACCGCGCCGTCATCCATCTCACCATCACCGACGATTTCCCGCTTGCTCAAGCCTTTGTGATCATCGAGGCAGTGCCCGCCGAACAAGCGCCACATTGATTCCATCTGACCACGAGCGGCATGACGTTGCCCAGCGCCCGCCGAGACTCTATACCAACATCGCACAATCGAGGACGACATGAGCGTGGCTGAAAAATCGCAGAAGAAATCCGGCGGGCTTGGTGAGACCTTTTCCGTGATCATCCAGGCTCTGCTGCTCGCGCTCGTCATCCGCACGCTGCTCTTCCAGCCTTTCTCCATTCCGTCCGGCTCGATGCGGCCGACGCTGCTCGAAGGCGACTATCTCTTCGTCACCAAATGGGCCTATGGCTATTCGCGTTACTCGTTGCCCTTCGGTCCCGATCTCTTCTCGGGCCGCATCTGGGGTTCCGAGCCCAAGCGCGGCGACGTGGTGGTGTTCAAGTTCCCGCCGGATCCGTCGGTCGATTACATCAAGCGCGTCGTCGGCCTGCCCGGCGACAAGATTCAGGTGAAGGACGGCCAGCTTTTCATCAATGACGTCGGCGTGCCGCGCGTGAAGACCGGCCAGATCGACAATCCCGATGTCACCGAAGAAAACCGGCCGATCGATGTCTACCGCGAAACGCTGCCGAACGGCGTCAGTTACGACACGCTCGACATCAATTCCGATTCGATCGGCGACAACACGCGCGAATTCGTCGTGCCGCCTGGGCACTATTTCATGATGGGCGACAATCGCGACAATTCCTCCGACAGCCGCTTTGCCGTCGGCTATGTGCCGGCCGAGAACCTTGTCGGCCGCGCCAACCTCATCTTCTTCTCGATCGCCGGCAAGGCGAGCCCGCTCGAGATATGGAAATGGCCGTCGTTGATGCGCGCCGGGCGCCTGTTCCATTTCGTCCACTAGAGCGATGGCGGCCAGCAAGCGTTTGACCGCCGATGCCCTTGCCGAAGCGCTTGTCGAGCGCACCGGCCATGTCTTCGCCGACCGCGAGCGCCTGCAGCGGGCGCTGACCCATGCCAGCGCCCGTTCGACCCATGCCGGCGTCGACTACGAGCGTTTCGAATTCCTGGGTGACCGCGTTCTCGGCCTCGTCGTGGCCGACATGCTGCTCGCCTCCTTTCCCGATGCCGCCGAAGGCGAGCTTTCGCTGCGCCTCAACGCGCTGGTCAATGCCGAGGCGCTGTCGGAAATCTCCGAACAGATCGGCCTGCCGGAACTGGTGCGCGCCGGTTCCGATGTGCGCAATCTCGAGGGCCGCAAGCGCACCAATCTGCGCGCCGATGCGCTGGAATCGCTGATCGCCGTGCTCTATCTCGACGGCGGGATGGACGCGGCGCGCGCGTTCATCCACCGCTACTGGCAGCCGCGCTCGCAGGCGATGCGCGCTGCCCGCCGCGATGCCAAGACCGAATTGCAGGAATGGGCGCATCAGGCCGCCGCCGGCGCCGTGCCCGCCTACCATATCGACGGCCGTGACGGACCGGACCACGACCCAGTGTTCACGGTCAGCGTAAAAGTCGGCTCTTTCGCGCCCGCCGTCGGCAGCGGCCGCTCCAAGCGCGAGGCCGAGCAGGCCGCGGCGGCTACTCTTTTGCTGCGCGAAGGCGTATGGAGCGCGGCATGACAGAAACGGAAACCACTCAAGTCCCCGCGACGCGCTCCGGTTTCGTAGCGCTGATCGGCGCGCCAAATGCCGGCAAGTCGACGCTGGTCAACCAGCTCGTCGGCGCCAAGGTGTCGATCGTCACCCACAAGGTGCAGACCACCCGCGCCATCGTGCGCGGCATTGCCACGCATGACAACGCGCAGATCGTCTTCGTCGACACGCCGGGCATCTTCAAGCCGAAGCGGCGGCTGGACACGGCGATGGTGACCACCGCCTGGGGCGGCGCCAAGGATGCCGATGTCGTAGTGCTGCTGATTGACGCCGAGCGCGGCATCAAGGGCGATGCCGATGCCATCCTCGACCGGCTGAAGGACGTCAGGCAGCCGATGCTTCTGGTTCTCAACAAGGTCGACCGCGTCAAGCCGGAAACGCTTCTCGCCCTGGCCGCGACCGCGAACGAACGCGTGCCGTTCAAGCGCACTTTCATGGTCTCCGCGCTGACCGGCTCCGGCTGCAAGGACCTGCTCGATTATCTCGCCGAGACGCTTCCGGCCGGTCCCTGGTACTATCCGGAGGACCAGATCTCCGACCTGCCGATGCGCCAGCTCGCGGCCGAGATCACGCGCGAAAAACTTTATCTGAGACTGCATCAGGAACTTCCCTATTCCTCGCATATCGAGACCGAGAAATGGGAAGAGAAGAAGGACGGCTCGGTGCGCATCGAGCAGGTCATCTATGTCGAGCGCGACAGCCAGAAGAAGATCGTGCTTGGCCACAAGGGCGAGACGATCCGCGCCATCGGGCAAGCCGCGCGGATGGAGATCGCTGGCATTCTGGAGCAGAAGGTGCACCTCTTCCTGTTTGTGAAGGTGCGCGAGAACTGGGGCGACGACCCCGAGCGCTACCGCGAGATGGGGCTGGAGTTTCCCCATTGATGCATGCCGCGTAGAAGGACCCGGCAACGGGCCAGCGACATTGCATAATCCAAAGATAACCATCGATACCGATCTCGTCCGCCGGCTGGTCGATGCACAGTTTCCGCAATGGCGGCATCTGCCGGTCAGCCCGGTCGAGTTCGGCGGCTGGGATAACCGCACCTTCCATCTTGGCGATGAGATGACCATCAGGCTGCCAAGCGCGGCCCCCTATTCGCTGCAGGTCGAGAAGGAGCATCGCTGGCTGCCGAAACTTGCGCCGCTCCTGCCGCTGCCCATTCCAACGCCATTGGCCATGGGCGAGCCGGCGGCGGGGTATCCCTGGCATTGGTCCGTCTATCGCTGGATCGAGGGCGAGACGGCGAGGAATGCACGCATTGCCGATCTCCCCGCGTTTGCCGTCGCGCTCGCTGATTTCCTTGTCGCTTTGAGGGGCATCGAACCGACGGACGGGCCCGCGCCCGGCCAGCACAATTTCCATCGCGGTGGATCGCTGAGTGTCTATGACGGCGAGGCGCGGCAGGCCATCGCCGCGCTCGAAGGCCGGATCGACACGCAAGCCGCGACCACCGTGTGGGACGCGGCACTCGCCGCCACCTGGCATGGCTCGCCGGTCTGGTTCCACGGCGATGTCGCCTCGGGCAATCTTCTGGTCGAGGACGGCAGCTTGAGCGCCGTCATCGATTTTGGCACCTGCGGCATCGGCGACCCATCCTGCGATCTTGCTATAAGCTGGACGTTCTTCGAAGGCGAAAGCCGCGAGGCTTTTCGCACCCGCATTGCCGTCGATGACGCCACCTGGGCGCGTGGTCGCGGCTGGGCGCTGTGGAAGGCGCTGATCACCGTCGCCGGCCACGACGCCAACCAGGCAGAGGCCGAAAGGCAGCGCCGCGTGATCGACGCGGTGCTTGCCGATCATCGGCGCTGGGTTACGGGACTACAATAGGCCTTTGCCGCTGAAATCAGCTGCAAAGGACGCCAGTGGCATCACAAGCGTCAGCGGCCGCTCCAAAAGTGGCTCGGCTCCATATCCGCGGTACCAGCTAGCGGCGCGCTCGCTCTTGGCATCGATGATCAGCAGGAGGCCGCCGCTTTCGGCCGCAACCCGCAGGCAGCGCAAGGCCGCTGCGGCGAGGAGTTGGCCACCGAGCCCTTGTCCGGTCACGGTCAGATCGGTTGCAAGGCGGGCAAGCTTGAAACCGGACACTTCATGTCGGGCGAGCCCCTTGGTCAGGGTCGCTGGCACTTGCTCGTGGGCAACGGCGGACGGAGCGATCGTATAGAAGCCAAGAATGCGGCTTGGATTTGCGCCGTCGACAGCACAAAACGTTTTCGATGCGTTTTGCTCATGGCTCTGCCTGGCGAAGCGCCGCAGAAAATCGTTCATCTGCTCGTCGCCGCAGTCGAAGGACGCACGATCATGCGATTTCGAAATCGGCTCCTCGTGCCAACCTGGCAGCGTCATATGGTGTCAGGAAGCGCTGCGATGGCAGCCCGCAACTTCGCGTTGGGCTTAGGCGGATGCTCAAGCAAATCGAGAATACGCTTGAAATCGTGCTCGGAGACCTCAATTTTCTCGACCGCCTTGATCACGGCCTCAGCCTCGGGCAGCACTTTGTCGAGGATGAAGTCGGTCATATCCTTGTTCGACAGCGCCGCCGCGCGAGCTATCATGGCCTTTTGCGCCGGCCGTATGCGGATGTTGAAACGCTCGGATTTGTCGGTAGCTATTTTGGGCATGGGTATCTTCCTTTACGTCAAATATAGCGTACGCACATCATGCGTACAACTCTTCCCTCTCTTGATTTCGCGACCCAACGGGTGAAAAGCTCGTATTATGGAATGGCGCGACGAGGGAATCGTTCTCGGCACTCGCAGGCATGGCGAAACCAGCGCCATCCTCGAGGTGATGACGCGCGCGCATGGCCGTCATCTCGGCCTTGTACGGGGAGGGCGCTCGCGCAAGCAGCAGCCGGTGCTGCAGCCCGGCAACCGCGTCGACCTTTTGTGGCGGGCTCGGCTCGACGAGCATCTCGGCATCTTTCAGGCCGAGGCGATCGAGATGAACGCGGCGCGGCTGATGGACAGTGCGGTTGCCGTCTACGGCCTGCAGACCATGGCCGCGCATCTGAGGCTGCTGCCGGAGCGCGATGCCCATGGCGGCCTTTACGAGGCCCTTGCCGTGATGATCTCCCATCTCGGCGATGCCGATGCGGCTGGCGAGCTGGTGGCGCGCTTCGAACTGCTCATCCTTGACGAACTGGGCTTCGGCCTCGATCTCAGCAATTGCGCGGCGACCGGCTCAAGGCAGGATCTCGCCTATGTGTCGCCGAAATCCGGACGCGCCGTCTCGCGCAGCGCCGGCGCGCCCTGGCATGACAAGATGCTGGCGCTTCCCGCCTTCCTGCAGCGCGGCTCCGGCCTGCGCGCCGATGCGGAAGCACTGGAAGACGCCTTCCGGCTGAGCGGCTTCTTCTTCACCCGCCATGTCTACGAGCCGCGCGGCCTCGAGCCGCCCGATGCCCGCGCCGGCTTTCTGGCCGCGCTGCGCCGGCACCATGCGGCGGTGAAGGCGATTGCCGGCCAGGCGGGATAGCAGAGGCAACCGCCTAATCCGCGCCCCGCCGCTCCAGGAAATCATCGAGCATGGGGCGCTGGCCCTTGAGAATCTTGATGCCAGCTTCGGGCAGCGAAAACCAGCCGGCCTTGTCGACTTCGGGAAACGCTTTCATGGTCCCCGATTTCGGCGGCCATTCCATGGTGAACATGTTGCTCCTGACGGCATTGGCATCAATGTCGGCCTCGACGCTCCACGCGATGACGATCTTGCCGCCCGGCTGCTTGTAGCTGCCGAGCGGCTGGAAATCGCCGTCGATGGCGACCCCAAGCTCCTCTTCGGCTTCACGCTTGGCGGCCTCGAGCTCGTCCTCTTTGTCGCCGATCAGTCCCTTCGGGATTGACCACGCGCCTTCATCCTTTCTGGACCAGAAAGGTCCGCCAGGATGAATGAGCAGAAATTCGAACACACCTGAGGCTCGCCTATGGATCAGCAGGCCGGCGCTTCGTTGCGGCATCGGTCACCTCACGGCATTTCTTCGATCGCGCGAGAATAGCACGAGTATTTCACGGCCGCGTTCACAGACTCCCGTCAGCCGCTTCGGCGGTTTGGCATTGGACAAACCGGCAAGTTGCTGGCAATCGGCGACGAAACATGCTCGATCTTGTTAGCTGGCAGGACGCTGATTTGCACCAGCCGTCTCATTGCCGCATTTATTGGCCACGACTGGCCTGGTTTTGGGGGAAACCGCCATGTTTTTCAGCCTGATCGCCATTGCCGCCGTCATAGCTCTTTTCGTCATCGTCTCACGACAGCAGAACCGCATCGCGCTGGTCGAGCGCGAGCTCGGTATCCTGCGCGGCCTGGTGCAGTCTGGGGCTCCGCTGTCGGCGCCCAGCGCGGCGGACGCCGCGCAGGAAAGTCTTCCCGAGGAGACCAAGGCAGCCGCGGCGCCTGCCGCGCCGTTGGCGGATGGCGCGACCGTGGCCGAGGAGGTCGTCGAGACGCCCGAGACCGCCGAAGGCGAGGCCGTGGCCGGACCCTGGACGAAGGGCAAGGCGGCCCCGGTGCAATCCGCCGCACCGGCGCAACCCGCCACCATAGCCGAGACGCCCGCGGCCGGATCTCCCGAGGCCCCCAAGGCGGCGCGCCAAACCGATGTCGAAACAGCGCTGGGCACTCGCTGGGCAGTCTGGGTCGGCGGCATCGCGCTGGCGCTGGGCGGCCTGTTCCTGATCCGCTACACCATCGAGGCCGGCATTTTCGGCCCTGGCGTGCGCCTCGCCATGGCCGGCATCCTCGGCCTGGTGCTGATTGCCGGCGCCGAATTCATCCGCCGCACCGGCTTCAGGGTGCCGGTGCAGGGCGCCGCCGGCGCCTACATCCCCGCGATTCTGACCGGGGCGGGCGCCTTCATCCTGTTCGGCACGGTCTACGCGGCGCACGCCATCTATGGCTTCATCGGTCCGGCGACGGCTTTCGCGCTGCTTGGCGTCATCGGCGTCGCGACCATTGGCGCTTCGCTCCTGCATGGCCTGGCGTTGGCCGGCATCGGCCTCGTCGGCGCCATGGTCACGCCGGCGCTGGTCGCCTCGGAAGCACCCAATCCCTGGGCCTTGTTCGTCTATCTCGCGATCGTGCTTGCCGCCACGGCGGCAATCGCCCGCATCCGCGACTGGAGGGCGCTGGTCGCCGCGGCCTTTGCCGGCGCCGGCGTCTGGACCATTCTCTATATGGTCGACGCGCCGGAGGTGAACCTCGCCGCCGTCCTGTTCATCAGCCTGGCGACGCTCGCCGTGCTGGCTTTCGTCTGGCTCGGCCTTTTCTTGGTTACTGGCCGCGACGATACGGCGCGCGGCTTCGACTGGCCTTCGATCGTTCCCGGCTTCTTCATCGCCTTGAGCGCGCTCGGCCTGTCCGTCGATCCGGCCTTTGCCAGTGCCGGCGATGCCTTGCACGGGGCGATCCTGCTGGCCGCGCTGGTCGCGGCGGCGCTCTACCGGCCGCGCGCGCTTCCGCTCGTCTTTGCCGCCGGCATCGCGACCGTGATGATCTATCTGGGTATCATCCCGCCCGCCTCGATCGGGGCGGATGCGCTCGATGTCGGGCTCGACGCTCAGCCTTTGGCGTCGTCCGACGTGCTGACTTTCCGCATCGGCGTCGCGCTCGGCATGATCTTCCTCGCCGCCGGTTTCTGGGCGGCACGCCGCTTCGCCGCTGCCGCTCCAGTGCGCGCGGCCTGCTGGGCGGCCTGGGGCGTCATTGCACCGCTGGTGGTGCTTCTGGCGCTGTGGCTGACCTTCGGCGATATCGACCGCGATCTCGGCTATGCGCTGCCGGCCCTGTTGCTGGCGCTTGCCTTCGCCGCCGGGGGCGAATGGATCGCGCGCGCCGAGGAGCCGCCGCTGGCCGGCGGCCCGGCCGTGTCATTCGCGCTCGGCGGCGCCGGCGTCGCAGGCCTGCTGATGCTGCACATGGCCTTCGGCTCCGGCTGGACGACCCTGCTGCTCGGCGCCGCCGCTGTCGTCCCGGCGCTGGCAACGCGCCGGCGCACCTACCCCGTGCTGGGCTGGATCGCGGTGGGCGCGGCGGTCGCCGTGCTCGGCCGCGTCGCCTTCGATCCGACCATCGTCGGCGCGGCGTCTCTCGCCAGGACGCCGGTCTTGAACTGGCTGCTGCCGGGCTATGGCGTGCCGGCGCTCGCCTTCGGTTTCGCCGCCTGGCAGCTCGCCCGCACCACCAATGGCCGGCCGCGTCTTGCGATGGAGGCGGCCTCCGCGCTGTTCGCGTTGCTCACCATTGCCATGCTGGTGCGCCATGCCATGCATGGCGGCGTCATCGACACCGGCACAGTCACTCTTGCCGAACAGGCGATCTACACGCTGATCGCGCTCGGCGCCGGCGCCATACTGGTCGCCATCGACATGCGTTCGCCGAGCTCGGTCCTGCGTTATGGCTCGATGGCCGCCGGCGTGGTTTCGGCCGGCCTGATCGCCGTCCAGCATTTCGTCGTGCTGAACCCGCTGCTGACGGACGAGTCGACCGGCACGGTTCCCGTCTTCAATCTTTTGTTTCTCGCCTATCTGCTGCCGGCGGTCGCCGCCGGGGCGCTGGCACTCTATGTCCGCGACAAGCGCCCGCGATGGTATGCGGCAATGCTCGCACTGATCGCCGCGCTGCTTGCCTTCGCCTATGCCACGCTCTCGGTGCGCCGCCTGTTCAAGGGCGAGTTCATCGCCCTGTGGAGCGGGCTCGGCCAGCTCGAGACCTATACCTACTCCGCGCTCTGGCTGGTCATCGGCGTGGCGCTGCTCGCCGCCGGCGTCCGGCTGAAATCGCAGGTATTGCGCATCGCGTCGGCGGCGCTGATCGCGGTTGCGGTGCTGAAAGTCTTCCTCTTCGACATGTCGGAACTCGAAGGCGTGCTGCGCGCGCTGTCCTTCATCGGTCTGGGTGCCGTGCTGATCGGGATAGGGCTGTTCTATCAGCGGCTGCTGACAAGGGCGGCGAGGGAAGCGTGAGAGGCTGGAGCTCCTTGGGTCGTTGCGGCTATTTTCGAACGATCCCGCGCAGCCGGCGCTGGTCGGCTGCCTCTTTGATGCGGCCAGCAATCTTTCGAACGAATGCTGGACTGAAAGAACCGATGGGTTTCACCGTGACGAGGTCGTAAGCTTCGTCGGTCCGCACCCGGTTGTACTCGTCGAGGATCAGCCATGACGGAAAATCGAGGCCGCCCCTCCGACACTCGATCTCACTGACTGCAATGTACGTGCGGGTCGCGTCGGGTTGCTGCGACGTAAGCGGGAACAGGAACAGCGTAGCCGGCGCGGTCGGCGCTCTGACCACGATGCAGGCAGGGCGCGCCTTGCGGCCGGATTCCTCACCGGCATCGGCCTGCCGCGCCCACAAATAGTGGTATCGAAGCAGGTCGCCGGGTTTAAACATCCGGCTCATCACCGACTATGATGGCTTCCAACCCCGACATCAGTTCGTCGTGGACCTCGTCCGGTGCGCCCTCCAGCGTGTAAGCGGCGGCATGAGACGAACCGACGAGTTGCCGGTATTGTCTGGCCGATAGGATGATCAGCTTCTCCTTGCCGCGTTTTGTGAGAGCGACGGGCTCAATCATCGCCGTTTCGAGGATTTCGCCCGACGCGCGGTTCATATCTGAAAAGGTGAATTGCTTCATTGGTCACCTCATACGTGATATACCTAGTATAGCTATATTACGTAATTAAACACAATCCGTCCTGCGCACTTTGAGTCGGGAATAAACCGGCCTGCGCCATCGTTTTGAATATGCTTGGGTAACCGCAGCGGTTGGGCCGCTTCGCGCTGACTGCTTGCACCGCGCCGCAAAGGCGCGTTCTATCCGGATGGAAAGCGACCTCGAAACAAGCGGTCATGGACGACAAGAAGGCAGCGATCCTGAGCGAAATACCGCGGCTGCGGCGCTATGCGCGCTCGCTGCTGCGCGAGCGCGATTCCGCCGACGACCTGGTCCAGGATTGCCTGGAGCGGGCGCTCGTGCGGCTCGACAACTGGCAGACTGGAGAGAGCCCCCGGAGGTGGCTGTTTACGATCATGCATCACTTGTTCATCGACCAGATGCGCAAGGTCAACCGGCGAGGCGAGGCGGCGATACTGCCTCTCGAAGCCGGTGAGGCCCAAGCCGCGCCCGCCGATCAGGTCGAGACCATCGCCTCGCGCGAGATTATGGATGCCTTGCAGGCGATCAGCCCCGATCGCCGCGCGGCATTGGTGATGGTCGCCATCGAGGGCTTTTCCTATGCCGAGGCCGCCAACATCCTTGGCGTGCCGGCCGGCACGCTGATGTCGCGCATCGCGCGCGGCCGCGAGGAATTGCGAGGATTGCTCGACGACACATCGCGCCGCCGCTCGATAAGGATCGTCGAAAAATGACCCGCAGCGATTTTTCCGAACGCGATATCCATATGGCCCTCGATGGCGAGCTGCCGGGCGAGGAGCGCATGGCTTACGACGCCTGGCTCGAAGCCAATCCCGAGATGAAGGCAAAGTCCGCGCGCTACATCGCCGACCGCGCCGCCATGCGCGCCGCCCTGGCCGGCGTGATGGAAGAGCCGGTGCCGGCAAGGCTGCGGCAGGTCGTGCTTGGCGAGGCGCCTGCAAAAGCATCGCCCTGGCGCTCGCGCTGGTGGCTCTCGGCCGCAGCCGCCGTTGTGCTCGCTGTGGGCGGCCTCGGCGGCTATGTCGCCGGCATCGACAGCGTCAGCCGCGGCGACGACGGCGACGACCAGCTCGCCGAGCAGGCGATCGCTGCCCATGTCTTGTACGCCGCCGAGAAGCGCCATGCCGTCGAGGTCCCGGCAAGCGACAAGGACCATCTCCAGACCTGGCTGTCGAACCGAGTCGGGCTGAAGCTGGTCGCGCCCGACCTGGCGGCCGAGGGCTTCCAACTGGTCGGTGGCCGGCTGCTGCCGGCCGGCGGCCAAGGCAAGGCGGCGATGCTGCTCTACGAGGACGCCAAGGGCGAGCGCATCTCGCTCTTCGTCACCGCCGAATCGTCGGCGACGTCCAAGGGCACCTATACTGCCGAGGGGGGCGAACCGGAGGCGGTCTACTGGCTGGATAAAGGCTATGCTTGCGCCGTCGTCGGCTCGTTGCCGCCGGAGCGGCTGTCGGATGTCGCAAAAACCGCTTATGGCCAGCTCGTGGCAGGCATATCGAGCTGAACCGGCTGCCTTTTTCGGCGGCCGGCAGCCCTTTGAACGGCAGTCCTGTTCAAACGCTTTGCCCTTTCCAGCCGGGGCGGAAACTGTCACAATTCAGCCCTAATCAAGGAGCGATAGCGCTTGATGAATACTGGCGGTCCGGCCGGTGTTCGCGACGCATCCACCGGGGCCGCTTTCTTTAATCCAATCGAGGTTCTCCCAAGCCCGCATGCCTGCCGAGATCCGCAAGGCCCGTGCGTCAGACGTCGATGACCTCGCCGCCATCGAGAAGGCGGTGTTTCCGGGCGACAGGCTCTCGCGCCGCTCCTTCCGCCAGTTCATCGAACGCGAAACCGCCGAGATGCTGGTCGCTGAGAATGAGGGCCGTGTCGCCGGCTATGCGGTGGTGCTGTTTCGCAAGGGCAGCGGAGTGGCGCGGCTCTATTCCATCGCCGTCGGCCCATTCTTCGGTCGGCTCGGTATCGGCCGCCTTCTGCTGGCGGCCGCCGAGGACGCGGCCTTCGAGCACGACCGGCTGTTGCTGCGCCTCGAAGTGCGCGAGGACAACGATCGCGCCATTCGTATCTACGAGCAGGCCGGCTATCGAAAACTGGGCCGCGAGCCCGAATATTACGAGGATGGTGCCACGGCGCTGCGCTACGAAAAGACGCTGCGCGGCGACACCCCGACCGCGACCAGGGTGCCGTTCTACCAGCAGACCTGCGAGTTCACCTGCGGCCCTTGCTGCCTGATGATGGCGATGGCCAATTTCGATCCTGGCTTCGTGCCTGATCCGGTCATGGAAATCCGCCTGTGGCGCGAGGCGACCACTGTCTTCATGATGTCCGGCCCTGGCGGCTGCGAGCCTTTCGGCCTGGCGGTCGCCGGCTATGAGAGCGGACTTGCGGCCGAGATATTCGTCTCCTTTTACGGCGCGTTGTTCCTGCAGTCGGTGAGGAGCGAGGACAAGCGCCGGGTGATGGAGCTTGCCCAGGTCGATTTCCGCCGTCGCGCCGAACTCTACGGCATCCCCGTCAATTACCGTCCGTTCGGCATCGGCGACATCCGTGACGCCCTTGCCGAGGGCAAGCTGGTTGTGGTCCTGATCAGTGGCTTCCTGATGTTCGGCAAGAAGGTGCCGCATTGGGTGCTGGCCATCGGCGACGATGGCGACCATATCCTGATCCACGATCCCTGGGTCGAGGATGAAAGGCAGGAAACGATCCTCGATGCCGCGAACATTCCGGTGCCCTACGACATCTTCATGAATATGGCGCAGTTCGGCCGCGACGGTTTGCGCGCCGCCATCACTCTGGGAAAACGCTGAGACAATGACCTGGGTTATCCTGACAGGCAGGCAGAACGATCTCGATCAGGTGGCCACACCCCACAAGATCATCACCAACCGCGACTATCTCGCGCATCCGGCGCTGTTCCGCGGCCAGCGGCCGAAGGTGATCAACCTGTCGAACAATTACGGCTACCAGAGCCGCGGCTACTACGCCTCGCTTCTCGCGGGCTCGCGCGGCCACAGGGTGATCCCGACCGTCGAGACCATGATCGACCTTTCGGAGCGCAAGCTCTACGAGCACGCTCTGCCGGAGCTCGAGCTTGCCTTGAACAAATGCCGCAAGGATCTCGGCGGGATTTTTCCGGCCAAGGTCGCGATCTTCTTCGGCATCGGCCCGTCGAAAGTATGGGATCGTTTCGCCAAATTGTTGTTCGACTGGTTCCGCGCGCCGGCGCTCGAGGTCCATATCAAGGACAGCGCCGAATGGGCCTCGATCCGCAAGATCGGCTTCCTGCCGCTTGCCCGCATGTCCGAGGATGAGGAAGAGTTCTTCCTGCAGTGCCTGGACACTTACACCAACCGCGAATGGCGCGACACCAAGGGCCGCACGCCGGCGCGCTACACGTTCGCGACGCTGGTCGACCCGCATGAGGAACTGCCGCCGTCGGAGATTTCCTCGCTGCGCTATTGGGCGAGAATCGCCGAGAAGATGGGCGTCGAGGTCGAGCCGATCACCAGGAAGGACCTCGCCAAACTCGCCAACTACGACGCGCTGTTTATCCGCGAGACCACGGCGATCTCCAACCACACCTACCGCTTCGCGCGCCGCGCCCAGCAGGAAGGCATGCCGGTGATCGACGATCCGCTGTCGATGATCCGCTGCACCAACAAGGTCTATCTCAACGAGCTGATGACCTACAACAAAGTGCCGGTGCCGCCGACGGTGATGATTGCCGGTACCTCCGACTTCGAGGTGGCGGCGCAGACACTGGGTTTTCCGCTGGTGCTGAAGATCCCGGATTCGTCTTTCTCGCGCGGCGTCAAGAAATGCGAGAACATGGCCGAGCTGACCAAGCTCGCGACCGAATGGCTGGACGATTCCGATCTCTTGATCGCGCAGAAATTCATCCCCACCGAATATGACTGGCGCGTCGGCGTGCTCGGCGGCCAACCGCTGTTTGCCGTGCATTATCTGATGGCGAAAAAGCACTGGCAGATCGTCAACCACAAGGCCAGCGGCAAGCCCGACCAGGGCGGCATCAAGACGTTCACGCTGAAGCAGACGCCGCCCCATGTCGTCGAGACGGCGGTGCGGGCGGCAAAATGCATCGGCGACGGGCTCTACGGCGTCGACCTCAAGGAGACCAAGGACGGGGTCTTCGTCATCGAGGTCAACGACAATCCCAACCTCGACCATGGCTGGGAGGATTCCGGCGAGAAGGACGAGCTCTGGGTGCGGCTGACGCAGTGGTTCCTGGAGCGCCTGGAAAGGCCGGACAAGTAGCGGCGGGAGAAGAGGAACTGGGGAACTGAAGAACTGAAGAACTGAAGAACTGAAGAACTGAAGAACTGAAGAATGGAGTGTCTGGCGGAACCATCTGTCTTTGCGTCATCAGCCCATCATTTCTTAATCTCCTCAGTTCCTCAGTTCCTCAGTTCCTCAGTTCCCCAGTTCCCCAGTTCCTCAATTCCCCAATTCGCAATCACTCAAACCGAGGGAAACAAATGCTGTTCCTAGTGATCGAGGACTTTCATGGCGCGGACCGCAAGGAGATCTATCGCCGCTTCCGCGACAAGGGCCGGCTGAAGCCCGATGAGCTCGTTGTCCACCACTCCTGGATCGCGGCCGATATGAGCCGCTGCTTCATGTTGGTGGAGGCCGATGACGTCACGATCCTGCAGCGCTGGGCCATCGAGTGGAACGACCTCGTCGAGTTCGAGATCGTTCCAGTGGCGACGAGCAAGGACATGGTTGCGGCGCTGGCCGGGCATCTCTAAGCGAATATCCTGGCCCGCCGTTTCTTCAATTTGCGCAGAACTGCCTAACTGCGTCTTAAGCCCGGCTTGCTATTCCGCGTATATTGTGGATTGCCCAGAGGCTCTAAAAAGATGATCAGGCTGTTTCAATCGGGCAATTGCGGCCAAATTCTTTACCTCGTTCTTTTGGTCTTCTTGATCGGGTTTGATTTTGCCAAGGACCCTATCCAGCATTTTCTGGTCGGGACCAAAGAGAACATTCAAAGGCAGATCTATGCGGTAGACGGCAACAGTATGGCCCTGAGCCAAAAGTCCTTTGTCGAGGAACTGAGGACGCCGGACTATGGGATGCACGATAAGCCGAAATCCGCCGAGCAACTTGCTTCCGGCATGGTCGCCAGAGGGCTCGCTATGGAGGCAAAGAGCTCCGCCATCGGCACGGTCTATATCTCCATCCTTGTGGCGATGGGCTTTGCCACCATCGTCGCGATCATTTGGATGGTATTCGCCCGCGTGCGCGACATTGGTTGGCCGGCCGCGGTAGGGTTCGGCGTTCTTGCGCCGAAGCTTGCAATTTCAGTTCTTCCCGGCAGTCTTCCGCCGCCGGCCTTTGACATCCTGCAATACAGCTTCATCGCCGCCATAATCGTGCTTGGGTTCGTGCCGGGTGGATTTGCCCACGGACCGCGTGCCGAACCGGCTCAGCAGGCAATCATACCCGAGCCGCCGCGTCGTGCCCCTGGCCAATTCGGTCAAAGACGGCGCTGAGTTGCGGCGCCAAGCGCCGGCGATCCAACCGCGCGCACGCATTCCCCAATCAGCCATTCGCGGAACGCCGCCACGATATCGCGTCCGGCGCCGCGTTCCGGGATCGTCGGGCAGTAGGGCTGGCGCAACTCCAGCGATCTGGCAACGGGCCGGACCAGCCGGCCGTCTTCCAGCGCCTGGGCGCAGTCGGCGCCTTGCGCCTTGCGCTAGCGCCATGCCCAGCCCTGAAATGGCGAGATCGAGCGCTGCCCGCGACGAATACGCGGAGAGACCGCTCTGCATTGCGTGGTCCGCTTCGCTTCCCCGTCGCCTCGAAGCAGTTGCGCCAGGATGGGAAAGATGCGCCGGTCGGTCCTCAGTCGGTCCGCGCAAGGAGCGAAGGGCGGCCATGACAATCCGAAAGAGAGAGGATTACCTTACCTATTTCGCAGAAATCCTCGTTTTTCGAGAGGTTTGTTTCTGGGTATCGTGATCTCATGAACGCAATCGACCACGACGCAGCCATCGACCATCGCTCCGTGATAGCCTCGCTGACGAATGAGGAGCGCAGTCGGCTGACCGGCAAATCGGATGGGCCGGCCCTTGTTCAGTTCGCGCTCCATCTCGGCGCGATCATCCTCCTCGGCGCGCTGATCGCGGCCAAGGTGCGTTTCTGGCCGGTCCTGATGCTGCCGCAGGGCATCCTGATCGTCTTCCTGTTCACGCTGCTGCATGAAACGGTGCACAGGACGGCGTTCGAAACGCAGTGGTTGAACGATACCGTCGCGCGCTTTTGCAGCCTGGCGCTCGCGCTGCCGGCCGACTGGTTCCGCTACTTCCATTTCGCCCATCACCGCTTCACCCAGGATCCCGAAAACGATCCGGAACTCGCATTCCCGAAGCCTGAGACGATGCGACAATACATCGTCCACGTCTCCGGGCTGCCGGTGTGGTGGGGGCATTTCAAGACGCTCTACACCAATGCAATGGGGCGCTGCCGCGACACTTACGTGCCGCCGAAGGGCTTGCCGAAAGTGAAGGCCGAGGCGAGGGTGATGATCGCCTTCTATGTCGTCCTGCTGGCGCTTGCGGTCTGGTTCAAGTTATCTGTGGTACTCTATGTCTGGATCGTGCCGGCGCTGCTCGGCCAGCCGTTCCTCAGGCTCTATCTGCTGGCCGAGCACGGCCGCTGTCCCTTTGTCGCCAACATGCTGGAAAACACCCGCACGACGCTGACCAATTGGTTCGTGCGCAAGCTCGCCTGGAACATGCCTTATCATGCCGAGCACCACGCCTATCCCGGCGTGCCGTTCCACCAGCTGCCGGAATTTCACCGTCTGATCGAGCGGCACCTCAAGGTGGTCGAGCCAGGCTATGTCTCTTTCCACGAGAAATACATCGAGACGCTGCGCTGACTTGAAGCGCGTCGCCCGACCTTTGGTGCGACGCGCTTTGGTCCTCAGCCTGACTGGCGCAACAGCGCCTGCGAGCGCAGCAGCCTGCCAATGTCGGACGCCTTGGCCGGCACGCCGATCAGAAAGCCTTGCGCCTCGCCGCAACCGGCTTTGCGAAGCATATCGAGCTGCGCTTCGGTCTCGACCCCTTCGGCGGTGACGGTGATGCCGAGCTCGGCGCCGAGCCCGATCACCGTGCGCACGATCGCCGCCGTGTCGCGCTTGTCGAGATCGCGGATGAAGGAGCGGTCGATCTTGATCTTGTCGACGGGGAAGCGCCGAAGGTAGCCGAGCGAGGAATAGCCGGTGCCGAAATCGTCGAGCGCGATGCGCACGCCGAGACCGCGCAACTGGCTCAGCGTCGTCTGCACCGCGTCGCTTTCGTCCATCATCACCGTCTCGGTGATTTCGAGCTCCAGGCGGTCGGCCGGGAGGCCGGAAAAGGCGAGCGCCGAGATCACGCTGCGCGCGAAGCCGCCGCTCTTGATCTGCGCGGGCGAGACATTGACGGCCATGCGCATATTCCGCGGCCAATTGGCCGCGACGTTGCAGGCTTTGCGCAGCGCCCAGTCGCCGAGCTGCACGATCAATCCGGTCTCCTCGGCGGCGGGAATGAAGGTCTCCGGCGATATCAGGCCGCGCGCCGGCGAGCGCCAGCGCATCAGGGCTTCCGCGCCGACGATCTTGCCGGAGCCGATGTCGAGGATAGGCTGGAAATCCAGCTCGAATTCGCGCTTGGAAAATGCTCCTTCGACATCGGCCTCGAGCGCCCGGCGCTCCCGCATCAGCGCATCCATACCCGGCTCGAAAAAGCGATAGACGTTGCGCCCTTCGCTCTTGCCCCGGTAGAGCGCCATGTCGGCGTTCGTGAGCAGCGTGTCGGCATCATGTCCGTCGCCGGGATAGAGCGCGATGCCGAGGCTCACGCCCACATGCATCTCGCGCCCTTTGTCGCGATAGGGCTTGCCGACGATCTCGACGATGCGCTTGGCGAGCTTTTCGGCGTCGGCGACGCTCTTGATGCTCGACTGGATGATGGCGAATTCGTCGCCGCCGAAGCGCGCCACCACGTCCTTGCTGCCGCGCACGGCATGCTGCAGCCGTTTGGCGACGCATTTCAGCAGCCAGTCCCCGGCCGGGTGGCCGAACGTGTCGTTGACGGCCTTGAAGCGGTCGAGGTCGAGCGAAAAGATCGCCAGCGGCTTGGCCTTGGTCTCGCCGAGCGCCTGATCCAGTTTCTCGCGAAACATCGAGCGGTTGGGCAGGTTGGTCAGCGTGTCGTGATGCGCAAGATGTGTCATGCGCTCTTCGGCGCGCCGGCGCTCGGTAACATCCTCGAACGTCGCCACCCAGCCGCCGCCCCGCATCGTCTGGCGCACGACCAGGACCGTCCTGCCGTCGGTAAGCTGGCGATACGTCGAATGCATTTTTGTCGCCTTCAGGCTGGCCTCCGCCTTGGCGACCTCGCTGTCGACGTCAAGCTCGGTGTAGACGCCGAGTTGCAGCAGTCGCTCGAGCGCATCGCGATGGGTGGTCCCGAGCGGGAAATCCGCTGCGGTGACGTTGAAGAGCTCCAGAAAACGCTTGTTGCGCACGATCATCCTGCCGTTGGCGCCGTACATCAGCAGACCTTGCGACATATTGGCGAGCGCGGCGTCGAAGCGGCGGTATTGCTCTTTCAACTCGGCTTCGGCGCGCCGCTGCTCCGTCACATCCTCGTAGATCGACACCCAGCCGCCGACGGCGATCGGCCGGTGCGAAATGACGATGATGCGCCCGTCCGACAGAATTTCCTCGTAGGTCGAAGGCTTGGCGCCGTCGATGTAAGGCTTGCGGATGGCGTAAAGCTCGTCGGCGCTCTGCGCGGCGACGCCGATGTCGACGCTGTGCTGCAGGATATCGAAGAAACGAATGCCGGGCTTCACCACTTTGGCGTCCAGGCGGAAGATCTCGATGTAGTTGCGGTTGCAGATAATCATCCGCTCATCGGCGTCGAACATGCACAGGCCATGCGACATATTCTCGACAGCCGCCGCGAAGCGCTCGTTCTGCGCGCGAAGTTCTTCGGCTATTCGTCGCACCGGGCCAACACCGGCCGCTTTTCGCTTGCCGGCGAACGAACCAGTCTTGACATGTGCGCCGGGCATGAGCACGCCTTCGGATCGTGACCGAACGCGAATACTGTCCTGCTCGCCGGTTAATTTAGCGTTCTATCAAGAGGTGGAATTGACCGCGCGCGACGACTGGCGCCTGGCTTCCAGCGTCTTGAAACGCCTGAGAAAAGCTGTTTGCGCCCAGGTCACGGATTTTGGCGTGAAGTCGAAGCTATCGGCGGAGAAGCCGCGCGGCCGGCCGAAATACTCGGTCGCCTCAGCGGTCGAAAAGCCGGCCAGCAGCGTCGCCTCGTAATAGGCGGCGATCTGGTCGGCGCGCTTGATGTCGTTGCGCAAGGAGGCGGCGAGTTCCGCCGGCAGCGAGAAACGCAGATGGATCGCGCGCTGCAGGCGCAGCTCGCAATCCTTGTAGGAACCGCCCATCACCGATTTGAAGGGCGAGATCATGTCGCCGATGACATATTCCGGCGCATCATGCAGCAGCGCCGCGAGCCGCGCCTCGGCCGGGGCTGCAGGCACCAGTTCACCGTAGAGAGCTTCGACCAGCAGCGAATGCTGCGCCACCGAGAAAGCGTGCTCGCCTCTGGTCTGGCCGTTCCAGCGCGCGACGCGGGCGAGCCCGTGCGCGATATCGGCGATCTCGATGTCCAGCGGCGAGGGATCGAGCAGGTCGAGCCGCCGGCCGGAAAGCATGCGTTGCCAGGCGCGCGGCGGCGCGCCGGCCCGGTCGGCCGCCATCAGGCCTCCTCCGCGCTGGCCGCACCTTCAGGGAAGGTGTACTTCACCCAGGCGGGAATGGCGAGCCTTACCGGAATCTCGCCCGCCGTGATCGCCTCGCCGGCATCCAGCGCCGCCTTGACGCGGTCGATGCGGGCAATGGCGAGACCGGTCCGGTGGCCGACAGACCCGAGCGTGCCCACCAGTCGGCCGGCCACGGTTAGCTCGGTCCCGGCGGCGGGCAGGGGGCTGTCGGCCGAAGCGATTAGCACACGACGCCGCGCGGTGCCGCGATGCTGCATGCGCGAGACCACTTCCTGGCCGATATAGCAGCCCTTCTTGAAACCGACGCCGCCCGTCTCGTCGAGCAGCACGTCATGCGGGAAGGCATCGCCAAGCTGGTAGTCGCTGCCGCTTTCGACAATGCCGTTGCCGATGCGCATGTTCAGCCAGCCATTCGGGTCGCCGCCGTCCCGCGCCTCGCCGCCATAAGTGCGCGTAACCGTGATATTTTGAAACCGCGTGTCGGAGAGCGCTGTTGAATCAGAACGTGAGGCGGTTGAATCATCACCCCATGCGACTGTGACAAGCACCTGATCCTGCTTGGCGATCTCGGCCTTTGCCCTTAGCCGGTAAAGCATCAGCCTGCGCACGAAGTCGTCGGCGATGTCGGCCCGGCATTCCAGTTGGAAGCCATCGTCGCCGGCGCGCGAGACCAGGAAATCGAACAGGATCTTGCCCTGCGGCGAAAGCAGTGCGCCGGGTCTCGCCTCACCGGGCGCAAGCATGTCGAGATCGGTGGTGAGGATGTTCTGCAAAAAATGCTCGGCATCGGGGCCCGACACGGAAACGAGCGCGCGGTCTTTGATTTGGGCAAAGGGCATGGGCGTGAAATCGGCCTGATCTTGCAAAACGTCCGGTCATTACGTAAGCCGGCCACACTCCCCCCGCAAGAGATTGGACCTGCCCATGGCAACCACCTTCGACCTCATCCTGACAGGCGGCACGGTGATCAACCATGACGGCGAGGGACGGCGCGACATCGGCGTGAAGGCCGGACGCATCGCGCGGATCGGCGATCTCGGCCAAGCTTCGGCCGGCGAAGCCATTGACTGCACGGGCCTGCACATCCTGCCGGGCGTCGTTGACAGCCAGGTGCATTTTCGCGAACCGGGGCTGGAGCACAAGGAGGATCTGGAAACCGGCTCCCGCGCCGCGGTGCTGGGCGGCGTCACCGCCGTCTTCGAAATGCCCAACACCAATCCGCTGACCACCAGCGAGGCAGCACTTGCCGACAAGGTGCGCCGCGCTACCGGCCGCATGCATTGCGACTTCGCCTTCTGGGTCGGCGGGACGCGCGACAATGCTCGTGATGTCGGCGAACTGGAACGGCTGCCGGGCGCGGCCGGCATAAAAGTGTTCATGGGCTCGTCCACCGGCGACCTTCTGGTCCAGGACGACGAAGGCGTCGCCTCGATCCTGCGCAACACCCGCCGCCGCTCCGCCTTCCACTCGGAGGACGAGTTCCGCCTGCGCGAACGGCTCGGCGAGCGCGTCGACGGCGATCCGTCGTCGCATCCCGTCTGGCGCGACGAGATCGCGGCGCTGCGTTGCACGGAGCGGCTGGTGCGCATCGCCAGGCAGACGCGTGCGCGCATCCATGTGCTGCACATATCGACGGCCGAGGAGATCGTCTTCCTCGAGCAGCACAAGGATGTCGCGACCTGCGAGGCCACGCCGCATCATCTGACGCTGAGCGCCGACGACTATGCGCGGCTTGGCACGCTCATCCAGATGAACCCGCCGGTGCGGGCGCCACGCCATCGTGAAGGCGTCTGGCACGGCATTTCGCAGGGCATCGTCGATGTCCTTGGCTCCGACCACGCGCCGCACACGCTGGCCGAGAAGGCGAAGCCCTATCCGGCCTCGCCGTCCGGCATGACCGGCGTGCAGACGCTGGTGCCGATCATGCTCGACCACGTCAATGCCGGCCGGCTCAGCCTGCAGCGCTTCGTCGACCTTTCCAGCCATGGTCCGCAGCGCATTTTCGGCATGGCCAGGAAAGGCCGCATCGCCGCCGGCTACGATGCCGATTTCACGATCGTCGACATGAAGCGGCGCGAGACCATTACCAATGCGCAGGCCGGCTCCAGGGCCGGATGGACGCCCTATGACGGCAAAGAGGTCACCGGCTGGCCGGTCGGCACCATTGTGCGCGGCACGCGCGTCATGTGGGAAGGCGAGATCGCGACACCCGGCCAGGGCAGGGCGGTGGAGTTCTCCGAGGCGCTGCCCGCCTGATCCCGCCGACATTGGATTTGTTAAGCGCTCTGCATTACTTGAGTGGGCTATGACCGCGAATATTGCGCCGATCATTCCTGCGGAGTTTCCTGAGCTCCAGGCGCTCGCCTGGAACCGCGATGTCGCGCGCCCTATTCCCGCGAAAGAGGCCTTTGCGCTTTACGAACGCGACTGGCGCTTTGTCGATCAAAAGCGCCTTACGGCGCGTGAGAAGCGGCTTATCATGAAATTGACCGACGAATTCGGTCACGGCATCCTTCTGACCACTGCCTGAGCCATCGCAACAATCCTCGGCAATAGGACGATCCGCTATGATCGTGTTTCTTCGCGCCCCCTCTGTCCTGCCGGACATCTCCCCCACGAGGGGGGAGATTGGCAGCTTCGGCGCCTCGCTCGCCCCACAGCGTTGGTGATTGGCGAAAGCCGGCGTGACATCTGATCTCCCCCCAAGTGGGGGAGATGTCCGGCAGGGCAGAGGGGGGCGCTGTCCCGCCAGCCTTACCGAGTAAGGGCGAAATTCAATCCCCGGCGACGAAGAACAGCCACTGTCCCGTCGGCGTGATGCCGACGCGGTAAAAAATGTAGGCGCCGAACTGCTTCATGTCGTCATAGTCGCTGGCGGTGACCAGCTTGAACAATTCGACGCGCTGCCTGGCATCGAGCTTGTCGAGCGGCAGCGCGAAGAAATACGGCCAGACATAGAGTTCCTGCGGCGTACCGGTGTCGACATGGACGTAGCCGGCCGAAAGCACCTCTTCCAGGATGGCGAGGATTTCCTGGCCGTCGCCGTCGCCCGAAAGGCTCTTGAGGAAGGTGACTGGGTCCCCATCGATGTCGCCCAGCGACAGTTGCGTCATGGAATCGCCTTTGCCGATCAGCGGCCTCAGCTTCTCGATGTCGCCGGTCCGGCAGGCCTCGATGAGCAGCCCGTGCATGCGCTTGACTGGTTCGGGAAGCGTGTTGAGGTCGTAGACGACCGCGGGCGGCGGCGCGTCAGGGTCTGCGCGCGGGCTGGTGATGCCGCCATTGGCGGGCGGCGTCTCCGGCTCCGACTTGTCGGTGTCGTCGGCCGGCTGGCCGTCCGCGGGCTTGGTGCCGGGCGGCTCCGGCATCGGCACGGCAGCGCCGGGCGCGGCGCTGTCGCTATTGGCGGGCGGGGTGACCGGCGAAGGCACGTCCTCGCGCTGAATCTCGCTCAGCGCGTAGGAAGGCGTGCTGGTAAGGCACAGAGGCAGCGCCAGGCAGGAGGCGGCGATCAGGATGCTGAGGGCCAGCCCGCGCGGCCGACCTGACATCGAAAATCTCACCGCTTGCCTCTCCATGGTTCCCGGGCTCGGTCCGGCCGGCACATTGAATGTCCGAGCGCATGGACATGATGCCCAAACGGCGCGTCAAAAGTCACTATCAAAAAGTCGCTGTCAAAACGGGTGGCTAGTGCTTCAGCCGTTCCGGCTCGAACGCGCCGGCAATCACTTTTTCCCGCATGCGGTCGAGCAGGGCAAGCGCCGAGGTCTCGCCATTGGCGCGCAACATCTCGCCGAAAGCGGTCTCCAGCGCCGCTTCGGCGATGATTTCCGGTTCGATGCCCGCCGACAGGCCCTCGGCCCACGCTTCGCTGTGGCTCTCCACGGCAGTCAGCCGCTTTTCTTCCCTGACCAAAGCGTCGATGTCGCTGACACCATGTTCCATTGCGATATCCACTTTCTACAAGCGTCGATCCGACGAGGGATCCGGCTTGGTCTGTCAGTTCGTCCGCAGTCTCAATTAAGTCTTTGTAAATACGACATTTTTACGGTCGAAATCCACATTCCGGGCGAGACTGCCCTCAATTGATGCCAAGCTTAGCCGATTAGACCGGCTTGGGGCATCGAAACCTTCAGTTTGAGTTAATTCCACAACTGCGCGCTAACGTTTCATTAATACTGTTGCGCAAGTGCAACACATGATTGCACCAGAGCGGGACAGGACACAATAAGGCACGTCACGTTGGCGCCGATTGCCCGCAACAAATCTGGGCAAAACGCGCGGCGGTCGAGCCGGTCTCAATTCCCGTAGCGGGAAGCGATGTCGCGCGACAGCGTCTCGCCTTCCTTCATGTAGCGGGCGATGGCCTCGGTCGCCGAAGGCGTGCATCGCGTGTAGGTGCCGCTGAAGGAGCGGTAGCCGCGGTTGAACGAGGCGATGAAGCGGGCGCGTCGGTCAGGATCGGGATTTTCCGATTCGAGCAGCTTTTCCATCTCGACCCGCCACTTGTCGCCCTTCTCGCCACACAGGTTGCGCAGGAAGTGCAGCGATCCCAGAACTTCCGCCAGCCGCATCAGCCCGGGCTCGAAAGGCGCCTCGGCGGCGGGCGCTGGGGACGCTGCGACGGTCATGCTGACGGCGAGGCACGCGGCGAGAAAAGCGGGAGCGCGGGTCATCAAAGCCTTGCGGTGAAAGGGCAGGGCTTTGTGGCGAAACATTTCGTCGCCTGCAAGGCCATTCTGGATGCTCACCGCCTTGTGTCTTGCGCTGACCCAAGCAATTCCTCGGCGACCGAGAACACGTCGCCCGCCAGCGGCATTCCTGCCATTTCCGCCAGCGTGTAGAACGCAGCGGTCTCGGCATCGTCGCTGGCAACGGGCTCGCCGCCGGCATAGGCAGCGCCGAACACGGTCAGCAGGTAGTCGACCGCGTGGTTTTCAGCATGGCCGTCGATATGGATGTCGCGCAGCGGCCGGTAGCCTGTCGCCTTGAGCCCGGTCTCTTCCAGCAATTCGCGCGCAGCGGCCTCCGCCAGCGTTTCGCCCGGCTCGACCTTGCCGCCGGGATAGGCATAGAGCCCTTGCGACGGTGCCCGCGCGCGCTTGACCAGAAGCACGGTGCCGCCGCGCACGACGGCGACGGAAACGGCCGGTATGATCTTGCGCTGTTCCATGCGTGCCGATCTTTCTGCAGCCTTTTGTGGATCGATTGGGCGAATCCAGCTTTAGCCGTTGCAGCCTGGCGGTTCCATCGCCACTTTCGTGGCACGTCAATCGAAGAACCCAGATCCATGTGCGGACGCTTTGCCCTGACCGCCACGCCGGACCAGACCGCCGCCTTGCTCGGCCTGGCGGAACTGGAGGAATTTCCGGCGCGCTACAACATCGCGCCAACGCAGCCGGTGCTTATGGCGCTTGCCGGGCCGCGGCGGGAGCCGGGCTCGAACCTGCCGGATCGTCAGGCGATGCTGGTGCGCTGGGGCCTGATTCCTGCCTGGGTCGAGGACACCAAGGCGTTTCCGCTGCTCATCAACGCCCGCTCCGAAGGCGTGCTGCAAAAGGCTTCGTTCAAAACCGCCATGCGCCACCGCCGTGCTCTGGTGCCGGCCTCCGGCTTTTACGAATGGCAGCAGTCGGGCGGCAAGAAGGGCCAGCCTTACTGGATCCGGCCGAAGCGAGGTGGGGTGATTGCCTTCGCGGGCCTGATCGAGACTTACTCCGAACCTGGCGGTTCCGAGATGGACACCGGTGCGATCATCACGACCGAGGCCAATGCCGGCATCGCCCATATCCACGACCGCATGCCCGTGGTGATCGAGGAGTGCGACTTCGCCCGCTGGCTCGATTGCCGCACGCAGGAGCCGCGCGACGTGCTCGATCTGCTGAAACCTGCCGAGCCCGATTTCTTCGAGGCGATTCCGGTTTCAGACCTGGTCAACAAGGTCGCCAACACCGGGCCCGAGATTCAGGAACGGGGCGTCGTCGGGCCACAGGCCGAGAAGCCCAGGCGCCAGAAGCCCGGCGCGGACGAAAACCAAATGACGCTCTTTTAGCGAAGGCTGCTCGCCTCGAGAGGCTGCTTTGGGGCCTTCATCTCCAGGGCGCTTGTTTGCGCCCTCATCGCCGGCGTCCCCATGATCGGGGACCGTGCCGGTCGTTCTTGTCAGGCGGCGCGCGGCGAGACGATCTTCTGCGTCGGCTTCTTCTTCTTCGCGGTGTGAAGAAGCGCTGCGACGATGGCCGCCGGGCCGATCGCGCGGTAGTGGCTGGCGAGAGCCGGCTGCGTTTGTCGGTCCTGTTCCTGCTTGGTGCGAGCCATGATTCTCTCCCTGATAACGGTTTCGTGTTCAGCGTTTGTCGGCTGATTCCGACCAAATCGTGACTTCTGGCGGTCTAGTCGGCGAATGTTTCATCACTGTGCCGACATGTTTAATAAAATGTTTCGGCCTGTCTTTACCTGTGACCCAACGACATGTTTCCTGAGCGGAGCGACTTGACGGCAACACCCGCCGGCGCGATAAAGCCGCCCATGAAAACGTCTTTCGCCATTTGTGGCATTTGCATTATTGGCTAGCCTCGCGCTGGTCCGGACGTTTTCGCCTCATCTTTCCCCAGATCGGAAAAAACGCCCCGGCCAGCAGGCTGGAGCCTGATTTGCGCCGTCGGCGCAGAGCCGGTTCCAGTGAACCCAAATTAAGGACCGGGAACCGCATGTCGGACGCATCGAAGGGCCTCAGCCTCTACAACACGCTGACGCGGGCGAAGGAACTTTTCGTTCCGATCGATCCGCACAACGTGCGCATGTATGTCTGCGGCCCGACCGTCTACGACTTTGCCCATATCGGCAATGCGCGTCCGGCGATCGTCTTCGACGTGCTCTTCCGTCTGTTGCGCCATCTCTACGGCGAAAGCCATGTCACGTATGTGCGCAACATCACGGATGTCGACGACAAGATAAATGCCAGGGCGCTGCGCGACTTCGGCGGCGACATCGCGGCCGGAAAGCTGTCGCTCAATGACGCGATCCGCAAGGTCACCGAGAAAACCGCCGACCAATACCACAAGGACGTCGCGGCCCTTGGCTGCCTTGAGCCGACCTACGAGCCGCGCGCCACCGAGTTCGTCGCGCCGCGGGCCGACGGCAAGGCCGACATGCTGTCGCTGATCCGGCAGCTGATCGAGCGCGGCCACGCCTATGTCGCCGGCGGCGAGGTGCTGTTCGACACCGCCTCGATGCCGGACTATGGCGAGCTCTCGAAGCGCAATCTCGACGAGCAGCAGGCTGGCGCGCGCATCGCTGTCGACGCGCACAAGAAGAACCCCGGCGATTTCGTGCTGTGGAAACTGTCGAGCCCGGAAGAGCCCGGCTGGGAGAGCCCGTGGGGCAGGGGCCGGCCCGGCTGGCACATCGAATGCTCGGCCATGTCGGCCGCCTATCTTGGCGAGGTCTTCGACATCCATGGCGGCGGCTTGGACCTGATCTTCCCGCACCACGAGAACGAGATTGCCCAATCGCGCTGCGCCCACGGTACCAGGGTCATGGCGAATGTGTGGATGCACAACGGCTTCCTGCAGGTCGAAGGCCAGAAGATGTCGAAGAGCCTCGGCAATTTCTTCTCGATCCATGAGCTGCTGGAGACCGACACTTTCGGCAGCCGCGCCTGGCCGGGCGAGGTGCTCAGGCTGGCGATGCTGATGACGCATTACCGCGAGCCGATCGACTTCTCCGTGCGCAAGCTTGAGGAAGCCGAAAACACGCTGCGCAAATGGAAGCGCGCGGCAGACCTCGCGCCTGTGGCGGCAGAAGAATTGCCGGCCGAGGTGGTGGAAGCGCTGTCGGACGACCTCGCCACCTACACCGCCTTCCAGCGGCTGACGCAGCTCGCCGGCGAGGCGGTTGAGCACACCGGTGCCAATAAGAATACTGCCGCCGCTTCGCTGAAGACCGCGCTGGCCTTCCTCGGCTTCGATACGGGCGCGGCCAAGGTGGACGAGGCGGCGGTGGCAAAGGCGATCGCGGATCGTCTGGAGTTTATCGCTGCCAAGAACTGGGCCGAGGGTGATCGAATCCGCAAAGAGCTGTTGGCACAGGGGGTGCAGCTGAAAGACGGCAAGGATCCGGTTACCGGCGAGCGCGTGACGACCTGGGAGATCAAGCGGTGAGGACGGATGTTCCTTTAGTGGAGAGGTTGGCGCGAGGCGCCCCCCTCTGCCCTGCCGGGCATCTCCCCCTCAAGGGGGGAGATCAGCAGCTTCGGCGACAGCGTCCCATCTCCAACGTTGGCGATTGGCGAAAGGCTAGGCGACATCCAATCTCCCCCCTTGAGGGGGAGATGTCCGGCAGGACAGAGAGGGGGGCCTCGCGATGACCCATCATCGGGTATCTCCCGCCAATCGCGGCAATGCGCGCAAGATGCGCAAGGCAATGACTGATGCCGAACTGAAGCTCTGGAACGAGATCAGGGCACATAGGCTCATGGGCCTGTCATTCCGACGCCAAATGCCTATCGCAGGATACATCGTCGACTTTGCCTGCCCCGACAAAAAGCTGATCGTCGAGATCGACGGCTCTCAGCACGCCCTTGAAGAAGTTTCGGCTTCCGACGCAGCACGAAGCACGAAGCACGAAGCTCGAAGCTTTAGGCTGGACCATCCTGCGCTTCTGGAACGACGACGTGATCCGCGATATCGACAATGCCTGCCAGCACATCGTCATCGTGGCCGGCCTGGCCGATGCGCCCGCGCCACAAACGGAGGAGCTCGTCCCGTGATCGATCATCTCGGCATCAATGTCTCCAACTTCGAAAAGTCCAAGTCCTTCTACGACAAGGTGATGGCGCCGCTGGGGGCTTCGCTGCTTTACATGGTGCCGGAAGAATATACCGGCGGCGCCACGGTTGGCGGCTATGGCCGCGACCGGCCGGTGTTCTGGCTGAGCGATAGCACGGACAAGCCCAAATCCACCCAGCATGTCGCCTTCACCGCCCGCAGCCGCGCCGAGGTCGACGCTTTCCATGCGGCAGCGCTTGCCGCAGGCGGCAAGGACAATGGTGGGCCGGGCCTGAGGCCGCACTACCACCCCAATTATTACGGCGCCTTCGTCTTCGATCCCGACGGCAACAATGTCGAGGCGGTCTGCCATGATGCGGAGTAAGCCCATGACCAGGAGTGAGCGATGAGCCTCGACAACCGGCCGGTCTATACAGGCGGCTGCCAGTGCGGCGCCGTGCGCTTCCGCGTCGAGGGCGCGCTGGGTGACGCTTCGGTCTGCCATTGCCGCATGTGCCAGAAGGCGAGCGGCAATTTCTATCTGCCGCTGGTCTCGGTGCGCGGCGCCACGCTCGACTGGACGCGCGGCGAGCCGAAGCGCTTCCGCTCGTCCAACGCCGTCTGGCGCGGCTTCTGCGCCGAATGCGGAACGCCGCTGACTTTCGAGGCACCGGATGGTACAGCACTGGCGATCGCCGCCTTCGATGATCCGACCGGCATCGCGCCCACCATCCAGTGGGGCATCGAAGCAAAGCTTCCCTATGTCGACGCCATCCCCAAACTGCCGTCCGAGGACACGATGGCCGATATCGCGTCTGCGCCTTACCTGGCCGAGCTCGTCTCCTATCAGCATCCCGATCACGACACCGACCAATGGCCGCCGGAGGAAAGACCATGACCGATCAAGTTCGAACAGGCGGCTGCCAGTGCGGCGCCGTACGTTTCCGCGTCCACGGCAAGCTCGGGCGCCCGTCCATCTGCCATTGCCGCATGTGCCAGAAACAGTTCGGCAATTTCTTCGGCGCGCTGGTGACGGTGCCGAAGGACGGCGTCGAGTGGACCCATGAGGAGCCGAGCTACTTTCAGTCCTCGGTCAACATCGACCGCGGCTTCTGCGCCCGCTGCGGCACGCCGCTGACCTATCGCCAGCCCGGCTCGCTGGAGATCGCCATCGGCGCTTTCGACGACCGCTCCGACCTCGCGCCGCAGATCCAGGTGAATTACGCGGTTCGCCTGCCCTGGGTGGAAAAGATCTTCGAGGCGCCGATCCTTGACGACCCCGACTTCTATCGGCGGCAGGAGCAGATCATCTCCTTCCAGCATCCCGACCACGAGACGGCCAACTGGCCGCAGCAGGGCTTGAAACTATGACGATCCACAGCGGTTCCTTGCGTACGCTCTACCCCGAGATCGAGCCGTTCGATTCCGGCATGCTCGACGTCGGCGACGGCCACACCGTCTATTGGGAGCGCTGCGGCACCAAGGGCGCCAAACCCGCCGTGTTCCTGCATGGAGGCCCGGGCGGCACCATCTCGCCGAAACACCGGCGCCTGTTCGACCCGAAACTCTATGACGTCATCCTGTTCGACCAGCGCGGTTGCGGCAAGTCGACACCCAACGCCTCGCTGGAGGCGAACACCACCTGGCACCTCGTCGCCGATATCGAGCGCCTGCGCGAGATGGCCGGCTTCGACAAATGGTTGGTGTTCGGCGGCTCCTGGGGTTCGACGCTGGCGCTCGCCTATGCCGAGACGCATCCCGAGCGTGTCAGCGAGCTCGTCGTGCGCGGCATCTACACGCTGACCCGCGCCGAGCTCGAATGGTATTATCAGTTCGGCGTCTCCGAGATGTTCCCCGACAAATGGGAGCGCTTCCTGGCGCCGATCCCGGAGGCCGAGCGCGGCGACATGATGGCCGCCTATCGCAAGCGGCTGGTCGGCTCCGACCGCAATGCTCAGGTTCAGGCCGCCCGTGCCTGGAGCATCTGGGAAGGCGAGACGATCACGCTGCTTCCCGAGCCCGAGACCAGCGACCCGTTCGCCCAGGAAGACTACGCGATCGCCTTCGCCCGTATCGAGAACCACTATTTCGTCCACGCCGGCTGGCTGGAGGAGGGGCAGCTTTTGCGCGACGCCTGGAAGCTGAAGGACATCCCCGGCACCATCGTCCACGGCCGCTATGACATGCCGTGCCCGGCGAAATATGCCTGGGCGCTGCACAAGGCCTGGCCGAAGGCTGATTTCCACCTCATCGAGGGGGCAGGCCACGCCTATTCGGAGCCCGGGATACTGGACCGGCTGATCCGGGCGACCGATCGGTTCGCGGGGAAATAGTGATGCACGTCGCTCTCCACGGCGAAGGATCGCAGCCTTTCGAGCTACAGCCATGACCAAGCAACGCCTTTACCTCTTCGACACGACTCTTCGCGACGGCCAGCAGACGCCAGGCATCGACTTTTCCGTCGAGGACAAGATCGCGATCGCCAAGCTGCTCGACGACTTCGGCATCGACTATGTCGAGGGCGGCTATCCGGGCGCCAACCCGACCGACACGACGTTTTTCCAGAAGAAACGCACTGAGAGCGCGAAATTCGTCGCCTTCGGCATGACGAAGCGGCCGGGGGTCTCGGCTTCCAACGACCCGGGGCTGGCCGCGCTGGTGCAGTCGAAGTCGGATGCCATCTGCTTCGTTGCCAAGAGCTGGGACTATCATGTGCGCGTCGCGCTCGGCTGCACCAATGAAGAGAATCTGGAATCGATCAAGACCTCGGTCGAGGCGGCGGTCGCTTCGGCCAAGGAGGCCATGGTCGACTGCGAGCATTTCTTCGACGGCTTCAAGGCCAATCCCGACTACGCGCTGGCCTGCGCCAAAACCGCCTACGATGCCGGCGCGCGCTGGGTGGTGCTGTGCGACACCAATGGCGGCACGCAGCCTTCGGAAGTGCGCGAAATCGTCGGCAAGGTGATCGCGCAGGGCATCCCGGGCGATCATCTCGGCATCCATGCCCATGACGATACCGGCCAGGCGGTGGCGAATTCCCTTGCCGCGGTCGAGGCCGGCGTGCGTCAGATCCAGGGCACGCTGAACGGCATTGGCGAGCGCTGCGGCAACGCCAATCTCATCTCCATCATCCCGACGCTTTCGCTGAAGCCCGCCTTCGCCGATCGTTTCGAGACCGGCATTTCGGCCGAGGCGCTGACCGGAATCTCCAGGCTCTCCCGCGCCTTCGACGAATTGCTCAACCGCGCGCCGGAAGCCCAGGCGCCCTATGTCGGCTCCTCCGCCTTCGCCACCAAGGCCGGCATCCACGCCTCGGCCCTGGCCAAGGAGCCGGCGACCTATGAGCATGTGCCGCCGGAAGCCGTCGGCAACCGCCGTCGCGTCATGGTCTCGGACCAGGGCGGCAAGGCCAATTTCCTCGCCGAGCTGAAGCGGCGCGGCATCGACGTGCCGAAGAACGATCACCGGCTCGACGCGCTGATTGCAGTGGTCAAGGAGCGCGAGGCTGAGGGCTATGCCTATGAGGGCGCCGACGCCTCCTTCGAGCTGCTTGCCCGCAAGATGCTGCACGGCCTGCCGGAGTTCTTCAACGTCACCTCCTTCCGCTGCATGGTCGAGCGCCGCTTCGACGCCAACGGCAATCTGAAGACCGTCTCCGAGGCGATCGTGAAGGTCGAGGTCGACGGCGAGGAGAAGATGTCGGTCGCCGAAGGCCACGGCCCGGTCAACGCGCTCGACATCGCGCTGCGCAAGGATCTCGGCAAGTACCAGAACGAGATCGTCGACCTGGAGCTCGCCGACTTCAAGGTGCGCATCCTCAACGGCGGCACCGAGGCCATCACTCGCGTCCTCGTCGAATCGCACGATTCCACTGGAGCCCGCTGGTGGACGGTCGGCGTGTCGGAAAACATCATCGACGCCTCCTTCCAGGCGCTGATGGATTCGATCGTCTACAAGCTGATGAAGAACCGCGAGATGGCCGGACTGGTGGCGGCGGAGTAGGCCGCCGCCCTTCCTCGCCCCCACAACGTGGGGGAGAGGTGTCCCGGCGCAGCCGGGACGGAGAGGGGGCGACCTTCGCGAAGCCAGAGTCGATGCAAGAGAGGGCGCGAGGTTGGTCACCAGAATGCTTACCCGAAGCGGTGATTGTCAGCCGCGGCGCTGACCCCTCTCCGTCCCGGCTTCGCCGGGCCACCTCTCCCCACTCCGTGGGGCGAGGAACTTGCGCAGCCCGTTTGAACCATCACCAAAACTCCGTTGATCCATCATAATTTTGTGATGGTCTTGGGCGCTCCGCTGGGCCATAGCGTTAGGCCATGGTCACCGCTACAGCCGATCTCGATCAGGATGCCAAGGCCCGCCGCGGCTTCCTCCTGGCGCTTGGCGCCTATTTCCTTTGGGGGCTCTTGCCCTTCTACATGAAGGCGGTGGCGCATCTGCCGCTTGCCGAGGTGATTGCCAACCGCGTCGTCTGGTCGGTGCCGATCGCCGCGGCGGTGCTCATCTGGGCCGGCCGCACCGCCGACTTCAAGGCGGCGATCCGCTCGCCGAAAAGCCTTGCCATGGCGGCGCTGACAGCAGTGCTGATCTCGATCAACTGGGGCATCTATGTCTGGGCGATCGCGGTCGACCGCACCGTCGAGACGGCGCTCGGCTATTACATCAACCCGCTGGTCAGCGTCGTCGTCGGCGCCGTGCTGCTCGGCGAACGGCTCGACAAGCTGCAGATCGCCGCGGTGGCGCTCGCCACGATCGCGGTGACGGTGCTCACAGTCGAGGCCGGCAAATTGCCATGGGTATCGCTGGCGCTCGCCTTCTCCTTTGCCGCCTATGGCTTCTTCCGCAAGACGCTGCCGATCGGCCCCAGCCAGGGCTTCCTGCTCGAAGTGCTTTTGCTTTCGGTGCCGGCGCTTTGCTACATCGTCTACCTGATCGCCACCGGCCAGGATCATTTCATCTCCAGCACCGGTGCCGACACCGCATTGCTGATCGGCTGCGGTCCGGTCACCGCAGTGCCGCTGCTGCTCTTTGCCTTCGGAGCCAGGCTGCTGCGCCTGTCCACCATCGGCATCATGCAATACATCGCGCCGACCATGGTGTTCCTGATCGCCGTGCTGATCTTCGATGAACCGTTCGGCACCACCCAGGCCATCGCCTTCGCGCTGATCTGGACGGCGCTGGCGATGTATTCATGGTCGATGTTCAGGGGCCGCGAGGTCCGCCAGCCGGCGCCCGCGATAAAGTAACCGTCCAGGGAAAGTTCGAGACGGCTTTCCGTCTAGGGTTGCGTCAAACAGGGCAGGGGACTGATGTACGTTCTGCATATCGGCAACAAGAACTATTCGTCCTGGTCGCTGCGGCCATGGCTGCTGATGCGCGTCCTCGGCATTCCCTTCGAGGAGCGGCTGACGCCGTTCCCGAGCGGATCGAGTTTCGACCTCTACCGACAATTCTCGCCTAACGGCCGGGTGCCCTGCCTGGTCGATGACGGCTGGGCGGTCTGGGATTCGCTCTCGATCGTCGAATACCTGGCCGAACGCCACCAGGGCATCTGGCCGGCGGAGGCGAAGGCGCGCGCCTGGGCGCGCTCGGCCGCCGCCGAGATGCATTCGAGCTTCACCGCGATGCGCAATGACTGCCCGATGAGCTGCGGCGTGCGCGTCGCGCCATTGCCGATGTCCGGCGCGCTGAAGCACGATATCTTCCGTATGGGAGATTTGTGGAACGACGGCCTTGCGCGTTTCGGCGGACCTTTCCTGGCCGGCGACCGTTTCGGCGCCGTCGATGCCTTCTTCGCCCCCATCGCCTTCAGGGCGCAGTCCTACGGCCTGACTTTCGAAGGCGAAGCGGCTAACTATCCGCGGCGGCTGCTCGACCTGCCGGCCATGCGCGAATGGTACGCGGCCGGACTTGCCGAGACGTGGCGCGAGCCCGGCCACGAAGCCGAAGTCCAGGCCGCCGGCGCGATCGTCGAGGATTTGCGGGCGACCGCCTGAAGCGCTACACGCGCGCCAGCCGTCGCACGAACATATAGATGATGCCGGCGATGACGACCGAGATCGCCGTCACCACCCAGAATCCCAGCGGCGTGCCGACGAGCGGCAATCCGCCGACATTCATGCCGAACAGGCCGGAGATGATGGTCATCGGCAACAGCACCGCCGTCATGACGGAGAGGATATAGAGCAACTGGTTCGACTGCTCGGTCAGCTTGGCCATCAGCTCGTCCTGCAACAGGCGCGTGCGCGCCTGCAACTGCTCGCCGTCGTGATGCAGCGTGTGCGCCCGGTGCGAGAGCCTGGTCGCCATGTCGTTGATGGGGTCGGGCAGTTCGTTGCGATGCGAATGGTCGAGATGGCGAAAGAGACTGGTGAGCGTCGCCATCTGCCGGTGGATCAGCACCAGCTGCCGGCGCGCGTCGACCAGCGCCTGGCGCTCATTGTGCCATGCATCGCACACGATGCGGTCCTCGATGCCGTCGAGCCTGTCGCCCATCTTGTCGAGCTCGGCCGCCATGCCGTCGAGCGACTGGCCCATCACCGCCTCGATCAGCTCGGCCGGCGTGCGGAATTTTCGCGTGCCGCTCTCCACCAGCTTGCGGATCTTGTCGACCGATTCCAGCGGCTGCTTGCGGGCGCCGATCAGCATCCTGTCGTTGAAGGCGAAGCGGAAATGCGTGAGCCCGCGCGCCTCGGCGAAATCGTGCCTGAGGTCGGGCAGGTCGCCATAGAGGAAGTCGTCTTCGAAATCGATCTGGCAGCCATGGCTGGGTGACAGGAAGGCATCGCGCACCGGCGCCGGCAGGGCCTGCTCGGCGCCGATCTCCTGGCGGGCGCGCATGTCTGTGATCTGGTAGCTGCGCCAGCTCCAATGCGCCTCGGCGGGATCCTTGGTGCGGCTACCGTCGGCCTTGAAATGGTAGACGAAGAACAGCCCGTGCTCGTCCGGCAAATAGGGCGAGAGGTCGGTCCCTTCGGCGGAGAGGGCGATGTTCATGGCGGGTTCGCCGGCTCTTGATGCGGTCGGGGTCGCGGGGGCGGCCACGGCAAACCTACCATGGAGGTTGCCGCCTGGTGTGACAGTTCGATGACTAGAGCTGCTGTCACTCTCGACAAGGCTGTCCTATCGTTGCTGGACAACCCGCGCGGCCGGCGGCGGTGCTGTCAACGGCGGCTCGCATCGTCCGCTATGCCGTGGCCAGCCATTTGCGCGATATGGCGAAGGTCCTGAAGGATTTTGCGTCCATCGGGCGCCCGAATGCGTAGCCTTGCAGGATGTCGCAGCCGAGGTCCTTCAGGATGCGCGCATGTTCCATCGTCTCGACGCCTTCCGCCACGACGCCAATGCCGAGCGATTTGCCGATCTCGATGATTGACGACACCAGCCGCCGCTGCGCCGCCGAGCCGGTTATCGGCGTGACGAGCTGCCGGTCGATCTTGAGACGGCTCGGTTGCAGTTTGAGCAGGCTGACGACGGATGCATGGCCCGTGCCGAAATCGTCGATCTCGATGTCGATCCCGAGTTCCTTGATGTGCTCGATGTTCCAAGCGACAAGCTCGTCATTTTCGTCCAGGAAAATCGATTCCACGAGCTCGAATGAGACGGTTCCCTCCTTGATCGGCAGCTTGCGCAGGCCGTTGATCAGGTCTTTGTCCTCCAGCCTTCGTGCCGAGACGTTGACGGAAAAGCGCGGGATGTTGAGACCGTCGCGCGACCAGCGCTGGAAATTCTCCAGCGTTTGTTCGAGGATCGTGCGGTCGATCAGCGAGACCACATTCAATTCCTCGGCCACTTTGAGGAAGATGTCGGGGGCGAGGATGCCGCGTCGTGGGTGGCGCCAGCGCGCCAGCGCCTCGACGCCGACGATCTCGAGGGTCTTGGCATCGAACTGTGGTTGGTAGTAGGCGATGAATTCGTTGCGCTCCAGCCCGCCCAGGATCTCGTCCGCGGTCTGCTTGGTCCTGACGATCTCGCTCTGCAGCTCTTCGTTGAAGAACTCATAACGATTGCGACCGCGGCTCTTGGCTCGATAGAGCGCGAGATCGGCGTTGACCAGCAGCTGCTTTGCATCGACGCCGCTAAGCGCCGCAATCCCGATGCTGACCCCGAACCGGCATTGGTGGCCGTTATAGTCGATGGGCTGGCGCATTTTATCGATGATACGATCCGCTAGCGCGGCGAGTTCGTCGTCATCGCGCCCCTGGCACACCACGACGAACTCGTCGCCGCCGATGCGCGCCACGAAGTCGCCTGCCCGGACGTTGGCTTTGATGACCTTCGAGGCATGCATGAGCATGGCGTCGCCCGCCGCATGGCCGAGCGTGTCGTTAATGTGCTTGAAGCGGTCGAGGTCGAGATGCAGCAGCGCAGTGCGATCCTCGGGCGAACTGGCCAGCATCTCGTCGAGGTAACGGCGGTTGGGCAAGCCTGTTAGCGAATCGTGCAGCGCCACATGCTCGATGCGGGCCTTGGCGGTCTTGAGTTCGGCATTCTTCGATTCGGACAATTGCCGTTCACGCACCAGATTCTCGTTGAGCAGAACGTCGCTGGTCACGTCCCATTCGGCCCCGATCATCTTCGGCGTGCCGTCGCTGTCCTGGAAGTAGCTTGCACGCGCGCGCACATGGCGGACGGTGCCGTCCGGGCGAAGCAGACGATACTGCGAGGAGTAGGGACCTTTTGCGGCCACGGCAAGGTCGAACTCGCGCTGCGCCCGCGCGATATCCTCGGGGTGGATCGCCAGTGCCCAGTCGTCATAGCCGCGCGGCTTCCCGTCGGCGGGCTTGCTGTAGATATCATTGACGCGATCATCCCACAGCAGCTCGTCGGTGACGAGGTCTTGCTCCCACACGCCGATGCCCGAAGCCTCCAGAGCCAGTTCCAGCCTCCCGGACAGGCGCCTCAATTCGGCATAGTTCTTCTGCCTTTCGCCGAACAGCCGTCCGGCCACCAGGATGGGCAGCACCACCAGCACAGCGGCGAGCGCCATGAGCGCCTGCAAGACCCGCTCGTTCTTCGGCACGGTCGGCCAACCGCCCTTGGGGATTGCCGATATCTGCCAGGAACCGAAGGGCAGCTGCACTTCTGCCGTCACCGGATTGTTCTTGACGATGTCGGCGCCGCCGAAGAAGCGCTGGCCGTCACCGCCAAGCGCATCCTTTCCGGTAAGCGCCACATCTATGTCGAGACCGGGGTCGGTGAGGCCGCTTGCGGCGTAGAGCCGATCGATGTCGATGGCCGCCGAGACAAGGCCCCAGAAGCGATCGCCGCCCCCCGCTGTCGGCACGAAGACAGGGATGCGGCCGATGAAGGCGCGCCCGCCCTGCGTGAGATCGACGGGACCGGCAAGCACCGATATGCGCTGGTCGCGGGCCCTAAGCGCCGCCAGGCGTTGCGCCTCGTTCTTGCGGTAGTCGAGCCCGATCGCCTTCTCGTTGCCCTCCATCGGATACATCAGCGAAATGACGAGATCGGGCGCGCCGCCAATGTTGCGCAGCTGCGATTTCTGCTTGAAGAGATTGGCAGCCAGGGAGGCAAATCTCTGCTGCCCCATATAGGGCTCGGTGACGATGGCCGAGACGAGGCCCTGAACCAGCTGGAGATTGCCGTTGATGTTTCCTTCCAGCTTGGCGCGGATGATGTTGACTTTGTAGAGGACGTCGGCGCGCGTGAGTTGATCGGAAACCGTTTTGTTCTGCTGGTCGACGAAGATCGCGCAGATCATGAGCACGACGAAGGCAATCGCCGCCGGCACGTTGGCGGAAGACAAGACGGCCTGCCTGATACGGCCGATGTTGAAATTTGTCGCGGTCAATTCAACCCGAATAGCTTTCCTGGACGACGCTCCGTCGATCGGAGGACGACGCGCCATCGATCGGAGTTAAAGGAAAGTGCTTAAATTAGAACTTCCATGCCCGCCTCAAGTTGCGCCATTCGCGGCCTGGAGGCTTGCCTTGAGCCAACAAACTCAAGCCATGATTAACGCCGGCTAACTGGGCCGTTCATCGCGCAAAAATCGCGATCTTCCGTTGCCTCCAAAAAATCTTTCCGCCCCCCGGGGAATAAAGCCCGGGCCTTCCGGGTCTTGGCTGTAGCGAGGCCATCCTCCCAAGGCACGCATCAACCAACCCGGAAGGAATACGCAAATGAACAGAACCGCCGTTGCCGCAGTCGCCATCCTGGTTGCCACCGGCAGCGCCTTTGCCGGCAGCGACCACTTCTCCTGGACGAATGGCGGCCAGCAGGCTGCCGTCGTCGACACCACCACCACCGGCTCCATCGCGAGGCCCGAAATGGCCCGCCACGCCATGAAGCCGGCGGCCAGGATTGCTGCGGAAGAGCCCGGCCAGGGCATTTGGGGTCACTGAGCCGGCGGGACCGGAAGGTCCTCGCTCAGGAGTCAGAACCGCAGGTTCTGATCCCAGGCGGGACCGAAAGGTCCTCGCTCCGGAGCTCGGGGCGACGGGTTCTGATCGCGGCGGGAAAGGCACGCCTCGCCGGGTCGGAAACCAGAAGTCCTGATCTCCTCGGCGCCGGTCGGTCTTCAGTCGGACCGGCCGGCGCCGGTTTCCGCAGTCTGGGCGGAGGGCAGCACCGGGCCCGCCGCCATTCTCCATACCGCCTGAAACCTGAAACAACCCGCAGCCATTAGAGGAGATTTCCGATGTTCAACATGACACGTCGCATGGTGCTGGGGTCCGCCGCCGCCGCTGCCGCCTTCGGCATTGCCGGCAAGCTGGAATTCGCGCCCGCGGCTCACGCCGAAACCCCGGTCGAGCCGCTGGTCGGCTTCTACAAATACAAGGTCGGCTCGCTCGAAGTCACCGCGGTCTATGACGGCATCTGGCGCAAGCCGCACGACCCGGCCTTCATCAAGGACGTGTCGGTCGACGACACCAAGGCGGCACTCGCCAAGGCGGGGCTGACCACGGAGTTCATGCCGATCCCGCTCACCGTCGTGGTGCTCAAGATGAACGGCCGCACCATCATGATGGACGCCGGCTCCGGCGTCGGGCAGTGGCAGGCCAACGCCACGCATCTGCCGGCCAACATGAAGGCGGCCGGCATCGACTACAAGGCGATCGACACTGTTCTGATCTCGCATTTCCATCCGGACCATGTCTGGGGCCTGATGGAAAAGGGCACCAACGATCCGGTGTTCCCGAATGCGGAGCTGATCGTCAACGCCACCGAGTATAATTGGTGGACCGATCCGAGCCGGCTGGCCAAGCTGCCCGAGGGCCGCAAGCCCGCGGGCAAGCGCATCGCCGAGAACTTCCCGAAATGGAAGAACTGGAAGCTGGTCGACGACGGCGCTGAAGTGGTGCCCGGCATCCGCATCATGGCGGCGCCCGGCCACACGCCCGGCCATTCCGTCTACCATGTCGATGCCGGATCCGAGCAGTTCCTCGTCTCGGCCGACACCATGTATGTGCCGGCGCTGCTCGCCCCGCATCCCGAATGGCAGGGCGCCTACGACCAGGATGGGCCGATGGCGATCGCCACGCGCCACCGGATTATCGACCAGGTGATCGCCGACAATGTCCGCATCTGCGGCTCGCACTTTCCGTTCCCCGGCACAGGCAGTTTCGTCAAGGACGGCAATGCCTACGCCTTCACCCCAACCCAGATCTGATCTGAATCCGATCCTGAACAGAAAGCGACAACTCCAATGAAACACGCACTTTTCGCGGTGCTTGGCGCCATTGCGGTATTGACCGCGGCCCCGATCGCCATCGCCGTTCCGGCCTATGCCGTGGACGACATCGAAGGCGCCGACGCGCCGGACCTGACGGCGGTAAAAGCCAAGATCGAGGCCAAGGACTATCAAAGCGCGCTGGCCGACCTGCGCGACCTTGCGCAGGACACGCAACAGGCCGACGTCTACAACCTGCTCGGCTTCACGCTGCGCAAGACCGGCGACTACCAGACCTCGCTCACCTACTACACCAAGGCGCTGGAGCTTCAGCCAGACCACAAGGCCGCGCATGAATATTTGGGCGAGCTCTATGTCGAGACCGGCGACATGGCCAAGGCCAACGAGCAGCTCGCCTCGCTGCAAAAGCTCTGCCCTGCCGGCTGCGAGGAGCTTGCCGACCTCAAGCAGGCGATCGACACCAAGGTGACGAAATAGGCGGCTCGCAAGCGCTCGCCACCTTTTGGGCGCCACGGCGGTAGCGCCCGAAAACCGGAGCCGGCGTTTCTCTCCCTCGCGCCGGCTCCGACCTTTCAATCTCAAGCGCACCTGTGTGGGCGCGGGCGACCGCCCATTTTCCAAACTGCCTGTTTCCAAAGACTGGAGGAGACCATGACACCGATCGAACTTGCCGAAAGACTTCACGCCAGCGACGTCGTCCTGCTTGCCGGCCGGCTGCTGCTGTCGCTGATCTTCGTGCATGAGGGTCTGCAGCTGGCGACCCATTTCGAGGGCGCTGAGAAGGCGATGGCCGCGCTCGGTGTCGGCACGCCGCTGCTTCTCGCCACCATCGCGTTGCAGCTTGGCGCCGGCCTGTCGGTGGCATTAGGCATCCTGGCGCGGTTGGGCGCGATCGGGCTTGGCCTGTTCTGCCTGATGACGGCCGGCCTCTTCCACACCAACTTCGCCAGCCAGAACGAATTGCTGCATTTCGAGAAGGACCTGGCAATCGCCGACGGCATGTTCATCCTGGCGCTCGCCGGTTCCGGCAGGCTGTCGATGGACAGGGTGCTGGCCGGGTTCGCGAAGGACACCGAGATTGATCCGCCCGTCGAGCAGCATCTGTCAGTGGGGGAGACGAGCCCGCTGGCTTGAGGCGCGGGTCCGCGTGATGTGAGGGCGGCCTCTACAACACGCTCGTGATCCCGCCATCCACCAGCAGCGTCTGCCCTGTGACAAAACTCGCCGCATCCGAGGCCAGGAACACCGCCGCGCCCGCCAACTCTTCGACATCGCCCCAGCGCCGCATCGGGGTGCGGCCGGTCAGCCAAGTCGAGAATTTCTCGTCGGCGACCAATGCTGCGTTGAGCTCGGTCTTGAAATAGCCGGGCGCGATCGCGTTGACGCGCACGCCGTGCTGGCCCCATTCGCCGGCCATCGACTTGGTCAGCATGGTGATGGCGCCCTTGCTCGCCGCGTAAGGCGCGATCGAGGGTCGGGCGAGCGCGCTCTGCACCGACGACACGTTGATGATCACGCCCTTGCCGCGCGCAATCATCCCTTTGACCGTCGCCCGGCTCACCTTGAACACGCCGTCGAGATTGGTCGCCATCAGCGCGTCCCAGTCGGCGTCGGAAAAGGTCTCGAGCGGCGCGCGGCGCTGGATGCCGGCATTGTTGACCAGGATGTCGATCGGCGCGGTGCCGGCTTCCGAAGCCGCGATTGCCGCGTCGACCGACTGCGTGTCGGTCACGTCGACCAATGACTCCGCTACCGTGTAGCCCTCGGCGCGCAAACGGTCGCCGGCGGCCTTCAACTCGTCGGCCTTGCGGCCGCCGATGGTGACGCGTGCGCCCGCGGCAGCCAACGCCTCCGCGAAAGCGAGGCCCAGCCCGCGGCTGGCGCCGGTGACGACGGCATGCCGGCCTTCAAGGCCGAAGAGACGGCCGAGATAATCAGTCGAACGCAATTTGCACCTTCATCGATTGCGATTTGTCGCTGGCCAGTTTGACCTTGCGGGCCTCGGCGAGCGGCAAAGTGTTGCTGAGCAGGGGTGCCGGGATTCTTCCTCGCACAGCTAGCAGCAAAGCCCAGCTCCATTCAACCGATTCATCTGATAAATCGGACTAACAAGCGGGCTGTGCCGCCCTGGCAATTAGTCGGTGCGGTCGATCCCGCACGTGCAACACTCGGCGGCAGACTCGAACGGGCCGGGACAAATGGCGGGCAACCAGACCTCATCGGTGACGGATGACATACCCAACAGCCTCGGCCGCGAGATACTCGGCGGGCTGTTTTCGTCCGGCGCGACGCTGCTTGGCGAGGAAGAGATCTGCGCCCGCTTCGGCGCCAGCCGAAGGGCCGCGCGCGAAGCGGTGAAGATCCTGTCGGCCAAGGGCCTGCTGCTCACCCGCCCCCGGCGCGGGTCGCGCATCCGCCCGCTGAAGGACTGGAATTTCCTCGACCCTTCGGTGCTGGGCTGGTTGCGCGCCAGTGCCACCCCGCGCCATTTCATCATCGAGCTTCTGCCGCGCTCTCGGCAGGCATTGGCATTCAGGCGGCGGCCGGCCGCCTTGGCTTGCGCAAAGTCTTGACGCCGGCCATCTCGACGAAGTTGGTCGCCGACTCCCACAGGTAATCGCCATAGAGGAACGGCGCGAAGTCGCTGGCGCCTTTGATCGGCAGCGGCGCGATCTCGGCGTCGACGCGCGGCTCATAGAAGAAGGGAATGGAGTAACGCGCCGTCTTCGGCGCGATCACCCGGTGGCGCGTCGCCTGCACCACGCCGCCCGTCCAGCGTTCCAGCAGCTGGCCGAAATTCACCGCCAGCGAGCCGTCGGCGGGCGGCACGTCGATCCATTCGCCGGCATGGCTCCTGGCCTGCAGGCCTTCGACGCCGTCCTGCGCTAAAAGTGTCACGAAGCCGGAATCGGCATGCTCACGGCCGATGACCAGCCGCCGCTCGCCCTTGTGCATGACCCAATATTCAGGCTTCGACAGGTCGACCGCGCCGTCCTCGCTGCGCAGCGGATAGCGGATCAGCCTGAGCGTCGAGATGCCGCCCCGGAAATGGCCGTCGAAAATACCGTCCTCAAGCCCGAGGCTGCGCGCGATCGAGCCCATCAGTGCCGCGCCGACCTTCTCCATCGAGCGGTAGTAATGCGCGGCGGCCGCCTTCCATCCTGGAACATCGGCCTCGGCGGGAAGCGGCGTGCGCTCGAGCAGCGGATCGTCGGGCGCGAACCCGGCGTCGGCATGGGCGATGTCCGGCCCCATGTCGATGCCTTCCTTGTAGGACACCGCGGTCGGCTGCAGCGGGAACCAGCCGCGATAATAGTTCGATTTCGACGGGTCGAAATTCCAGCGCAGCAGCTTCCGCTTTTCCGCATCGGGCAAATCGAAGATCTTCAGGAGCTCGCCGCGCCGCTCGCGCGTCAGAAGCTCCGCGCCCGGAAAGCCGCGCGCGGTCATGAAGCCGATGCCGGAGGCAGCAGTGAAGATCTGGCGGTCGGCCTCGTCGCGTGCGGGCGAAGTCGGGCCGAACAGCGGCGCGATGTCGATGGCGGGGATAGTGTCACTCATCTCATGATCCTAGCGGTTCTTGGCAGCCGTGTGCCGCAATCGTGGAGAAGCGCATGCGCGATGACAAGCCGCGGCAGAGTTGGCGTTGTTCGAGCGGTCGGGCTTGGCGACCGGCTCAGCGCGCCGAGGCCGTCGCCGCGGATGCTGCCGGCTGAGTGATCGGCAATCGCCGCTTGGGTCCTCCTGCTACTTCCCCGCAATGCGCCGATGCACCCGCTCCAGGCTGTCCGCCAAGGCATCGAATGTTCCGCGTTCGGTCAGCTCGCGCAGCACCTGCTCGTTGATGCCGCCGCGCGTCGCATAGTCCTGCGCAAGATGCATGAAATCTTCGTCCGGCGCCGTATCCGGCGCATTGGCCAGCGCCTTGAAGATGCTGGTGATGTAGTCGCGTGCCCTGCCGCCCGAAACACCCTGGCTGCGCACCCAGGCGTGGATCGTGTCGAGATATTTGAAATAGCTGGCATAGGTCGCGGTGACGACGCTCAGCGCATCGAACTCGCTTTGGTCCTCGACCTCGATCACCCCGCCCAGCCTGCCGAAGAACGCCGCCGCCATCGGGTCCGGCGGGCAGATGATCGTCGCGCCCTGCAGCCGGGCGATCATCGGCATGGGCAGGGCTTTCGTCACCTGTGCTGCTGGCGCGACAAGCGCGGCGATCTCCTCGCGCGACACGGTGGCGATCAGGCTGACGACGTGATGGTCCGGCCGGAACCGCAGTTCCTTCAGCACCTCGCGCGCGATCTGCGGCCGCACCGCCAGCATCACGGTGTCGCAGTCGTCGAGCACGGCCTGGTTGTCGGTAGCGATGCGCACGTCCGGATAACGCGCGGCAAGCTCGGCGGCTATCGCCTCGTTGCGCGGCGAGACCACCACCGGCGTCGTCTCCCCCGGCAGCGATTTCAGCCCGGCGACAATGGCCGAGCTCAACGCGCCCGTGCCGACAAAGCCAAGTTTCATGGAAGTTTTCGCCTCTGTTTCGGATAGCCGCCGACAATAGCGACGGTTCCGTTGCCGGCAAGGGAGGCCCGTCCGACTGCGCTGGCAAGGATTCCAACTGTTACGCGCAATTAAGGCCAGACTGATAGATTGCGGGGCATTCGATCGGGGAGTGCGGCCATGAGCCAGCGCGCGTTCATCACTCTGCTCATCCTGATGGCGGTGCTTGTGGCAATGTCGGCCACATCGTTCCTGGGCGCCATGATCGGCTTCCTGTTCGGCATTGCCATTGCCTTCTTCGTTGCCGGGCCGGTGATGCTGATCGGCAAGGTGCTCGAGGAAAACGGCATTGCGATATCCGGCCAGACAGCCCTTTGGGTGCTCGCCGGCTTCTATGCGCTGCTCATTCTCGCCGCGGCATTCCAGATCTGGCGCCGGTTTCAGCGCCACGAGCCGGACCAAGCGCGATCCGCGGGGATGCGGCTGGCGCTGCTCGTCGCGCTTCCCGCGATGGCGTGGCTGTCTCTGAATGCGATGCAGGACGCCTGGCCGTGAGGCATCTAGGCTAGGTCGCAACAAACTGGCAGGATGGCTCGATCAACGCGATTTGGGGCAATCGCATGACTTTGCTTCAATTTCCGGTCACCGGCGAACAGGTCTCGAACGATGAGACGGAAGAGGTCATCCGCGAGGCCGAACCGCATCGCGCCCTGGTACGCTACCGCCCCGATGGCGGCGAGCTCTTCATCCATACGCGGGTGAACATGGCGCTGCTGCGGGCCGCCGCCTCGCTGCCGATCCTGCGCCTGAAGCTCGCGCCACGCGCAGACGAGTTGCCGGCGCGAGACGCTCTGCTGACGCCCGAGGGATCGCAGCGAAACTACGCTTTCCTCGAAAAGCTTTGCCAGGATCTGGCTATTGCAAACTGCCCAGCCTGTTATATCGCCGAACAGCATGGCGAGGGCGGCCGCGATTTCTATTTTACGACCGAAGACATTGCCGGTTTCGAACGGATAGCTGGCAAGACCGCTGAGGCGCTGGCCTTTCCGCTCACGCTGGAACAGCATTCGCTTGCCGCGCTGGCGCCGCTCATCCTTCCCGCCGAGGCGATAGGCGACCTCCGGCTGGAAATCGCCGCGGATGCCCGCATCCGGCCGACACGCTTCGAGTTCTGGGGCGCCGAGCCTTCTCTGGCGAAGCTGCGCGCCGAACTTGAAAAGCGCGGCTACCGCTTCTTGAGTCTGGAGATAGTCTCGCGTGAGCTAAGGATGGCGAAGGACGTGCCGATCGACGGCGAGGGTTCCGGCTCCGTGCCGAAGGAAATCGTTCCGCTGGCAAGGTCGCTGCAATGCAGCTATCGCGGTACCGAGACCGTCGAAGGCCACGAACAGTTCCTGCTCACCCGCCCTCTGCCCGAGCGCTACAGCGGCGCGCGCCCCGGGCTTTTCAGTCGTCTTTTCGGTCGCGGGTAGGCTGACAGGTGGGCCGCCGCAGCTGCTTTACCGCTTCGGCCCGAAACCGGGATAGGGGTTGAGCGGCACGATGGCCGCGATGTCCATCATGCCTGCCTCGATCAGCGGCAGCGTGGCAAGGTGGCCGCGCACCTCCTTTTCGTCTGCCGCCTCGAACATCATGCCGCTGCCGGGAACGTCGCCGCGGTTCCAGATCTGGCGCACGGCGCCTTGGACGTAGAGCGTCTTGCGCTGTTCGGATTCGGGCGGCAGCAGCGGCGCGAAGTCGGCGTCACCGAACTTCTGAGTGTTGCGGGTGAGAAGGGCAAAGAACTGCATGGCGGTCTCCTTTCATGGCTGGTTGATGCCGGGAGATATCGCGCCCGCTGGTCAGACTGTCAAAGACTGATTATGATGAAGTTAAGACCTTTGAGGACTTAGAGGCGAAAGAATGCTCGACCTGCGCCAGATCAGATATTTCGTCGCCGTTGCCGAGGCCGGCAATGTCGGCCGCGCCGCCGAGCAGTTGCACATCTCGCAATCGCCCCTGAGCCGGCAGATCATCCAGCTCGAGGAGCAGCTCGGCGTCGCCCTGTTCGAGCGGGCGAAGCAGCGCGTCCATCTCAATGCCGAGGGCAGGGCCTTTCTTGCCGAAGCCCGAGCGTTGCTTGCCAATGCTGCGCGGCTGGAAGAGCTCGGCCGCAACCTTGCCAGCGGCACCACAGGCAGCCTCGCCATCGGCTATGTCGAAGGCGCGGTGCATGCGGGGCTGATCGCGGACATGCTGCGGGATTTCCGCCGCGCGCGGCCGGATTTTCATCTGCAGTTGCGCAGCCGGCGGACGGCTGCGCAATTCGAAGATCTGAGGCAGCGCGTCCTCGACCTCGGTTTCGTCTATGCGCCGGCGCCGCAAGGCGATCCGGATATCGAGAGCATATTGGTGCGGCGCGAGCCGCTGGCGCTTGCAATACCGGAAGGCGATCCGCTCGCCGCTGTCGCCGACATCGCGCCCGGCCATCTCGACGGCCGCGTCTGGATCACAGTCGTGCGCCAGCCTGGCGACACCAACCGCGCGCAGTTCCTGGCGGCCTGCGCCGAATCCGGTTTCATGCCCGATATCGCCTATGAGACCGCCGATCCCTTGACCTCGCTTGGCCTTGTCAGCGCCGGGCTGGGCTTGGCGACGGTACAGGAAAGCCTGCGCTCGACCGCGCCTTCCGGCATCATCTTCCGGGACCTGCCCTGGTTCAAACGCAGCGTTGAGATCCACCTTGCCTGGCGGCGCAATGATTGGAGGGCGGCGATTGCCGATTTGAGACGAACCGTAGGACAGTAGGGCAACGGCACGTCAATTCCAGGCATGCTCCAATGGGGCGGAAAGGTGCATTCCGGACATGATTTTGGCGCGATTCAGCGAGTCGATTTGACCAGACGCGGAGCATGGAGTCCGGGCTTAGCTAGGTATTATAAGGGAGGCCGTTCGGCCGATTTCGGGTTAGGCCATGAATAACGCTGTCCGACTTTTTGGTGCTATTGCGGTTCGTCCCGCCGTGGTTGCACTCATATCCCAGTTCGAAAAGGCCACAGGATTCACAGTAGCGGCCAAGTGGGAGCTCAATCCGACAGTAAAAAAGCAGATTGAGGCTGGGGAACCTTTTGACCTTGTCATCACCAATCCGAACCTGATCCAGGGTCTGGTCGTCTCGGGAAAGGTCAAGGCCGGAAGCCAGGCGGCGTTCGGACGGGTAGCAATGGGGGTGGCGGCCAAGGCAGGCAGTCGACAGCCCGACATTGGGTCCGTGGAAACATTCGAACATGCGTTGAAGAGCGCCAGATCAGTCGCCTACGCCAGCGAAGGGACCAGCGGTGGCTACTTCTCCGATTTGCTGGAACGCTTGGGAATAGCAGATGAGGTGAAGCCCAAGCTGGTTGCCATATCGGGAGGGCAGACAGCAGCGGCCGTAGGCCGTGGGGAAGCTGAGTTGGGGGTCATTCCCGTGACTTCGATTCTCGCCGCCGCTCCCGAGGTCACGCTTGTCGGTCTGTTTCCGGCGGAACTCGAAAGTTACGTTGAATTCGCCATTGGCCTCAGTACCGATCCAACGCGTGCAGAAGCCGCCAAGCAGCTATCAGGATTTCTGACGTCGATGGCCGTTGACGACATCTTGGCTGCAAAGGGCGTCGAGCGCCGCTAAGCGCGCCCTTACATCTTGTCGATCACCGACTGCACCCCTTCAGTCGGCGCGTCGACCGACGAGCCCGCCACCATGATGGCGGCGACGATCGCTTCCGGGTCGTCAACCACCAGCGGCTTCACCTTATGCGCGGTGTGGATGAAGCCTTCCTCGGACATATGCTCGATCAGCGTCAGCATCGGGTCCCAGAAACCTTTGACGTTGGCGAAGACGATCGGCTTGCGGTGGTGGCCGAGCTGCGCCCAGGTCATGATCTCGACGATCTCCTCGACCGTGCCGATGCCGCCCGGCAGCGCCACAAAGGCGTCGGATTTTTCGAACATGCTGTGCTTGCGTTCGTGCATGTTGTCGGTGATCAAGAGTTCGTCGAGCTTGTCGAGCGCGGTCTCGGTCGCCTCCTTGTTGATCAGGAAGCGCGGGATGATGCCGGTGACCTTGCCGCCGGCCTTGAGCGCGCCGTCGGCGACAGCGCCCATGATGCCCTTGGTGCCGCCGCCATAGATGAGGCGCAACCCGGATTTGGCAAGCGAGCGGCCAAGTGTGTGGCCGGCCTTGATATAGGCCTCGTCGCGGCCCGGAGACGAGCCGCAATAGACGCAGACGGATCGAATCGTGTTCATGGCGATGATTGGTGATGGGGACGGTCGGCCGGGTCAAGCCCGCGGACGGGCTTTTTCTTGTCGGACTCGGGAAAACACGCTAGACCGGGCGTTAGGTGGCTAAGGGGGCAATACGGAATTATGGCGATCAATCCTTCTAAGGCGTTTTTGTTCGCGGCGGGCGGCGTTGTCGCCGTCGCGGCGGTCGCCTACGGCTCGGGCGCGCTCGATCCTTACATCAACGACCAGAAGCCGGCGCAGGTCGCGACGCTGCCGCCGACCGATGCGAAACCGGCTGAATCCTCGAGCACCGGCACAGAGGCGCGCGTGCCCCAGGCTCCTTCAAACACAATGGCTCCGGCGAACACGATGGCGCCAGCCAACACCATGGCGCCCGCCAATAAGATGGCGCCGGCCAACAACGCCATGGCGCCGGCCGCCCAGGCGCCCGCCGCCGGCCCGACACTGCCGACCTTCGATGTCGTGCGCGTCGAGGGCAATGGCTCGATCGTCGTCGCCGGCAACGCCGCGCCCAACGCGAAGGTCGAGATCTTGAATGGCGGCACGGTGCTCGGCTCGACCGAGTCCGGACCCGACGGCGCCTTCGCCGTCGTGCTCGACGATCCGCTGAAGCCCGGCGACTATACGATCACGCTGCGCCAGACGGTTGGCGGCATTGCCGTTGCCTCGGTCCAGACCGCCGTCGTGTCGGTGCCGCAGAGCCCGACCGGCCAGGTGCTGGCCATGGTCGAGGAGCCAGGCAAGGCCTCGCAACTGATCACCGTTCCTGAGACCGAGAGCAAGCCGGCGGCGCCGGCCGCGACCGATCAGGCAGCGGCGCCTGCGACCCAGGCACCGACCGCACCGGCGGCATCGGGCACGGCCTCGGCGCCGGCCGCGACCGCGCCGGCCGCCACAGACCAGGCGACCGCGCCGGCTGCGGCCGCCGCGGCGGAGCCCAAGATCGCGGTCGAAGCGGTCGAAATCGACGGCAGCAAGATCTTCGTCGCCGGCACGGCCGATCCCGGCCGCAAGGTGCGCGCCTATGCCGACGCCATCCTGCTCGGCGACGCCAAGACTTCGGCCGACGGGCATTTCCTGATCGAAGCGACGCGCGACATTCCGGTCGGCAGCTACACTATCCATGTCGACGGCCTGGACAATGACGGCGTCAAGGTCGTCGCCCGCGCTGCCGTCCCGTTCGAGCGCGAGGCCGGCGCGTCGGTCGCCGCCGTCGCCCCAAGCAAGACAAAGCCGGCCGAGGCCAAGCCGGCCGAGACCAAGACCGCCGAAATCACGACCGACACAGCAACGGCCGAAGCGGCCAAGCCCGCCCCGGCCGCCGGGGGCGCTGCCAAGGTTGCCGAGGCGACGCCCTCGACCGACGTGCCCGAAACGGTCGCGCCAAAGCTCGAACATGCCGACAGCTCCGTCATCATCCGCCGCAACGACACGCTCTGGCGCATCTCGCGCCGCGTCTACGGCCATGGCACGCGCTTCTCGACGATCTATCTGGCCAACAAGGACCAGATCCGCGATCCCGATCGCATCTGGCCAGGCCAGGTGTTCAAGGTGCCCTCGACTTCGAAGGAAGGCGAGGCCGCCGACATGAAGGCCATGGGCGAGCAGATGACAGCCGCGCCGGCGAAGACGGAGTAGGCGATTAGCTGATCTCCCCCACAAGGGGAGATTACGCTGCTACCCATGCGCCTAGCTTGCCCTCTCACCGTTCATCGTCTATCGCCGATGAACGATGTCCGAATCCCCCGAGACCCGCTGCACCGAAAGCCGTGCCATTGCCGCGCGGCTGGCGGCGCTGTCGCATCCGGCGCGCATCGAGATCCTGAAACATCTCTCGGCCAGCCGCTGCTGCTCCTGCCGTGAGGTGGTCGATCACCTCGATCTCGCACAGTCGACCGTTTCGCAGCATCTGAAGATCCTGGTCGAGGCCGGACTCGTCCGCTTCGAGACCGACCGCCAGCGCTCGCGCTACGCGGTCGACCACGACGCCCTCGCGGGCGTCTCCGCTTCGCTCACCCAGCTCGTCAACTCCTGCTGCCCCAGCCTCTCACCCATAAGGCAAGACTAGTGGCCGAAAAGACCGTATCCGCCGAAGCCGGCACCCTCACCACTTTGCGCAATCTGTGGCCCTATATGTGGCCGGCCGACCGCGCCGATCTCAGAGCCCGCGTCACCTGGGCGACGCTGCTTCTGGTCGTCGCCAAGGTCACATTGGTCGCCGGCCCCTATTTCTTCAAATGGGCGACCGATGCGCTGGCCCATGGCTCGAAGACACCGCCGCCGCTGCCATCCTTCCTGCTGGCGCCGGTGGCGCTGGTCATCGCCTATAACGTGCTGCGCCTGATCCAGCTCGGCTTCAACCAGCTGCGCGACGCGCTGTTCGCCCGTGTCGGCCAGTATGCGGTGCGCCAGCTCGCCTTCCGCACCTTCGTCCACATGCATCAGCTGTCGCTGCGCTTCCATCTCGAGCGCCGCACCGGCGGCCTGTCGCGCATCATCGAGCGCGGCACCAAGGGCATCGAGACCATCGTGCGCTTCATTATGCTGAACACGGCGCCGACCATCCTCGAATTCGCGCTCACGGCCGGCATATTTGCCTTCACCTATGGCTGGAAATACGTCGCGGTGGTCGCCGTCACCGTCAGCCTCTATGTCTGGTTCACCGTCAAGGCGAGCGACTGGCGCATCTCGATCCGCCGCGACATGAACGACAGCGACACCGACGCCAACACCAAGGCGATCGACTCGCTGCTCAACTTCGAGACGGTCAAATATTTCACCAATGAGCGCATGGAGGCCGAGCGCTTCGACCGCTCGATGGCACGCTACGAGCTCGCCGCGACGAAAACCTGGACATCGCTCGGCTGGCTGAATTTCGGCCAGGGCCTCATCTTCGGCCTCGGCACGGTCATCGTCATGTGCATGTCGGCGCTGGAGGTGCAGGCCGGCAGGCAGACGGTTGGCGATTTCGTCTTCATCAACGCCATGCTGATCCAGCTTTCGGTGCCGCTCAATTTCATCGGCTTCATCTACCGCGAAATAAGGCAGGGGTTGACCGATATCGAGCATATGTTCGACCTGCTCGACGTGCCCCAGGAGATCGTCGACAAGCCGGATGCCAGGCCTTTGAAGGTCGGGCCCGGCAAGGTCGAATTCCGCGACGTCCATTTCTCCTATGATCCCAGCCGCAAGATCCTGAAAGGCGTCTCCTTCGAGGTGCCGGCCGGCAAGACCGTGGCCATCGTCGGCCCGTCCGGCGCCGGCAAGTCGACCATCTCCCGGCTGCTGTTCCGTTTCTACGACGTTCAGGGCGGCCAGGTGCTGATCGACGGCCAGGACATCCGCGACGTCACGCAGGAGAGCCTGCGGGCGGTGCTCGGCATGGTGCCGCAGGACACCGTGCTGTTCAACGACACCATCGCCTACAACATCCGCTACGGTCGTGTCGGCGCCGGCGAGGAGGAGGTGCGCAAAGCGGCCGAGCTCGCCCAGATCGGCCCGTTCATCCAGAAGCTGCCCGAGGGTTACAAGTCGATGGTCGGCGAGCGCGGGCTGAAATTGTCGGGCGGCGAGAAGCAGCGCGTGGCGATCGCCCGCACTATCCTCAAGGCGCCGCCGATCCTGATGCTGGACGAGGCGACCTCAGCGCTGGACACCCAGACCGAGCAGGAGATCCAGGCAGCCCTCGACCTGGTCAGCAAGGGCCGCACCACGATCGTGATTGCCCACCGGCTGTCCACGGTGATTTCGGCCGACGAGATCATCGTGCTGAAGGACGGCCAGATCGCCGAGCGCGGCACCCATGCGGCGCTGCTTGCCAAGCACGGCCTCTACGCCTCGATGTGGGACCGCCAGCGCGAGGCAACCGAAGCCGAAGAGCGCCTGCGCATCGCGCGCGAGGGCGACGAGCTTGGGGTGATTGTGAGGAGAAGGACGTCGGAGGTGAGCTAGCGCCTGTTCCCCTTCTCCCCCTGTGGGAGAAGGTGGCCTCGCGAAGCGAGGTCGGATGAGGGGTGTTGGAAGGATCGCCGCACGACAAGACTAAGCGCTTGAAGCATCTATTCTTTTCTCGCCTCATTCCTTCCAGCACCCCTCATCCGTCTCGGCGCTTCGCGCCGATCCACCTTCTCCCACAAGGGGAGAAGGGAAAGGCGCAAAATCCCCTTGACCTCAACCTATCTTGAGCTTGCAAACCGTCTCTGAGCCCCTGCGAAGCAACTCGTACAAGAGTGGAGACAGATCGAAATGAGCACCAACAATCAACGCACCGGCAGCGTCTTCCGCGTCGACAAATTCGTCGTGCCGGCGCAAGCGCGCGACGAAATCCTCAGCAAGGCCAGGATGACGCATGAATTGCTGCGCCAGCAGGAGGGTTTTGTGCAGGACTTCCTGCTCGAGCAATTCTCCGGCCCCGGCGAGTTCAACCTTGTCACCATGGTCGAATGGGAAAGCCAGGCCGCGGTCGACAAGGTGGTGCCGATCGTCAAGGCAGCGCACGAGCGCATCGCCTTCAGCGCGCAGGAAACGATCGCCCGCCTCGGCGTCAAGGCCGACATAGCCAACTATCGGCGCGTGCCCGAACTATAGGAAGGCCACCCGGCTCCGGGCACCGAAACAGCGGCGCTCAGCACCTGGCCGGTGCGGGCGTCGCTCACCATGTTTTCGAACCCACGCCATTCGGCGGCGGCGATGAACAACGTCCTGCCGTCGGAGCCGCCCAGCATGCAGGCAAAGCAGCCGCGATCGACCTCAACCCTGTCGATTTTCTCGCCGCCTTTGCGGACCCTCACACAGTGGCGGTTCGGCACGTCGGCATACCAGACACAGCCTTCGGCATCGATGCAGATCCCGTCGGGATAGTCGTTCCGGAGATCGGCCCAAACGCGACGGTTGGAAAGGCCCCCATCTTCGGCGATATCGAAGGCGGTCAATCGGTTCGCGTGGGATTCGGCGACGACCAGTGTATTGTTGTCCGGCGTCACCGCCATGCCGTTGGCGAAGGCGATATCCTCGGCGACCTGCCGCACGCCGCCGTCCGGCCTGAGCAGCACAATGGTGCCCGGTCCGAAATGCTCGCCCGGCGCCGGTGCCGGCCCGCCGCCATTGACATAGATGTTGCCGCGCCCATCGACGACGATTTCGTTCCAGGGGTTCTTCGACAGATGCCTCAGATCGGCATGGGTGACGAGCGTCCCGCTTGCTTCCTGCCGGAGCAGCAGGCCTTCCCGCCCCGAGACCACCAGAAGCCGGCCATCCGGCAACCAGTCGATCGAATAGGGCAGGACGGCCGGCACGATAAGCATCACCTCGCACCGGCCATTGTCGTTCACCGCGACGATCTCGCCGGTGCCCCAGTTGCAAAGCCAGAGCCGGCCGTCATGCCAGCGCGGCGACTCGCCGAAGGCTAGGCCTTGTGTGACGACCTTGGCACTCATTGCAGACGGTTTCGGCGAAGGCATTGGCGGGCTCCTTGGGTGTCCACTCGCCAAGGACGCGCGACGGAGCCGAGTTCCGACACCCGGAGCAAAATTTAGGCTTGCACGCCGGCGTTGCTGCCTCCCCCATTGTTGCGTTGCGGGGAGGGGGGCTTTCCGCTATTGAGGCGCAACCTGAAACAGGGACCGCCCCAAGCCCTATGACGCTTCTCGACTCGGTCAAGAATACGTTCGTTCCGATCCATCGCGAAGGCTACCCCTTCATCGCCGCCTTCGCCGCGGCGACGCTGTTCCTCGGCTATTTCTCCTCGATCCTGTTCTGGATCGGACTGATCCTGACCGCATGGTGCATCTATTTCTACCGCGACCCCGAGCGCGTCACCCCGGTCGACGACCGGCTGGTGGTGAGCCCGGCCGATGGCGTGGTCTCGGCGGTCGGCCCCGCCGTGCCGCCGAGCGAGCTTGGGCTGGGCTCCGGCGAGATGACCCGGATCTCGGTGTTCATGAATGTGTTTTCGTGCCACATCAACCGCGCTCCGGTTCGCGGCCGGATCACGCGCATCGAGCACAAGCCCGGCAAATTCCTCAATGCCGAGCTCGACAAGGCAAGCGCGGAGAACGAGCGCAACGGCCTGGTCATCGACAGCCCGAACGGCACGATTGCCGCCGTGCAGATCGCCGGCCTTGTGGCGCGCCGCATCGTCTGCTGGGCCGAGGCCGGCGGCACGATCGCGATCGGCGAGCGTTTCGGCCTGATCCGCTTCGGCTCGCGCGTCGACGTCTTCCTGCCGTCGGGCGCCGTGCCGCGCGTCGCGGTCGGCCAGACGGCGGTTGGCGGCGAGACCGTGCTTGCCGAATTCGGCGGCACCGCGGTCATGCCTTTGGTCAGGGTTTCCTGAGCGTTGGGCGCGCCGTTCAAGAAATTCGAAGCCCATGCCAGCGGCGGTCCGCGCATCCGCGAGATCCCGATGCGCATGGTGCTGCCCAACCTGGTCACCGTGCTTGCCATCTGCGCCGGCCTATCCGGCATCCGCTTCGCCTTCGAGAACCGCTTCGAGATCGCTGTGGTCATGGTGTTGCTTGCCGCCTTCCTCGACGGCATCGATGGGCGACTGGCGCGCATGCTGAAGGCGACCTCGAAATTCGGCGCCCAGATGGATTCGCTGGCCGATATCGTCAATTTCGGCGTGGCGCCGGCCCTGGTGCTCTATGCTTTCCTGCTCGACCGCGCCGGCTCGCCAGGCTGGATCGCCGCACTTCTCTTCACCATCGCCTGCGGCATGCGGCTGGCCCGCTTCAACGTTCTGGCCGACGACGCCGAGCAGCCGGCCTGGCAGACCGAATATTTCGTCGGCGTGCCGGCCCCGGCGGGTGCTGTGCTGGTCATGCTGCCGCTCTATCTTTATTTCCTGCGGCTCGGTCTGGAGCCCAGCCGGCCGGCCGCCTTCGTCGCCACCGGCTTCACCGTGCTGGTCGCCTTCCTTCTGGTCAGCCGCCTGCCGGTCTACTCGGGCAAGAGCGTCAAGGTGCCGGGCGACAGGGTGCTGCCGGTCATCCTCGGCGTCGTGCTCTACATCCTCTTGCTGATGACCTATCCCTGGTACACGCTGACGGCTTCCGTCGCTGGGTACCTGCTTTTCCTGCCGTTGTCGGTGCGCGCCTATTCCAAGCGGGCCATGCGCGAAGGCGAGAAGGTGCCGCCGTCGGATATCGGGTAGCGCTGCGCCCTAGGCCGCCGCACTCAGCCCCAGCCGGTCGATCGCCAGCTTTCTTGCCGAGATGTAATCCGTCTTGCCCGAGCCCAGCACCGGGATCTCTTCCACCTTGATGATGTCGTTGGGCACCATCAGCTCGGCCGCGCCAGCCTTCTTGCCGAACTGGCGCAGCTCCTCGGCATTGGCTTCGTCAGCGGTGGTGACCAGCACGATGCGCTCGCCGCGCCTCTTGTCGGGCACTGCCACCGCCGCGTGGCGCTCTTCCGGCCATAGCGACTGCACCAGCATCTCGACGGCGCCCAGCGACACCATCTCGCCGGCGATCTTGGCGAAGCGCTTGGCCCGCCCGCGTATGGTGATGAAGCCCTCGCGGTCGACCGAGACGATATCGCCGGTATCGTGCCAGCTTTCCAGCCGCTGCAATTCGCCGGGACGATCGGCGGTCATATAGCCCATCATCATGTTCGGTCCGTCGAGCCACAGCCGGCCGCCCTCGGCGATGCCTTCGACCGGCTCCAGCTTCATGCGGATCGCCGGCAGCGGCCGCCCGACTGTGCCGTCGCGGCTGTGGATGGCGGTGTTCACCGCCACCACGGGCGCGGCCTCGGTCAGCCCGAAGCCTTCCACGATCGAGGCTTGGAAACGGTCGCGATAGGTGCGCCGGGTCTCGGGCTTCACCGCTTCGGCGCCAGCCACGACAAAGCGCAGGCTGGAGAAGTCCCCGTCCTTGGCGGTGCGGGCGTAGTTGGCCAGAAAAGTGTCGGTGCCGAACATCACGGTCGGCTTCACCTTGCGGGCGATCTCTGGGATGATCTTGTAGTGCAGCGGCGAGGGGTAAAGGAACAGCTTTACGCCCAGCACCAGCGGCAGGATGGTGCCGCCGGTCAATCCGAAGGAATGGAACACCGGCAGCACGTTGAGCAGGATGTCGGCCGGCGAGACGGAGACGCGCGCCTCGGCCTGCATGACATTGGCAAGCAGGTTGCGGTTCGACAGCACCACCGCCTTCGGCGTGCCTTCCGAGCCGGAGGTGAACAGGATGACAGCGGGCTTCGAGGCTTGCTGCCGCTGCAGTGGCAAACGCCACAGAAGCGCGGCGGCAACCTTGTCCAGGGTCGTCACATTGGCGCGCACATCTTCCAGCCACAGCATCTTGGCGCCACCCGCCTCGACCGCTGCGACGATGTCGTCGATGCCGGCCTTTTCGATGAACGCGCGGGACGAGATCACGGTGCGGATCACAGCGGTGCGGACCGCCGCGGTCACGCTCGCCGGGCCGGCGGTGTAGTTGATCATCGCCGCCACGCGGGCCGCGGAGATCACGCCGACGAAGGTAAGCACCACGCCATTGGCATTGGGCAGCAGCACGCCGACTGCTTCGCCGGGCGCGGTCACCGCCTCGAAATGGCGGCCCAGCACGCGCGCGCCGATGAACAGCTTGCGGCAGCTGAGCGAACCGGAAATCACATCCTCGATGATCGGGCGCGAAGGGCCGATGCGGTCGGCGGCGTCGCGCATGGCGAGGAAGAGCCCGCGATCGAGATTGGTGCCGTAAAGCCGTGCCTCGGCGAACCGGTCGAACAGCGCGTTGGTGTTGGATGCCATGTCGGGGTTGCGCGCCACCAGCTCGGCGATGGTCATTGGCTCCAGCACACTCATCGAAAGCCGCGGGAACCAGTGGCGCGGCGCTTTTTCCTTCGGCGTCAGCGACACCGGCAGGTCACGCGTGCCGGCAACGAAGATCGGCACGATGCGTGCATCGGCCTGCATGGCGATGCGGGTGATGGCGCGAAACAGCCGGAACGATTTGACGTCCGGCTCGACATTGTCCGGCAGGTAGACGGCGAGCCGCCCCTTGCCCTTCAGCACGCGCACCAGCCGGCGGCTGACGAAGATATGCTCGGCGTTGAAGGCGATGGTACGCGCAAGCTCGCGCCACGGCTCCAGCCAGGGCGAGCGCGCCGAAGCCTCGTCCAGGATATGCAGCGTGTCGTCGGGAAGCAGCGACAGCATCAGCGCCGGCTCGATGCGCGACTGGTGCCAGACGACATAGATGACCGGCGTCTTGGCGCTGCGGGCGATGCGCATGCGATTGTCGGCGATGCGGTAGGCGAGCTTGAACGGCACATAGAGCAGCGCCTGGGTGAAGCGCAGGTCGAGCCGGAACCGCTCGATCACGGCAATCAGCAGCCAGGCAAAGACAAGGCCCGCCAGCAGCGCCAGGGTCAGGATCATGCCGCTCTCTCCCAGTCTCCTCCAGGGCGCGGCTCTTGAGCGACCGCTTCGGTGGCAGAGGGTAGCGGAAGTGCGGGCAAGGTCAATGCGGGGTCGGAGAGCTTTCCCTTCTCCCCTTGTTGTGGGAGAAGGTGGATCGGCGCGCAGCGCCGAGACGGATGCGGGGTGTTGGAAGAAATGAGGCGCTGGAAAATCCAGCTCTTGAGGCGCTTAGCTTGCGACGCCGCGCTCCGTCCAACACCCCTCATCCGACCGAGCTTCGCTCGGCCACCTTCTCCCACAAGGGGAGAAGGGGAAGACGGCGCTACGCCGCCTTCAACCTTCCGCTGATGAAACGGAACTCCTGGCTTTTGCCTCCATAGCCATAGGCCGCCGCCGGCACCTCATGCACGAAGGCGTAGCTTTCCTCATGCACTCCGCCCAGCAGCCGGCCGAAGGCCCCGAAGATCGCCTTGAGATAGGCTTCCAGCTCGAGCTTTGTGTTGGTGCCGTCGACGACCTTGATGTCGAGCCAGAACGTGTTGGTGCCGTGCTCGGCCAGCGACTTGCCGCCGGCGAACCAGTGCTGCGGATCGATGTAGTTGACGGCGACCGCGGTGATCGTCGGATCCTTGTGCAACAGTTTCGCGGTGATATCGGTGGCCTCCCTGGCGATTGCCGCGGACAGCTTGGCGTCCGGCTTACCGGTGACGCTGATATTGATGATCGGCATTTTCTATCCTCCGAGTTGGGCGCCTCGCGCCGACGATGAGAGGACCATGCCACCGGCATAGCATCAACAAAATCGAATTGTTTTTGATAAATAGTTCGATAGCATTGAAGTATGGAAACGCTCGATCCGGATCTTCTGAAAACCTTCCTTGCCTTTGTCGACGGCGGCTCGCTCGCCAAGGCCGCATCCACCGTCGGCCGCACGCCGTCGGCGGTGACCGCGCAGATGCAGCGGCTGGAGGAAATCGTCGGCGAGCCGCTGCTCATCCCGCAGGGCAGGGGACGCGGGCTGACGCCGGCCGGCGAGGATCTTGTCGGCCATGCGCGGCGCATCCTTACCGTCCACACCGAAGCCTGGCTGGCGCTGAAAGGCGCGCGCGCCGGCGGCCGCATCGCCATCGGCACGACGCAGGATTTCGCCGATCAGGGCCTGCCGGACCTGCTCCGGGCCTTCGCTGCCAGCCACCCGCGCGTCAGGGTCGAGCTGCGCGTTGGCCGCTCCCTGGAGCTCGGGTCGGCGTTGCAGGCAGGCCAGCTCGACCTCGCGATCACCATGCGCCATGCCCCATCGCCGGATGAAGCGGCCCTGATCAGCGAGCCGATGCTGTGGCTCTGCTCGGAAAAAGGCCTGGCGGCGCGACAGGAGGTGGTGCCGCTGGCGCTGCTCGATTCCTATTGCGGCTTCAGGGAGGCAGGGCTCAATGCGCTCGACGCAGCCGGCCGCCGCTATCGCATCGCCGCCGGCAGCGCCAGCCTTGCCGGCCTGCGCGCCGCAGTCAACGCCGGCATCGCGTTGACGCCTCGCACCCGGCGTTTCGCCCATTCCGGCATCGTCGAGGTATCTGACGATTTCGACCTCCCGCCGCTGCCGATGGCCGATTTCGCCATCCGGCTCGGCCGCGAAGCCGCCCGCCCGGCGCGGGACTTGGCGGAGCTGCTTGCCGGCGGCCTGGCCCTTCCGTCCTGAGGCCGGTCGCCCAAAGAAAAAGCCGACCTTTTTGAGGGTCGGCTTCTAGTCGGACGGGTCGAGGGGTTTGGGGGGACTTGGGGGGTGACCCGTCGATCCAATAATGCTCCACGCGGATGATGGTTCCGTGACCGGCGAAATATTTTTATGAACCCGCCGATTTCACCTTCAGCCAGTCGCGTCCGGCATGCGCAAAGACCGCGCAAAGCACGATGGCGCCGCCGATGATGCTGGCCCTCGGTGGGACTTCGCCGAGGAACAGCAGGGCAAACAGGATGGCGAACGGCACCTCTGCGGAACCGAGCAGGCCGGCTTCCGCCGACGGGATCAGCCGCGAGCCTTCCGTCCACAGGATCGAGGCGAGCGCGAAAGAGCAGCCGAAGGTGGCAAGCAGCGCCACGTCGCGGGCGGACACGGCCAGCGGATCGGTGACGAACCAGCCGAGCACGAAAAGCAGGAAGGCCGAGACAGCGCCCGCCCAGACGACCGGCGAGTCGCGAAAAGCGCGCACCATGATCATGTAGAGCGCGCTGCCGGCGGTCATCAGCAGCGCCAGCGCGTCGCCGAACAGGTGCCCGCTGCCGAGGCCGGCGCCCACCATGATGGCGACGCCGCAAAGCGATATGGCCGCCGCGATCATCGTCTGCAGCCGGAATTTTTCCCGCACCAGAAGGAAGGCGAGCAGTGCGGCGATGAAGGGCGAGGTCGCGTAGATGACCGCGACATTGGCGACATAGGTGAATTTGAAGGCCGAGATGAAGGCGATGCTGGCGGCGGCGCCCTCGACCGCAAGCAGCCAGCCCCGCCAGCCGAGTTTCAGGCTTTCGCGCCCGCCCGAGCGGCGCCGTCGCCACAGCACGTAGAAGCTGATCAGGATCGAGCCGAAAAAACCGCGCCAGCAGGTGATCGTCAGCGGATCGGCATGGATCGACTTGGTCAGCACGCCAGTGAGCGCGAAGGCGATCGCCGATGCCGACACCAGGATAATGCCGAGCGTGCGCTCGGCAGCCACGTCGGCGGCGGCAGGCGCAAGCTTTTCCGGCATGTCGAGCGTGTCCGTCATGGCGCCAGCCTACCCGGTTGCTCCTGACAGCCTTCCGTCATGAGGCCTGCTCCCGTCTGCGGAAATGCTCGTTGCCGACGATGAGCAGGCCGGCGCCGATGATCAGCGCCGCGCCCATGAACACTTCCGTGCGCGGCACGTCGCCCCAGATGGCGTAGCCCAGCGCGAAGGCCCAGACCAGCGAGGTGTATTCGAACGGCGCAATAATCGACACCGGCGCGCGCTTCATGCCTTCGAACAGCGCATATTGCGCCACCCCGCCGAGTGCCCCGACGCTGACAAGCAAAAGAAGCTGCCGCCAATCGGGCATGCGCCACCAAAGCAGCGCCGGCACGGCCGAGAAGAGCAGGAAATAGAAATTGTTGAGCACGAGCTGGATCGTCGTGCGCTCCTGAAGCGCCGTCTTGCGCAGCAGCACCACGGCGATGCCCCACAAAACCGCGGCCGCCAGCACCAGAAGCACCGGCACGGAGAAGCCGAGCCGGGTCGGATCGCAGGCGATGAAGACGCCGGCGAAGCCGATGAACACCGCCAGCCAGCGCAGCAGCGGCACCGTCTCGCCCAGGATCAGCACGGACAGCACGGTGACGATGATCGGCGCGGCGTAATAGATGGTGGTGAGCTCGGCAAGCTGCAGCGAGCGCGCGGCGTTGTAGTAGCAAAGCCAGGCGGCGAGCGTGAAGGCGCTGCGCACCAGCATCGGTTTGACGATTGGCGAATCGATCGTGTCAGCGAACAGCCGCCTGCCGCCGATCGCGCCGCAGGCGAGGAGCACGGTGATCGAGCGGACGAACATGATCTGCCAGACCGTCATGCCAGCGACCAGGAGCTTGATCGAGGCATCCTGCGCCGAAAACAGGAAATAGGCCGCGGCCGTAAACAGGATGCCGGCCAGCACCCTTTCGCGGCTTTCCAGGATGACGACATCGGCCATAAGGGCTCAGCGTGTTTGCGTGAGGCGGTTCCGCCTCGGTCGGGACCGCTCCTCCAGCTATAGGGGCGAAAGCTTGCACTGCGCTGCTCCAGCGTAGCGCTTGCGTTGGCGCAGGTCGTTCGCCGGAGGCCGGTCGGCCTTACTGCGTCGCCTGATAAAGCTCCGAGGCCGCATCCTTCAGCGCGCGTCGGCCATCGGGCCGCAGATACATCATATGGCCGCCCTCGACGACGTCGAGCCGGATCGGCTTGGCATCTGACAGCGAAGGAAGCTGGTTCACCAGATAGCGCGAGGCGAGATAGGGAGTGACAAGGTCGGTATAGCCGTTGACGATGACGACACCCAGCGCCGGGTTGAGCGAGCGGGCGCGCTGCAGGTCGTTCATCACACCGGCATAGCCTTGGCCTGATGTGCCGTAATCCCAGGTGCGGCTGACCTCGCCATTGAGCAGCCGGTAGCTGACGTCGGTGCGGTAGTTCAGCTCGTCGCGGGCGTAAGCGACGAAGGCGGAGGTCAGCACCGGAACGCTGCGGTCGAGCACCGGGTCGGGGCCGGCCTCACGGGCGCTTTGCGGCGCGATGTCGGCAGTGCCGATGGTGGCGTCGTAAGGGCTCAGAACCTTGCCGGTGGCGCGCTGGAATTCCTTGGCGAAAAGCCCGATGGGGATGCGGGCGAAATTGCGCTGAACGAGCTCCAGCGGCAGGCCGGTGATCTCCGAAATGCGCCCGCTGGCGAGCTTGCTGCCTTGCTCCAGTCCGCTGTTCAGCGCCGTCAGGTAATCGCCGAGCGCATAATGCTCGACCTCGGCCAGCCTGTCGCGCAACGCGTCGCCGCTCACGCCGTCGCCCTTCAGCCGCGTTGCCGCCAGCGAAGGCAGCTCCAGCGCCCAGTGCAACTGGTCGAATTGGTCGGGCCGCACCAGCATGAATTCCAGCGCCGGCGAGATCAGCACGATGCCGCTGGGGCTGAGGCCGACATCCTCCTGCAGCGTGCGGGCAAGCAGCGCCGCGCGAAAGCCGCCATAGCTCTCGCCGGCAAGGAAGAGCGGCGATCCGGTGCGGCCATTCTGCGCCAGATAAAGGCGGATGAAGGCGCCGACCGAGCTGGCGTCGGCATCGACGCTCCAGAATTCCTTCGGCTCGTGCCCCGGCGCCTCGCGGCTGTAGCCGGTGCCGACCGGATCGACGAAGACGAGATCGCTCATGTCGAGCCAGCTGTCGGGGTTGTCGATGAGCTTCTGCGGCGGCCGCAGGAACTCGCCGTCGGCGGCGGTCTCGACGATGCGCGGCCCGATCGCGCCGAGATGCAGGTAAGCTGACGCAGCACCGGGCCCGCCGTTGAAGACGAAGGTGATCGGCCGCTCCTTCGCCGGGGCGGGCGATTGCTGCGAGTAGGCGACATAGAAGATCTCGGCCGTCACCTCGCCCTTGCCGGATAGGAGCGACAGCGTGCCGGCCTTGGCCTGGTAATCCAGCTTGCGCCCGCCGAGCGTGATGGAATGCTCCGTCACCTGCGGTGGCGGCAGCAGCGACAGCACGCCGCCGGTCGGGGCTGGACGCTCGGGTGCTTCGGCGAAGGTGGGCTGAGCGAAGGCGGCGAGCGCCAGCAGGACGAGGGGGACGAGCTTGGATCGCATGTGGGCTCCGGAAATGGTCTCGGAATAGGTATGGCCTGGGCGTGTGAAGTCAAAACAACAATCGCAAACGTTGCGATCCTTCGCGCCCCCCTCTGCCCTGCCGGGCATCTCCCCCTCAAGGGGGGAGATCAGATGTCGCGTCGGCCTTCGCCATTCTCCCACGCTCGCTAATCTCCCACGCGCTGCAGAAAGGGCGCCGCCGGAGAAGCTGCCAATCTCCCCCCAAGAGGGGGAGATGTCCGGCAGGACAGAGGGGGGCGCTGTTCCGCTGGCATATCAGTGCTATCAAAGCATCAAAGGCTGATCGGAAGGACAACACAATGGACGCAACCGCGCTCAAGGCCGTGCAGGCCCCGTTGAAGGACGCCTATCGCGAAGACGCCGCGCGAGCGCTGATCACGCTGAAGGCCCGCGGCACGCTCGACGACCAGTCGATCGCCTGCAAGGTGGAGACCGGTAGGGCGCTTGCTGTCGCCGGGCTTCATCCGGCCACCGGCGGCTCGGGCCTCGAGCTATGCTCGGGAGACATGCTGCTGGAAGCGCTGGTCGCCTGCGCCGGCGTGACGCTGAAAGCGGTGGCGACCGCCTTGGAGTTCAAGCTCGGCAACGCTACCGTCGAGGCCGAGGGAGACCTCGATTTTCGCGGCACGCTGGGCGTCGCCCGCGACGCGCCGGTCGGCTTCCGCGAGATAAGGCTGAAATTCGATCTCGACACCGACGAGCCGCAGGAGCGCATCGATTCGCTCCTCAAGCTCACCGAGCGCTACTGCGTGGTGTTCCAGACGATCAACAGCAAGCCGGCGTTGAGCGTGAGCGCACAGCGCTGAGGCGACGCCTCGCGCTACTGCGCCGAGGGCGTTTCCGCATCCCCTTCATCGGTAAACGGCGAGGCGCTCGGCACGCATTGTACGGCCCAGCCCTGAGGGGTCGGCTGCTTCTGATATTCGGTGATGGCGTTGGTGCATTGTTCGCGGGTGTCGAAGGTGCTGGGCAGCACCACCATGCCGCCCTGCGGGCCGGCGATCACCAGATACCAGACCAACGCTACGCTGGGAGTAGCAGCCATGGGAATTCCTCGCTTTGAAATGTCGGAGTCGGGCCGATCCTAGCAACTCCCATGGAGCAGCGAAAGCAGCGAGGCGGCACACGCTTTCGCCGCCCCGTTCACAGACCCGTGAATAGAGGGGTCGCGACGCCTCAGGCACCCAGGCTTTATTCCGGCTGCCGGTAGGCGACGAAGCGGTTGTGCTTGGCCTGGAAGATCAGGCCGGTCTCCTTCAGTTCCGGGCTTGCCAGGGGCACGATGCGCTTGGCGATCTCGGACGGATGCGGCAGCGTCTCCGGGTCTTCGCCGGGCATGGCCTGCGCGCGCATTGCGGTGCGGGTTGCGCCGGGATCGGCGGCGTTCACCCGCAACGCCAGGCTCTCGGTTTCATGGGCCCAGGAACGCATCATCGTTTCGACCGCCGCTTTCGAGGCCGCGTAGGGCGCCCAGAAGGCGCGCGCCGAATGCGCCGCATTGGACGACAGGATGATGGCGCGGCCGGCGTCGGAGAGCCTGAGCAGCGGATCGACCGAGCGGATCAGCCGCCAGGTCGCCGTCACGTTGATGGTCATCACCTTCTCGAAGGTCTTGGCCTCGACATGGCCGATCGGCGAGATGACGCCGAGCACGCCGGCATTGGCGACCAGGATATCGAGCTTGCCCCAGCGCTCATGGATCGCGCCGCCCAGCCGGTCGATGCCGGCCATGTCGGCAAGATCGAGCGGCACCAGCGTCGCCTGGCCGCGGCCGTCGGCCTTGATCTGGTCGTCCAGCTCTTCCAGCCCGCCGACCGTGCGCGCCACCGCGATCACATGCGCGCCTGCTGCCGCCAGCTCCCTGGCGATGAAATAGCCGATGCCGCGCGAGGCGCCGGTTACGACCGCCACGCGGCCGGAAAGGTCGAGGGTCATGTGAGAGATTCCATAAGGCGCGAGACAGCTCGGCGATGGCAAATGATAGTCCGGGCGCCTACGCCCCGCCGCTCGCCAGCAGCGACAGCGTGCGCACATTGTCGTGGCCTTCGAAGTCGAGCAGGCGGGTGGGGTACTGTCCCGTGAAGCAGGCGTCGCAGAATTGCGGCTGGTCGTTGTCGCGGCCGGCCTCGCCGACGGCGCGGTAGAGCCCGTCGATCGACAGGAAGCCGAGCGAATCGACGCGGATGAACTCCGCCATCTCCTCGACCGACATGCGCGACGCAAGCAGCTTCGACTTCTCCGGCGTGTCGACGCCGTAGAAGCAGGACGCGCTGGTCGGCGGCGAGGCGATGCGCATATGCACTTCCCTGGCGCCGGCGTCGCGCACCATCTGGACGATCTTCTGGCTGGTGGTGCCGCGCACGATCGAATCGTCGACCAGCACCACGCGCTTGCCCTCGATCATGCGGCGGTTGGCGTTGTGCTTGAGCTTCACGCCCATGTGGCGGATGGAATCGCCTGGCTGGATGAAGGTGCGGCCGACATAATGATTGCGAATGATGCCGAGCTCGAAGGGAATGCCGGCGGCCTGCGAGAAGCCGATCGCGGCCGGCGTGCCGGAATCCGGCACCGGCACGACGATGTCGGCCTCGACCGGGCTTTCCTGCGCGAGTTCCGCGCCAATGCGCTTCCTCACATCATAGACGTTGCGGCCTTCGACCGAGGAATCCGGCCGCGCGAAATAGACATATTCGAAGATGCAGAAGCGCGTCTTCTGCGGCTCGAACGGGAAGATGCTTTCGATGCCCTTCGCGGTGACCACCACCATCTCGCCGGGCTTGATGTCGCGCACGAAGCGGGCGCCGATGATGTCGAGCGCGCAGGTTTCGGAAGCGAGGATCCAGGCGCCGTCGAGGTCGCCAAGCACCAGAGGGCGGATGCCGAGCGGATCGCGGCAGCCGATCATCTTCTTGGCGGTCATCGCCACCAGCGAGAAGGCGCCTTCGACCTGGCGGATCGCATCGATGAAACGCGAATTCAAATCGCGCTCCTTGCTGGTCGCGACCAGATGCAGCAGCGTCTCTGTGTCGGAGGTCGAGGAGAAGATCGAGCCCTGCTTCTGCAGCGCGCGCTGCACGGTGAGCGCGTTGGTGAGGTTGCCGTTGTGAGCCACGGCAAGACCGCCTTCCGCGAGCTCGGCGAAGAAGGGCTGGATGTTGCGCAGCCCGGCGCCGCCGGTGGTGGCGTAGCGCGTGTGGCCGATGGCGCGGTTGCCTTGCAGGCTGTCGATGACGCGCTGTTTGGTGAAGGTATCGCCGATCAGGCCGACATGGCGTTCGACATGGAACTGGGTGCCGTCATAGGAGACGATGCCGGCCGCTTCCTGGCCGCGATGCTGCAGGGCATGAAGGCCGAGTGTGACGATGGCCGCCGCGTCCTGCCGGCCGAAGATGCCGAACACGCCGCATTCGTCATGAAAATGATCGTCGGCCTCGGCGGAAAGGACCTTGCCTTCATCTGCCGTTGAGTCTGCCATCTGGTGCTCAAGCTCCGCTAAAGCCGCCATATAAGGCGATCTATCGCCGAACGCAACGCACGCTTTTTTGCATTCACAACCGGCGCCAGGCCGGCTCGCGATCAGTTTGCCGGCGCTGGAGCCGGTGCGGGCGCTGGCGTGGCCGGCGCCGGCTCGTTGTCGGCAGGCGCCTCGCCCTCGCTGTCGTCAGGCGCCGGCGCGTTGTCGTCGCCTGCCGGCGGCTCGGCCGCGGGCTGGTCGGTCGTGGCCGGTGCGCCGGCCTGCGGCGTGCCCTTATGGGTGTATTTGTTGACCAGTTCCTCGGTGTTTTCCGGCAGCACGCTTTCGAGCTTGGCGCCGATCGTCTCCAGCAACGGCCGCGACTTGGCGTTGGCGATCCAGGCAGGCGCCTTGGCGCCGGCCAGCCAGTTGAAGAACAGCAGCGCCACCGCGACCACCAGGATGCCGCGCGCCGCGCCATAGAGAAAGCCGAGCGTGCGGTCGAGCGCGCCGATGCGGGAATCGATGATCCAGTCGGCGAGCTTCATGGTGATGACGGAGACGACGATCAGCGCGATGAGGAAGACGATGCCGGCAGAGGCCGCCATCGCGATCTTGTCGTTGTCGACATAGGGCTGAACATAGGGAAGCACCGGCTTGTAGAAGAAGAACGCCGCAGCCGCGGCCGCTGCCCAGGAAACCACCGACAGCACTTCGCGCGAGAAGCCGCGCACCATGGCGAGCATTGCTGAGACCAGGGTGAAGCCGACGAGGATTCCGTCAAGCAGCGTAATCGGCATGGTTCTCGCCCCACTTCCTGTCTTGCGGCCCGACGAGCCGCATCACTCCCCGTCGTCGGCACGACCGCGCCGTGAGCCGGCTATGCGCGCCACAAGGTCGGCAAGCTCGGTGGGCTGGAAAGCGCCGGCCCCGATTCCCCCGGCAAGTTCCTCGCTGCCGAGCGGCAGCACCGCGCTTCCAAAACCCAGCTTTTCGGCTTCCTTGAGGCGCTGCTGCGCATGCGCAACCGGCCTCACGGCGCCCGATAGGCTGATTTCGCCGAAATAGACGCAATCGGCGGGAAGGGCAAGACCGGTGAGTGACGAAACCAGCGCCGCGGCGACCGCGAGATCGGCCGCCGGCTCCGAGATCCGATAGCCGCCGGCAACGTTGAGATAGACGTCGTGCTGGCCGAAGCGGACGCCGCAATGCGCCTCCAGCACGGCGAGCACCATCGACAGCCGCGCGCCGTCCCAGCCGACGACGGCGCGGCGCGGCGTGCCGAGCGAGGAGGGTGCGACAAGCGCCTGGATCTCGACCAGCACCGGCCTTGTGCCTTCCATGCCCGCGAAAACCGCGGCGCCGGCGGACTTTGCGTGGCGCTCGCCGAGGAAAAGCTCGGATGGATTGGAAACCTCGCGCAGCCCCTTGTCCGACATTTCGAACACGCCGATCTCGTCGGTCGGCCCAAAGCGGTTCTTCACCGTGCGCAGGATGCGGAAGTGATGATTGCCTTCGCCCTCGAAGTAGAGCACGCCGTCGACCATGTGCTCGACGACGCGAGGGCCGGCGATCTGGCCTTCCTTGGTGACATGGCCGACGAGCACGATCGCCGCGCCTGTGGATTTCGCGTAGCGGATCATCGCCTGGGCGGCGGCGCGCACCTGGGTGACGGTGCCCGGTGCCGAATCGGCAAGGTCCGTCCACAGCGTCTGGATGGAATCGAGGATGACGAGGTCCGGCCGCTTGCCGTCGGCGATGGTCGCCAGGATGTCCTCGACATTGGTTTCGGCCGCAAGCTCGACCGGCGTCGAGGCGACGCCGAGGCGTTGTGCCCGCAGCCGGATCTGCGCCACCGCTTCCTCGCCCGAGACATAGACGATGCGGTGGCCTTTCGAGGCGAGCGCGGCGGCTGCCTGCGTCAAGAGCGTCGACTTGCCGATGCCGGGATCGCCGCCGACCAGAAGGGCCGAGCCGCGCACGAAGCCGCCGCCGGTGGCGCGGTCGAGCTCGCCGATGCCCGACACGATGCGCGGCGCGTCCTCGATGTCGCCCGACAGGCTGGTCAGCACCACGGCACGCCCTTTGCGGGCGTTGCGCGCGTTGGCCGGCCCCGAGCCGATGCCGCCGGACGTGCCTTCCTCAACCAGCGTGTTCCACTCACCGCAGGCATCGCATTTGCCGGCCCAGCGCTGATGCACCGAGCCGCAATTCTGGCAGATGAACTGAACGCGCGATTTGGCCATTAGGGACGGCCCAACATTGGATAGGCCGGCGGGACAGCGCCCCCCTCTGTCCTGCCGGACATCTCCCCCTCTAGGGGGGAGATCGGCAGTTTCGCCGACGGCGCCCATCTTGCAACGTCGGCGATTGGCGAAAGCCGATGCGACATCCAATCTCCCCCCTTGAGGGGGAGATGTCCGGCAGGACAGAGAGGGGGGTGACGGAGTGAGACCTGTCTCAACTCACTCGAACCTCTCCGGCAGATGATGCTCTTCCGCCAGATCCGAGAACCGCGTGAATTCGCCGTGGAAGGCCAGGCTGACGGTGCCGGTCGGCCCGTGGCGCTGCTTGGCGATGATGCACTCGGCCTTGCCGCGCGCTTCATTCATCTCGTTTTCCCACTTGATGTATTCCTCGGTGCCGAGCTTCGGCTCGCGGTTCTTGAGGTAATATTCCTCGCGATAGACGAACAGCACCACGTCGGCGTCCTGCTCGATGGAGCCGGATTCGCGCAGGTCCGAGAGCTGCGGGCGCTTGTCGTCGCGGCTTTCGACCTGACGCGACAGCTGCGACAGCGCGATGATCGGCACGCCGAGCTCCTTGGCCAGAGCCTTCAGACCCGTGGTGATCTCGGTGATTTCCTGCACGCGGTTCTGCGAGGCTCGCGCGGAGGAGCCCTGCATCAGCTGGATATAGTCGATGACGATGAGGTCGAGGCCGCGCTGGCGCTTCAGACGCCGCGCGCGGGCGGAAAGCTGCGCGATCGAGATACCACCGGTCTGGTCGATGAACAGCGGGATCTTCTGCATCGTCTGCGAGCAGGCGACCAGTTTTTCGAAATCCATCTCGGTGATCTCGCCGCGGCGGATCTTCGAGGACGAGATCTCGGTCTGCTCGGAGATGATGCGGGTGGCCAGCTGCTCCGACGACATTTCGAGCGAGAAGAAGCCGACGACGCCGCCATTGGCGGCCTTGAAGCTGCCATCGGCCTGCTGCGCCGGAACGTAAGCCTCGGCAATGTTGAAGGCGATGTTGGTGGCCAACGAGGTCTTGCCCATGCCCGGACGTCCGGCGAGCACGATCAGGTCGGAGGGCTGCAGGCCGCCCATGCGGCGATCGAGGTCGCGCAATCCGGTGGCGATGCCCGACAGGTGGCCGTCACGCATATAGGCGGCGTTGGCCATGTCAACGGCGGTCTTGACCGCATCGTTGAAGCTCTCGAAGCCGCCGTCATAGCGGCCCGTTTCGGCAAGCTCGAACAGCCGCCGTTCGGCATCCTCGATCTGGTCGGAGGGCGACATGTCGACCGGCGCGTCATAGGCGATGTTGACCATGTCCTCGCCGACGGTGATCAGCGCGCGGCGCGTCGCAAGGTCGTAGATGGCGCGGCCATAATCGGTGGCGTTGACGACGGTGACGGCCTCGACGGCGAGGCGCACGACATATTGCGCCACCGTCATGTCGCCGACCTTCTCGTCGGCCGGCAGGAAGGTCTTGAGCGTGATCGGCGTCGCAATCTTGCCCATGCGGATGAGCTCGGCCGCGATCTCGAAGATGCGGCGGTGCAGCGGCTCGTAGAAATGCGCCGGCTTCAAGAAATCGGAGACACGATAGAAGGCGTCGTTGTTGACGAGGATGGCGCCGAGCAGCGCCTGCTCGGCCTCGATGTTGTTCGGTGCCTCGCGATAGAGCGGCGTTTCCGCCGCGCCGAATTTCAGTGCCGCCTCTGCCATGATATCCCCGGTTTCGATCCCGCTGTCCTCGATATCAGAACGGGAAGATTCGATGCTGACCTTTCTGCAACACCCTCGGTCCAACCAGCTTGACGCCCCAATGTTCACAGGATCGGCAAACCATCCACAGGACAGTATTCCGGGGGCCCGATTCCAGTTGACTCGGCAAGCGGCGATTCTTAGTTGCAATTATGGAACGAAGCAAGAACATTTTGGGGGACCGATTGTCGTCCGACGCTCGCTCACAACCGACCAGCCGTATCCGCTCGCGCAAAGAATCGCGGACGTCCTCGCTGATCGCCAAAGTAGCGAGTTGCTTCTTTTGGGCGTTCACCTTTGAGATTAGCCGAAACGTTGGTGAAGTCGTCATCCACGGGCGGAGCAAGAAGCGAAGCGACGCGCGCAGACCCGAGGATCCATTCCGTGACCTGTGAGCGTCGCGGCGAGCCAGAACGAGCTCCGTTCTGCGCCGCCTTCATTCTTCGCGCAACGTCACGGAATGGATCCTCGGGTCTGCGCGCCGCTTCGCGTCGCTCCGCCCGTGGATGACGAAGTTCGCGCGCGTCGGCTGATCTCCAAAGTAGCGACGGGCATCGACGATACGTCTTCTCCCGATTTCATCGGCCTACGCTCCCTCAGTCCAGCGTGTCGCCCCAGTCAGCCCGTCGCGCCGCCTTGAACAACTCGCCGTCGCGCTTGCTGAACAGGCGCTCGCCGGCGCTGCCGTCCGGCTGGCAGAGTTTTAGCACCACCTTGCCGGAGCCCCCCTTTGGCGGCGCGATCACCCGCGCCGAATGCGCAGGCGCGGGCTGCCGGGAGGCGGCGAGGTAGATGAACTTCTCGTCCTCCCATGGCACCTCGGCCTCCTTGACCAGGCGATGCAGGCGCGAACGGGCGACGCGGCGCGCGAAATGGCACCAGTCGGGCGGAGCAAGCGGGCATGGCGCCGCGTGCGGGCAGGGTGCCGAAACATGCGCGCCGGCCGCAATCAGTTGGCGGCGCGCGGCAAGGATGCGCTGCCAGCCGGCGGGCGTGCCGGGCTCGACGATGAGCAATGTGTCGACCGTGAGCCGCCAGAGGCGGTCGATGAGCCTCAGCAGGGATAAAGGCACGATCTCGTCCAGCACATAGGCGGCGCTGACGAGGTCGGCGGGCATGATGCCGTCGAGATCGATGGTCGCGTCCCCGGCGATCCAGTCGGCGCGGGCCGTGATCGCGCCTTCCGCGAGCGCCTGGCCGACCTTGCGCACAGCAGCGCTTGCCTCGACCAGCACCGCCCGTTCCAGCTCAGGCCAGGTGTCAGTCGTGGCCCAAAGCATGGTGCCAGGTCCGGCGCCGACATCGAGCAGGCTCGCCGGCCGGAAGTCTGGGCGAACCTCGATCAAGGCATCGAGGCTGGCGCGCACGGCGGCATAGGTGGCGGGCAGCCGCGTCGCCAGATAGGCCTTGACGGCCATGTCTTCGCCCATATGCAGGCGGCCGTCGCGCAGCTCGGCGCGGTAGCGCTCCGAGAGCGTCCGCGCCGCCTGCTTCAGCGCCGAAAGCGGCACCTTCTCCAAGAGGCTGTCGACGCCTTGCCGGAGCGGGGCGGGCAGTTCCATCTCAGGCTCCCCTTGGAGCGAACAGGATGACCGAGGCGCCAACGATGCAGAGCGCAGCGCCGGCCAGATCCCAGCGGTCGGGACGCACCCCTTCGACCAGCCACAGCCAGCCGAGCGAGGCGGCGATGTAGATCCCGCCATAAGCGGCGTAGGCGCGGCCCGCCGCATCCGTGCCGACCAGCGACAGCAGCGACGCGAACAGCGCCAGCGAGACGAGGCCGGGGAGAAGCCAGAGCGCCGACTTCTCCAGCCGCCACCACGCCCAGAACGAAAAGCAGCCGGCGATCTCGGCAAGAGCGGCTGCGGTGTAGATGAGGTAGGTCATGAAAAAAGGTCTCGCGAACGAGACCTTTTTCGTGGCGTCAGGCCGCAATGGCAAGCGGCATTGCGCGGCTACCCCACCTTCCTGCGGCGGGTCGGCTTGGAGGGCGCCGGCGCCGCCGGCTCCTGGTGGCCGATATCGCGCAGCTCCAGCGCCTTCTCGCATTTGGCCATGTAGTCGCGCGTCATCGGCAGCGTGTCGTTCTTCTTGGCGATCTGGAACTGGAAGATCACCAGGTCCTGCCAGCGGAAGGCCGCCTCGGAGGCGGCGAGATAGAACTCCCACATGCGGCAGAAGCGCTCGTCATAGATCGCTTTCGCCTTGTCGCGGTTGGCGGCGAAGCGCTCGCCCCAATGCTTGAGCGTGTCGGCGTAATGCAGCCGCAGGATTTCGATATCGGTGACGACGAGGCCCGACTTCTCGATCGCCGGCATCACCTCCGACATCGCCGGGATGTAGCCGCCCGGGAAAATGTATTTGCGGACGAAGGCGCTGGTCGCCCACGGCACGCCGGAACGGCCGATGGTATGGAGCAGCATCACGCCGTCGGGCTTGAGCAGCGTCGCGGCCTTGTCGAAGAAGGTGCGGTAGTGATTGACGCCGACATGCTCGAACATGCCGACCGAGACTATGCGGTCGAAACGTTCGTTGATGTGGCGATAATCCTTGAGTTCGAAATGCACGCGGTCCTGCAGGCCCTGCGCATGCGCGCGGTCGGTGGCGACGCCATGCTGTTCGGTGGAGAGGGTGACGCCCTGCACGTCGACGTCGAAGACCTTGGCGAGATAGAGGCCCAGCCCGCCCCAGCCGGAGCCGATGTCGAGCACCGTCTGGCCGGCCTTGAGCCTCAGCTTGGCGGCGATGTGGCGCTTCTTGGCAAGCTGCGCCTCGTCGAGCGTCATGTCGGGCTGTTCGAAATAGGCGCAGGAATACTGCATGTCCTCGTCGAGGAAGAGCTTGTAGAGCTCGCCCGAGAGATCGTAGTGGCGTTCGACGTTGCGGCGCGAGCGCGCGGCGGTGTTGATCTGCTGCAGCCGGCGGAAGGCGTGGCGCAGCCCCTCGATCGCCTTCGACCAGGTTACGTCGATGCCGCTCGATCCCATGTTCTGGAACGCGATGCGCATCAGGCCGAGAACGCCGCCCTCGATCACGTCGAGCTCGCCGTCCATATAGGCTTCGGGCACCGCCAGCATCGGATCGAAGGTGATTGCGCGCTCGGCATGCGTGGTCTTGATGTGGATATGCACCGGCTCGCCGCTGCCGTCGCCGAACTTGTGCGTCGCGCCCTTCGGTCCGGTCACCTTGAGGTCGCCGGCGCGCACCAGGCGTTCGAGAACGTGTTTCAACAGGATATTCATGACCAAATGTCCCCTCAGTCGGATCACCCGGTAATCGGACTGGAATGCCAGATCGAAAATGCCTCGCCCGCGTCCAATCGACGCGCCACGCTGTAATGTGCACAAGATATGGGGTGTCGAAAAGTTCCTTTTGGCACAAAAAAGCCCGGGTCGAAGACCCGGGCGTTGGTCCAGAAATCCTGGACGTCTGCGAACCGAAGCGAAGCTTCGGAGGATATGCCAAATCAGGCCCAGAGATCAGGCGTTCTCTTCGCCGCCTTCGAATTCGGCGTTCGGGTCGAAGAAATTCTCCGGCCGGGCGTTGTCGTTGATGTCCTCGCCATAGATGGCTTCGGCGGTGGTCAGCGTCTCGCCCTTGGCCTGGCGCTCCGCCTCGTCGGCCGAACGGGCGACATTGAGCGTCACGGTGACCTCGACTTCCGGATGCAGCGCGATCGCCACGTTGGAGAGGCCGATGGTCTTGATCGGCTGGTTGAGCTCGACCTGGTTGCGGTTGACGGTGAAGCCTTCGGCGATCAGCAGATCGGCGATGTCGCGGGTCGACACCGAGCCGTAGAGCTGACCGGTCTCGCCGGCCGAGCGCACCACGATGAAGCTCTTGCCGTCGAGCTTCTCGGCGACCTGCGCGGCCTCCGACTTACGCTCCAGGTTGCGGGCTTCGAGCTGGGCGCGCTGGCCCTCGAACTTCTTCTTGTTGGCTTCGTTGGCGCGCAGCGCCTTGCCCTGCGGCAGCAGGAAATTGCGGGCGAACCCGTCCTTGACCTTGACGGTCTCGCCCATCTGGCCGAGGCGGGAAATGCGCTCGAGGAGAATGACTTCCATGGTTTCGTTCCTTCGGTTGGCGCCGGCCGGAAGGCTGGCGCAATGATCTGGAACAGGTCAGGAAGCTCTTTGCGGCGCTCGCCGCTCTTGTCGCTGTCCTGCCTGTCCTGGCAGTTAGAGGCCATCCGGCCCCAACTCGGGATTTGACTTGAACCGCGGCGCCCGTCGCCGTGGGTGGGGATGCGGGCGCCAAGCGCCCGCATCGAAGTTTCAGGCCTCAGCGAACCACGTAGGGCAGCAGGCCGAGGAAGCGGGCACGCTTGATCGCCTTGGCGAGCTCGCGCTGCTTCTTCTGGCTGACGGCGGTGATGCGCGAGGGCACGATCTTGCCGCGTTCGGAAATGTAGCGCTGCAGGAGACGCACGTCCTTGTAGTCGATCTTGGGCGCGTTGGCGCCGGAGAACGGGCAGGTCTTGCGGCGGCGATGGAACGGACGCCGGGTCGGGATCTGGTTGATGTCGACCATTATTCTGCACCTCCTTCAACGCCTTCGCGCGGACGGCGCGGGCCACGGTCGCCGCCGTCACGGTCGCCGAACGAACGCGGGCCGCGGTCACCGCGGTCGCCGAACGAACGCGGGCCACGGTCGCGGTCGCCGAAGCCGCCGCGCTCGGAGCGCTCTTCGCGCTTCTGCATCATCGCCGAGGCGCCTTCCTCATGCGCTTCCACCTTGATGGTGAGGAAGCGAAGGACGTCTTCCGACAGGCCCATCTGGCGCTCCATTTCGTTGAGCGCGGCCGGCGGGCAGGTGATGTCCATCAGCGTATAGTAAGCCTTCCGGTTCTTCTTGACCCGGTAGGTGAGGGACTTCAGTCCCCAGTTCTCGATCCGGCCGACCGATCCGCCATTCGCCGTGATGACGCCCTTGTACTGTTCGACAAGCGCATCAACCTGCTGTTGCGACAGGTCCTGCCGGGCAAGAAACACATGTTCGTAAAGAGCCATTATGTTTAAGTGCCTTTCTTCGTTTCTCTCACCGGCCCTCGCGGCTAAGCCTCTGCAACTTGTCTGACCCGATCGCGAAAGAGCGGGGAAGAAAGGAGCATCACGAGACGGTCGAGAGCGGAGACACGGGAGGCTGGAAGCCCTTCCGGCTTCGTGTCGCGACCTTCGAAAAGGCCGCGGCCCTCCGTTCAGCCCCCAGCAAGGACCGGCAGATTGCGCGGGTCTATATAGCAATTCGCCAGGAAGGCAAGGCCCGGCCTGCGTCGCCGATGCCGCGGACGTGCGAACCGGCCGTTTCGTTTACACGACAGATCGATGCTTTTGCTGGCACCGGAGCGCTGCCCGGCCGACACGGCAAGTCAGATCCTGCGGAGCGCTTCAGCGGGGAGAAGGCGCGTGGCGCGCCAAGCCGGGTAGAGTGCGCCGAGCGGCCCGGCGATGAAGACGAAGATCAGCGCCTGGGCGATCGACCAGCCTGACAGATAGGGCACGATCAGCCCCGCCGCGACCCTTGTCTTCGCCGCCGCTTCCATGGTCAGGGCGCCGAGAACGATGCCGATAACGCCGCCGGCTGCGCTCATGAAGACGCCTTCGATGAGGATGAGCCGAAGAATCCGCCGCGGCGCCCAGCCAAGCGCCGCCAGAACACCAATCTCGAACGTTCGTTCGTTCACGGCCATCAGCAGCGTGTTGGCGACCGCAACCGAGGCCATCGCCATGACGACCAGCGAAATCGTGCGGGCGATCGCCCGAAGCACATCGAAGATGCGGATGCTGTTGGCGAACTGCTCGGTGTCGACGACCACGAATCCCGGCGCGGCTGCAACGAGCCGGGTTCGGGCAGCGGCGATGCCGTCGGCGTCGAGCGGGCGCTTCAGTCTTACCTCGAACAAGGTAAAGGCGTCCTCCCGCGACAGGAGCTGCTGCAGCCCCTCGAGCGGAACGATGGCGCTGTTCTGGTTCAGCATGGACGAGAACGACGCGATGCCGACGATCCGATAGGGCTGGAACTGCAGCTCGACGGTATCGCCGACCCGCTTGTCCAATGCGCCGGCGATCGATTGGCCAAGGATCACCGGCCACTGGTCCCCCGGCACAGGGAGCCGCCCCGCTACGAGCGGCACGTCTTTCCACAGGAAGCTGCCGCTTGGCCAGCCGGCCATGACGATATTGGCGTCCTCGTCGGCAGTGGTGATGTTGAGGAGAACGCCCGACACCGCTTCGACATTCGGCACCGCCGAAAGCGCCGGGCCGAGCGCTCTGGGCACAGTGCTGCTCACCAAATTGAAGGTGCTGCGCTGGCTAACCACCAGATCCGCGCCGTTCTCATCGATTCCCGATGCAAATGAGCGCTGGACGCCGGCGGTCAGGCCGGTAAGCGCCACGAAGCCGGCGACCGCCAAGGCTATGCCGAGCACCGTGAGCAAAGTGCGCAGCGGACGTGCGATGAGACCGCGCAAGGGCAGGGTCAGCTCCGTCATGGGCTAGCCGATCCGCGATGCCGGTGCGGGCGCTGAGATTGCCGCCATCCGGCTGTCCGAGCGGATGCGGCCATCCGAGATCTCGACCCGGCGTCCGCACAACGCGGCCACGTCCTCGTCATGGGTCACCACGATCACTGCGGTCCCGAACTCGCGATGCGCATTGCCGATGATGTCCATGACGGATTGGCTTGTCTGCACGTCGAGGCTTCCTGTCGGCTCGTCGGCAAGAAGAAGCTTCGGACGGTTGGCGAGCGCCCGCGCAATTGCAAGGCGCTGGCGCTCGCCGCCGGAAAGCTCGGCCGGCTGCAGCATAGCGCGATCGGCAAGACCGAAATGCGCCAGAAGTTCCAGCGCGCGAGCGCGACGCTGCTGCGCTCCGCCGAGGTTTCCCAGCAGGGCCACCTCGATGTTTTCGCGCGCCGACAAGGAGGGGAGCAGGCAAAAGTTCTGGAACACGATGCCGATCCTGCTGGCCCGGACTGCTGCCCACGCAGCGCTTCCGTTGACGGCCCGTCCTTCGAACCGAACTTCGCCGCGGGTCGGCCGGTCAAGCCCGCAGACCAGGTTCAGGATCGTCGATTTGCCGCTGCCGCTGCGGCCGACAATCGCGACGGTCTCGTCATTCCCGATTGCGAGCGACACGTCGTCAACGGCGACGATGCGGCCGCCGTCAAAATCGCGGCCGACATTGCTCAATTCGACGAGGAGGGACATGAGCGCCGGCGAGGAGTCATACCCGGCCTTTCCTGAGATCGACGACAAGCGCGGGGATCGAGCCGCCATTGCCGGCGAGGATCTGGCCGATGCGGTCCCGCTGCCGCACGGTCACCGACCCGCCGTCGATAAAGACATCGCCGATACAGAGTTGCCCGCGGCAGCGGCGGACACGCCAGTCCACGGACGTTGGGCCGCGGAGCTGCCGGCGGAATTCGCTGCGCACCAGTATGTCGCCGTTGGCCAGGGCCTTTGTGCCGAGCACGGTGAAAGTCTTGTCCTGCGTCCGTTCCAGCTTGTCGGCCAGCCCGTGTGCGATGGCATAAAGAAGCGCATCGACCACCGCGGCGCGGTCGTCGGCGCTCGCGCTGCGCCAACGCGTCCCGAGCACAGCCTGGGCAATTCCCTTTCCGTCGAAGGCCGCTGAGATCGAGCGGAGCTGCGCCTCGGCGGGCCCGCCGCGCCCGAGCACGAGCGCCGCCTGGCGCACGGTCTCAACCAGCTTGATCGCATCGCCTTGCTCGTCGGCAACCGCCGAGATCGGCGGGGCGCAGATGCTGAGCAACAGAGGGACGAGCAACAGCCGGGCCAAACCTGCCCAGCTTGCGTATGACCATGGGCCTGCCGTCATGATGCCATGTCATCCAATGCGCGGTTGGCTGTCAATATTGAGCGCCCCGGGAGGCAGCGCAGGCACATGCCCGAAATTGGAAGCGAGCGGTTCGAGGCGGGCTACGCGCGCTTTCTGCCCTTCCGTCAGGTCGGGATGGCGGTTGCGCGGCTGTTTGCCGAACGTCGCGGCTACTTGCAGCATGCGCTCCTCGCAGCCGTGGGAGAATGGCAGGCCCAGTTCGCGGTAGATCCGCTTCATCTCGCCCGTCGGATCGGCAATGAGATCCTGCAGCCGCACCTCGGCGAGGTCGGCGGCTGGAATCCGGGTTCTATCAGCCAGATAGTGCATCTCCGTCGCGAGATATTCGCAGGCGATGATCTCTTCCTGCTCGTGCTCGGGCAGCGGCGGCTGCAGGGCGAACGCACGCTGCAACTCGCGCGTCAGAACAAGGTTGGACCGGAACACCGCTTCCGGCGAACGCGAGATGTGGACAAACTTGGCGCCAGGGAACAGCTCCAAAAGGTGACGAACGCGCGCCGTGTGGCTCGGCGACTTGAGCAGAAGTCGCCGCCCTCCGGCAACGAGCGTGAGCTTCTGGACGAAAGCGAGCTGATGTGAGCGCCAGCGGTTCAGCTCTTGCGCCGAAAGCGAGTCGAGATCCTGATATCGATTGAAGAAGGTTTGCCGGCGGGGAAGCACGGCGCGTCCCGCCAGGATCGACATTCCACCCAGATTGTTCAATGCGAAGTCGTCCTCCGCCGGCAGCCTGGCGCCAACCGGCACGACCGCGTCGAGGCGCGTCAACGGCAGCAAGGGCACGAAAAGATAGCGCAGCAGGGCCCAGCCAAGGACGAATGTCTGAGGCGCCAGGACCTGCGGCCAGCCCGGCGATCTCAGGTCCGGGTCCGCCGACAGCAGGTTCTGCAAAAAAGTCGTCCCGGAGCGGAAGTAGCCAAGAACGAACACAGGCGCGTTATCCGGTTCCATCCGGGGAGGTCGCAGCCGCAGCCATGCCCCAAGGATCACGCGCTCCGGCAGGGAGGCGATCGTGTTGATGCCCGAAATCAGGAACAGGAGCATCAGGCGCGGCCAATAAACGGGAGGCAGCCGGCCTCCCGCACGCCATAGGACGCGCAACACGGCGTCAAGAGGTGCCACACACATGAAGTGCGGATACGGCAGATAGGGCACCAGCCAACGGGCTGCGAAAGCACGGACGCGGTGCCGCATGGCATTCGACTTCATCAGGCAGTCCGGAACATCATGGTCTCGGTGGTCAATCCCGGCCCGAACGCCATGCCGCAGCCGAGCAAGCCCGACGGCTCCTTCAGCATTTCGGCCATCGCGAACATTACGGTGGCCGACGACATGTTGCCGTATTGCCGGAGCACTTCGCGCGATGCGGCGAGCGCGGCCGGCTTCAGTTCGAGCGCCCGCTCGACCGCGTCGAGCACCGAGCGGCCGCCGGGATGCACCGCCCACAAATCGATCTCCTTGGCGGGCCTGCCGCCGAGGATGGCCGGATGCTCGTTGCGCAGCGTCTCACGGACGGCACCGGGAACCTGCCCGGACAGCACCATGTCAAAGCCGTCGTCGCGGATATTCCAGCTCATCAGCTCCTTGCGCTCCGCCGCCACGATCGCGTGGAAGCTTTCGAGCAGGATGCCGTGCGGCTCGGCTGTCACCAGCGAGGCCGCGCACCCGTCGCCCCATAGACAGAACGAGATCAGCTTCTCGAGCTCCGTGGCCTCCTTGAAATGCAGCGTGCACAATTCGATGTTGACGATCAGCACGCGGGCCTTCGGATCCGATCGCACGATGTGGCGCGACAGCTTCAAGGCGTTGATGGCGGCATAGCATCCCATGAAGCCGATGATGGTGCGCTCAACCGACGTCGACAGGCCGCATCGCTGCACCAGCTCGAGGTCGATGCCGGGCGCCGAAAAGCCGGTGCAGCTCGTCACGATCAAATGCGTGATCAGCGAGCGGTCGTCGTTGGCCAGAAGTCTGTCGACGGCCCTTTGCGCGAGTTCCGGTGCGGCGGCTTCGTACATCCGCATACGCATTGCGGTGCTGGCGAACGAGCCTCTGACCGAGGTGCCGTCGCGGTCGATTGCCCCGCCGCGCGGATCGTCGGCAGGCGCAAAGCAGGAATAACGATGTTCGATCCCGGCCAGAGCGACCATTCGCTCGAAGAGCGCAAGGCGCTGCGCGTCGTTTTCAAGCAGCGAGGCTCCATAGCCGAGGAAGAACCGATGCACGTCATGTTCGGGGACACACGTGACAATGCCGTTCAGATACGCTTGAGGGGACAAAATAGCTCCGAGCATGAGCGCAATCGGGCTCATAAGGTCTGCGAATTGGAGAAGCGTTCCTAAGGTAAACGCCTGCATAGAGCATTTTATTGCGCGGTGCCGATATTTCTCATTAGCAAACTGTGATATCAGCCTCCGATCTCGCATGAAGGGACCGACTTTCTTCGCTATCCGGGTTGGGTTCAAATGCGGGTTCCGCGACCGGCAGCGCGCGGCCATGAAGATACGACCGAATTCTATTTGCCGGATTGCCGGCTGAAGCCTAGATTTCCGATCCATCGCATGACCGACATGGACATCCGGCATCTGGAGCCAGAACTCCTTGACGGCCTCCCGGCCGACGATCCCCGTGCAATTGCATCCCGTCGCGATCTCGTTCGCATCAATGCATTGATGTTCCAGGCCAGGATCATGGCATCGCTGATGCGGCAAAACGTGCAAAAGCCGCCGCTGCGCATCCTCGAAATAGGCGCCGGCGACGGAAAGTTCATGCTGGCGGTGGCGCGGCTGATGGCGCGCCATTGGCCCGACGTCGAGATCGTCATGGTCGACAGGATCGGCTTGATAGGCGAGGACTTGCGCAGCTCTTTCGCTGAATTGGGCTGGCAGGCGCAGCCCGTGACTGCGGATCTGTTCGATTGGACCCAGGACAGGCCCTTCGACCTTGTTTGCGCCAACCTTATCCTCCACCACTTCGACGACATGCGCCTGCAGGAGCTGTTTTCTCGGATGATGACGATGGCCCCGATGCTCGTCGCCACGGAGCCGTTGAGAGCCAAGGTGCCGCTTTTGGCGACAGGGTTTCTGCGATTGATCGGCGCCTGTGCGGTAACGCTGAATGATGCAGCGCAAAGTGTGCGCGCCGGTTTTCGTGGCACGGAACTTTCACAATTGTGGCAACTGTCAGGTGGAACGCCCGTGATGGAGGGCCGCAGAGGCCTGTTTACGCAAGGTTTTGTTGGCGCGAGCACGCTCGATACGAAATGATGCACGACGCAATTGTCATCGGTGCCGGTCCTGCCGGAAGTTCCACCGCCATTGCACTCGCCCAACATGGTTGGTCGGTGGCAATGGTGGAGAAGGTGGCATTTCCTCGCCGCAAGGTCTGCGGCGAATTCATGTCGGGCACCAGCCTTGCCTTGCTCGATCAGCTGGGCGTCGGCGAGAGCTGGCGCGCGGAAGCCGGCCCCGAGATAAGGCGCGTCGGGTTCTTTTCGGGCGATGTCTCGGCGCAGGCGCGAATGCCGAGCGCCAAGACGGGTCTCGGCCGCGCGCTCGGCCGCGATCGTCTGGACACCATCCTGCTGCAGGCTGCCGAACGTGCGGGTGTCGAGATCCTCCAGCCTTGCAAGGCAGTCGCCATCTGCCGGCGCGATGACTTGCAATTTCTGACTGTGGAATCCGACCAGCAACAGAAGCTGCTCAGCACACCCGTCATCATTGCCGCGCACGGATCCTGGGAAACCGGGAAACTTCCGAGCCAACTTGAAAGAACCAGCCAACCCTCCGACCTTTTCGGCTTCAAGGCGCATTTTACCGGCGCCGCGCTGGCGCCCGATCTGATGCCGCTGCTGGTATTCCCAGGCGGATATGGCGGGATGGTAACTGCGGACAATGGTCGGGTTTCAATCTCCTGCTGTATCCGCCGCGATGTTCTATCCGGGCTGCGCCGGCGCTTTGGGAATATTGCGGCGGCGGATGCGGTATCGCGCCACGTCCTGGCCTCGTGCCGAGGCGTGCGAACTGCGCTGGCAGGTGCCGAATTGGATGGCCCATGGCTGGCTGCGGGACCGATTCATCCGGGCATCCGGGCCGGTTACGATCAGGGCATCTTCCGTGTCGGCAACATCGCGGGCGAGTCGCATCCTGTCATCGCCGAAGGGATTTCGATGGCGCTGCAATCGGGCTGGCTGCTTGCGCGAGAACTGATCGTATCGGGCAAACGTCGCGAGGACCGCGACGCCGCCGGGCATCGCTACGAACGCGAATGGCGTCGGCAATTCTCGACCCGTCTGCGTGCCGCGGCCTTGATTGCGAAAATAGCGCTTGGGCCAGGTGGCGCGTCGGCCATGCGCGCCGTGATCAAGAATTTTCCGGCCGCTTTGACGCTTGGCGCTCGGCTGAGTGGAAAGGTCCAGCCCGTTCCAGGCTTTTGACGTCTAGTCTAAATCGCAGCGACAAAACCTTTCCAAGGCCCGGCATCGAAGCATCGTTTCCCGCCACGGACTGCGATAGCCGCGATCGGCTGTGACCGCCGGTCAGCTCAGCTTGTATGCGCGACCAGCCTGTTCACCGTCTCGGGGAAGAAGTCGGGCGCCGAGAGCCGCTTGCCGAACATCATGTCGTATTGAATGAGCCGGAAATCGTTGATCTTCGGATCGATCTGCTTCTGCCTCGCCCAATCCGGCGTTGCTTCGCCCACGGGCGACAGGAGCAGGTTGCGGTCGACCACCCGGTAGTGTTCGCGCAGCGCACCGAGGAAGCCGGTGTAATAGGGGTGGCTGATGCCTGCCGTGGTCAGGATATGATAGGGCAGGAAGGCCGGGCTCACCGAGCCGATGTTCTCGACCGGACCGGAGCGGTTCGACCAGATAACCAAAGGCGTATCGTGGTGTTCGAGCGCGGCGACCGCCGGCTCCTTGCGCGGCGCGACATTGTCCTTGAGGAAGCCGGTCTCGACATAGACGGGTCCGAGCGGCGGCAGATGGTCGCCGAAGAAGGCGATGATGGTCGGCCGCTGGCGGGCCTTCGCCCAGTCGATCAGGCGCTGCAGGCCGCGGTCGGCGTCGGCCGACCCCTCGGCATAGGAAAGCAGCGATTCCCGCGCCCAGGAACTGATCGGCGCGTCGATCGAATGCGTCGGGTTGTAGTAGCGGTAGGGCTCGTAAGGACCGTGGTTCTGCAGGCTGACGGCGAACAGGAACACCGGATCGTCGCTGGTGTCGGCCTCGCGGATGATCTCGTCGGTCATCGCCGCGTCGGAAGCCAGCGGCCCGCGCTTTTCCATCGGCGGCAGCGTCTCTTCGGAGCGGAAGTCGTTGAAGCCGAAATCGGCATAGACGGCGCCGCGGTTCCAGAACCAGTTGGTGCCGGGATGGATGGCGCGCGCCCGGTAACCCTGGCTCTTCAGGAAGGTCGCCAGCGACGGGGTCGGGGTGCGCACATATTGCTGATAGGGGATCGAGCCGGCCGGCAGGAAGGCGTTGGAAAAGCCGGTCAGCGCCTCGAACTCGATATTGGCGGTCATGCCGCCGAACTCGGGCGAGAACATCGAGCCGGAGCGCAACGCCCTGACCGTCGGGATCGGGTCGGGCTTGATGGTGACGCCGGGCAGGTGCGTCGGATCCCAGAAGGATTCGCTCATCACCACCACGATATCCGGCTTCTCGTCCGGCATGGAAGCGGCGACGTCGGGGCGCTGGATCGCGGCCATCGTCTTCTCGGAATAGCCGGGCGGCGCCGCGACATGCGCCATCGGCACGTTCATCGCGAAGGCCAGCGCAAAGCCGTTGGAGGCGTAGTTCTCCTTCTGGTCCCACATAATCGGGATGATCTGCAGCCGGTCGCGCGTCCACGAGAAGGTGGCGTAGTCCATGATCGAGACGAAGAAGGCGAGCAGCGGCACGGCAAGCGCCAGCCGCGCCAGGCGGCCCTTGCGGCTGAGGATGGGCACCCGCCGGCGCCAGGTCCGCCAGCCGTAGACGAGCAGCGTCAGACCGCCGACGATGCCGACCGCCAGCATGACGGCCGTCCACGGGCGCTCGCGCACCAGGAGCGGCATCAGCGCCATGATCTGGCGGGCGAATAGGAAATCCGTGGGATAGAGCGGGTCGCCGAGGTAACGCGATTTCTGGTGGCCGACAAAGGCCAGCGCCAGCGTCAGCGGCGCCACGATCATCAGGCTCTGGTGGCTTCGGCCGAGTATGGCGTCCAACCCGAGCAGCACCAGGGCGAAGACGATGATGGTGGTCCAGCCGGGCTTGAAGGGCTGCATGAAGAAATCGACCGTGCCGAAGAAATCGCCGCGTACGATCAGCTCGATCGCGAATACAAGCAGGGCTGAGGCAAGAAGCGTCGACAGGCCGTAGCGCACGGTCGGCCAGGCTCGTCCCGGCAGATAGCCGGTGGACGGATCGTCTTCCAAAAATTGCGGCGCGGGTTTGGCCGCGCCTTTCCTGATCCTTGCCACTTTGCTTCCCCGGCCCTTGTCACGCGTCTTCCACTCGCGTCACGCCACTGTCATCGAAATGTCACGCAAAGCTAGCGCCTGTGGCGGAAATAAGAAGAGCCAGCAAAATAAACGTGAGCGGTTTTCATCAGGTGTGATCAAGTAAAAGGCCTTTTGGAACAGGCAGTCAGCAGGGTTTCCGACCGAAATGCAGGCCGAAGAGACGCCTGCGGGCTTGACTTGGCTGTCCGCCTTGCGCCAGAGGCAGACAAAACCAGCCTCTGGAGAGACCTCAAATGGCCGTCGCATTCACCTTTCCGGGACAGGGCAGCCAGGCCGTCGGCATGGGCAAGGACCTCGCCGATGCATTCCCCGAAGCGCGTCGCGTCTTCGAGGAAGTGGACGCAGCGCTCGGCGAAAAACTGTCGAAACTCATCTGGGAAGGGCCGGAAGAGACGCTGACGCTGACCGCCAATGCCCAGCCGGCGCTGATGGCGATGTCGCTGGCGGCGATGCGCGCGCTCGAAGCGCGCGGCTTCTCGCTGAAGGACAAGGTGGCTTATGTCGCCGGCCATTCGCTTGGTGAATATTCCGCGCTTGCTGCGGCCGGCTTCGTTTCGGTCGGCGACGCGGCGCGGCTGCTTCGGACCCGCGGCAACGCCATGCAGGCGGCGGTGCCGGCCGGCGAGGGCGCCATGGCCGCGATCATCGGGCTGGAACAGGCCGACGTCGAGGCCGCTTGCGCCGAGGCAGCTCGCGAGGTCGGCAACGGCTCCGTCTGCCAGGTCGCCAACGACAATGGCGGCGGCCAGCTGGTGATCTCCGGCGCCAGGCCGGCGGTCGAGCTGGCGGCGAAGCTGTGCACCGAAAAAGGCGCCAAGCGGGCGCTGATGCTGCAGGTTTCCGCCCCCTTTCATTCGGCGCTGATGACGCCTGCCGCCGACATAATGCGCGAGGCGCTGGCCGGTGTCGCGAAATCCGCGCCGGTGGTTCCGATCGTCTCGAACGTCACCGTAACCCCGACCAGCGACCCCGATGAGATCGTCCGCCGCCTGGTCGAGCAGGTGGTCGCCCGCGTGCGTTGGCGAGAGACGGTGGAATGGTTTGGCGCCAACGGCGTTGCGAGCCTCTACGAAGTCGGCGCAGGCAAGGTGTTGTCGGGCCTGGCGCGCCGCATCAACCGCGACATCGCCACCGGCGCCGTGGGCACGGCGGCGGAAGTCGAGGCCGCGCTGGCGGCTTTGGGGTGAGGCCCCGTTTTCGTCATTCTAGGGCGGAGCAAGGAGCGAAGCGACGCAGCGCAGACCCTAGAATCCATGCCGTGACTTGGAAGTGCCGCCGCGGTGCAGAATTCTGCTCCGTTGCATCCTTCGGCCAATGTCACGGCATGGATCCTCGGGTCTACGCGTCCGCTTCGCTCCCGCTCCGCCCGTGGATGACGACGGGAAGGAGGCCTTCGCCAATGTCCGACGCTTGTCTAGCGTGACTTGGACGATATGACGTATACGGAACGCGACTGCTTGCAGCCGTCTGGAAAAATGAGGTTGAAGATATGTTCGAACTGACCGGCCGCAAGGCGCTCGTCACCGGCGCATCGGGGGGCATCGGCGAGGCGATCGCCAGGGTGCTGCACAGCCAGGGCGCGATCGTCGGCCTGCACGGCACCCGTGTGGAGAAGCTGGAAGCCTTGGCGGGCGAATTGGGCGACCGCGTAAAACTGTTTCCGGCGGACCTGACGAACCGCGACGCGGTCAAGGCGCTCGGCCAGAAAGCGGAGGCCGATCTCGAGGGCGTCGACATCCTGGTCAACAATGCCGGCATCACCAAGGACGGCCTGTTCGTGCGCATGTCGGACGCCGACTGGGATTCGGTGATCGAGGTCAACCTCACCGCTGTGTTCCGGCTGACCCGCGAACTGACCCATCCGATGATGCGCCGCCGCCATGGCCGCATCATCAACATCACCTCGGTGGTCGGCGTCACCGGCAATCCCGGCCAGACCAACTACTGCGCCTCCAAGGCAGGCATGATCGGCTTTTCCAAGTCGCTGGCGCAGGAGATCGCCACCCGCAACATCACCGTCAACTGCGTCGCCCCGGGCTTCATCGAATCGGCCATGACCGACAAGCTCAACGACAAGCAGAAAGAGACGATCATGGCCGCGATCCCGACCCGGCGCATGGGCACCAGCGTTGAAGTGGCGTCCGCCGTCGCTTATCTCGCCTCCAACGAGGCGGCCTATGTCACCGGCCAGACCATTCACGTCAACGGCGGCATGGCAATGATCTGAGGTGGGGCGGGCGCCTGTGAAAACAGCCATTTCGGCTTGGACGCCCGTCATTTTTCGTGTAATGCGGCCCGCAACCCGGCGGTTCGGGCAAAAACCGGTCCTGTGGCGTTGCGTTGCCCGCAAGACCATCTTTCAGCTTGATTAGCGGCATTCCGCCCGCTAACGAAGATAGACAACCTAAGACGAGGATTGCCCCAAATGAGTGACACCGCAGAGCGCGTCAAGAAGATCGTCATCGAGCATCTCGGCGTCGATGCCGACAAGGTGACGGAGCAGGCGAGCTTCATCGACGATCTGGGCGCGGACAGCCTCGACACGGTTGAACTCGTCATGGCGTTCGAAGAAGAGTTCGGCGTCGAGATTCCGGACGATGCGGCCGAGACCATCCTCACCGTCGGCGACGCCGTCAAGTATATCGACAAGGCCTCGGCCTGAGTTCTTTCGCAGGCATAACCGGGGAGGACCTGCGATGAGGCGTGTCGTCGTCACGGGCCTTGGCCTGCTTTCGCCGTTCGGCATGGGCGTCGAGCATAGCTGGCGGGAATTGCTCTCCGGCCGCAGCGCCTGCCGGCGCGTCACCGAATTCGAGGTGGACGATCTTGCCTGCAAGATCGCCCACATCATTCCGCGCGGCGACGGCTCGAACGGCACCTTCAATCCGGAGGCTGTGCTCGAGCCGAAGGAACTGCGCAAGATCGGCGAGTTCATCCTCTACGGCATCGCGGCCGCCGACGAGGCGCTGGCCGATTCCGGCTGGAAGCCTGAGACACATGAGGACCAGTGCGCCACCGGCGTTCTGATCGGCTCCGGCATCGGCGGCATCGACGGCATCGCCGAGAACGCGATGATCCTGAAGGAACGCGGCCCGCGCCGCATCAGCCCCTTCTTCATCCCCGGACAGATCATCAATCTGGTCTCGGGCCAGGTTTCCATCCGCCACGGCCTGAAGGGCCCGAACCATGCGGTGGTCACTGCCTGCTCGACCGGCGCGCACGCCATTGGCGACGCCGCCCGGCTGATCATGTGGGGCGATGCCGATGTGATGCTGGCCGGCGGCGCCGAGGCGCCGGTCACCCGGCTGTCGATTGCCGGCTTCGCCGCCTGCCGCGCGCTGTCCACCGAGCGCAATGACAGCCCCGAAACAGCGTCGCGTCCTTATGATCGCGACCGCGACGGCTTCGTCATGGGCGAGGGCGCGGGCGTCGTCGTCCTGGAAGAGCTGGAGCACGCCAAGGCCCGCGGTGCCAAGATTTATGCCGAGGTCACCGGCTATGGCCTGACCGGCGATGCCCACCATATCACCGCGCCGGCCGAAGATGGCGATGGCGCCTTCCGCTGCATGATGGCGGCGCTGAACCGGGCGAAACTCTCGCCGGCCGACGTCGACTACATCAACGCGCACGGCACCTCGACCATGGCCGACACGATCGAGCTCGGCGCCGTCGAGCGGCTGGTCGGCAATGCCGCCTCGAAGATCTCGATGTCGTCGACCAAGTCGTCGATCGGCCATCTGCTGGGCGCCGCGGGTGCCGCGGAAGCGATTTTCTCGATCCTCGCCATCCGCGACAACGTCGCGCCGGCAACCATCAATCTCGACAATCCGGAACGCGAGACGGCGATCGATCTCGTGCCGAACAAGCCGCGCCAGCGTCAGATCGATGTCGCGCTGTCGAATTCCTTCGGCTTCGGCGGCACCAACGCCTCGCTCGTGTTCCAGCGCTACAATGGCTGAAAGGCCAACGGGAGCAATCCCGGAAAGAGTGCTCAGCGCTTTCCGCCCCGGGATTGCTCAGAAAAAGACAACCAGCCGGCAGTCCCGCCACCTGCCGTCATTTTTGCCAAATTCTCCCCTAGTTTGTAGCTAGGGGATTCGTTGCAAGATCAGACGGTAGGGCGCCATGAGCACAAATCCTGGGAGCACAAATCCGGGCGGCGACGGGGATTTCGCACGGCAGGGCACAAAGGTGCCGATCATGCCGAAGACTGCGGCCGAGGCGTTGCGCCCGGAAGCCGGCACGCCGCCGCCGTCGAAGCGCTCGCGCGCTTCGCGCAGCCAGTTCGTCGTGTTCCTGAACTTCTTCCTCTCCATGGTTATCCTTGCGGTCATCGCCTCGGGTGCCGCGCTCTATTTCGGCATGCAGGCTTTCGTCGAGCCCGGCCCGTCCGCCAATGGCGACACCTTCATGATCAAGCCGAACACCGGCGTGCAGGAGATCGCGGACCAGCTGGAACGCCGCAGCCTGATCAGCGATGCCCGCATCTTCCGGCTCGGCGTGCGCGCCACGGGCAATGAATCGGCGCTTAAGGCCGGCGAATACGCCATCAAGCCGCGCGCCTCGATGCGCGACATCATGGAGCTCTTCAAGAGCGGCAAGTCGGTGATGTACTCGCTTACCATTCCTGAAGGGCTGACGGTCGAGCAGGCGCTGCAGCGCGTCGCCGATCAGGAGGCGCTCACCGGCGACATGCCGCCGACCTTGCCGCCGGAAGGTACCATCGCCACCGACACGCTGCGCTTCACCCGCGGCGCCACCAGGCAGCAAATGGTCGACAAGCTGGTCGCCGACCAGAAGAAGCTGGTCGAGGATGTCTGGTCGCATCGCGCGGCCGACCTGCCGATCGCCAACATCGACGACTTCGTCACGCTCGCCTCGATCGTCGAGAAGGAAACGGGCAGGAGCGACGAGCGCTCCCGCGTCGCCGCGGTGTTCCTCAACCGCCTGGCCAAGGGCATGCGGCTGCAGTCCGACCCGACCATCATCTACGGCCTGTTCGGCGGCAAAGGAAAGCCGGCGGACCGGCCGATCTACCAGTCCGACCTCGACAAGCAGACGCCCTACAACACCTACATGATCAAGGGCCTGCCGCCGACGCCGATCGCCAATCCGGGCCGAGCGGCGCTTGAAGCGGTCGCCAATCCGTCCAAGACCGACGACCTCTATTTCGTCGCTGACGGCAATGGCGGCCATGTCTTTGCAGCGACGCTGGAAGAGCACAACCAGAACGTCGCCCGTTACCGGGCGCTGCAGAAGAAGCAGGCTGATGCCGCCGCCAAGGCCTCGGGCCAGACGACGGCGCCGGCAGCCCCCGATGACAACGCCGACAGCAGCGACGCCGGGGCCAATGGCGAGAATGGCGACGCCGGCGGCGACGACGCGCAATAGGCGCAATGCATGTCGCCCAAAAGCGCACAGCGGTTTTGGGAAAACGACATGCATCGAAACTCACTGCATTCGCCCAAAAGTGCGCCAGCGGTTTTGGGAAACGACATGCACCACGCAGAAGAACGCGTCCTTTGACGCGAGGCCATATTCATGTTTTGAGGGGACGCCGGCCGATCGTCCGGCGATTTTTGGGCGCGCAGCGCTGGGCAACGCATGCCTTGGCTGCGACAGGGGGACGACAGGGCAATGAGCCTGCAAAGCATGACCGGTTTTGCGCGGTGCGCCGCTGAAAGCGAGGGCACCTCGATAGCCTGGGAGGTGAAATCGGTGAACGGCAAGAGCGCCGAGGTGAGGCTGAGATTGCCGCAGGGTTTCGACCGGCTGGAGACGGCCGTCCGGCAGACCGTTCAGAAGCGTTTCGCGCGCGGCAATTTCCAGGCGACGTTGACCGTCGGCCGCGCCGCCGCAAGGCAAATCCAGCCGGTGGTCAACGAGGCGTTCCTCAAGGACCTGGCAGGGCTGGCCAGGCGTTTGCAGGAGCAGTTCGGCACCGAGCCCGCCACCGCCGACGGCCTGCTCTCCCTGCGCGGTGTGCTCGACATTCCCGAAGCCGTGGAGACGGAGGAGGAGCGGGCCGCTCTCGACGCCGCGATCCTGTCTGCGCTCGAGATGGCGCTCGCCGGGCTGGAGCAGGCGCGCCGCAGCGAGGGCGCGGCGCTGGGCGCGCTTCTTGCCGGCCATGTCGATATCATCGAGGCGCTGACGCTGAAGGCCGAGGCCGACCCGTCGCGCGAGCCCGCGGCAATCCGCGAGCGTATCGCCGAGCAGGTGCGCCTCTTGACGGATGCTTCGGCCAATCTCGACGCCATCCGGCTGCATCAAGAAGCGGCCTTCCTCGCCAGCAAGGCCGACATCCGCGAGGAGATCGACAGGCTGAAGACGCATATCGCTTCGGCGCGCGCGCTGCTCAAAAGCGGCGCCGCCGTTGGTCGCAAGCTCGATTTTCTGGCGCAGGAATTCAATCGCGAATCGAATACCTTATGCTCCAAGTCGAACGCTGCCGCGGTCACCGCGATCGGGCTGGAGCTCAAGGCGGTGGTCGACCAGTTTCGCGAGCAGGTCCAGAATCTGGAGTGACGGGATGGTTGCCAAGGAGCCGACGGCCGCCAGGGATCTGGGGTCCCGCATCCGCCGCCGCGGATTGATGCTGGTGCTGTCGTCGCCGTCGGGCGCCGGCAAGTCGACCATCGCGCGCAATCTTCTCGAAAGCGATGGAAGTCTCGAGCTTTCGGTCTCCGTCACGACAAGGCCGCGCCGCGGCTCGGAGATCGAAGGCGTCCACTATCACTTCCGCACCATGCGCGAGTTCGAGCGGCTGCGCGATTCCGATGCGCTGCTCGAATGGGCCGAAGTGCACGGCAATTGCTATGCGACCCCGCGCGAGCCCGCTGAAATCGCGCTGGCCGAAGGCCGCGACATGCTGTTCGATATCGACTGGCAGGGCGCCCAGCAGCTCAAGGAGAAGATGCGCGCCGACATCGTCTCGATCTTCATCCTGCCGCCGTCGATGAAGGAATTGAAGGCGCGCCTGAAGCGCCGCGCCGAGGACCAGGAATCGGTCATCGAGACCAGGCTGAAGAACGCCCGCCTCGAGATCGAGCATTGGAAGGAATACGACTTCGTCATCGTCAACGACGATCTCGACCGCGCCTTCGCCGAGGTCCGCGCCATCGTCACGGCGGAGCGGCTTCGCCGAGACAGGCGGCCGGGGCTGTTCGACTTCATTTCGGGCTTGCTGGACGAGAAGACGGGGTGACTCTTCCTTCTCGCCGCTTACGGGGGAAGGTGGCCCGAAGGGTCGGATGAGGGGCAGCGCCGGCCTGCGGCGGTACAAAAAGCAAAAGTGAACCAAACCTCTATTTGCGACCCGTTGCCGCCCGTTTCTCGGCAAAAAGCGCCTCAGCTTGATCGTGCGCGGCCGTTTTCGGGCAATTCGCCGCGTCACGAACTGATCCCGTCGACCAGAATGAGGTTGCGGCTAAGCGCAGCGTCGCGAACCTCAAGTGCGGCCGCGTAATTGCCCGAGCGATACCAGCGCCGCGCGGTCTCGATGTCGGGAAACTCGACGACGATGAGCGGCCCGGGTTTCCAACTCCCCTCCAGTGTCTCCACCTCGCCGCCACGAACGAGATAGCGTCCGCCATGCGCGGCGATGGAGGCCGCGGCGCGAGTTCGGTAGGTTTCGAACGCCTCCCTGTCGCGGATAGTGACATCGGAAATGACATAGGCAGGCATTGCAGGCTCCGGCTGGTTTCGCCTGACTATCTATGGCGCCGGGGTCTGGATTCCAGTGACGCTGGCGGTCAAACCGCGTTGGTCAGCCTGACAAACTCTTCCACGCTGAGCGTCTCCGCCCGCCGCGTCGGGTCGATGCCGGCCCGCGTCAGCAACGCCTCGCCGCCAAGGCTCTTCACGCTTTGCCTGAGCATCTTGCGGCGCTGGCCGAAGGCGGCCTCGGTGACGCGGCCCAGCTTTCTGGCGTCCACGGGCAGGGGAGATAAGCGCGGCACCAGATGCACCACCGATGAGGTGACCTTCGGCGGCGGCGTGAATGCCTGCGGCGGCACGTCGAAGGCGATCTTCGCCTCGGTGCGCCAGCCGGCTAGGATGCCGAGCCGGCCATAGCCGTCGCTGTCCGGGACCGCGGTGATGCGCTCCGCCACCTCGCGCTGGAACATCAGCGTCATCGATTGGTAGAAGGGCGGCCAATCGGCCACCGTCAGCCAGCGGATCAGAAGCTCGGTGCCGATATTGTAGGGCAGGTTGGCAACGATCTTCACCGGCCCGCCGTTCGCCCCGCCGGCAAGCGCGGCAAAATCCGTCTTCAACGCATCGCCGGGAATGACCTCCAGGCGACCGGGATAGTGGCTGGAGACCTCGGCCAGCGCTTCAAGGCAGCGCTCGTCGCGCTCGATGGCGATCACGCGCCGCGCGCCGTTGAAGAGAAGCGCCCGCGTCAATCCGCCCGGGCCTGGGCCGACCTCGATCACCGTCGCCTCGCCGAGATCGCCGGCGGCGCGCGCGATCTTGCTTGTCAGGTTGAGGTCGAGCAGAAAATTCTGCCCGAGCGCCTTCTTGGCCTGCAGGCCATGCCGCTCGATCACCTCGCGCAACGGCGGCAACCCGTCGATTGTGGTGCGCCCGCTCAATGGATCCTCACGCGGCGGTGGCCTGCCGTCCGCTGTCGGCCAGCCGGCGCGCCAGCCTTAGCGCGGCGATCAGGCTGTCGGCGCGCGCAATACCCTTGCCGGCAATGTCGAAAGCGGTGCCGTGATCGGGCGAGGTTCGGACAAAGGGCAGGCCCAGCGTCACGTTCACCGCCTCGTCGAAGGCTAAGGTCTTGGCCGGGATCAGCGCCTGGTCGTGATACATGCAGAGCGCCGCGTCATAGGAAGCGCGCGCGCGCGGATGAAACATCGTGTCAGCCGGCAGCGGTCCGATCGCGTCGATCCCTTCCGCTTTGAGCATCTCGACGGCCGGGGTCACGATCGCAGCATCCTCCAGGCCCATGGCGCCGCCTTCGCCGGCATGCGGGTTGAGTCCGGCGATCGCAAGCTTCGGCCGCGCAATGCCGAAGCGGCTCTCGAGATCGGCGGCGGTGATGCGCGCGGTCGCGACGATCAGCTCCGTCGTGAGTACCTTCGGCACTTCGGCCAAAGCGATGTGGATGGTCACCGGAACGGTGCGCAGATCCGGTCCCGCCAGCAACATCACCGGCGTCACATCCCTGCCGGTGTGGCGCGAAGCCAGGTGTGCCAGATATTCAGTGTGGCCGGGAAAGCCAAATCCGGCATCATAAAGCGGCTTCTTGGAGATCGGGCAGGTGACTATCGCCGCGGCGTGGCCGGCGAGACAGTCGGCGACGGCGCGGTCGATGGCCTCGATGGTGCCGGCGGCGTTGGCCGGGTTCGGCTGTCCCGGGCTGTCGAAATGACGCGCATCGAGCGGAACGACAGGCAGAGCCCGGGCAAAGTGGTGCGCCGCCTGTCCGGGCAAGGTCTCGGCGATCGTCACATTCGCGCCGACCAGGCGGGCGCGGGCTTCGATCAAAGCGGGGTCGGCAAGCAGATAGAAGGGCGGCACACCGGCGCTGTCGCCAGCTTGCCAGGCGGCGATGGCGATCTCAGGCCCGATGCCCGACGGATCGCCGACACTGAGCGCCAGCGGCGCGTGGGTCTTCTGCGTGCTCATGCGGTCGGCTGGCTGCGGCATCGCACGCTTGTCGCTCAGAGCATGATGCCGAAAAGTGTGCAGCGGTCTTCGGACGACATCATGCCCTATCTCTTTGATTTAGAGCCGGATTCAGATTTCAGGTCGACTCGACCTGAAATCATCCGGCTCTAGCGTTCGACGATCTTGGCCTTCTGGCGCAGCTCGGCGACATATTTCTTGCTGAGCTCGTCGGCGTCCTTGTCATTGCTGCCTTCCGCCTGGAACACCATCTGTGCGGCCTTGTCGTCGGAAACCTCGCGCGAGGAGCAGATGCCGATGAACTCGACGCCGCGCTCGGTCTCGCGCGTCGGCGTCGCGGCGCCGACCTTGGTCGCCTTGATCTGCTCGGCCCAGTCGGACGGCAATTGCGGCGCCAGCACGCGGCCGAGGTCGCGCACGGTGACGTCGATCAGGCCCTTGGCGAATTCCCGCGTGGTGCTGCAGCTGCTGAAGCGGGCGCGCATGGCGTCGGCCTCGCGCTTGCGCTTGGCGAGCGTGCCGGCGCGCTCCGATGCCGGAACCACGAAGATCACCTGTTGCAGCATGTATTCCGTCGCGGTCGGCTTGGCGCCGCCCTTGTCCAGCATGCGCCGCACGGCGTCCTGCTCGGTCACCGAGCCGCCTTCGCCGGAGCGGTAGCGCGCGCTGAGCGCCTGGTTCCAGGCCATCTGGGCACGGATGAATTCCTTGAAATGTTCCTTGGTGACGCCCGACTGCGCCATGATCGCGTCGAGTTTCGCCAGCGGCATCTTGTTGCCCGAGGCAAAGCGCTGGTAGGCGGCGTCGACCTGCTGGTCGGTGATGTGGATGCCGAGCCGCTTGGCCTCGGCCAGGCGCAGCGTCTGGTCGATCATCTCCTGCGCGGCATCGCCCTTCTTGTGCTGCAGCTTGAAGAAGGCGGCGCGGTGCGCGATGTCGCCGGTGGTGATCGGCATGTTGTTGACGACATACTTGATCTCAGCGGCGAAAGCAGGCCGCACGACAGCCGTGACCGAAATGGAGGCCGCGACCAGAAGCGCGAATCCCGCTGAAAACAGGTATTTCCTCATCTTACCTTCCTAATTTTTCCCCATCTCGAGTTTCCCGCCATCGCTGCGCCGCGCGTCCTCCGAACGCTTGCGGATGCAGTCGACCCCATGCCCATCTTATGCGGCGAAACGATGTCGCCGCCGCATGGCCTTGGGAAACGCGCCCATTTTCGAAGGAACACGCTCCAAATCAAGACCAAAGCCCATCAGCGCCCCAGCCGGCACACGGCTCGGAGACCGCGCGCCCGCCGCTTGATCACTGGATGGTATCGACCGCGCTTGTTGACGAACCGAAATCGCCGAGCGTGCGGAACGACAGGTTGAAACCGATGTTCTGCGACACTTCCTTGGTGACGGTGTCGCGCGTCTGCGAATACGTCATGATGTAAGTGAAGCAGCTATCGTTGTAGGCGAAGCCGACGCCGTCCTTGACCAGCACATTTGTCTCGATGTCGTAGGTGCCGGTGCCGAACAGCCGCCAGTTCTGCGCCAGATGGGCCGAAGCGCCGAGCGTGAGCTCGTGGCGGTCGGTGGTGAAGCCGTAGAGCGGCTGCGCCTCGATGAAGGCGTATTTGGCGCTGAGCGATATCGGCAGGCTGGAATAGGCGGCCTTCACTTCGGCGCGCCTCACCTCGAATGTCTGCTCGTCGAAACGCCCGCTCAGCGAGCCGGAGAAACCGCTCGGGCTGTTGAAGCCGACAAGACCGACATAATCCGAGGTCTGCTTGTCCAGGCCGGACTCGGCCCCGACATTGACGAGGTCGGGCGCGGCAAAGGAATTTTCGCCCGCAAGCTGGTAGGACTGGCCGAAAATTGCATTCGTGGCCCAGCCATTGTCATAGGCGCCTGAATACCGGAAGCCGACATTGGCGCGCGTGCCGCCTTCTATGCGGTCATAGCCCGAGAATTTGTCGCGCTCGAACAGCGTGGTGGCGTCGAAGACGAAGCTCTGCGCGTCTTCGTTCGGGACGGCCAGCCCGCCGACATATTGCTCGTTCGGGCGCACGAAGACCTGCGCCGTCGGCTCCAGGACATGGCTGGAGTTCGCCATCGAGAACAGGAGCGGCCAACGCGCCTCGAGGCCGAGAGTGGCCATGTAGCGGGCAAGCGAGGAACGCATGTCGTCGCCGGGTGTGCCCACCACGGGATTGTTAGCCATCGACGTAATTGCGTCAAGCGAAGCCGAATTCGCATTGACATAGCCGGCGTCGCCACGGAACGCCAGCAATGGCGTCAACTGCAGGCCGTCGTCGGTAGTGAAGGTACGCTTCCATTCGGCTTCCGCCGACAGCCGGCTTGATTGGCCCTCTATACCCGGAACGCGTAGAACCGAGCCTCCGTCAAGTGTTTCGTCCAGCCGGTTGCGGCTGATCACGCGTGTATTGACGTTGAATGACAACTGGCCGCCGGCCACCGACGTGTCGGGGATATAGGCGTAATCGAGCGACGGCAGCACCCAGGGCTGCTTGGCGGCGCGCGCCGTCGGATCGCTGGAGAGCGTGTCTTCCTGCACCTCGAAGCGCATGGCGCGGACATCGAAATAATTGCGGTCGCTCAAGCCTGTCAGATAGATCGACGACTGGTGGACGAGGTCGCTGTAGCCTTCGATGTTGTAGGTGCGCGAGAATTCCTTGTCGGTCTGGAGCAGCACGTCCCAGCCGAAATCCCAGCGCTCGTTGATGGCGAACTGGCCCTTGGTGCCCATCATGCCGCGGAACTTGTTCGGGTCGCCTTCCGGGCCGGAATTGACGTTATGGCCATGGTTGATGTCGAGCGTGCGCGTATCGATGAACGCGTTCGGATCCTGCTGGTTGATGCCGGCAATCTTCAGCGTGTACTGGCCGTTGTTGAAGCGCTGGCGCCACTCGGCCTCGCCGAGGAAACCCTGCTTGGTATAGCCGCTGCCGGTGACGGTCAGGTCATAGGTCGGAGACAGGGCGAAATAATAGGGGACTTTGATACCGACGCCGAGATGGTTGTTATAGACGATGCCGGGGATCAGGAAGCCGCTCTTGTGCTTCACCGTCGGGTCGGCGATCTCGAAGGCCGGCAGATAGGCGAGCGGGAAGCCGAAGAACTCGAAATTCGAGTTTTCGAAGCGGACCGTCTTCTTCTCCCCGTTCCAGATGATCTTTCGCGCCTTGATGCGCCAGGTCGGCGCTTTGTCCGGCTTGTCTTCGCAAGGCTCGCAGGCGGTGTAGACGCCGTTGTGGAAGGTGGTGAGCACGCCGCCCATGCGCTCCGCGCTCTCGGCGGCGAAATAGGCCTTGTCTATCGTCTCGACGCGCAGCGCGTTGACAAAGCCGTCGGCAAAGTCGTCGGTGATGTCGATATGGTCGGAATTGACCTTGGTGCCGTCGCTGTTGATCAGTTCGACGGCGCCGCTGGCGACGAGGCGCTTGGTGTCGCGGTTATACACCACGCGCTGGGCGACCAGCTTGTTGCCGCCATAGTCGATCTGCACGCCGCCGACGGCCGTCACCGTGTGCTTGTCGTTGTCGTAGACAAGCGTGTCGGCGGCCAGCAGCATCTGGGTGCCGGAAGGAACGGACTTGGCAGTAATCTGCTGCGCCAGCGCGGCTGCCGTCGGCACCGCGCAAGCGAACAGACACGCCAAGGCAGTCGCCCCATAGAGGCGTGCCAAACCGGCCTGCCTATGGCTGCGCAAAACCGCCTCCCTCACTAGCCGTCTTCCTTGTATAGCAGAAACGTCACCCCAAAGAACATAGCCACGACAACCGGAACCCATGCAGCCACCACAGTAGGCACGAATCCGGCTACACCGAATGCCTTGACCAGTACCGAAACGACATAAAGCAGAAAGCCGGCCACGACGCCACCCAGAATCATCGTTGCCGACTGTCCCATTCGTGCAAATCGCATTGAAACCGTTGCAGCAATCAGCGTCATGGCGACGAGAAGGAACGGCAAGGCAACCAGCGAATCAAACTGCATGGCGAAGGCATTCGCCTTGAGTCCGAAGGAACGGGCAACCTCGATCTTTCGCGGCAGCTCGTAGAAGGGGATGGTTTCCGGGCGCGCCAGGCGTTCCTGCACGAATTCCGGCTTGAGATTGGTCGGCACCCTGTCGGACGCCAGCGTCTGGATATTGCCTCCCTTGAAGACCTTTACGTCCTGCAATTCCCAATAGCCGTCGCGCAGGAGGGCTTTGGCCGCATCCTTGCGTTCGGCGATGTTGCCCTGCGGGTCGAGGATGAAAAACACCGCGTCCGCCATCTCCAGCCCCTGATTGAGGATGGCGCGGGCGCCGATGATGGTGTCGCCCGATTCGGTCTTCTGCCTGAGCCACGGCGTGACGTTGGTTGTCACGGCGTTCGACTTGCCGGCCCTGAGGTCGTTCTCCATCTGCTCGGACCAGGAAAAGCCATGCGCTGCGATCGGATTGATCACGGCGACCGACAGCACGCCGAACATCAGCGCGCCGACGCAGCACGGAAACAGGAACTGCCAGGCCGAGACGCCGGCCGAGCGGGCGATCACCAGCTCGTAACGGCGGTTGAGCGACACCAGAGTTGCCATTGCCGAGAACAGTCCGACGAACGGCACCGTCTGCAGCATTATCATCGGCATCCTGAGCGCCGAAATGGCGAAGGCTGTGCCGTAGGTGAAGCCGGGCAACCCGGTCGTGCGGCCGGAAAGCTCGGTAAAGTCGATCAGGAACACCAGGGCCAGCAGGCCGAGGAAGAACCAGAAGGTGATCGAGACGTAACGGAAAAAGAAATAGCGGCCCAGCGTCCAGCCCATGGTCAGGCTCCCTGGCCGGAAGTGCGCCGGACGAGCCAGAGCTTGAATGTTGTCCAGTTGTCGCCGGCACGCTTGGCGAGGCCCGTCAGCCAGTCTGCCCAACTGACCGGCAATTCCATGGTGCGCGACGATACGATGAACCAGATCGAAACCGCGGAGGCGATGAGCGGTATAGCGTAGAGCAGGTAGACATAGTACCAGACCCTGTCGGCCTTGCCTGCGGCGAAGAAGCCCAGCCACCGCACGAAAAGCGCTATCGCGATTGCCGTGATCAGCGGATTGATGCGCGCCTCCCGGTGCGAGCGCGCGTCGCCCGCAACGGCAAGCGCGATCAGCGCGAACACCAGCGAATAGGACCATTCGGCGAGACGCTGGTTGAGCTCCGCCCGGTAGCTGCCCGGTTCTCGCTGGAACATCTTGTCGTTGGGATCCGGGCTGAGCAGATATTGCGTCGTGCGGTCCTTGGGCAAAAGCGTGATGTCGTTCGCCGCCGACATGAACGCCGACATGTCGAAGGCATAGGAGGTGAAGCGGATGACGGAGAGGTCGCCGGTCACCGATTTGCGGTTGATGACGCCATCATTCATCATCAGCACCTTCTCGTCGCCCTTTTCGACGATGCTGCCGGTCTTGGCGTAGTAGGTCAGGCTGGCGCCTTCCTCGCGTGAATCGGCCACGAAGATGCCGCCGAGCCGGTTGCCGGGAAGCCGCTCGCCAACCTGCAGGAACAGGCCTTCGTCGATCTTGCGGAACGTGCCTTCCTGGATGATCAGCGACAGAAGGTCGGCGCGCGATGCTGCCACCAGCTGGCGGTTCTTCTGCCTGGCATAGGGATCGATGGCGTTGTCGACGATGAAGGAAAACGCGCAAGCCGCTATCGCGAGCAGCAGGATCGGCCGCGCGATCGTCCAGCGTGAGGCGCCGGCGGCGCCGAGCACGGCCAGCTCCGAATCGGTGTTCATGGCGCTCAGCGTCTGCGCCACCGCCACCACCAGGGCGAACGGCACCACGATCGGGATGATCGAGGGGATGATGAGTGCCGCGACTTCGAAGAAAGTCAGCGCCGACTGGCCATTGTCGGTGACGAGGTCGATCTTGGCCAGCACCTGCGTGGTCCACACGATCGCCAGCGTCCAGACCAGCGCCGCGAGGAACATCGTCAGCGCGCGGCGCATGATGTAGCGTTCAACGACCTTCATGAAGGCTTTTCTCGATTTTGCCGAACGGCATCATGCCCGCCGACAAGGTAGTGATCCGGCGGCGCCCGCACAACTGCGTCATGGGCGGCTCGCTCCGGTTTGTCGCCCCACGCCACGTGCCCCGGCGTGGCGGAGTCTCCGCGCCAATGAATAAAAAATGCAAAACATCGATGGTTAACAGCAGGTTGCGGCAGCAAGCTAAGGCCGTGCCGAGGCGAATCCTTTGTCTATGGTGGCGCCGATATAGACCGCGATTTCGGCCAAAGTCTTGCCAAATGGCGGAAAACGACCAAATGTCGCGCACTCTTGCCAAACCTCTCGCCCGTTGAAAATTACCTTTGCCGTCACCCTACGGCCATCCCCGAAAGCAGGACCTGATGACGTCCAGACCGTCCATTTCCTTCGCCAAATTCGCCGCGCCCAAAAAGGGCAGCGTCTTCGTCTTCGCGGCCGATGACGGCGGACTCGGCGAGGCGGCGAAGGCCTGCGATCCGGCTGGTGCATTGGCTCGCGCCTTTCCGGTCGCCGATTTCTCCGGCAAATTCGCAAGCTCGGCCGAGGTGCTGGCGCCGGAAGGAACGCCGGTCGACCGGCTGGTGGCGGTCGGCGCCGGCAAGGTCTCGAGCCTCGACGACTATGCCTGGCTGAAGCTCGGTGGCGCCGTTGCCGCTTCGCTGCGCAAGGCGACCGAGGTGGCCGTCATCCTCGATCTGCCGGAGCTGCAGCCCGACGGTCGCCAGGCGGCGAGCCTCGCCGCCGGCATCCTGCTGCGCAGCTATTCCTTCGACAAATACAAGACCAGGAAAGACAAGGAAGACGGCCAATCCGACACGAAGTCGGGCAAGCCCGCCAGGGTAACCGTTCACTGCGCCGATCCCGCTGCCGCGAAAAAGGCTTTTGCCGGCGAGGAAGCGGTGGTCGACGGCGTGCTGCTTGCGCGCGATCTGGTCAACGAGCCGGCCAATGCGCTTGGGCCCGTCGAATTCGCCGAGCGCGTCAAGGCGCTGGAGCAGCTCGGCGTCGAGGTCGAGGTCCTGGCTGAAAAGGAGATGAAGAAGCTCGGCATGGGCTCGTTGCTCGGCGTCGCGCAAGGCTCGCCGCGCGGCGCGCGCCTGGCGGTGATGCGCTGGAACGGCGGCAAGGCCAAGGACGCGCCGCTCGCCTTCATCGGCAAGGGTGTCACCTTCGACACCGGCGGCAATTCGATGAAGCCGGCCTCGGGCATGGAGGACATGAAGGGCGACATGGGTGGCGCCGCCGCCGTCACCGGCCTTATGCGTGCGCTCGCTGCGCGCAAGGCGAAGGCCAATGTGGTCGGCGTCATCGGCCTTGTCGAGAACGCCGTCGACGGCCATGCCCAGCGTCCCGGCGACATCGTCACCTCGATGTCGGGCCAGACGATCGAGGTGCTCAACACCGATGCGGAAGGCCGCCTCGTTCTGGCCGATGCGCTCTGGTATGCCAACGACCGTTTCAAGCCGAAATTCATGATCAACCTGGCGACGCTTACCGGCGCCGTCATGGTGGCGCTAGGCCAGCACTATGCCGGCCTTTTCTCCAACAATGACGAGCTTGCCGGCCGGCTTTTCGGCGCCGGGCAGGCATCGCAGGAGCGGCTGTGGCGCATGCCGCTCGGGCCTGAATACGACAAGCTGATCGATTCCAAGAACGCCGACATGAAGAACATCGGCGGCCGCTATGGCGGCGCCATCATCGCCGCGCAGTTCCTGCAGCGCTTTGTCAAGGACACGCCCTGGGCGCATCTCGACATCGCCGGCACCGCGATGGGCGCGCCGTCGAGCGAGATAAACCAGTCCTGGGGCTCGGGCTTTGGCGTGCGCTTGCTCGACCGCCTGGTCCGCGATCACTATGAGGGTTAGGTTTCCGGGATGACCGACATCCTGTTCTACCATTTGACCGAATCGACGCTCGAGGAGGCGCTGCCGGGCCTGCTCGAACGCAGCGTCGAGCGCGGATGGCGCGCGGTGGTGCAGACCGGCACGGAAGATCGCCGCGACGCGCTCGACCAGCATCTGTGGATTTTTCGCGACGATTCCTTCCTGGCGCATGCCACCGACCGCGAAGCCTATCCGGCCGAGCAGCCGATCCTGCTCACCACGGGCGAGGGCAACCAGAATGCCGCGCAGATCCGTTTTCTGGTCGACGGCGCGACGCCTCCCGACTTGTCCGGCTACGAGCGCGCCGTCTTCCTGTTCGACGGCCATGACGCGGCACAGCTCGAAGCCGCCCGCGGCCACTGGAAGACGATGAAGGAAGCCGGCCACGCCGTGACCTACTGGCAGCAGACGCAGGACCGACGCTGGGAACGCAAGGCTTAGCTCGCAAGTCCGGCACTATCCTGAAGATGCCGCCACAGCGCCTCGGCCACAGGTCCGTGCGGCTTGTCGCGTCGCCGCACCGCGGCGACGGTTTCGGTGCGGCCGGGAATATGCCGGCCGGCAATCGAGAGCAGCCGTCCGTCGCGCAAGTCGTCCTCGATCAACCAGTCGGGCAGGTGGCCCCAGGCAAGCCCGTGCAGGATCAACTCCTTCTTCATCATATGGTCGGGCACCGAGCAGGAGTGTGCGCCGTCGATGACGAAGAAGTTTTCTGGTGAAGGACGCCGCGCCGTGTCGCGGATCACACATTGGGTGAAGGGCCGCATCGCTTCTGGCGTGACGTCATTCCCCGGGTCGAACGGCAGGAAGCCCGGCGCCACCACCGGCACGAAGGCGACTTCGCACAGGTTGATTCTCTCGAGATGCGGATCGGACGGGTTGGCGCGGTGGAAGACGAGGTCCGCTTCGCCGTCCATCAATCGCTCGACCGGCCCGCCGATCGCTTCATAGTCGAGATGCAGGCGCGTGCGCGGCCGCTCGGCGAAGAAGCAGCTGAGCAGGCCGAGTATTCTGGGCCGAGGGCAGACGTCGCCCATGACGAGGCGCAGCATGGTTTCCTCGCCGCTCGCCAGCTGGCCCGCATAGGTCCGAAGATGCTCGAATTCGCGGATCGTCAGTTGCGCCCGCGCATGGAACAGGCGGCCCTCCTCGGTCAAGCTCACCCGGTAGCCGCTGCGATCCAGCAGCCTCAGGCCAAGTTGCTCTTCGAGCCGGGCGACGGCTGCGAACACCGAGGGATGCGTCCGGTGCAAGGCCTGGGCTGCGGCCTGGAAGCTGCCTCGGCGAGCGACCGCGTCGAAACATCTGAGATCGTGAAGTTTCACGCCATCCATAGTCGAAAAGTCCTACAAAGATTGTCGCATCATAGTAATTTTCTTCGATAGTTACGATGCCTACTTTGCCTCATCGAAAGCCTTCCAAAAGCGCCGAAAGGATGAGGATCCAAAATGACCGACACGCTGCACTTCACTGCGGGCGATGGCGCCCGCATCGGCTACAGGTTGGACGGTCCGGAAGACCGTCCGGTGCTGATGCTCTCCAACTCCATTGCCACGACGTTCCACATGTGGGACGGCCAGGTTCCGGAACTCGCCAAATCCTTCCGCGTGCTGTGCTATGATTTTCGCGGCCATGGCGGCTCCGACGCGCCGGCCGGCGCCTATTCGCTCGACCGTCTCGGCCGCGACGTGTTGGAACTGCTCGATTTCCTCGGGCTTGCCCGCGTGCATTTCCTCGGCCTGTCGCTGGGCGGTTTCGTCGGCCAGTGGCTGGGCATCCATGCACCGGAGCGCATCGAGCGCCTGATCCTTTCCAACACCTCGCCACATCTCGGGCCGGCATCCTATTTCGACGAGCAGATACGCAACGTGCTTGCGGCCGACGACCTGTCGGCGACGGCGGACATGTTCATGCGAAACTGGTTCCCTGCCTCTATGCTTGCCGGTCAAAACAAGACAGTCGAGCCATTCCACGCCGCGATCCTCGCCATGTCGCCGCAAGGCTTGGCGGGATGCTTCGCCGCGGTCCGCGACGCCGATCTGCGCCGCCCGATTTCCCTCATCGCCGCGCCGACGCTGGTCATCGGCGGCGAGGACGACAAGGTGACGCTGGCAAGCCACAGCGAGGCGATCGCCGCGGCGATCCCCGGCGCGGAACTCCTGCTTTTGCCCGGCGTCCACCTGCTCAATGTCGAGCGTCCAGCGGAGTTCATGGAAGCGGTGACGGGCTTCCTTCGGAAGCGATGATCTGGCAGTGCCGCATGAGCTTGGAAACGTCGCTATCGATCGTTTTTTGCGTTAGACAGGGCCAAGCTCATGCGGCGGGGGGAGAATGCAGATCAGGATCGTCGGAACCGGCAGGGCGGTACCGGCTGAGCGCGTCACGACGCGGACGCTGGAGAAGCGGCTTGGCCTCGGCGAGGGCGCGCTCGAAACCGCGACCGGCGTCGTCGAGCGCTATGTCTGCGAGGGCGAATCGCAAATCGATCTAGCTTGGGCGGCGGCGACGCTGGCGCTTGAGGATGCCGGCCTCGATCCCGGCGCCGTCGACCTGATCATCGGCGGCTGCGGCGTGCCTTATCAGCCGCTGCCGGCGACCGCGCCCTTGGTCATGCAGCGCCTTGGGCTGGCCGACGGCTCGGCCGCCGCCTTCGACGTCAACAGCACTTGCCTGGGCTTCCTCACCGCCTTCGAGACCGCCGGCCGCATGATCGAGGCCGGGCAATGCGAGACGGCGCTGGTGTTTTCCTCCGAGATCGCCTCGCGCGCCTTGCCGTGGCAGGACGCGCCCGAGATCGCCGCGCTCTTCGGCGACGGCGCCGCGGCCGCCGTGCTGCGCAAAGGCGGCCAAGGCGAGGGCAAGGTGGCGGCCAGCCTGATGCGCACCTATCCGTCGGGCTGGGAAGCCTGCGGCATCGGTTCGGGCGGCACGCGCTTCGATTTCCGCAAGGAGCAAGAAGCGTTCGCCGCGCACAGCCTGTTCCACATGGACGGCAAGGAATTGTTCAGGCTCACCGCGCGCCATTTCAACGGCTTCGTCGCCGCTCTGCTTGAGCGCGCCGGCTGGCGGCATGGCGATGTCGATCTCGTCGTGCCGCACCAGGCGAGCCCGTTCGCGCTTGCCCATATGGCGCGCCAGACCGGCTTTGCGCCGGAAAAGCTCGTCGACATCTCCGCCCGCTTCGGCAACCAGATCGCGGCTTCCATTCCCTTCGCGCTGGACGTCGCGCGCCGCGAGGGCCGCGTGGCGCCGGGCATGAAGCTGCTCATCCTCGGCACGTCGGCCGGCGTCTCCTTCGGCGGCATGGCGCTGGAGGTCTGAGGGATGGCCGTGCTCGTCACCGGGGCCAGCGGTTTCTTGGGCTCGCATGTGCTAGAGCGGCTGGCTGCCTCCGGCACGCTGGCGCTCGGGCTCGGCCGCGATGAAGCGTGCTGCGCCGCGCTGGAGGCCGCCGGCCATCGCATCGTCCGCCACGATCTCGAGCAGCCGCTCGACGCCGCGCTCGATCCGAGGCTTGGCAGGGTCGAACGGATCATCCATTGCGCGGCGCTCTCTTCGCCTTTCGGACGCCTCGCTGATTTCGAGGCGGCCAACGTCACGGCAACGCGCAACCTTGTCCATTTCGCGCAGCGGCAAGGCGTCAGCCGCTTCGTCCACATCTCCACCTCGTCCGTCTGCTTTGCCTTCCGCGACCAGCTTGGGCTCAGCGAGGACGTGGCCTTGCCGGAGCCCGTCAATCACTATGCCCGCACCAAGCGCGAGGCCGAAAAGATCGTGCTCGGCCAGCCCGCCATCCATCCGTTGGCGCTGCGGCCGCGCGGCATCTACGGCAAAGGCGACCACGCGCTGCTGCCGCGCCTGATCAAGGCAGCCAAAAGCCGGCCGCTGCCGCTGTTTCGCAATGGCCGGGCGGCCATCGACCTCACTCATGTCGACGACGTCGTCGACGCGGTGATGGCGGCGCTTACCGCGCCCGGGGAGGCGGAGTGCCAAATCTTCAACATCTCCGGCGGCGAGGTGCTGCCGGTCCGCCGCATTGCCGACGAGGCCTGCGCCCGCGCCGGTCTCGAGGCGCGCTGGCGGCCGACGCCGCTCATGCCGGCGATGCTGGCGGCGGGCCTGATGGAAGCAGTGGCGCTCCGGTTGCCTGGCCACCCCGAGCCGCCGGTCACCCGCTATGGGCTCGGCCTCTTCGCTTATGCGCAAAGCCTCGATATTTCCAAGGCCAAGCGGATGCTTGGCTGGGCACCGAAAATCTCGTTCGAGCAAGGGCTTGACCGCACGTTTTCCGGTGGGGCGCAGGCATGAGGATCGTCTTCGCCAACAGCGCCTGGGTGAGCGCCGCCGAGCGATTGATCCTGCGCGGCGGCCGCTGGCAAAGTGTCAGGCTGCGTGTCCGCTATGGGCTGATCTTTCACCCAACTGCCGGGCCTGTGCTCATCGACACCGGCTACACATCTGAGGCGCTGAGCGGTGAGCAGCGTAGCCGCACGCTTCGGCTCTACGGTGCGCTGCTGAAACCCGAGCTCAACGCCGCCGAGCAGGTCCTGCCGGTGCTGCGGCGTTTCGATCTGTCGCCGGACGACATCCGCACAATCATCGTCACCCACTTTCATGCTGACCACATTTCGGGCCTGTCGCTGTTCCGCAACGCGCGCTTCATCGCCAGCGATGCGGCCTGGGCTCGGGTCAAGGCGCGAGGCCCGGGGCGGAATCTGCGGCATGGCGTCTTCACCGAACTCTTCCCGCCGGATTTCGAGGCGCGGCTGGAGGCGTTGTCCGCTAAGCGGCGAGTCGAGGCGCGCGAAGGCGCGCCAGGCGGCGCCGATCTCTTCGGCGACGGCAGCGTCATCGCGGTCGATCTTCCAGGACATGCCGACGGCCAGTTCGGCCTGCTGTTTACCGGAACTGCCCGGCCGCTGCTCTACGCCGTCGATGCGCAATGGCTGCTCGCCGCATTGACCGAGAGCCGCACGCCAGGTTTCCCGGCCACGTTGATCGCCGAGGATGCCGCGGCGATCGAGCCGACCAGCGCTATGCTGCGTCGCTTCCTCGCCTCAGGCGGCGAAGTGATGCTGTGCCATGATCCCGCTCCGACATCTTACGACCTCGCACCGGAGGCCGCATGAACGGGCTGGCGGAAGCGGCAGGCTCCTTCGCCTTGACGCGCTGGGTCTCGCGGAAGAGCCGCGCGGATTTCGAGCGCTGGCAGGCGGCGGCCTTGCGGCGCTTCCTGAACGGCGACCTGCCGCGCGCGCCCTTTTACGGCAAGGCGCCGGCGCGCCTCATCGATTTGCCGGTCACCGACAAGGCGCTGCTGATGGCGCGCTTCGACGATTTCAACATCCACCGTCTCACCGCCGCGCAAGCCTGGGCGGCCCTGGCGGGCGAGGGCCGCGCCGGACCGCTCACTATCGGCGCCAGCACCGGAACATCGGGCAATCGCGGCCTGTTCGTGATTTCCGAGGCCGAAAAATACCGCTGGCTGGGCGCGATCCTGGCCAAGGCGGCGCCCGATCTCCTCTGGCGCAGCATGCGCGTCGCCGTCATCCTGCCGCAGAACACCGGGCTTTACGACAGCGCCCGCAAATCGCGCCTGATAGAGCTCGCCTTCTTCGATCTGACCTCGGGCCCGGAAAGCTGGCGCTCCGCGCTCGAAGCCTTCGATCCGACGGTGATTATCGCGCCGCCGAAAATCCTGCGGCATTTCGCGAGCGAGGGTTTCCGTCTGCGTCCGAAGCGTGTCTTCTCGGCGGCTGAAACGCTGGATCCGGTCGATCGTCCGGTTATAGAGGATTTCTTCCGGCTGCCGCTCGATCAGATCTACATGGCGACCGAAGGCTTGTTCGCGGTCACCTGCCGCCGGGGCGGACTGCATCTTGCCGAAGACTCCGTCTTCTTCGAATTCGAGCCGGCGGGTGAGGGGCTGGTGACGCCGTTAGTGACAACCTTTCGCCGCCGGACACAGATCATGGCGCGCTACAGGATGAACGACCTGCTGCGCTTGTCCGAAGCACCTTGCCGATGTGGTTCGCCGCTGCGCTGCGTCGACGAGATCGTCGGCCGCATGGATGATGTGTTCCGGCTCATGTCGCCGGACGGCCCGGTGCTCGTCACGCCGGATGTGCTGCGCAACGCCGTGCTCAAGGCCGATCGCCGCATCGACGATTTTCGTCTTGTCCAGACCGGGCCGGACAAGGTCGAGCTCAGCCTTCCGCCAACGTTCGCGGATGATGCGGCGGCGGCCGCGCATCAAGCGGTGCAAGCGTTGCTGGATGCGCGAAAGGCGGTCGCCACCGTCACGCTCGTCCGCGCGCCGCTGCCGCTGGAGACAGGCCGCAAGCTGCGTCGCGTCGAAGCCCGCCTGGAGCGCGCGATGAGCGGCGCGGCGATGGCGCAAAGGCTTGTGCAGCAGGCTGACCGGGTCGAGAACAAGCCGGCAAAGGTCGAGGCTTTTGTAAGGCTTTTCAACGAGATGCCGGTGCGCCACCTCATCGCCAATCTGGACACGAAAGTCGAGACGCTCGAAATCGCCGGGCGGGTTTTTCCGCTGACGTTGAACGACGGGAGTAAGGCGCACAATTGCTATATCTGCTGCCCGACCAGCGCCTATATCGACTACGCGATGGATGAGACGCGCAACTTCGCCGCCCATCCGCTGCTCAAGCGCGCGCTCAACGCCATCATCGTGGCCTGCGCGCCGCTGGTCAGGGCGAGCGGCCTCGACCGCCAGGCGCAGGTCAACAACTGGCTCTATTCGACCAATCCGGTGCCGCTGCTCGACCGGCCGACAGCCGCGTCGTTGCGTTCGGCCTTGACCGCGCGTTTCCCCGATCGCGCCATCGTCATCCGCTCGTTGAACGATATTGCCGATCCGGCGACCATGGCCGCCTTGAAGGCCGAGGGGTTTCGCATGCTGGCGGCGCGACAGATATACATCTTCGCCGATCGCAGCGCCGCGCCCGCAATGACGCGCGACATGAAACGCGATCGCGCCTGCCTGCGCACAACGCCGTTCGAGCAAGTGGGCAATGGCGATTTCACTGATGCCGATTATGCGCGCGCCGAGCAGCTCTACACCATGCTCTACCTCGACAAATACACGCCGCTCAATCCGCACTACACCGCCCGCTACATCGCCGAAATGCACCGGCGCGGCATCATCAGCCTTGCGGGGCTGCGCAGGCCGGGCGGCGAGCTGGTCGCTGTCACCGGCCTGTTCGAGAACGGCCGCACGTTGACCCAGCCCATCGTCGGCTACGATACAAGCCTGCCGGTCGCCGACGGGCTCTACCGCATGATGATGGCGATGGCGCAGGACCACGCCACGGCGCGCGGCCTGTTCTTCAACATGAGCGCGGGCGCCGCCGGTTTCAAACGCCGTCGCGGCGCAGTCGCCGCGATCGAATACAACGCCGTCTATGCCGGGCATCTTGCGCTTCGCCGGCGCTTGGCGATCCGTATCATGGAGGCCGTGCTGGCGCTGGTCGGCATTCCGCTGCTCAGGAGGTTCGAACTGTGAGCGAGCGTCGCGCGGAAGCTCACTGGCAGGCGGTGGCGCTGTCCGCCGATATCGGCAGGCGGCCCAAGCGCATCCTGTTCGACGGCGAGCCCGTGGTGCTGTTTCGCTCGGGGCAAGGCATTGCCGCGCTGTTCGACCGCTGTCCGCACCGGTTTGTCGAGCTGTCGACCGGCAAGGTGGTCGGCGGCGAGATCGAATGCCCCTATCATGGCTGGCGTTATGATGGCGAGGGCCGCTGCACGGCGATCCCGGGCCATGTCGGCGCCATGCCGCATTACCGGGTCCGCCGCTACGCCGCGATCGAGCGCGACGGCGTAGTCTTCGTCTCATCCGGCACCCCGCGAGGCGAGCCTTACCTTCACTGCATGCAGGGCAAGGACATCATCGTGCGGCGCGTGCGATCGTCGACTCAGTCGACGGTCATCGACGCGGCGGAAAACATCCTCGACGCCACCCATACGCATTTCACCCATAAGGGCCTGTTGCGGGGCCTCACCTCCAAGCGCCATCTGGTGCGGGTCGAGGTGACGGGCGGCGAGGGCTGGGTCGAGGCGAGCTACACCGGCGAGGACCGCCAGCAGGGCCTGATCAGCCGGCTTCTGGAAGGCGAGCGCACGAAAACCATCGGCCGCTTCCGCCATCCCGGCATCGCCGAGCTCGAATATTGGGGCAGGGACGGGCTGGTCTTAGCCACCACCTTCCATCTGCGCCAAGCGGATAAGCACACCGTCGAGGGTATCGGCTGGCTGATCGGCCGGCGCCAAGGCCTGCTCGGCGAGCTGAAAGCGCTGGCCTTCAAGCCGCTTTTCAACATCGCGCTGCACCAAGATCGCCGGGTGCTGAAATCGGCCAGCGACAATGCCCGGCTACCGCCGCAAGCCTTGCCGGTGATCGGCCCGCTCGATTTCCTGCGCCGCGACATCGCCGCGATCATGGATGGCAAGATGCCGGCGGCTGCGACTGAGGCGAGGGTGCATGATATCGAGCTGTGAATTATAGTTCACATACCTTGATTTGCCTGTATCTGTGAATTATAGTTCACATACGATCGATGTTCAGCAGACCGAGGAATTCAGGAAGTGGCTGCGAGACCTCAAGGATATCCGGGCTGCCAGGAAGATCGCTCAGAGGCTTATCCGTGTTGGGGCCGGTCTATTGGGGGACGCCAAATTCTTCGAAGGCATAGGCGAGCCTCGGATCGACTACGGGCCGGGTTACCGCGTCTATTTCGTCCGGCGCGGCAGCACCATCATCATCCTGCTTTGCGGAGGTGACAAATCCTCCCAAGACAGAGACATCAGAAAAGCCAAGCAGATGGCAGACGAGGTTTAATATGGCTCTCAAAACCACACCGTTCGATGCTGCTGAATATTTCGAAGACGCGGAGTCCCAGGCCGAACTCCTTGCCGACGCCTTCGAGACCGGCGACGCAACCTATATCGCGCACGCGCTTGGTGTTGTCGCCCGTGCGCGCGGGATGACAGCTATAGCCAAGGATGCTGGCGTTACGCGCGAAGCGCTTTACAAAGCGCTGAGTGAAAAAGGCGATCCACGCCTCAGCACGCTGCTCGGTGTAACTAAGGCGCTGGGCTTGCAGCTCGAAGTCAGGCCGATCGGCCCTGGCTCGCTCGGAGCTTGAAGCGCGTCAACAAGGCCCATTCCATTCGATATCTCGCGTCAACGCCGCCTGCAGGCTGATGCGATCGCGCAATGCCACCCCAGCAATCTCCGCCAGCGCCGGCCATTGCGCCTTAACCGGTGCCGAATCTCCCGGCCAGTCGAGCAACTCCTCGCCCTCGCGCATCGCCTTTCGGAATCCGCCCAACCCTCCCGAACGCAGCGCCGTCGGCAATCCGTAAATCCACATCGCGAGCCGCACCGTTTGCGGGGCGATGACGTCGGGCGCGACTTCCTGACCGTCGCCGAGCACGGTATCCACGAAGCGCCCAGGATCGCGGAAGAAATGCAGGCCGCTCACCGCGCGCGGATTGCATTCGAGCGGCAGCACACGGCCGCCCGGCTCGCGCATCAGGTCGAAGGAAATCTGCCCGGTCCACGTGGTGCCGGCCACGATCCGCTCGACCAGCTCGCGCGCGGCCTCGTTCGCGACCCGCTCGAAGAAGATGCCTGCTCCCTTTCCGGCACGACAGAGCGAGCGGTAGAGCGCGAGCGCCTTGAGCCTGCCCTGGCGCGCCACCGCATAGGCGCTGATCTCCTCGCCCTCGACAAAACGCTGCGCCACCCAGGGCATGGCGGCCGAGGGCGCGATCGCATCGAGCGCTTCGGACGGCGGACGCAGCAGCACATGGCTGGCAAAGCGCGACCAGACCGGCTTGAACGCCAGCTCGCGAGAGCGGCCGCGCACGACCTCCATATCGCCACGCGAGCTGAGCAGCGTCGTTTCCGGCACCTCCAGCCCGAGCCGTTCGGCGAGCCGGATGAAGCTGTGCTTGTTGTGGACCTCCGCCAGCAGCTCGATATCGGGTGCGAACAGAAGCGCCGGCATGCTCCTGCCGCGCCAGGCAAGCGCAAGATGAAAGACCTCCTCGCAGGTCGGGACGACGAGGCCGATGCCCTCGGCACGGATCAGCTCCTCAACCGCATCGGCATAGGCCCGCGGCTCGAAGCGCGGCGGCGGCAATCGATGATAACGCGCGCAGGCTTTGCTCGCCGCCGCGATCGGCCGTGCCGGCGTGTCGGCCAGGATCACCCTATGGCTTGCGCCATGGAAAAGGCGCGCCAGATGCAGCGCAACCGGCGCCCGCGCCCCGGTAATCAGGATGGATCCGTCAGCCCCCGGCATCGCTCATTCGCGTCGTTCCCGTCGCGAAAAATCGTTGCGCGAAATCGGCGTGGTTAGCAACGCGGGCAGCGATCGATGCCGGAGCGGCAAGATCATTTCTTACGCGGCTTCGCCTTCTCGATCGCCGGCTTGCTCGGCCAATGCCAGCCTTCGCCCTCGCCATGCGCGGCCTGCGGCCGCGCCACATAGGCGAGCGCGCCATTGGCCTCGAGATAGACGCGCGACAGCATCTCGGCGAGCACGCCCGACGTCACCGCCTGCAGCCCGGCGATCACCAGGAAGAAGCCGGTGATGAGCATCGGCCTTGTGCCGATATCCTGTCCCCAGAAAACCTTGATCGCGAAGAGATAGGCAAGGATCAGCGAGCCGAGCACGCCGAACACGATGCCGATGCCGCCGAAGAAATGGCCGGGCCGCGTGCGGTAGCGCAGGAAGAAGAACATGAAGACGAGGTCCAGCACCACGCGGAAGGTGCGCGAGATGCCGTATTTCGACTGGCCGTGGATGCGGGCGTGATGCGTCACCACCTCCTCGGCGATGCGGCGCGGCGTCGTCACCGTCGCGAGCCAGGCCGGGATGAAGCGATGCATCTCACCATAGAGCCGCACGCTGCGGATGACGCTGCCGCGGAACACTTTCAGGCTGCAGCCATAGTCCTTGAGCTGCACCCCGGTGACGCGGGCGATCAGCCTGTTGGCGATGCGCGAGGGCAGGCGGCGCATCCAGAAACCTTCCTTGCGGTCCTTGCGCCAGCCGGCGACGAGGTCGAGATCCTCGGTCAGCAGGCGGTAGACCATGCGCGGAATGTCGAACGGGTCGTTCTGCAGATCGCCGTCGAGCGTCGCGATGACGTCGCCGCGCGCGGCGTCAAGGCCGGCCTGCATGGCGGCGGTCTGCTTGTAGTTGCGCACCAGTTCCACGCCATGCACATGCGGCCCGTATTGGGCCGCCAGCCGGCGGATCTCGGCGGGCGTGGCGTCGGTGCTGCCGTCGTCGACCAGCACCACTTCCCAGGGCTGGCTGTAATTTTCCATCGCCTGATGGATGCGGACCAGCAGCGGCTCGACATTGTCGGCTTCGTTGTACATCGGGACGACGATGGAGAGCTTGTGCTCGGGCATGACGGCGCCCTCGGGCAATCCGGAAGCCGGAATGGGAAGCACGTTCATGGCGGTCATTTCCTTGCCGGCCCCGCCGCCGGGGTTTCCGGCAGCGTCGATTTCGAGGGAAACAGCCAGGCGATCGCACCGGTTGCGACCGCCGAGCACAGGATGAAGAGATGCAGCGCGAGCGCGGCCTGCAGGCCGTCCTTCATGGCGATGCCGGAATAGAGCAGTGCGGCGGCCGCGCCCGCTTCATAGGTGCCGAAGCCGGCGACACCCTGCACCGGCAGGATGGCGGCCGCCTCCGCGCCGACCGCGCCGGGAAAGGCGGTCTGGAACGAGGTGTCAAGCAGCATGGCGAGCAGCCAGCTCTGCACGCCGAGCTTCAGCGCCCAATTGGCCATCGTCCACCACCAGCCGTAGCGCGAGCGTCCCGTCGCTTCGGTGAAGATGTCGCGCAATTTGCCGAGCTTCGAGACGATCCTGCCGCCCGCCGTCCAGTTGTGCGGCGCGCGCGCCCAGCGCGGCAGGTACCATGCGGCGGCGATCAGCGCCGCGATGCCGGCGGCCCGCAGCGCCGGATGCAGGCCCGGCCAGACGAGGCAAGCCAGCACGCCGACGACGAAGGCGTCCTGCAGCCTGAACCACAGTAGCGAAGCGCTGGCGCGCACGATCGGCACGCCGAACACCTGGCGCAAAAGGATCGGAAACGCCGTCTCGCCGCCGCGGAACGGCACGATGTTGATCATCGCATTGTGGATCAGGATGACGCGAAGCACGGCGCCGAAGCGGCCGTTCACGTCGCCGCGGAATTCGTCGCAGACACGCAGCGCCCTGAGCACATAGGTGACGAACAGCGCCGCCGCGACTGCCACGAAGGCGCCTGGCGTAATGGAGGCGAAGGCATCGCCGACCATCTTCCAGCGCTGGTCGCTGGCAAGCCATGCCAGCAGCGCCAGAGTGACGATTATCGATATCGCTCGCTTCAAACAGGTCTCCAACGGGCCGCCCGGTCGGGGCGGAAGCGCCATTCGAGGGCCTGCAAAGGGGGCGCTCTCGAATGTCGGCCCGACCGGCGCCGGTCCGATATCGGATCCGTGCCGGCTTTTTCAAGGCGCTGTTCCTATAGAGCAATTTTAGGAAAAGTGTGAGCGGTTTCCGTCCGGAATTGCGTCAAAACAAAGAGATAGAGCGGTTCGCCGTTTCCGTGAAACGGTGAAACGCTCTGGAGCAGCGGCGCCGGCGAATCCATAAGCTTGGTTGGAGCAGCGATTGGGGCGGCGAAAAGCGGGCGGACATCGCGTCCGCCCGATATGCCGATTAAGCCTTACTCTCCGCCCATCTCTTTCTTGAACTGATCGAAATCGACCTGCATGCCATTGAAGATGGTGCTCCAATGGCGTGTCAGCGCCGCCATGGTGACGGCCTCCTGGATCTCCTCGTCGGTGGCGCCGGCGTGCTTGGCGTTCTGGGTGTCCGACCAGATGCAGTAGCTGCACGGGATCTGCGCCGCGACCGCCAGCGAGATCAGCGACTTCTCCTTCGGCGTCAGCGCCGTCTTGTCGCTGAGCTCGATGGCCTTGACCTCGGCCCAGGCGCCGGGCAGACCGGCCTTGGGGAATTGTTTGATGAAGCTCGGCACACCGCCCATAGTCGACTGGATGTCCTTCAGCGCCGCGTCATAGTCATCGGCGCGGGCCGGCGCGGAGGCGAGCAATGCGGCAGACACGCCCGCCGCGGCGATCAACGAGGCGAAGCGAAGGCAGGAATGCGCGGTTGAGATGATGCGAATGACTGACATGATATTCTCCTCTGGTTTTTGTTAGCCTTACGATGTAAGGTGTGTGGAGGATGAACCTTACAGTGTAAGTTGTCAAGCGCCATGGATGCACCGAGCAGAAAAAAGCGACCCCGCGGAAAACTCTCCCGCGACATGATCGAGGACGCCGCCTTCGAGGTGATCGAGCGGGAAGGGCTTTCCGGCTTTTCGATGCGCAAGCTCGCCGCCAGGCTCGGCTGCGAAGCGATGAGCATCTATCACCACTTCCCCTCGCAGGCGCATCTCTACGAAGCGCTGGTTGATCGCCAGATGAGCGGGCTTGTGATCCCCGACGACAGCCTGCCCTGGCGCGAGCGGGCCCGCATCGGCATGCAGGAATTCCGGCGCGTCGCTACCGAGCACCCGGCCTTTGCGCCGTTCATCGTCGTCTACCGCATGAACTCGCCGCCCTGCCTCGCCAAGCTTAACGCCATCATCGGCCTGTTCGAGGATGGCGGCTTCGGACCCGAGCTCAGCGCCCGCCTGTTCCGCGCCGCCGGCTACTATCTGATGGGCGCGATCCTCGACGAGACGGCCGGCTATGCCAAGGGGCCTTCGGCGGTCACCACCGTCAGCGACGAGGAGCTGGCGCGCAACTATCCGAGCGTCGTGAAGGCCGGCGCCTATTTCGGCGCCGCCGGCTTCGACAAGACTTTCGAGCTTGGTCTGGAAATGTTTCTGGACGAGATGGAGCGGGTCCGCGAAGCTGCGCGAAACGAACCCGCCAAAAAATAGCAGCGATCTCGCTCAGAAACCAAGGCTCTGAATGCGCTTCCTGTGTGTCCTTCTCCTCATCGCCGGTGCCGCCATCGGCATCTTCTATCCCTGGGCGATGAGCAATTTTTCCGGCCACCCCATCGGCACGTATCGCGTCTATGAGGGCGGCCGCTTCCGGCCCGCCACCGTGCAACTTGCCGCAGGCGACGCTCCGGTAAGGGTGCTGGTCGATCTGACCGCGCGGGCCGAGCGCGTCGCGGGTCAGCAGCGCACGGTGCTGACGCTGACCGCAGCGCATGGCGGCCGCACGGTGCTGGCCTCGGCGCTCTCCTTCAACCACACGGACAATCCGCGCCAGGCCAGCCCGCAACTGCCCGACAAGATCTTTCGCGACGAGGCCGGCGTCATCGATAAGGTCGCGCCCGGTCCTTACCTCTTCACCGTCGGACCCGGCGATGCCGACGGCATCGCCATGCGCGCGGTCGATCTCATCCTGCGCGCGGACACCGGCTCGATCGACGAACGCGCGCGGCCGGCCGGCTATACGCTGATGGGCGTCGGCCTTGCCGGACTGGCGGTTTCGCTGGTCTTCGGGCGCCGCGGCGGTGGCCCGCAAAATCCCAATTCGCAGCCGCCACCGCCGCGCTGGGGCCGCAACGGTTCGCCACGAGCATGATGCCGAAAGGTGTGAAGCGGTTCTCGCTCGGCATCATGCTCTCTGGAGATAAGCGCGCATGAACTATCGCCACGCCTACCACGCCGGCAATTTCGCCGATGTCGTGAAGCATGTCGTGCTCGCGCGCCTCGTCGAATATCTCAAGCAGAAGGACAAGGCTTTTCGCGTCATCGACACCCATGCCGGCATCGGCCGCTACAATCTTGCCTCGGTCGAGGCCGGCAAGACCGGCGAATGGCAGACCGGCATCGGCCGGCTGGTAGAATCCGCGCTCGAGCCGCAAGCGGCGGCGCTGCTTCAGCCCTATCTGGAAGCGGTACGCGCGCGAAATCCCGACGGCGGCCTCGAGTATTATCCCGGCTCGCCGCTGATCGTGCGCCATCTCCTGCGCAACCAGGACCGGCTGACGGCGATCGAGCTGCATCCCGAGGATGCCGCGCGGCTGAAATCGGTCTTCGCCGGCGATTTCCAGACAAGGGTCATCGAGCTCGACGGCTGGCTGGCGCTCGGCGCGCAACTGCCGCCGAAGGAAAAGCGCGGCCTCGTCCTCATCGATCCGCCCTTCGAGGAGGAGGGCGAGTTCTCCAGGCTCGTCGAAGGCCTGCAGAAGGCGCATCGGCGCTGGCCGGGCGGCATCTACGCGCTCTGGTACCCGATCAAGGACCGCAAGGCGGTCACCGCTTTCCGCACGGCGTTGACGGAGACCGGCATTCCGAAGCTGCTCGACATCGCCTTCGAGATCCGGCCCGCCTCGAACGAGCCCAGCCTCGACGGCAGCGGGCTGGTGGTGGTCAATCCGCCCTATACGCTGGAGAGCGAATTGAAGGTCCTGTTGCCGGCCCTGCACAAAGCGCTCGCCCTCCGGCAACCGTCGCGCTGGTCGCTCGAGTGGCTGGCGGGCGAGTAAGGCGACCGCATCGCCTAGACTAAGCCAGCGCCGTAGGCGTCACGCCGGTCAGCCGCCGGCTTTCGCGGATCAGATGCGCCTGGTCGGCGTAGCCGGCCTCGATGGCGAGCAGCGCGGTCGAGGCGTCGCCTTGCTGTCGTTGCAAGCGCCGGTACCGATGGAAGCGCAGGATGCGGTCGAGCGTCTTGGGGCCATAACCGAAGGCGTCCTCGAAGCGGCGTCGCAGCGTCCGTTCGCTCATATGCAGCTGGCGCTGCAGGAAGGGAACCAGCGGCGTTTCCGGCGGCAAACCTTTGTGAATGACGTCGAAGGCCCGGCCCATCTGCGGGTCGAGCGCATCGCGGCCTTCGGTGCGCATGCCGACCGTCTCTTCCAACTGCCGCAGCATGGCCGGCAGATCGCTCGCAGCCTTGATGCGATCCGACAGTTCGCGGGCACGCGTACCCCATACTTCCTGAAGACTCAGCCGCCCGCCGATGATTTCGCTGACCGGCACGCCCAGCCAACCGGCGGCCGCGCCAGGCCGGAAACGGAAGCCGACGATCACCGCGCCGGCCGGCGGCGTCTCGATCTGCGGCTCCTTGTCGGGGCCGGCCACGCGGAAGCGGCCGTCGATCCATTGCAGGTCGATCGTCGCGTCCGGCGTGATGACGATGGGCGGAACGGCGCGGTCATCCATGCGGTGGACCCAGACCGCGCAGAAGGCAGCGGCAAGGCCACCAGCGACGGGCCGCTCGTGAAAGAAGCCGGTGGTCTGCGCCAGGACCGGTTCCATTCTCTCTCCGATCTGCTCCAGCAAGGTTGCCGGATCGGTGCGACGGTCATTTTGGCCGAAATATTCAAGGCCGGCCACGTCATCCATGGCAAAACGGACGCAACTTCACCGCGCTTCACGCGCTCGCATCAGACCGCATCCGTTTGCGGCTGTGGTCACGGATATAGAAAGGAGTGAGAGAAATGAAAGCTCGCATCACCGTATTAACGCTCGGCGTCGACGATCTGGAAGCGTCGCTCAAATTCTATCGCGACGGCCTTGGGCTGCCGACGGAAGGCATCATCGGCCGGGAATTCGAGCATGGCGCCGTCGCCTTCTTCGAACTCGCCGGCGGCTTGAAGTTCGCCATCTTCGAACGGTCCAGCATCGCCCATGACGCGACGGTGCCGCAGAGCGGCCGCAGTCCGACCGAGCTCACCATCGGCCACAATGTCGGCAGCGAGGCCGAGGTCGATGCCGTGATGGCCGAGGCCGTCAAGGCCGGCGCACGCGTGGTCAAGCCGGCGCAAAAAACTTTCTGGGGCGGCTATGCCGGCTATTTCCAGGATCCCGACGATCATCTGTGGGAGGTCGTCTACAACCCGGCCTTCATTCCGCTGGATTGAGCAAAGCGAAGCGCGTCGTCGAGAGAGGAGGCCGCCATGCCCGTTCAATCCATTCAAGCGCTTGGCGCTCTCCTCATCGGCGGCGTGTTCGTCTTTGCCGGCGTCGAGCATTTCCTGAAATTCGGAGCGATGCGCGACCATCTGGCCGCCCAGAAATTTCCGGCCCCGGCCTTGATGCTGGCCGCCGGTTCGGCGGTCGAGATCATTGCGGGTTCCCTGCTTGCCATTGACATGGCCCGGCCCTTCGCCGCCGGCGCGCTGGTCGTCTTCACGCTGACGACGAACGTCATGCTGCTGCGCTTCTGGGCTGTGGAGGAGCCGGAGAGGCAGGTTCTGCGCAACGCGTTCCTGATCAACATCGCCGTCATCGGCGGGCTGCTGCTTACCGGAGGGCTTTAGTTTGGATGAGGTTTCAGGTCAGGCCGGCTGACCTGAAATCCCATGCAACCCAATTAGCCGGTGAAGTCTGGAATGAAGTTTTACGGAAACCATTGTTTTCGCAACCGCTTGACCGCCGCCAAGTGCTCCCGCACAGTGCGCGGAACCGACCTTGAGAGGCTGTCATGACTCGCTTCGCCCATTCCGCCCTTGCCGCGCTGGTTGCCCTGTCCACTCCCTTTGCCGCTCCGCTTGGCTTCAGCCAGGCAGCGCATGCCGCCGACCTGTCCATCTACACCGAGGATGACGGCAGCGTGTGCGGCGAGGCCTGGGTGCTGAACAAGATCACCGACCGCTTCTCTTATCAGGTGCATCACGTGCCGCATCTGCCGGACGTCGCGATCACTGATTTCCGCAACATCCGCCAGCATCGTTATGAGCCGGCGAGCGATGAATGGCCGATCGGCCGCCACTATTGCCGCGCCACCGTCAACCTGACGGACGGCCGCGACCGTTCGATCTTCTACCTGATCGAGGAAGGCCAGGGCTTTGCCTCGATCGGCGACAATGTCGAATTCTGCGTCTCCGGCTTCGATCGCTGGCTGGTGTATAACGGTCGCTGCCGCGTGCTGCGCTAGGTTTGTCGCTTCCGCCGCGCGCCTGCGGTCAGAGGGACCGCATCCTTTTGCGCGCTGAATAGGTCTCGCCGCGAATGTTGTGCCTTCCGGCTTTCGCCGGAAGGCAAATCAGTTAATCTGAACTCCCGAGAGCAACGACTTCCTCGGGGACCTTCATGGATACTGCTACCCTCCTTGCATTTGCGGCGGCCTTCTTCGTGTTCGCAGCCAGCCCAGGCCCCGACAACATGACCATCGTCGCCCGCACAATCTCCGGCGGCGCCGCATCGGGCATCGCCTATGGCGCCGGAACGGTGGCCGGTATCCTCATCTTCCTGGTCCTCGCCGCCTTCGGTCTGTCGGTCGTAGCCGCCAAGATGGCGGTCGTCATGGCCGTGCTTCGCTATGGCGGCGCGGCTTATCTGATCTGGATGGGCGTCAGGCTATGGACAGCAGCGCCCATCGTGCCGGACCTGCTGCCCGTATCCGGGCGGCGCGGGCTGCTTGCGACTTTCGCCACCGGCGTCGCGCTCAATCTCGGCAATCCGAAGATGCCTTTGTTCTATCTGGCGCTGCTGCCGAACGTCGTCGGCGCATCGCTGGACGCCGAGCGTCTCGGCGCGCTGATGCTGGTGATCCTGGCTGTCGAGACTGTCGTAATCGGCGGCCATGTCGTCCTCGCAGGCCGCACCCGAAAGCTGCTGCGCACGCCGAAGGTCGTGCGCCGGGTGAACCGTGCGGCAGGTGGCGTGATGGTCGGTGCTGGCGTCGCCATCGTCGCTGCCCGCTGAACCGACGCCAAGCCGACAATCTCACGCGGCCCTGCCGCCCGATATGTAAACCTGGATCAGCTCGACGAGCTGCTTCTGCAGCTCCGGCGCATCGAGCATGTTGCGCCGTGCCGCGTTGTGGATCACGCCTTCGACAGCCGATGAGAGCACGCGCGCCATCGTCTCGGTATCCTTGCGGCGCTTGCGATACTGCGCGACGGCAGCCGAATAATGTTCGAGATAACGCGCCTGGAACGAGGCATGCGCGGCGCGCGAGCCGCGGTCGCCGGGCGCCTCGTCCAGCAGCACCTGGTGCAGCGTCGGATGGATCGAGTGCGCGCCGATCATGCCGCGCACCAGCTCGCGCGCGAATTGCCTGAGCGGCTTCTCGTCGGCCGCCGCTTCGCGAATCACCGACAGCACATGATCGAAGTGGCGGCGCCGGATCGCTTCGACCAGGGCGAGCTTGTCGGGGAAATATTGATAGAGCGAGCCGATGCTGACGCCCGCGGCCTCTGCCACCTTGTTGGTGGAAAAGCCTGCCCAGCCGAGCTCGCTCAAAACGTGAGCACCGGCTTCGATGATCGCCTCGACGGTGGCGATCGAACGCGCCTGGCGCGGCTGCTTGCGCATGCGTGCGGCCGGCTTTGCAACGCGAGTAGACATGCTGGCCCGTCTCCCGAGAATATAGACAGGATACTCACATTCAATTCACCAACGCAAATGGGGCGGCAAAGATGAGTGCCAAGACCTTGCTGAAGGGCATGCTCGCCTACCAGGCCCGGGCGAACGACGAGCTGGTGGAGAAGCTTGCCGGGATGGATCCGTCTGGCGACGCCGGGGAACGCCACGCCGCGATCCGCCTGATGAACCATATCCATGTCGTGGCGCGGATTTTTGCCGCGCATCTGAAGGGCGTCGCCCATGGCTATGCGAGCGACAATACGCCGGACACGCCCGAGCCGCGCGCATTGCGCGCCGCCTTGGCCGAGATCGACGGCTGGTATCTCGACTATCTCGAAGCCGTTTCGGAGCAAAGGCTTGCCGATCCTGTCGCTTTCACCTTCACTGACGGCGACAGGGGCTGCATGACGAGGCAGGAGATGCTGATCCATATCGTATTGCACGGCAGCTACCATCGCGGCGAAATCGGCCGCATGCTGGCCGCCATCGCGCTCTCGCCGCCCTGGGACACCTACGCCGTGCATCTGCACCAGGCCGAGCCGGCGCGCCGCCTGCGGCGCGGATGCCGCCCGGCGGGCGTTTGAATGCGGCGCGTGAATATGAGCTTTAAGCTCACTTTAAAGCGCTCAAGCTTTGGTCGTCGCATCTGGCCGGTTCGTCTGTAGATGTTTCTGCTGGACAAGATGAAGTCGACGTTCGACGGCCTCTTGTCTATTATGAGCACTCTGCTCACATTGTGATGCAAGGTTATGCCCCTGGTCGATGGAGGATCGGGCGATAGAAGCCGCGCGAAAATCTGTGCGCCAGGCCGTCACTTCGAAAGTGATAGATTCGCTCACAATTTTTCCATGAGATGCATCTTAAAGCGTTTCGTGTAACCAAAATTCAATAACTGAAAATCATTGTGTTGCTTCGCTGGCTAGACAGTCGCGAGTCAGATATGCATAGACACGCCGGGTCACTCACGACCATTGGCAAAACGCAAGGGGCATCGCATGGCAAAGACGACAACCAAGGCGCCGGCGGCGAAAGCGCCGGCAAAGAAGCCGGCAGCTAAGGCTGCCGCGAAACCTGCAGCAGTGAAGAAGGCAGCCGCACCGAAGGCAGCCGCCAAGGCCCCGGCCAAGGCAGCAGCGAAGCCGGCAGCGAAGGCTGCGGCTAAGCCCGCCGCCAAGAAGCCGGCAGCGAAGGCTGCGGCCAAGCCCGCCGTCAAGGCAGCGGCAAAGCCGGCGGCCAAGCCCGCCGCCAAGAAGCCGGCAGCGAAGGCCGCAGCCAAGCCCGCCGCCAAGGCTCCGATGAAGGCCGCCGCCGCCAAGGCACCGGCAGCCGTGAAGAAGGCAGCTCCGGCCAAGAAGCCGGCCGCCAAAAAGTAATCGCGTAGCTTCGCTCGCGAACCGCAACAGGTGAGGGCGGGTGCCACTCAGGCACCCCTCTCGCCAATTCGGTGTCACGGCGAACGGAGCCGGAGCGCACGCTCCTCCTAAAGCTCTCGGAAATTTTGCTGCCAGGCAAAACTTCCGGGAGCTTTTTTTTGTTGCCGCGCCCGGGCGTCAAAAATGCATTGGCCAAGCTGGATCGGCCTTGCTGGGCCGTTGCCCTGGAGACCCGTTCGGTCGACAGTGCCGCAGACAAACTGGAAAACCGATCATGCCGAAGCTGCTTTACGCGCCCACGTCTCCTTATAGTTCGAAGGTCCGCATGGCGGCCGTCCATGCCGGCATCGCCATCGATCTCGTGCCGGTCAAGACGGAGGACAAGCCGGCCGAGCTGATCTCGGCCAATCCGCTCGGCAAGATCCCGGTGCTGGTGCTGGAGGACGGCCGGTCGATCCATGACAGCCGCGCCATCACCCAGCATCTCAACCGGCTGTCGAAGAATGCGCTGTTCCCCCGCAATCCCGACAAGCGGCTCGAAGCGGAAGTTCTCGAGGCGCTGGCCGACGGCATCTGCGACTGCGCGCTGTCGATGGTCTATGAACGGCGCACGCGTCCGGAAGCGATGGTCCACCAGCCCTGGCTCGATCGCCAGTGGGCGAAGATCACCGCCGCGCTCGACCTCATCAACGCCAACCCGCCGAAGCTGCCGAAGAAGATCACCGCCGGCCATATGGCGCTGCGCGCCTGCCTCGGCTATCTGGCGCTGCGCTTTCCCGGCCAATGGGAGAAGGGCCGCAGCCGGCTCGTGCGCTGGGCCGCGAGGTTTGATGAGAAGTTTCCGGAGCTGAAGGGCAGCGTGCCGGGGTAGATACAGCTGATCTCCCCCTTGTGGGGGAGATGCCCGGCAGGGCAGAGGGGGGCGCTGTCCTGCCGGGATCTCAGTATTGCCGATCATGTGCCGCCAACAAAGATAACGGGGCCGCCTCGAAAGTTGGCGTTCCTTCGCGCCCCCCTCTGGCCTGCCGGCCATCTCCCCCACGAGGGGGGAGATTGGCAGTTTCGGCCTCGCGCCCACCTTGAATCCCATTCTCTTCCATGCTTGCCTGACACCGCCCAAGTCGGAGTGGTGACATGGCAAAGCCCTCAACCAGCCTCGCGCCCGACCCCATGGTCGAGCGTCTGCGTGCGGCGCTCGGCCGGCGCGCCTTCACCGAGCAGAAAATGTTCGGCGGCACCTGCTTCATGATCGACGGCAACATGCTGATCGGCACGTCGAAGCGCGGTTTGCTGGTGCGTGTCGGCAAGGCCGCGCATGCGGCCGCAGTCGCACGGCCCCATGCAAGCCCGATGGAAATGGGCGGGCGCTCGATGGAAGGTTATGTCCATGTCGCGCCGGAAGGCACAGCCACGGAGGCGGATCTCCGTGGCTGGCTCGGCCTTGCGCTGGCATTCGTCGAAACTTTGCCGCCGAAGGTCAAACCCGCCAAGGTCGCAAAGAAACGCGCGTAAGCCGCTCGTCGCATCGGCCTTGCGGACTGCGATGTGTCAGCGTTGTTGAGCTGGCCTCGAGGAACGAACGGCCAGGGGAGGAAGCAATGGCACTCAATGGGCATTGCATGTGCGGTGCTGTGGCCTGGACCTATTCAGGCGAGATCACGCGCAACCTGGTCTGTCACTGTACCGACTGTCAGCGGGCGACATCCGCCCCCTTCACGGTCTTTCTGGGAATGAAGCCGGACAAGCTGAGCTGGAGCGGCGACATCAGGCACTATGAAAGCAGCCCGAATACTTTTCGCGGTTTCTGCCCGTCCTGCGGCGCGAGGCTCTACTTCCGCTCCGACCAATGGCCTGCCGAGATCCATGTCCACGCCGCCACGCTGGACGACCTGGGCGAGTACCGTGCGGATGCGCAAGTCATGATGCGCTCAAGAGCAAAATGGCTCGACCGGCTGCAGTCGATTCCAGTCCATGAGGATTTCCAGCAGGCGCCGTCGACGCCGACTCCCTGAAGTCAGGGCGATACGGCTCGCGTGCAGTTTGTTGCCTGCTCGTACAAGGTTCTCGAAACCGGCAAGGGCAGAAGGACAGGATTACAAACACAAAAAAAGCCGGGCTCAAGGCCCGGCTTTTTCGTGTCGTGGCTTCTACGACTTAGAACTTCATACCGACGCCGAAGGTGACGCGGTTGTCCTTCGACTTGACGTTGCCGAGGGCGCCGAAGTCCTTGTCGCCGTAGTCGGTGTAGCGGTACTCGACGCGGCCGAACACGTTGTCCGTGATCTTGATGTCGGTGCCGACACCGGCCGTCCAGCCGAGCATTGCCTTGCTCTCGTCAGTGGCGGTGACGCTATCCGTGATCTTCTGGTTCTTGGCGGCGAGACCGCCGGTGCCATAAAGCAGGATTTCCGGGGTCACGGCATAGCCGAGGCGAGCGCGCAGCGAGCCTTCGAGGCCGCCCTTGGCGTTGATGCCAGCGCTGTCGCCCTTGACGCCGTTGTAGCCGAGATCGGCTTCAGCGCCGTAGACGAAGTTATCCTGCTGCCAGTTGTAGCCGCCGAACACGCCGCCGATGAAGCCCTTGGTCTTCACATTGACGCCGGCGTCACGAGCATCGGCATGGCCGCTGAAGCCGTAGCCGAGGCTGATACCGGCATAGGGGCCAGCCCAGGAAGCGACCGGAAGCTCGGCAACCGGGGCGGGAGCCGGCGGCTCTTCGGAAACGACGTCGGCCGCAAAGGCGGTGCCAGCAAAGGCGAACAGCCCGAGCGCAGCGGCAAGCGGCGCGAATTTGAGATTGGTCTTCATTGTTATACTCTCCTTAAGCCACAAGACACTTAGGCTTTTTTGTTCATGAAACGCCCCGGCCCGTCCGGGGGGATAAACGGGCTTGGCGCTCAACGGTTCCGAATGTCGTGCTGAAATGCGGCTGAAGCGAACCTGAACTTGGGTCATTCCCCGGCGCGAATAAGGCCGAAAGTTGACGTTGCATCTTCGCAACAGCGAATGTCAGCAGGCTAATCATGTTGCGCTGCACACCGCTTGGTTCAAGGGGTCCGGCGACATATATTGCCGTGAACGGCGCCCCGAATCCGATGGGGCGGAGGCGCGTCCGGGCCGCTTCGCCACATTCCTGCCTCAGGTGGAAATGGCATTTAACGCTTGGCCCGTCACATTGTGCCGGCTTCCCGGAATCGTGAAGTCGATTGAGGATTGACACCATGAGACAAGCCACGACCGTCGCGCTGGTGACGGGTGGAGCAAGGCGGATCGGCAAGGCGATCGTCGAGGATCTGGCCGCCAATGGCTTCGCCGTCGCCATCCACGCCAATCGCTCCGGCAACGAGGCCGAGGCGCTGGCAAAGAAGATCGTGGCCGGGGGCGGCCGCGCCGCCGCTGTCGCCGCCGATCTCACCGACATGGATGCCGTGGGTGATCTTGTCGGTCGCGCGCAGGCGGCGCTCGGACCCGTCACGCTGCTGGTCAACAACGCTTCCTTGTTCGTCGACGATCGCGTCGAGGATTTCGACTGGCAGGCCTGGGACCGCCACTTCGCCATCCACGTGAAGGCGCCGGCGCTTTTGGCGCAGAACCTTGCTCGCGCGCTGCCGCAAGAGGGGGAGGGGCTGATCGTCAACATCATCGACCAGCGCGTCTGGCGGCCGACGCCGCGCTATTTCTCCTATGCGCTGTCGAAATCGGCTCTGTGGACGCAAACGCAAATGCTTGCACAGGCGCTCGGACCGCGCATCCGCGTCAACGCCATAGGCCCCGGCCCGACACTGAAGAACAAGCGCCAGGATGACGATGATTTCGAGAGCCAGATCGAGGGCCTGATCCTGAAGCGCGGCCCGCAATTGCCCGAATTCGGCGCTACGATCCGTTATCTGTGGCAAGCGCGCTCGGTGACCGGCCAGATGATCGCGCTCGATGGCGGCCAGCATCTTGCGTGGCAGACGCCCGATGTGACAGGCATGGTGGAATGAGTCCCGTAGCCCAAAGAGACAAACGAAACGGCGCCGCCGACGATCTGCCGCCCGATATCGACCCCGAGATGGACGTCGAGGACGAGGCGGCGGAGGAGATCGTCGAGGCCGAGCCTTTGCCGTCCGGCCCCGAGGTCGCTTTCACGGCCATCGACTGGACGCCGCATGCCGGCGACGCAGACGGGATGGTCGGCGCCGAGGTGATCCAGACCCTGGTCAAGCGGTTGCCCAACCAGCCCGGCGTCTATCGCATGATGAACGCCGCCGGCGACGTTCTCTATGTCGGCAAGGCGCGCAGCCTGAAGAAGCGCGTCACCAATTACGCGCAGGGGCGCTTCCACACCGCCCGCATCGGCCGCATGGTGCGCGAGACGGCGACGATGGAATTCGTCGTCACCCGCACCGAGATCGAGGCGCTGCTGCTCGAGGCCAACCTCATCAAGCGGCTGCGGCCCCGTTTCAACGTGCTGATGCGGGACGACAAGTCCTTCCCCTATATCCTGCTCACCGGCGACCATGTCTCGCCCGGCATCTACAAGCATCGCGGCGCGCGCTCGCGAAAAGGCGACTATTTCGGCCCCTTCGCTTCCGCCGGCGCCGTCGGGCGCACCATCAATTCGCTGCAGCGCGCCTTCCTGCTTCGAAGCTGCACCAACTCTTTCTACGAGAACCGCACAAGGCCGTGCCTGCTCTATCAGATCAAGCGCTGCGCCGGGCCTTGCACCGGCGAGATCTCGCATCAGGGCTATGCCGAGCTGGTCGCCGAGGCCAAGGACTTCCTCTCCGGCCGCAGCCAGAAGGTGAAGACCGAAATCTCGGCCGCCATGCAGCAGGCCTCCGAAGAGCTCGATTTCGAGCGCGCCGCCATCTACCGCGACCGTCTTGCGGCGCTCTCGCATGTCCAGGCACATCAGGGCATCAACCCGCAGACGGTCGAGGAGGCCGACGTCTTCGCCATCCACCAGGAGGGCGGCCAGACCTGTATCCAGGTATTCTTCTTCCGCACCGGTCAGAACTGGGGCAACCGCGCCTATTTCCCCAAGGCCGATCCGGCGCTGGAGCCGGCGGAGGTGCTGGGCTCGTTCCTGGCGCAATTCTATGACGACAAGCTGCCGGCGCGCACGCTGCTGCTTTCCCAGGCCGCGCAGGAACAGGAACTGCTCGCCGAGGCGCTCTCCACACATGCCGGCCGCAAGATATCCATCTCTGTGCCGCAGCGCGGCGAGAAGAAGGAACTGACAGACCACGCGCTGCAGAACGCGCGCGAGGCGCTTGGCCGCAGGTTGGCCGAGACCTCGACGCAGGCGCGGCTGCTCGCCGGCTTCGCCGAGACCTTCGGCCTGGCAAAGCCGCCGGTGCGCATCGAGGTCTACGACAACTCGCACATTATGGGTACCAACGCGGTCGGCGCCATGGTCGTCGCCGGACCGGAAGGTTTCGTGAAGAACCAGTACCGGAAATTCAACATCCGCTCCACCGAGATCACGCCGGGCGACGATTTCGGCATGATGCGCGAAGTGATGCAGCGGCGCTTTTCGCGGCTGCTCAAGGAGCATGGGGACGTCCAGCCCGGCTCGGCCGTCGAGGACGAAGCCGGCGAGGAGGATCTGGTCGCCGGCAATGGCGGCTTCCCGGCCTGGCCGGATGTCATCCTGATCGACGGCGGCCAGGGCCAGATGACGGCCGTGCGCCAGATTCTTGCCGATCTCGGCGTCGAGGACAGGGTGGTGGCCATCGGTATCGCCAAGGGCCCGGACCGCGACGCCGGCCGCGAGCGCTTCTTCGTCAAGGGCAGGGACTCTTTCATGCTGCCGGTGCGCGATCCGGTGCTCTATTTCGTCCAACGCCTGCGCGACGAGGTGCACCGTTTCGCCATCGGCTCCCACCGCGCCCGCCGCAAGAAGGAGATGGTCAAAAGCCCGCTCGACGAGATCGCCGGCATCGGTCCCGGCCGCAAGCGCGCGCTGCTCCACGCCTTCGGCACCGCCAAAGCGGTCAGCCGCGCCGCCGTCGAGGACCTTGTCAAGGTCGACGGCATTTCGGAGCACGTGGCGAAGCTGGTCTACAATCACTTCCACGAGAGCTGAGGGCTGGTCGCGAGCACGGAAGGTTGACCAAGGCGTCGGCGTGGTGAGGGATGTTGCACCTTGGCGATTAGCTCAAACGCCCACCACGTCGTCATTCCAGGGCGGAGCAAGGAGCGCAGCGACGCGGCGCAGACCCTGGAATCCATTCCGTTACCTCCAGGCGCTGCAGCGGTTCAGAAAACCTCCGTTCTGCTCCGTTGCAGTCCTCGCGCGAGGTCACGGATTGGATCCTCGGGTCTGCGCGTCCGCTTCGCTCCCGCTCCGCCCGTGGATGACGAAGTTGCTTAGGCTTCGCCAATCCCAACGTTGCAAGAAGAGTATACATCGAAGTTGCCAATCTCTGCCTCTGACGTGGAATGCCCAGACCAGAGAGAGGTGCTTCACGCCGACCTTCACGCCATTTTTCCCTGGTCAATCGAATCTCGGCTGTTGACCCCCTACATTGGCTTCTGATTTGAGTACGTCTGGCGGTGGAGATTTCCCGAGACGACATGGCACAGCGCGCGTTCAACCTGCCGAACATCCTTACCTATGCCCGCATCATCGCGGTGCCGCTGGTCGTGCTGTGCTTTTTTCTTGAAGGCCACCTGAAGTCGTCCGACTTCGCCCGCTGGTCGGCGCTGGTCATTTTCCTGCTTGCCTCGATCACCGATTACTTTGACGGCTATTTCGCGCGCGCCTGGCAGCAGACCTCTAACATCGGCAAGATGCTCGACCCGATCGCCGACAAATTGCTGGTCGCAACCTGCCTGCTCCTGCTTGCCGCCGACACCGACCGCCATGGCGGCATCGCCGGCTGGTCGCTGTGGGCGGCAATCATCATCCTGTGCCGCGAGATCCTTGTTTCGGGGCTGCGCGAATATCTGGCCGCCTTGAAAGTGTCAGTGCCGGTGACCCAGCTCGCCAAATGGAAGACCACCATACAGATGGTCGCCATCGCCTTCCTGCTGGTCGGCCCGGCCGGCGACAAGATCTTTCCGCTGACCACGCAGATCGGCCTCGTGCTGCTGTGGGTCGCGGCACTTGTCACGCTCTACACCGGCTACGACTATTTCCGCGCCGGCCTCAAGCACATCATGGACGAGTAGGAAGCGCGGATGTCGACGAAACTCATCTATTTCGCCTGGGTGCGCGAGCGGATCGGCAAGCCGGAAGAGGACGTCGACTTGCCTGCCGGCATCGAGACGGTCGCCGATCTGCTGCGCTGGCTGAAGTCGCGCGGCGAGGAGTATGAGAACGCGCTGCAATACCCTGACGTCATCCGCGTCGCCATCAACCAGGAGCATGTCGGCCATCGCGAGAAGATCGAAGGCGCGCGCGAGATCGCCCTGTTTCCGCCAATGACCGGGGGCTGACATGGCCGGCGCGGTCGTGCCCGCCATCCGCATCCAGCGCGAGGACTTCGACGTCGCCGCCGAGATCGCCGGCCTGACCAAAGGCCGGACCGATATCGGCGCCGTGGTTACTTTTTCCGGCCTTTGCCGTGACGAGCAGGGCGCGCTCTCGGCGCTCGAGCTCGAGCACTATCCCGGCATGGCGGAGGCCGAGATCGGACGCATCGCCGCCGAGGCCGCCGGGCGCTGGCCGGTGCAGGGGCTCACCGTCATCCACCGCCACGGCAAGATAGCGCCGGGCGAGAATATCGTGCTGGTGGTCGCGGCCTCACCGCACCGGCAGGCGGCCTTCGAGGCGGCGAATTTCCTGATGGACTACCTGAAGTCGCGTGCGCCCTTCTGGAAGAAGGAACACCGCGCCGACGGCTCCGAGGGCGGTTGGGTCGAGGCCAAGGAAGCCGACGATCAAGCTGCGGAGCGCTGGAAGAAGCAGGGCGAATAATGCATGTCGCCCAGAACTGTGCAGCGGTTCTGGGGCAACGACATGCATCAGAAAAAACTCCCGTTCGGCCATCGAACGACCGCAATCCTTCCCAAGCCTGCCGGGTGGTTTGATTTGCTTGGCGGGAGCAATCTCATGCTGGACCGCATCGCGGAATTCTTCATTTTCGGGCTGATGCCATTGGTCGTCGGCGCGCTCGCCGTGCCGGAAGCGACCAACGCCGGCGAAATGACGATCGCGGGCGAGGTGACCTACCGCGAGCGCATCGCGCTGCCGCCCGACGCCGTGCTCGTGGTCGAGCTCGCCGATGTTTCGCTGGCCGACGCGCCGGCAACCGTGGTCGCCAGGCGCAGGATAGCGCCCACCGGCCAAGTGCCGATCAGGTTCGACATCGGTTTCGATCGCAAGGCGATCCAGAACGGCCGGACCTATGCGCTGCAGGCGCGTATTACCGTTGGCGAACGGCTGATGTTCGTTACCGCTACAAGTCATCAGGTCGATCCGCTGACGGGCAAGCCTCAGACGGTTCTGCTGAAAATGGCGCGTTGACGTCGCGCGCCGAGCCCGACCGCGCAACTTTTGTGCCTGGACACCGTTTTCTCCGGAATAAACCGGCAACGCCGGGCGTTCACCTATGCAGATGGCGGGCAGGCAAAGGGACAATGTCCCTTCACTTAAGCCGCCAGACCGAATGCGCGGGCTCGATCTGGCCACTCAAAGGAGACCAGACATGAAAAAGCGCACGCTCATCCTCGCAGCCGCGAGTGCATCGCTGATTGCCTTTGCCGGCGTTGCCCGGGCGGACGACCATCTGTTCAATGCCGAGCAGCATGGCCTCAGCCCTGACAGCCAGCCGTTCCAGACCAACAAGGCCGGCCACAGCGGCGACCTTGCGCCTGGACAGGGCAGTCCGTTCACCGGTGAGGAGACGAAGACGCCGTCTACCGATACCGAGGCAGCGAACGCCCATGCGAATGTGAAAGACCGTCAGGCCAAATGACGTCCGCCCGCCGGGGGCCGGCGGGTTTTATGCGCAATTCCGGGAAAAACGGGGCGCGGTTTTCCGTCCGGAATTGCGTCGAAAACAACAGGAGCATGATGTCGTCCGAAAACCGCTCCGCTTTTCGGCATCATGCTCCGGCTGGCCTGACCGTCTCAACGGCTCTGTCCATCATTTAAGCACGCCGCAATTGACCACGCTGTTGCAACCGCCTAGCTTCCCTCGAAAATGGGGATGGGGTTCCCCTGAAACCGCCCTTATGGGCTGATGACTCCTGCCAGGCGTGCTCTCGCGCGGCAGGATTTGTTTTTCCGCTCCGCTTCGTGCCTGTTCTTGTGAGGTGATTCCGGTTTGGGATCGCGTTTGGAAAGGCATTGAAGCGATGACCCTTGCGGCTTGCGCCCTGGTCCTGATCGGCGGTTTCTTCGGCGGCATTTCCCGCTTTTTCCTCTCCGGCGTGGTCGGCCGTTCCATCGGCGAGACCTTTCCCTGGGGCACGTTGTTGGTCAATGTTTCCGGCGCCCTGGCCATCGGCGCCTTCGCCGGCGCGGCACGCTCGGTCGGCGGCGTCTTCGCCAGCGATCTCGTGCGCGACCTGATCGTCGTCGGCCTGTTCGGCGGCTACACCACGGTGTCGTCCTTCTGCCTGCAGACGCTCAGCCTGGCGCTCGAAGGCGAGGGGCGGCTGGCCGCCTTCAATGTCGTCGCGTCGTCGGCTCTGTGCGTGCTGTTCGTCGCCCTTGGCTTCTGGGCGGTGGTGTGGGTGTTTGGTTCATCCATCGGGGCTGCGGGCTGAGCGATGGTGGACAGACAGATGGCAATGCGGCTTTATCTGGCGGTCGGCTGCGGGGCGGCGACCGGTTCGCTGGCTCGCTTCCTGTCGGGCTATGTCATCGTCTCGCTGCTCGGCCTGAATGCGCTGTGGTCGACCGCTTTCGTCAATGTCGTCGGCTCCTGGGTCATCATGGTCTTCGCCACGCTGACCGGGCCGGACGGCCGCATGATGGTCGGTCCCGCCAGTCGCAATTTCGTCATGGCGGGCTTCTGCGGCGGCCTCACCACCTTTTCAGCGATGAGCCTCGACACCTTCACTCTGCTGTTCGAGGGCGACTTGCCGCTGGCCGCGACCTATCTCATCAGTGTGGTCGGCCTGTCGCTCGCCGCCGCGTGGTTGGGCTATCTCATGGCGTCCAGGCTCAATCGCCTGCCGGTCGACAGGCAGTCGGCCAATAGGTGATGGGCCACACAGGTGAACAGGGAGAAGAGAACATGGAACTTCCCGCGCAATGCGCGCTGCTCAGGATCTTCTTCGGCGAGGACGACAGGGCGGCCGACGGCAAGCCGCTGCATGAAGCAATCGTCATCAAGGCGCGCGAGACCGGCATGGCCGGCGCCACGGTGCTGAGGGGCCCGCTCGGCTTCGGCCGCTCCAGCGTGCTCCACACCGCCAAGATCCTGCGCCTGTCGCAGGATCTGCCCATTGTCGTCGAGATCGTCGACGCGCCGGAGAAGATCGATGCGCTGATCCCTGAGATCAAGGCATTGACCAGGACGAAGAGCTGCCTGATCACCCGGGAGAAGGTGGAAGTCATCCGCTACGGCGACGGGGACTGAACTCCCCGGTCTCCACGTCACCGCCTCGGAGACGGCGGCCGATGGCCACTTCATCGAAGACACCGGCGGAAAACAGTCTCATCGCCTCTATCGCCAGGTCCGACGCCTCGGGACTGCCTAAGACGATGCCGCGCTCCTCGCAGACCTCGTCATAGATACGCTTCAACAGGGCGAGGTCGTCCGGATAGGCAAGGCCACTTTCAGAAACATGAGGCTTGATCATGCCTCCTCCCTCGGTTCGGCGGAAGCGCGGCTCACAGCCGCCGACGCCCAGCGCTACTTTGCCAATTTCGCTGAACCTAGGGCAGGCGGCGAATGTGACCACCCGTTTCAAACAAAAACGGCCCGCTGGAGCGGGCCGTTCCGTGAAACTCGAGCTTGCGCCTCAGCCGACGATCTCAGTGTCCGAAAACCAGTACTTGATCTCCTGCGCGGCGGTTTCGGGCGCGTCCGAGCCATGCACCGAATTCTCGCCGATCGACAGTGCATGGACCTTGCGGATGGTGCCCTCGGCGGCGTTCGCCGGATTGGTGGCGCCCATCACTTCGCGGTTCTTGGCGATGGCGTTCTCGCCCTCCAGCACCTGCACGATGGTCGGCGCCGACGACATGAATTCCACCAGCTCGCCGAAGAACGGGCGATCCTTGTGGACGGCGTAGAACCCTTCCGCCTCGCGGCGGCTCATCCACACGCGGCGCGATGCGATGACGCGCAGGCCGGCGTCTTCCAGCATTTTGGTGATGGCGCCCGTCAGGTTGCGCCTGGTCGCGTCCGGCTTGATCATGGAGAAGGTGCGTTCGATCGCCATAGGGTCGTCCTTGTTGTGGGAATGGAAATTGGAGTGGCGGGCTCTATACAAGCCGCCCGGCGGCTTGCCAAGGGGAGGCGGCTTCTGGTCAAGGCGAGCGCTTTGCGGGATAATTGGACGGCTGCGAACGCGCTGGACGCAGCTTGGAGCCGAGGCGATGAACTGGCCCTATCTCAGTCGCGGCGACATGGCGGGCATTGTCTTAGTGGCCGTGGTTCTTGCCTTGGCTGTCTTCGCCCTGCTGTTCTTCCCGCAGCGCGCAGAGCAGAATTTCGGCTTCGGCCCGGAATGGCAGTGCGTGCGCATGGAACAGGGCGATCCGATCTGCGTGAGGCTGGCCGACGGCAATGCGCCGAACGGGGACGCGCGCGACAAGGACGCGTCAAAATAGACGCGAATGGCACTGCACAGGGATTTTGACCGGTCGGCTTCAGTCGGCTCTGATCTAAAGCTCGACCTCAATGGTCAGCTTCGGCGAATCCCCTGCCTTGAGACCTTCGCGCTGGCGCACCGAGGCCTTGACCGGCAACAGAAGGCTGCCGGACGCCTTGTCGGGAAAGAGCGATGTTTGCCACCTGGTCTTGCCGATCGCCGCCGTGATGCCGAGCGAGCCCCAAGGGCGCGCCAGCCCCGTCATCGCCGCCTTGATCCGTGCCGCGAACTCCACCGGTAGTGTCACGAAATGCCAGCCGCCCTTGCCGGGGTAGACCCAAATCTCGGCCCGCATCTCATAGCGCAACCTGCCAGCCCCCAACACTCGCGGTCTTCACGCCGCCGCGACCTGCCGGCCGATCCCGCCATGCAGGTCGAGACAGCGCTCGAACCAGCGGGCGATGCTGTCGCCGTCGTCGAGCAACCGGAAAGGCGAGGCGATGCGGCCCCATTGCAGCGCCCCGAACACGATGTAATCGGCAAACAGCGGCGCCTCGCCGCCGATGAAAGGCTGATAGGCGAGGGTCGAGCGCAGCGGCTCCAGCGCGGCGCGGAAGGCCGGGAGCCCGGCATCGCGGTTGGCCACGACGTCTTCCAGGCGCTTGCCATAGCGCTGCTCGCGATTCTCGCGGAAATAGGCAGCGTTCGGTTCGTCCTGCATCGCATGCAGATCGGTCAGCGCCACCGTCGCGATGTAGGGGTGTATGGTGAGCTGCGACCAGCGCTCGATGAAGCGTGCCATCGCCTTGCCGCCTTCGCCGGAAAAAAGCGTCGGCCGTTCCGGATAGGCTTCGTCGAGATAGAGCGCGATGGCGAAGGAATCGGCGACAACCCGCTCGCCGTCGCGGATCACCGGCACCGTCCTCGACACGCCGGCTTCGACTTTCGGCACCTCCAGGAAGCGCGTCGGCACGTTGGTGGCGGCAAGTCCCTTATGCGCCAGTGCCATCTTGGTCTTCCAGCAATGCGGGCTGAACGGGCGGGCGACGTCATGGCCGACGAGGTCATAGAGCAGAATGGTCATTGGCGGGTCCGTTGCTGCGGGTTACGAAGGGCCCGGATTCGGGTCAAGCCGGGTGGGAAGAATGAAGCAGCATTTCATGATGTTTGCGGCCTACAATCAATGGGCCAATGGCCGTCTCTATGATGCCGCCGCCGATCTTGCCGAAGACGAGCTCGGTCGCGACGTCGGCGCCGTCTTCGGCTCGATGCTCGGCACGCTCAACCATCTGCTCGCCGTCGACCGCGTATGGATGAAGCGCTTCACCGGCGAGGGCGACGCGCCTTCGAACACCGCCGCCATGCTCTACCACGCCTTGCCGGCCCTGAGGCTGGCGCGCGAGGCCGAGGACAGGAGGATCGTCGACTGGGTGGGCGGGATGGGCGACAAGGCGCTCGCCGGCCGTTTCTCCTACATGACCGTCGACATGCGCACCGTCTCGCAGCGCCTTTCGCCGGCGCTCGGCCATTTCTTCAACCACCAGACCCACCATCGCGGCCAGGCGCATATGGTGCTCACGGTGCTCGGCCGGCCTTCGGTGTCGCTCGACCTGGCACTGTTCCAGCGCTCCGAGGAAGGTCGCGCCTACGCCTGAGCGCTGCATGGTCCAGGCTTTTCCGCGAGCCGATTGTCGATCAAACTCGACCATCAAGGAAGACGCGGAATCAGCGAATTTTTCCTTGAAAAAATGGAACCCTGACCGAGCCCGTTCGTATTCCCTTCATTCCCTCTCGCACAGGCATGCGCACGGACCCGGCAGTCCGGCGATGCAGTGCGAAAAAAGTGGCAACGAAGGAGAATGCCATGAATGGTATCGTAGAAAAAATCGCCGGCACATTGATCGGCGGCATCGCCATTCTCGCCGTGCCGGCGAATGCCGCTGGTCTCGACATCGGCTTTGGTATTGGCAACACTGGCGTCGCGGCGGGTAACCCGGGCGGCGCGGGCACCGGCACGGGCTCCTCGATGGGTGGCTCAACCGGTCTCGGCACTGGCTTTGGCAGCAGCATCGGCGGCGTCGGCGTGGGCGGCACCGGCGGCTTCAACGCCGGCACTACTGGCTCGATCGGCGGCGTCGCGGGCACGACTACCGGGACAGGCATCTCGTTCGGTGCGACCGGCGGCATCGGCGTCACCGACACGGTGGGCGGCGCCAGCGGTTTGAACGCCGGCACCAGCGGCTCGATTGGCGGTGCCATGGGCACGACCACCGGCACCCCATTCGGTGCGACGGGCAGCATCGTTGGCGTCGGCACAGTAGGCGGCGGTGGTTTGAACGCCGGCACCAGCGGCTCGATTGGCGATGCCATGGGCACGACCACCGGCACCCCGTTCGGTGAGACGGGCAGCATCGGCGGCGTCGGCACAGTAGGCGGCGGTGGTTTGAACGCCGGCACCAGCGGCTCGATTGGCGGTGCCATGGATACAACCACCGGCACCTCGTTCGGTGCGACCGGTGGCGTCGTCGGTACCGGCTCCGTGGGTGGCGGCGCCGGCGGCTTGAACGCCGGCACCAGCGGCTCGATTGGTGGTGCCACAGGCACAATCATCCCCAACACTGGTACCTCGTTTGGTGCGACGGGCGGCGTCGGCGGCACCGGCACGGTGGGCGGCTCCGGCGGCTTCAACGCCGGCATCGGCGGCTCGGCCGCCGGCTCCACCATAGGTTCCGGCAATACCTCGACCGGTGGAATCGGTGGCACCGTGGGTGGTTCGGGCAGCTCGACAGCCCACTAAAAGGAAAAGCAGAGCCCGCCGCCGTGGAGGCGGGCCTGCCGTTCGCGTTATTGCTGCGCGCACCGAGCTTGCATTGAAGCCGATATTGTTCTCCCGCTGGACAATCGACCGGTTGCAGCGGGGCAATACCATGCAGCCAACGGCCAACCGGGAGCATCGGACCGGCCGTGAGGCTCTGCGGCACTCCTGCCGCGTTGCCGGCTGCGGCCGGCGGTGCCTGACGAGGCCTCCGGCCAGTCGGAGAGCCTTCCGTGGTGGCTTTCTGCTTGCCCCCACCGCAGGCGGTGCCGACGGCGTGTTAACCACACTTGCATTGAAGCTAATATGTTAGGACTTCTTTTGCGCTCGCGCTCCACAATAAGCGTGTTGCAGTGGGAGCAAAGGGCATGCGCATCGATTTGTCCCCGACAAGTTGGGGCAGGGTCGTGGTGGTCACCGCCGCCGGTACCGCCTTTTTCATTGCCGCCGCTTTCTTCGTCGATTCCTTCAATTTCCCCTCGCTGTCGCCGCAGGCGCTGCTTTGGGCGCAACTCACGGACCTTTTCCTGCCGCTTGTCCTTGGCGGCTCCTTCCTGTTCTTCCTGATGTGGAAGATGCGCCAGCTGGCCATCACGCAGAAGGAACTCGGCGTCATTGCTGCGACCGACAGCCTGACGGCGGTCTTCAATCGCGGTGCCTTCTCGATGCTGGTCGAAGCCTATCTCGAGCGGGCGCGCGACCAAACGGTCGCCGACACCGGCGCGCTGCTGATCGTCGATGCTGATCACTTCAAATCGATCAACGACCGCCTCGGTCACGATTGCGGCGACCAGGCGCTGAGGTTGATCGCCGCGACGATCAAGGGGCAACTGCACGGCGCCGACATTGTCGGACGCATCGGCGGCGAGGAATTCGCGGTCTTCCTGCCCGGCGCCGACGCCGCACGCTCGTTTCTGGTCGCCGAATCCATCAGGCGCCGCATCCGCGAGGCCGAGTTTGCGCCCGGCGGGCGGCCTTGGCCGCTTTCCGTGAGCATCGGCGGCACCGCCTTCAGCGGCCCGACCACCTACCATGACATGTTCCAGGTCGCCGACCGCCATCTCTACAAGGCCAAGTCCAATGGCCGCGACCAGGTGAGCTTCGAGATTCCGCGCGGCGGGCCGGCGGGCGATGCCGCCGGCACGGTCCACTGAATCCGAGGTCAACGGTGCCTGCGGTTGAGCAGCGGCCCGTGCTGGCGGATCAACTGGCGCTCGACATCGAGATAGGGCCTGATCAGGTCTGCCGCGGTCGGGGTCGGGCCCGGCTGATGCACCACCGCCATCAGCATGCCGTGTTCGGCAAGCAGGTTCAGCCACTTCAGCGCTTCCCATTTAGGCGTCGCGCCGCCGCGGCCCGTGAGGCTGCGATTGATGTAGCCGGGATACGAAAGCAGGCGCTTGCCCGCCGAGGCGCTGCAGGTGCCGATCCTGACCGCCTTGCGTCGGCGGTGACCCAGGCATAGAACGGCTTCGCCGAGTTCGCAGGCCTTCGGATCGGTTATCGTCACTCGGATCGACGACTTGTCCCGGCCAAGCCGCATTTCGGCCGCCGGCTTGAAACGCTCGCGATCGAGAAACATCCGCCCTCCCGATGCATGTCGCCCGGAAGTGTGCAACGGTTCCGGGACAACGACATGCATCAAAACAAAGACTTAAAGCGCGTCCGCAACTGACATTGTGAACGGCAACCGTCCGTGTGGTGTTTCACGCAGCCGTCGAAAAGTTTTCACGCGATTTCGCAGCGCCGCGTATGCCAGCAACGGTCCGTTCATTCTTTGGCGGCTAGTGTCGGAGACTGGCCTCAGCCGATCCGCGAGCGACCGTGTTCGATCTCATCGACTACAAGGCGGTGCTGGTCATCGCCCTCATCTTCATTCCGCTCGAGCAGCTCCTGCCGCTGCATGCCGAGCAATCGGCCGCGCGCCGGCATTGGCTGAACGACGTCTTCTATCTGCTCTTCAACGGCATCGTGATCAAGTTCGGCCTGTTGCTGGTGATCGGCGCTGCGATGCTGGTGGTCCCGCGCGTCGTTCCCGAGGCGCTTTCGGCCGCCGTCCGGTCGCAGCCTTTATGGCTGCAGACGATCGAGGCCCTGCTCATCGCCGATATAGGCTTCTACTTTGCCCATCGCGCCTTTCACGCGGTGCCGTTCCTGTGGCGTTTTCACGCCATTCATCACTCGATCGAGGAGATGGACTGGCTGGCCGGCCACCGCGTGCACCCGGTGGATCAGATCCTGACCAAGTCGGCTTCGTTCCTGCCGCTCTTCGCCCTGGGTTTTTCCGGGGAAGCGGTTCTCATCTATGTGCTGATCTATCACTGGCAGTCGGTGTTCATCCACTCCAACACCCGCATCAAGTTCGGGCCGCTGAGATGGCTGATTGCCTCGCCGCAGTTTCATCACTGGCATCATGCCAACGAACGCCAGGCCTATGACAAGAACTTCGCCGGACAGTTGCCCGTCCTCGATCTGATCGGCGGCACCTTGTTCATGCCGCAACATATGCCGGAAAAATACGGCATCGACGAGCCGGTGCCGCAGCTCTATCACCAGCAACTCGTCTATCCCTTCGTGACCACGGCCGAACCGGTCGCGCCGATCGCAGAAACGTTACCGGCGGCCGCCAAGCCGGAATGACGTCACGGAAAAACCCGCCACTGAGGGCGGGCTTTCCGGGAGGGCGGTCTTCTGTTGTAAAATTCAGGCAGCGAAGCCGCCATAGCCGCGCGCCACCGGCTTGACCGAGACGACCGGCTGCTCTGAAGGCCACAAGACGCCTGCCGTCACCGCGAAGGTGATCAGCGCATCGCGCGCGGCCTCGACCGGGATTTCTCCATTCCGCGCGGCCTCGCAGGCCTTCACCGCGGCGCCATAGCTGAGGCGGCGGCGCGACGGCGGGAACTCGGTCAGGAAATCATGCATCTCGAACAGCGAGGCGATCATGCGCTTGTGGCCGGCGCCGACGCTGAGGGCGACCGGTGTGAAGAACGTCCTGTCGTGCATTCGGACCTCGTCAGTTGGCTGCGGAGGCGGCGAGCCTCCCTGGCTGGGGAAGGACGCCACACAACGCGGCTTGCGGCGGGAGGTTCCACGCATGCCGCTGTTTTCTCAAGGATGGCGTGCCCCCCGCTGACGCAGAGACAAATCGGGCTCTTTGTCTTGCAGTCGGCTGGAACGGCCAGGCAGCCTATTTCCACATGCCGCGCATGCGGGCGCCGAGATCGACCTTGACGCCCGGCCGCTGGCGCGGGTCGTTCTTGAGCGCGGCGCTCGCCCAGGACGACTGCTCGAAGGCCGAAAGCATCGAGGCCGGGATGAAGCGCGTGCGCGAGGCATAGACGTGGCGGTCGCCGCGCGCCGCCTGGTTGTGCGGATAAAAGCGCTGCGGCACGACGAGATGCAGGCTGTCCTTGGCCCGGGTCATCGCCACATAGAGCAGGCGCCGCTCCTCCTCGATGTCCTCCTTGGTGCCGACGCCGAGATCGGCCGGGATGCAGCCGTCGACGGTGTTGAGCACGAAGACGTTCTTCCATTCCTGGCCCTTGGCCGAATGGATGGTCGACAGGATGAGATAATCCTCGTCGCGATGCGGCGGCCCGGCCTGGTCGCTTGTGGCGTCGGGCGGGTCGATGGTGAGCTCGGTCAGGAAGCGCTCGCGCGACGGATATGTCGATGCGATCTGCTCAAGCTGGAGGAGATCGGCCCGGCGCGTGATCGCATCCTCATGGATGCGCTCCAGATGCGGCTCGTACCACAGCCTGATCCGCTCGAGGTCGGCCGGCCATTTGGCGCCGGCGCGTAAGCCGCCATAGATGTCGAGGAAGACCGGCCAGTCCTGCGCCGCGCGCTGCGGCGGCCGGAACCGGGCGAGGCCCAGCGTCTCGTCCAGCGACGTCGCCATGGCGTCGACGATCTGCGAGGCGGCGGACGGGCCGATGCCCGGCATAAGCTGCAGCACGCGAAAACCGGCGACGCGGTCGCGCGGGTTCTCGGCAAAGCGCAGCATCGCCAGCATGTCCTTGACATGCGCGGCATCGAGGAATTTCAGCCCGCCGAACTTGACGAAGGGAATGTTGCGGCGCGTCAGCTCCACCTCCAGCGGCCCGCTATGGCTCGAGGTGCGGAACAGCACCGCCTGTGCCTTCAGCGCCGTGCCCGCCTCGCGCTCGGCCAGGATCGCCTGGCATACATAGTTGGCCTGCTCGGCCTCGTCGCGCACGCTGACCAGTTGCGGCTTGTGCGAGGACCGGCGCTCGGTCCACAGATTCTTGGTGAAGCGCTCGCTGGCCTCGCCGATCACCTTGTTGGCGGCGGCCAGGATCGTCTCGGTCGAGCGGTAGTTACGCTCCAGCATGATGACCGCGGCTGCTTGCACGAACTGCTTTGGGAAATCGAGGATGTTGCGCACTTCGGCAGCGCGGAAGGAATAGATCGACTGCGCGTCGTCGCCCACCACGGTCAGCCCGGCGCCGTCCGGCTTCAGCGCCAGAAGGATCGAGGCCTGCAGCCGGTTTGTGTCCTGGTATTCGTCAACCAGCACATGGTCGAAGCGGGAACCAAGATGCGCCGCGATCTCCGGCTCGGTCGCCATCTGCGCCCAATAGAGCAGGAGGTCGTCGTAATCGAGCACGTTCTGCGCCTGCTTGGCCTCGACATAGGCCGCGAACAGCTCTTTCAGCTGTTCGGCCCATCCTGAGCACCAGGGGAAGGCTGAGCCAAGCACTTCTCCCAGCGGCGCCTGCGCATTCACCGCCCGCGAATAGATCTGCAGGCAGGTGCCTTTGGTGGGGAAGCGGCTTTCGGTCTTCGAGAATCCCAGCTCGTGCCGGGCAAGGTTCATCAGGTCGGCCGAATCCTCGCGGTCATGGATGGTGAAGGCCGGGTCGAGGCCGATCTGCTCGGCATAGTCGCGCAGCAGTCGCGCGCCGATGCCGTGGAAAGTGCCGGCCCAGGCGAGTGCGTCGGCGATGATTGCCGCGTCGCGCCCCAGCACCTCGCCGGCGATGCGCTCGACCCGCTTGGCCATCTCGGCCGCCGCGCGGCGCGAGAAGGTCATCAACAGAATGCGGCGCGGATCGGCGCCCTTGACGATCAGATGGGCGACGCGATGCGCCAGCGTGTTGGTCTTGCCGGAGCCGGCGCCGGCGATCACCAGCAGCGGCGCCGCCACCTTGCCGTCGCCATGCATCACCGCCAGCCGCTGCTCGTCGTTCAGCCGGCCAAGATAGGCGGGCGCCTCGAAGGACGAATCACGAGCGGCGATGTTCATCGCCCATCAAGCATCGTTTCCGCTTTGTTCGCAATAATTTCCTCGGCCCGCGCGAGGGGGAGAGGTGGCCGCGAAGCGGCCGGAGAGGGGCTGCGCCGGCATCCACGCTTCACCGGAAGGGGCTATTCCCAATCGAAAGAGCCGCTACCGCTTCGGCTCGACCCCCATCGCCGCCGACTGGCGCCGCAAATTGCGCCTCTCGTCGCCCGGCATATCCAGTGGCGCGACGTCTCCAGGCACCTCGTGGATGATCCTCACGGCAACGCGATAGGCGGTGTAGGCAAAAAGCCCGGCAAGCAGAAGGCGGACCATAATCAGTTTCCTCGTTGCGTTCGATTGGCTCGGGATTCCAACCGGACTCGGATCGGTTGGTTCCCGCCGGTCAACGCAACCAAACCGCCACCGCCCCGTTTGCCCCTCAAGGAGCGAACGAGAGGAGGTCGTCATGAAGAAGCTTCCTGTGCTGCTGGCTCTTGCGGCAGGGCTCGTGCTCGCCGCCTGCGACAACAGCGTGCCGCCCACCAAGGCGCCGGGCGATGAAGTCAACCAGAACCCTCAGGTCGACAAGAACCCTGTGCCGAAGTCGACCACCGGCGGAGACCAGCCGGGCACGCCGCCGAAGCAATAGCGCCAACGCCCGGCTTGCCGAGATTATCGTCGGGCCGAAACGAAGAAGGCCGGCGCTGCTTGGGAGGAAGCTGGGTAGCGCCGGCCAAGCGGGAAAATCAGGCCCGCCGCACAACACAAGATAGCTGAGTCTCCGCTTCGCGTCATGGTGCGATCACGGTAGCCGGCTATGGAGCCACCGGAAAATCACGAAAATTCTGCAGGGCCCGTCATTGCGAGGCCTCCGATGGTGCGGGATTCGCTCAAGTGAGCATCCGTGGAAGACTGGCCTTCACGCCATCGCCACGCGCCGTACCGGCACGTTGGCGATCTCGATGTCCAACTGGCGCTGCGTCAGCGCCGCTTCAGCCATGATCCACCGCTTGAACAGCTCGACCTTGCGGGCGCCGACCGCCTTGATGGGGCTGACGAAATACCAACCCGCCGTGTTGGGATGGTGGACCGCGAAGGGGGCCACCAGCCGCTCGGCGCGGATGTCGCTTGCCATATAGGCGCGGTTGGCGACGGCAAAGCCCATGCCGGCATTGGCCGCTTCGTAGGACATCATGCAGCTATCGAAATAGACGCTCCTCGTTTCGCCAAGCACGAAGCTTGCGCCGGCAAAGCCCAGCCACGACTGCCAGTTCTGCGTGCACGTGTCAGAGTGTAGCAGCGTGAAGTAGCGCAGATCCTCCGGCACGACCTTCGACAGCGGTTTGTCGCCCAGCACCTCATGGAAGAGTTTGCGGCTGCACACCGGCGTCAGGTCTTCCTTGAACAGCAGCTCCGACGTGAGACCGGGGAAATTGCCGTCGCCATAACGGATTTCGAGGTCGTATTCCGAAGTCGAGAATTCATGCGTGGCGTAAGAGGTCGACACCCGCATCTCAATATCAGAATATTGATGCTGGAAGGCCGAAAGGCGCGGAAACAGCCAGCGCGCCGCAAAGGTCGGCAGCACGCAGATCCGCAACACATGCGCCTGCGACTGGCCGGTTGCCTCCATGCTGGCCGCCACTATCCGCTCCAGCGCCTCGCGCACGCGCGCCACATAGGTCTCGCCCTCCGGCGTCAGCGACACCGCGTTGCCGCCACGCTCGAAGATCTTGAAACGCAGCTGATCCTCCAGGCTCTTGACGCGCTGGCTGACGGCGGAAGCGGTGATGAATTGCTCTTCGCCGGCGCGCGTGAAATTCCTGTGCCTCGCGGCGCTCTCCACGATTTTCAGTGAGTTGAGGTTGACCTGACTGAGCAGTCGCACGGGGTTTTCGACCTTAAGCTGGGCTTACGCTACCACCAGCATTCCTAAATTTACAGGGGTAGGCGTTTAAATGACTGTTAACCAAGTGTTGCCCCCATTTTGGAGAAAATAGAATGAACGCCCATACAATTCCCGAACTGCGCTGTGCAATGAGCCGCGAGGCCATCATTGGTCATGAGACCTCCTGGAAAGTGTCGGGTTTCGGCGTCGCCCAGTATCGTCACGGTTACGACCCGGCTCTGCTTGCCGCCATCGAAGAAGCGGCGCTCAAATTGAAGGGCAGCCATGCCGTCCACAAGCACCTCGACCTCACCTTCATCACTGGTGCCGACCGCTATATTCCCGAGATCAAGGAGCTCTTGCACGACAAGCTGCGCCTGGAAAGATTGTCCGACATGATGGGAACCAAGCTCGAGCCCTATCCGCTGTCGATCGTCGGCTCGACCGTCACCTTCATGAATCCAAGGGATGGCGCGGTCGAATGGCATTGCGACGGCGTTCCGGTGACGGAGCTCATTCCGCTGTCGATCAGCGATCCTCTCATCGGCGGTCATCTGGAAATCTACTGCGACGATTCCGAGACCGGCCGCTCGATCCTGGAATCCGGCCGCGAGCTGCCGCGCAACAAGATCATGCGCATCGACCACAAGATGAATTACGCCACGCTCGGCCAGTTCCTCGGTGTGCTCCACCGCACCGCGCCGATCCAGCTCGGCGAGCGCGTCACCCTGGTGCTCAACCAGCGCTCGACGGCCAAACCCTATGTCGACGACAACCGCATGTTCTACCTCGCCGCCGACAACGACCATGACCGTGCCTGGGTGAACGAGCTGGCCGAGGATGTCTGGACCAACCAGCTGCCCGCCTACCGCCGCTATGCCGAGGAACATCCTGTGCCGCGGCCGACGGCGGAAGCGGTTTCCGGCGGGGCGAGGGAGTCTTGGTAATGACCGACGATCCGGTCGAGTGTCAGCCGCCTTCAGTGTCGCTGAGCCTCGGGCCGGTCATGCCGGAAAGCCAAAGCCGTTCCGGCGCCCGCGGCGCGGCGCTTGCCTTCGCCCTCGGCGCCGTGGCGCTGTGGGCGACCAACGCCCTAGTCGGCAAGACGTTGCTTGCCGTCTATCCGGTGTCGCAAGTGCAGTTCCTGCAATTTTGCGGCGCGACGATTGTTTTCGCGCTGATCCGGCTCTTTCCTTCCCCCCTTGTGGGGGAAGGTGGATCGGCGCGCAGCGCCGAGACGGATGAGGGGTGTTCCAGCGGAGTGAGACGCTGGCATTCCCTGGAGCACCCCTCATCCGTCCTCGCTATGCGAGGCCACCGCCCGGGGGCGAGCCACGGGTCTCGCCCCGTCCTTCGGACCCCACAAGGGGAGAAGGGAAATGCCGCGCTCGCCTATCTCGTCGGCTTCCTCGGCCTGGTCGGCACCATGGTCCTGCAATATATCGGCTTCGCCTCGGCGCCGGTCATCGAGGCGAACCTTGTCGCCTATACTTGGCCGCTGATGACTGCCGCGGCGGTCATCCTGCTTGGCAGGCCGCGGCGTCCGGTGTTGCTCGGGCTGGCGGCGGCGCTTGGTTTCGTCGGCGTGGCGCTGGTGATCTCCGGCGGCCGCGCGCATTTTTGGTCCAACAGTGCATGGTTCGAAGGCGGCAGCCTTGTCGGCTATCTCGCCGCTTTCGGCTCCGCGCTCTGCATGGCCTTCTACTCGTTCGCTGTCGGCCGCCTCGCCGTGTCGCCCGAGCGGCTGCTCCTGCCTTCGGCGCTGATCGGTGTCGCGCTCACCTTCGCCTGGTGCCTGCATGATAGCGTCGTGCGCCCGACCGGCGCGCATCTTCTGCTCGGCTTCTATCTCGGCGCCGGCCCGATGGGGCTCGGCTATTATTTCTGGTCGCGCGCGGCAAAGCTCGACCACGGCGGCAGGATAGCGGTCGTCGCCTATCTGACGCCGATAGCTTCCACGTTTCTGCTGACGCTCTCGGGCGAAAGCTTGTCGATGACGGCTGTTGCCGGCGCCGTCCTCGTCATTGGCAGCTGCCTTGCGGTCGGCATCGAAGGTACGGAGAGCAGGCACAATGTCCAAAATGGCCGTTGACGAGGACGAACGCCGCGCCAGGCAGGAGGCGCACTGGCTGGTCAGGGAGTTTGGCGCGGAGGCGCCGCTCTATGCGGCCATGAAGGCCGAAAAGGCCATCGAGCAGAAGGACTTTAGCCGCTGCGCGCGCTGGAAGCGCGTGCTGGAGATCCTCGCGGAGAGGCCGCCTGCCGTGCTCAGGCGCGGTGTCGCCGCCGGATGAGCGATTTGCCATGGGGCCGCCGAATCGCGCATGGTCGAGCATTCGGCTGGTAGATTGCCGTTGCCGTGCTGGAACTTGGCCTGAACTTCGATTTTTCAGCAACTCCTACCGTAGGTTGAAGTTCTGTAGCCCCTTTTACCTATCCAGGCGGGCGGCCGGTGCTATAAAGCGTGCGCTATAGCTATTAGAATTCCTAACTTGCGCGTTTCCAATCCGTGTAGAAACATCACCCGGTATTGAGTCTCGTAGCTTTACTGACTCTGGACGGTCCGTTGGGGGACAGGTCCAATTCGATACACCGACGAAAGTCTTAAAAAAAGAGCTGGCGATTTGAGGGCCAGCAGAAGGTGAAAAAATTGTCCAACATCGACGACAAGACTGCAATCGAACTGACCGCCGACATTGTCTCGGCCTATGTCGGCAACAATCCGCTCCCTGCCTCCGGCCTGCCCGATCTGATCGCCAGCGTCAGCGCGTCGGTGCGCAGGCTCGCCACCGGCAGCGTTGTCAAGGAGGCGGTGGCGCAGACGCCTGCGGTCAACCCGAAGCGCTCGGTTTTCCCCGACCACATCGTGTGCCTGGAGGACGGAAAGAAGTTCAAGTCGTTGAAGCGTCACCTCGCGACCGATCATAACCTGACGCCGGACGAATATCGTGCGAAATGGGGCCTGCCCGCCGATTATCCGATGGTGGCGCCGAGCTACTCGGCCACCCGCTCGGCGTTGGCCAAATCCTCCGGCCTCGGCCGCAAGCCGGCCGGCGGCGACGCGGCCAGGAGCAAGGGCAAGCGTAAGGCCAAGGCCTGAGGCATGTTGCCCGCAGCGGATGATGTCGCGCCATGGCCATTGCGCGACCATCTGGCCGACCTTGCCGCGTTGCGCCGCGGGGTCGCCGCGCAGTGCTCAGTGAGTGCGGCTCACGGCGTCAAGGCGCGGCGCATCCTGTTTTCGCTGGGCAGTCCGTCCGGCGACCTGCTTGCGGCGCTGGACGCGCTCGACCGGTTCGAGCGCGCCATCATCGAATGCGATGCTCCGCCGGTAATCGAGGCGCACAGGCTGGAATGTCTCGCCGTCCTTGAGCAATTCCAGGAAAAGTGTGAGCGGTTGGGCTCGGCGACTTCGGCGTAGCCTTTCCGCCCGGAACTGCGTCAAAACAGGGAGATAGAGCGATTTACCGTTTCCTTGAAACGGTGAAACGCTCTGGACCGCCTTATGGCGAGCGCTCAGCCGAGGACCTGAGGCGGCTCCGCCGGCCGGACCTTGGGGTCCTGCTCGTTGGCCAGGCTCTCCGCCTCGACAGCCGTCATCTCAAGAAGGTAGACGAGCATGTTGTAGCGCGTGCGCGAGAGCATCTTCGCCAGCTTGCGCGTGATTTCCGCGACATATCGCAACGTGCGTGGATCGTTGATCGCCGCGCCCATCGTGAGCTCCTGAATGCCAGAGCCAAGTTTTCTTGGATCAAGTTATCGTTGGCGCCAACTCACGACTCACGGCGCATCGGCAAGATCGCAGGTTTGCGATAAAAACTGAAATCAATTTTTGATAAGCATCATGCTTGGGTCAGAAGATTTCGCTGCCTTTTTGGTGGTATCGTCTCTTGCTGCATCAATATTGAGCACGAGGCAAACTTGCGGTTGTCTGCTTGCGACGGGTTGATCTTTCTCCGGGAATGTTGATCGCCGTGGCAGTCAGGAGCGACGTCGGGTGCGGCTTAGTTCTTGTAGGTGGAACAAAAGGCGGGCGGGTTGTCATTGCCGATCATGGCGCAGCCGCGCTTGATCTCATCGATCATCACGTTGCACGCGTTCTGCCCGTTGCAGGGCGTATTGGTCGCCGGCGAAACCTGGACGCATTGCGAGACATACTCGTCCGACTTCGCCTTTCCCGCGGATTGCACGCATGGCCGCGTGTCGTTCCGGCTTACCTGTGCAGGGGCGGGTTTCGCAGACGCCGTACCAGCCGTCGCGGGCGCGGCGCTGCCGCCGCTTTGCGGCACGCAGGAGAGGTCGCCTTCGGGGCATTGCAACTGGTGCTGTAACTGCGCCAGCCGCGCCTTCGTCAAGTCCTGTCTGCAGGTCTCGACGAGGGTCGCATATACCGAGCCACCGGCATAGGGCTGGGTGCGGAAGGCGCATTCCTTGTCGCGGAACGGGATCCAGGCGCGCTGCGCCTCGCGCAGGCGCTTCAGGTCGGCGGGAGCCAGACGTCCCGCCAGCTCCTTGTAGACTGCATTGAGCCCCGCGTCCGCCGAAGCGGCATTCGCGGTCGTGCAGGTCGCAAGGTCGGCCTGCGTCTTCGCTGCCGCGCAGTCGATGGTTGCCGCACGGGCGGCGGGAGTGGTGGGAAGCATGGTCAGCCCGGCGACGACTGCGAAAATCGCGACCGCCAGCGAGGCCGAAAGGAGCGAGGTCTTGGCTGACATCTGATCTGTCCTCTGCTTGAACCCGCCGCTCGCGCCAGCATAGGTTGAGACAACAGCGGCGATCAACGCCAAACCTGTGACGTGGCAAGCAAAGTGTGACCGGGCGAAAGCTGAGGAACGAACAATCCTTCCTTGAGGGGAGACATTCCGGCAGGATAGAGGGGCGTGTCCGCCAGCCTCTTCGTCAATCATAAGGCGAAGCTAGGATGCTTTTCCAGAATCGATTTGAATCAACAGGTGTTCCGGCTCCCGCGTCTCCAGCCGGTTCGCAATCTTGGCCGCTTGGGGCGAGATTGGTTGGCCCTGCAGCCCGCTCGCGGGTTCAGCGGCGAGAGCAATGTGAGCGGTCTCGTCTTCGAACAGAACCACCTGCGTCGCCAGCGCGGTTGTCGTGGCGACCTGGAAGAAGATGAAAGCCAGGGCGAGATAGCGGATCACGGGCGTCCAAACGCTTCGGCCGGCAACTGGTTCCAGTCCTTCGAGTTTTTTGCTGAACGGCCAAAGACAGCGAGCGGGGGTCTCATCCCGGGCCCTGGCTCTTGCGAAGCGCCGATCTCCCGTGCAAAAGCCGGCCATGCTTATCATCAACGACCTTACGCTGCGCATGGCGGGGCGGCTGCTTCTCGATCATGCTTCATTGACCTTGCCGGCCGGCACCAAGGCCGGCCTTGTCGGCCGCAACGGCACCGGCAAGACCACGCTGTTCAAGGCGATCACCGGCGATTTCCCTTCTGAGACCGGTTCGATCAGCCTGCCGAAAAGCACCCGCATCGGCCAGGTGGCGCAGGAAGCGCCCGGCACCGAGGAGCCGCTGATCGACATCGTGCTCAAGGCCGATATTGAGCGCACCGCGCTGCTCGAAGAGGAAAAGACGGCGACCGACGCGCACCGCATTGCCGACATCCACATGCGGCTGACCGACATCGACGCCCACTCGGCCGAGTCCCGCGCGGCCACCATCCTTGCCGGCCTCGGCTTCGACGACGCAGCGCAGCGCCGCCCGGCCTCCTCCTTCTCGGGCGGCTGGCGCATGCGCGTGGCTTTGGCCGCAGTGCTGTTTTCCGAGCCTGACCTTCTGCTGCTCGACGAGCCGACCAATTATCTCGACCTCGAAGGCACGCTCTGGCTGGAGAATTACGTCTCGAAATATCCGCACACGGTTCTGCTGATCTCCCACGACCGTGACCTGCTCAATCGCGCCGTCAATTCCATCGTCCACCTCGATCAGAAGAAGCTGACCTTCTGGCGCGGCGGCTACGACCAGTTCGAGCGCCAGTACACCGAGCAAAAGGAACAGCAGGAAAAGGGCCGCATCAAGCAGGAAGCCGCCCGCAAGCATATGGAATCCTTCGTCGAGCGTTTTCGCGCCAAGGCCTCCAAGGCCAGGCAGGCGCAGTCGCGCATCAAGGCGCTGGAAAAGATGAAGCCGATCGCGGCGATCGTGAACGACACGGTGCGGCCATTCTCGTTTCCGGAGCCGGTGAAGACGGTGGCATCGCCGATCGTTGCGCTCAACAACGTCAGTGTCGGTTATACGCCCGGTGAGCCGATCCTGAAGAAGATGACCTTGCGCATCGATGCCGATGACCGTATCGCGCTGCTCGGCGCCAACGGCAACGGCAAGTCGACCTTCGCCAAACTTCTGTCCGGCCGGCTGAAGCAGGAGGCCGGCACGATGACGGTAGCGCCTGGGCTGAAGGTGGCGATCTTTGCCCAGCACCAGCTCGACGATCTCAGGCCTGAGGAAAACGCCTACGAGCATGTTCGCAGGCTGATGCCGGAGGCGCCGGAATCGAAGGTGCGCGGCCGTGTCGCCCAGTTTGGGCTTACCACCGAGAAGATGAACACCGCCGCCAAGGATCTGTCCGGCGGCGAGAAGGCGCGGCTGTTGATGGGGTTGTCGGCCTTCGAGGGGCCGAACCTGTTCATCCTCGACGAGCCCACCAATCACCTCGACATCGACAGCCGTGAATCGCTGATCCATGCGCTGAACGATTTTCCGGGCGCCGTGATCCTGATCTCGCACGATCGGCACCTGCTCGAGGCGACGGCCGACCGGCTGTGGCTGGTCAAGGACGGCGCGGTCAATCCCTATGACGGCGACCTGGAGGATTATAAGACGCTGGTCACCGGCGTTTCCGCCAACCGCCGTGAGCAGAAGGAGGCGGACAAGGCGTCCAAGGCCGATCGCCGCCGCGAGGCGGCCCAGCGCCGTGCGGCACTAGAGCCTTTAGCGAAGGAAATCCGCGCCACCGAGGCGCTCATGGACCGCATCCGCAAGCGCATCGACCTGATCGAGGACGAGCTTGCCAATCCGGCGGTCTACGAAAAGGACCCCTCGACCGCGACGCAGCTCGCCAAGGAGCGCTCGCAACTGGCGCAGACGCTGGCGCAAAACGAGGACAAATGGCTGACGATGTCGGCGGAGTATGAGGAAGGGATCGCGGAGTAGCGCGGTTCCCCTTCTCCCGCAAGGGGAGAAGGGGGAGCCCATCTGGCCCTACACCTCGTCCCTAAAACCCGCTACACACCCCGCATGAACCAGCACGCCAAGCTCCGGATCGGCCATTCGGCCTGCCCGCATGATTGCCCCTCCACCTGCGCCCTCGAAGTCGAGTTGCTCGAAGACAACCGCATCGGCCGCGTCCACGGCGCCAAGGCGAACAGCTACACGGCGGGTGTCGTCTGCGCCAAGGTCGCGCGCTATGCCGACCGCGTCCACCATCCCGACCGGCTGCTGAAACCGCTGGTGCGCGCCGGCGTCAAGGGCGAGGGCGCCTGGAAGGAAGCCAGCTGGGAAGCAGCCCTCGACCTCGTGGCGGAAAAATTCATCGCAGCCGAAGAAAAATACGGCTCGGAGACGGTCTGGCCTTATTTCTACGCCGGCACGATGGGGCTGGTGCAGCGCGACGGCATCCAGCGGCTGCGCCACGCCAAGAAATACTCGGGCTTCTTCGGCTCGATCTGCACCAATCTCGCCTGGACCGGCTGGATGATGGGGGCGGGCGCGCTGCGCGGGCCCGATCCGCGCGAGATGGCCAAATCCGACTGCGTCGTGATCTGGGGCACCAATGCCGTGGTCACCCAAGTCAACGTGATGACCCATGCGACCAGGGCGCGCAAGGAGCGGGGGGCCAAGATCGTCGTCATCGACATCTACGACAACGCCACGATGAAGCAGGCCGATCTCGGCCTGGTGCTGAAGCCCGGCACCGACGGCGCGCTCGCCTGCGCGGTCATGCATGTGCTGTTCCGCGACGGGCTGGCCGACCGCGCCTATCTCGAGAAATACACCGATGATCCGCGTGGGCTGGAAGAACATTTGCGGACGCGCACACCCGAATGGGCGGCCGCCATAACCGGGCTATCCGTCGCCGAGATCGAGGCATTCGCCCATCTCGTCGGCAACACCAAGAAGACCTACTTCCGGCTCGGCTACGGCTTTGCCCGCCAGCGCAACGGCTCCGTCAATATGCATGCCGTCTCCTGCATCGCCGCCGTCACTGGCGCCTGGCAGTATGAGGGCGGCGGCGCCTTCCACTCCAACTCCGGCATCTTCCAGCTGAACCAGGACGTGCTGGAAGGCACCGCGATGCGCGACCCGAAGGTGCGCTATCTCGACCATTCGCGCATCGGCCCGGTGCTGACGGGCGCGGCCGACGCGCTCTATGGCGGTCCCCCGGTGACGGCGATGCTGATCCAGAACACCAATCCGGCCAATGTCGCCCCGGAGCAGCGGCTGGTGAGAAAGGGTTTTCTGCGCGAGGATCTGTTCACCTGCGTGCATGAGCAGTTCATGACCGACACGGCCAAGCTCGCCGACGTCGTGCTGCCGGCGACGATGTTTCTGGAGCATGACGACATCTACAAAGGTGGCGGCAACCAGCACATCACGCTGGGCCCCAGGCTGATCGAGCCGCCGGAAGGGCCGAGAACCAACCACTATGTCAATGAGGAGCTCGCCAAGCGGCTCGGCGTCGGCGACCGGCCCGGCTTCGGCCTGACCGAGCGCGAGCATATCGACATCATCCTCGGCAAGCGCGGGCTCGGCAGCTTCGACAGCCTGAAGGCTGAGAAGTGGGTCGACCTGCAGCCCGGCTTCGACGACGCGCATTTCATCAACGGCTTCGGCCATGCCGACAAGAAATTCCACTTCCGGCCCAACTGGACCGGGCAGTCGGCGCCCAACCGGCCGCCGAAAAGCATGGGTCTGTTCGGCCCGCTGGGACGGCTGCCGGAATTCCCCGATCATGTCGAACTGATCGAGGTCGCGGACGAGGAGCATCCGTTCCGGCTGGCGACCTCGCCGGCGCGCAATTTTTTGAACTCGACTTTTGCCGAGACGCCAGTGTCGAGGGCCAGGGAAGGCCGGCCCGAATTGTTGCTCCATCCCGAAGATGCCGTGGCGCTCGGCATCGAGGATGGCGGCCGCGTCGAGGTCGGCAACCGGCGCGGCGACGTGGTGCTGCACGCAAAATTTTTCGACGGTGTGAAGCGCGGTGTGGTGATCGCCGAAGGCATCTGGCCGAACAGCGCGCATGAGCGCGGCGAAGGCATCAACGTGCTGACCGGCGCCGATGCGCCCGCGCCCTATGGCGGCGCCGCCGTCCATGACAACAAGGTGTGGCTCAGGGCGCTTTGACCACTTCGCGGTCTGCCATTGCTTGCGCTCACCAAGTGGGATCTCGGCCTTCGAGATCATCGTCCGGCACGACCCGCGATTGGCGCCCAAGACTGGCGTAGGGATCCACGTAAGCCATCTTGAGTGCGTCGCCTACCAAACCGGACATGGCATTGAGCGATGCGCCGAGCCTCGGAAAGCCTCGCCGCAGCAGTTTAAGGCGTCGGACTATGATCGGGCCTGTGGTGAGGATGTCAGCCACGATGTCCTCCTGTAACGGCGACAATGGCGCTGCCTCCCACGCAGGTCCTTGGCTTGAACCTGAAGAGACCTGCACGGCTCTGAATTTGCCTGACGCGAAGAATCCCGAACGGCCCTGAAGTTCGCCTTCAGGGTTATCTTGGACTATCCTCCCCGCGAGGGTGGTGGCCAATGGACTTGGAGTTTGGGAACTATCGTTTGAGACGAGCCGAACGGCAGTTGCTAGGCCCGAAAGGGCCGGTGGAGCTTTCGGCGCGTTCCTTCGACATCCTCGCCATGTTGCTCGACAGACCCGACGAGGTGATCGGCAAGACCGAACTTCTAGATGCGGTCTGGTCCGGCGTGGTGGTGGAGGAGAATACGCTGCAGGTCCACATTTCGGCGCTGCGAAAATTGCTGTCTGCCGAGATTATCGCAACCGTGCACGGTCGCGGCTATAAATATGCAGGCCCCAGGCCCTTCGCGGTTAAGGCGGATGTTACGCGGTCGTTCAGACCGTCCATCGCCATACTTCCTTTCGACAATATGAGCGGCGATCCGGAGCAGGATTATTTCAGCGACGGCATCACCGAGGACATCATCGCCGAGCTTGGCAAGTATAAGGAGTTTCTGGTCATCGCGCGGAACTCCTCCTTCCAGTTCCGCGGCAAGGCGCATGATCCGGCGGAGGTGGCGAGCAAGCTTGGCGTCCAATACGTCGTCGAAGGCAGCGTGCGGAAGATCGGCAACAGGGTGCGGATCGCCGTGCAGCTGACCGATGCGTCGTCGATGGCTCATATCTGGGGCGAACACTACGACCGGGAACTCGACGACATTTTCGCCATCCAGGATGAAATCGCCCGGATGATCGCGGCGCGTCTGGCTCGGCAGGCCAGAACCGCGATTTCGTCGCGCGCCAGAGGCCGCCCGACCAACAACATGTCGGCCTATGAGTTTTATCTGCGGGCGCTGCAACTGGCCGCGGTCTATGACACTGTGCTCGAAGCGGAGCCATTTCTGCGCCAGGCGGCAAAGCTCGATCCGCAGTTTGCTGCCGCCCATGCCATGCTCAGCTTTGTGGAGTCGATCAAGTACTATTGGGACTACAACAATCCCGGCCATTTGCATTCCGGACTGGCGATCGCAAGAACGGCGTTGGACCTTGATCCCGACGAGGCCTATGGGCATCTCGCCACCGGCTTCGCTCACTTGTACCTGCGCCAGTTCAAACAGGCTGAATTCAGCCTTGACCGGGCCGTCGCGCTCAATCCGAACGATCCATTCATTCTTAGTATCCGCGCTATTTTCCTCAATCACACGGGCAGGCCGGAGGAGGGGCTTGATGAGATAGCCGAAGCCCAGCGTCGCGACCCATACGCCGTGGGATGGTATGACGACTTCCGTGGCGTCCTTCTGACGACGGCCGGACGATATCGCGAGGCAGTCGTCTGCTACGCGAAAATGGCGACTGTAACACCGTGGTCGCTCATCCGTCTTGTCATCTGCCATTCCGAACTCGGCGAAATCAGGCAAGCGCAAGAGGTCCTGGCAAAGGTAAAGGCGCATTATCGCGGACTAAGCCTCGACCAGATCATCGATACCGAAGTGGATTTCTACCAGGATGCCGCCATATGCGGGCGCTATCGCGCGATCCTCGATCATGTTGACAAGGCGCGATAGCGCCGTCGCGGCCCGTAGCCTTGCTACTTCGCCGCCTGCGCGTCCAGCGTCTTGATCTCGTCCGCGGCCGCCTTCACATTCGTGTACAGTTCGCTCTCGTCTCGCCCCGTTTGCCGTGGCCTGCAGTCGTTTGAATCAATTTGCCAAGGCGGCGTGCTAGAGGATTGTTCCGACTCAGTTTTCGACAGGATCGCCATGCCGCAGCCGCTCAGGATAGCCATCGCCGGTGCGCTCGGCCGCATGAGCCGGCAGATGGCGGAAGCCGTCGCGGCCGATCCGCGGCTGCAGCTCGTCGCGCGCTTCCATCGACCGGGCAGCATGGGCGAGGGGCAGGTCGAGCGCGACGAAGCGCTGGCGCTTGCCGATGTGGTCGTCGACTTCACCATGCCCGCGGCTTCCGCCGAACTGGCCAAGGCCTGCGCGGCGCGCGGCGGTCCGGCGCTGGTAATCGGTTCGACCGGCTTCAGCGCCTCGGAACTGGCGGCGATTGCCGACGCCGCGAAGAAAGTCGCCATCATGCGCTCCGGCAGCTACTCGCTCGGGCTCAACATGCTGACCGGCCTGGCCGAGCAGGCGGCAAGGGCGCTTGCCGCCGACGACTGCGACATCGAAATTTTTGAAGCGCATCATCGCATGAAGGTCGATGCGCCGTCGGGCACGGCGCTGATGCTGGGCGAGGCGGCCGCGCGAGGACGTGGCGTCGTGCTGGACGATGTGGCGAGACGCGCCCGCGATGGCCTCGTTGGTCCGCGCAATGCCGGCGAGATCGGCTTTGCCGTTATGCGCGGCGGCAGCATCGTCGGCGAGCACAGCGTCAGCTTCCTGAGCGACGGCGAGAGGCTCACGCTTTCGCATGCCGCCGGCGACCGCTCGATGTTCGCCCGCGGCGCCATCGCGGCTGCGCTCTGGGTCGCCGGACGGCCGCCCGGCGAATACGACATGCGCGATGTGCTGGGCTTCACTGCCTTGTGACCGGTAACCCCGCCGGACTCCATTCCACGGCCTCTAAAACGGCTGAAAGCCAGCTGAAAGCTTGGCCATGCCATGACAGTTTTGTGGCGGTCGCCACATGAACGGCCTGGGAGCGGCCGACAGGAGGAATGCGGCGCGGCGCGCCGCCCAGTGGAGGAAGACTAGTGACCCGTTTCATCTCTAAACGCGCCCTGCGTTCAGTGGCGCTGACGGTTGCCGTGGTTGGCGCTGGCGCATCGACGGCATCGGCTGCCGACAAGATCACCATCATCGTCGGCGGCATGGAAAAGCAGATCTATCTGCCGGCCGTGCTCACCCAGCAGCTCGGCTACTTCAAGGACGAGGGGCTGGACGTGGAGTTGGTGAACTCCCGCGCGGGCGTCGAGGCCGAGAATGAGTTGCTGGCCGGTGCCGTGCAGGGCGTCGTCGGCTTCTACGACCACACCGTCGATCTGCAGTCGAAGGGCAAGTACATCCAGTCGATCGTGCAGTTCAGCCAGGCGCCGGGCGAGGTCGAGCTGGTCTCGGCCAAGCACCCGGAAATCAAGTCGCCAGCCGACTTCAAGGGCGCGACGCTCGGCGTCACCGGCCTCGGCTCCTCGACCGATTTCCTGACACAGTATCTCGCGGTTCGCAGCGGCCTGAAGCCGGGCGACTACACGCTGCTTCCCGTCGGCGCCGGCAACACTTTCATCGCCGCCGTCAAGCAGGACCAGATCCAGGCCGGCATGACCACCGAGCCGACCATCGCTAAGCTGCTCCAGACCGGCGAGGCGAAGGTCCTGGTCGACATGCGCACGCCCGAAAAGACCAAGGCGGCGCTCGGCGGCGACTACCCGGCTGCGTCGTTCTACGTCCAGTCGAGCTGGCTCGAAGGTCACAAGGACGAGGCGCAGAAGCTCGCCAACGCCTTCGTCAAGACGATGAAGTTCATCGCCGGCCATTCGGCCGAGGAGATCGCCGACAAGATGCCGAAGGACTATTATGCCGGCAGCAAGGACCTCTATGTTCAGGGCCTGGCAGGCGGTAAGGCGATGTTCACGCCGGATGGCCGCATGCCGGCCGATGGACCGCAGACCGTGCTGAAGGTTCTGTCGACCTTCTCAAAGAGCCTGCAGGGCAAGCAGATCGACCTATCGAAGACCTACACGACAGAGTTCGTCGACGCGGCGAAGTAGGCGCCGGCAGGCGAGGGCGGACGGACCCGTCCGCCCTTGAAAAGCAAGAGCTTGCGTCGGCCGCCTGAATCAATTCGGCGGCCATGTTTCCGGATTCCGGCGAGCAGGCCCGCGGGGCCTGGATTGCGCCGTCCCCGCACCACCAAAGGAGTGTGCCATGCAATCGCAGACCATGGCGGCGGAGAAACTGTCTCCCGCCGCGCCGCCGGTTGACGCCGCGATAGCCATCGACGATGTGACGCTGCGCTTCGTCACGCCCGACGGCCACATGATGACGGCGATCCGCGATTTCACCATGACGGTGGCGCGCGGCGAGTTCGCCTGCGTCGTCGGCCCTACCGGCTGCGGCAAGTCGACGACGCTCAACCTCGTCACCGGCCTGTTGCGTCCGACCACCGGCAATGTCCGCGTCATGGGCAATCCGGTCACCGACATCAGCCGGGATATTGGCTTCGTCTTCCAGGCCGACGCGCTGTTTCCGTGGCGCAGCGTCCTCGACAATGTCGCCGCCGGCCCGCTCTTCCGCGGCACGCCGAAGAAAGAAGCCTATGAGAAGGCGCGCGACTGGATCGGCCGGGTCGGCCTTTCGCGGTTCGAGAAGCACTATCCGCATCAGCTTTCGGGCGGCATGCGCAAGCGCGCGGCGCTTGCCCAGACCTTCATCAACCAGCCCAAGATCCTGTTGATGGACGAGCCCTTCAGCGCGCTCGACATGCAAACCCGCACGGCAATGCAGGACGAATTGCTGGACCTCTGGTCGGGGCTGAGATCATCCGTCGTCTTCGTCACGCACGATCTGGAGGAAGCGGTGGCGCTGGCCGACAAGGTCTATGTGCTCACCGCCGGTCCGGGCACTGTGAAGAGCGTCTACCGCATCGATCTGCCGCGCCCGCGCGTCATGTCCGACATTCGTTACGACCCGAAATTCATCGAGATTGCCAAAGTGATCTGGAACGATCTGCGTGAGGAAGTGCAGCTCGGCCAAAGCCGTGGCTTGCAGGCGAGCCATTGAAAGGAGACTTGCCATGACCGCCATCTCTCCAACCGATCAGGCCGCCGCCCGCGCCACCTCGATCGTCGCCGCGGAAGCGCAGGCGAGGGCACGGCTGCGCAAACGCCATGCTCTGGTCATCGGCCTGCGCCTCGCGATCCTCGTCGTCTTCCTCGGCCTTTGGGAACTCTGCGCCGACTACAACATCATCGACCCGTTCTTCTTCTCCAGCCCGTCGGGCATATGGGAACAGATCTGGTCCTGGATCACCGAGGGCACCTCGCAGGGGCCGCTCTGGCTGCAGATCTATGTGACGCTGGAGGAAACCTTCCTCGGCTTCGCTATCGGCGCCGTCGGCGGCATCGTGGCGGGCATCATCCTTGGTCGCAACAAGCTGCTGGCCGATGTGTTCTCGATCTATATCAAGATCGCGAACTCCGTGCCGCGCGTGGTGCTCGGCTCGGTGTTCATCATCGCGCTCGGGTTGGGCATGGCTTCCAAAGTGGCGCTGGCCGTCGTCATGGTGTTCTTCGTCGTCTTCGCCAACGCCTTCCAGGGCGTGCGCGAGGCTGACAGGGCGATGATTGCCAACGCCCAGATCCTCGGCGCCTCGCCGTTCCAGATCACCACCTCGGTCATCATTCCTTCGGCGATGAGCTGGATCCTCGCCAGTCTGCATGTCAGCTTCGGCTTCGCCCTTGTCGGCGCCGTCGTCGGCGAGTTCCTCGGCGCCAAGCAGGGCATGGGCCTTTTGATCTCCACCGCGCAGGGCGCCTTCAACGCCAATGGCGTCTTCGCCGCCATGATCATCCTGGCGGTGATGGCGCTGGTGGTGGAGTTCATCATCACCCGCTTCGAGAACTATGTGGTGAAGTGGCGCCCGGCGCCGTTCAACGAGCAGGGGACCTGAGCAATCGCCGCACATCATCATGTCTGGTGTGCGGCTTCACCTAGTGTATGACAAAGTCACGCGCCTTGTGCTATACTGAGGGGTATCGAGGAGACGAGCCATGCGAAACTCCCAGCCCCTGACGATCACACTGCCGCTCGAGATGGCGCAGATGGTGAAAAATAAAGTTGCCTCAGGCGAATACGCCACCGAGAGCGAAGTCATCCGTGATGGCCTGCGTACGTTGGCTGCCCGTGACGCGGCGATTGAACGCTGGCTGCGCGAGGCAGTCGTGCCGACGATGCAGGATGCGCGCGCCCATCCTGAGAAGCTTTTGACGGCCGAACAGCTGCGCCGCAATCTCTCTGAGCACATCAACGCGATCGCCGCCAAACCGCGCTCCGGTGCATGAAATATCAGGTCAGGTTCCATGCTGCCGCCGAGCGGGACATTGCCGAGTTGCTGAGCGAGCTCGCGCCAAAGGCTGGCGTGGCAACCGCTTTGCGTTTTGTCGGGCGCATTGTCGACTATTGTCTCGACTTTGAAACTTTTCCGGAGCGGGGCACGCGTCATGACGAAATCGCACCGGGTTTGCGCACGGTAGGATGGCGCCGACGCGCAACGATCGCGTTCGAAATCGTGGATGACAAAGTGGTCATCCTCCGGATTCTTTATTCGGGTCGTACGCTCGAATTGCCGGACGAAGAGTCCGAGCATTGAGGTAGGTCTTAGGCCAGCGGCAGCCGGACCTCGACCTTGAGCCCGCCGGCGGCGGCGTCGCCCAGAGTGACGCTGCCGCCGGCATTCTCGACCACCTCGCGCACGATCGCCAGGCCGAGCCCGCTGCCTTCCTCTGCCGAGCCGGCGAGGCGGTAGAAGCGTTCGAAGACATGCTCCCGTTCCTCGGCCGGAATGCCGGGGCCGGTGTCGGCGACCGTCAGCACGCCCTCGCGATCGACCATCGCCAGCCTGACAGTCACCGCGCCGCCAGCCGGCGTGTAGCGCAGCGCGTTGTCGACCAGATTGACGATCATCTCGCGCAGCATCGTGCCGTCGCCGATCACCGCCACCGGTCCGTTCTCCTCGAGGCCGAGGTCGATGTCGCGCTTGATCGCCACCGGCGCCTGCGCTTCCAGCACATGGCGGGCAGCTTCGGTGAGGTCGATGCGGTCGGCGCGTGGCCGCCGGCTGCCGGGCTCGGCGCGCGAAAGCGTGAGCAATTGTTCAGCGAGCCGCGCCAGCCTGCCGGAACTCGCTTGCAACGCGACCAGCGCCTCCTGGCGCCGATCGGACACGGTTTCCCGCAAGGCATAGCTTGCCTGCGTCGACAAGAGCGCCAGCGGCGTGCGCAACTGGTGCGCGGCATTGGCGATGAAGCGTCGCTGCGCCGCCATTTGCGCCCGCACGCGCTCCATATAGGCATTGAGCGCCTCGATCAGCGGCCGGATCTCGCTCTGCGCGCCCGGGACCTCGACCGGATCGAGATTGCTGCGGCTTCGCGAGCGCACGGCATCGCGCAGCCGGATCAGCGGCGCCAGGCCGCGGCGCAGGCCAAGCAGCACGAACACGCCGGCAATGGCCACCAAGGCAAGCTGCTGGGCGAAGGCGCTGAGCCACAGGCGCTTGACCATGGCGTCATGTCCGGCGAGCGTGACGCCGACCGTGACCTTGATCGGCGAATCGCTGCCGGCGCCGATCACGGCATGGCTGAGCGTTGCCAGGCGCAGCGGGTGATCGCGGTAGGTGGCCTCGACGCTGCCGCGATCCGGCGCCTCGGGCAGGTCCGGATAGCCGCTCAGCAGCCGCCCGCCGGCGGTCTCGACGCGATAATAGACGCTGTCGCGGTCGCCGGTGTCGAACATCTCGATCGCCGCCGGCGGCACGGTGGCGTCGAGCGCGCCGTCGGCCATCGCCACCTGCTCGGCGATGGCGCGTGCCGAGCCGACCAGCATGCGATCGGTGACGAGGTCCGCCGTCGCCAGCGCGTTGCGCTGGCTGGTCCACAGATTGATAGCGGCGAGCCCAGCCAGCGGCAGCACCACCCAGGCCAGCAACTGCAGGCGAAGGCTGCCGAACCGGAGCCTGTCGATTTTCATGGCGCCGGATCGTCGTGGCGCAACAGGTAGCCCAGGCCGCGCAAGGTGGCGATCTGGACGCGCGATCCCTCGAGCTTCTTGCGCAGCCTGTGCACATAGATCTCGATGGCGCTGGGGTCGGCGTCGGTGTCGAAGTCGTAGATCGCGGTCGAGAGCGCCGCCTTGCTCACCGTGCGGCCGGCCTTGACGACGAGCTGTTCCAACACCGCGTGCTCACGAGGCGTCAGCGACAGCGTCGCCCCGGCAAGCGAGAACAGCCTGGTGTTGGTGTCGAAGGTGAGATCGCCGCAGGAAACGACCGGCGCGGTGCGGTCGTTGGCACGGCGCAGCTGCACGCGGATGCGCGCTTCCAGCTCCTCGATCTGAAATGGTTTCGCCAGATAATCGTCGGCGCCTTCGTTGAGGCCCTTGACCCGGCCGTCAAGGCTGGCATTGGCGGTAAGCACGATAACCGGCACCGGGTTGCCGCGCGCCCGCAGCCTTTTCAGCACCTCCATGCCGCCCATGCGGGGCAGGGCAAGGTCGAGGATGATCAAAGCGTGATCCCCGGCGGCTAAAGCATGCTCGACATCCTCGCCGTCATGCACGACGTCGACGACATAGCTCGCCTGGCGCAAGGTCTTGCTCAGCCAATCGGCCAGTTCGCGATTGTCCTCGACAAGCAGCAGCCGCATCGTTCGTCGCTGTTCCTCCCAACGGCGTCGACCTTCGCCAAAGGGCGGCAGGCGGCGTCCAAATTGGTTCCCGAGGCAACCGATAGTATCGATCCGCGCGCAAGGCAAACGTGGTTTCTCGGCAGCCGCCACCCCGGTCATGGTGCCTGCCGAGCCACCTGTTCGGTCGTGCAAGTGATAAAACCGAACCGTTCGGTTCAATTAATGTTGACGGTTCGTATAGCCGGGGTGAACACCGGCTCCCGTTATCCAGGTGCGGCATCGCGCGACGATCCAGGTAACCGATTGATATTAAATAACAAGAATGTGGCCGCTCAGTCGTTCACTCAATTTCAAGATCGAACCGAACGGTTCAGTTCACAACTTTTCGTGATTGGAAATGGCAACAGGCCCGACCCATTTCGGGGTGGTCCGAGCGACGCGAATTTCCATTACGGCACGCCACTAGACGGACATGACTTTTGAAATCTGGAGTATCTGAAATGAACAAGATTGCTTTTGCCGCCGCTGCTTTCCTCATTGCCACGGGCAGCGCTTTCGCTGGCAGCGACCACTACGGTTCCGACAACGTCAACCAGCCGGCCGTAACGGCCCCTGCGGGCAACGTCGACAACACCGTCACCGGTTCGATCCGCAAGCTCGACAAGTTCGAGCAGCGCGAGTTCCACATCACGCCTGATCAGAACCAGCCGCAGTCGGGCCAAGGCATCTGGGGCCGCTAACCGGCGCGCCTCCTAACCCGCTTCAACCAATAACCTTCAAATCTGGAGTAATGACCAAGATCGCTCTTACCGCCGTCGCCCTGCTTGTCGCCACGGGCGCCGCTTTCGCCAGCTCGGACAATTACGGAGCGGCCAATGCCAAACAGCCGGCTGTCACCATCGACCGGACTGTGACGACCTCGATCGCGAAGTCGGACGCGGATGTCCGAAGGCCGGTGGTGCAGGGCACCGATCACAACCTGTTCGGCAACCACTGATCCGACCCGGAAAAAAGCAGGCGGCGGGCTTGTCCCGCCGCTCTGTTTTTCTGCAGCCGGCTAACGCCGTTTGAATCGCATCACAAGTATTTGTCATCACAAGCATTTGTAATCGTTTGCCTTTTTCTGAGCGAAGTCCGATCCGACACTGCCATGGCAGCTGAAAAGCGAACGCGCCGGGAATAAACCCAGGCCGCCGCGGGTCTTTTCGGCAGCGGGGCCATCCTCCCAAGGCCATCGCCCGACGAAACCAAACGGACAAGGAAAACCGAAATGACCAGGATCGCTCTCACCACTGTCGCAATGCTTCTCGCGATGGGCTCCGCCTTCGCCGGCAGCGACCACTACGGCGCCGATGGCGTCAATCAGGCAGCCACCGTTGGCTCCGACACCAGCGTCACGGCTTCGATCCCGAAGCACAACACAGTCAAGCCGGCCCCGAAGGTCGATACCGAGATGAAGACTGGCGCGACCGGCGCTGCGGATTGGCCGGGTCCGCCATCGGACAACTGGGGCAATTGAGCTCGTCTTTGAAAATATTGAAGGCGGCGGGCTTGCCCGCCGCCTTGCTTATGGGCCGCCAGGCTTCGGGCTACGTCAAATCCTTCGGCCGAACAAAATGCGTCAGTCGGGCGCCACGGAAGTCGAGATCGGCCCAATCCTTGTCCAGCGTGAACCGGACAAGAGCTGCCGTCGGAAACTTCGCTTCGATCTTCTTGAAAACGCTCCCATCCGTTCCGGGGCCGGCCAGCCGCAACACAAAGTGCTGCAGGCCGGGATTGTGGCCGATCACTATCAGGCTCGCTGCCTTGGCCTGCCGCACGCGCGCCAGGATCGCACCGGCAGCCGCCTCGTAGAGTTCGTCGGCGAATTGCGCCGGCACGTTCTTCGGGAGTTCGGCCGCAACCAGCCGCCAGGTATCGCGCGTGCGCAGCGCCGGCGACACCAGCGCCAGATCCGGCAGCCAACCGCGCTGGGCAAGCTCCCGCCCCATCAGCGGCGCCGTCTTTAAGCCGCGCGCGGCTAGCGGCCGGTCGAAATCCTCAAGCTTGGGATCGTCCCGACTCGACTTGGCGTGGCGGAGGATAAGAAGTTGTCTCAGGGGCATTGCAGCCTCTACGGCGTGATCCGCGCCAGCTGCTCGAGGTCGGTCTCCTCGCGCAGCGGGTCGGGCGCCATCACCACCGAGGTGGCGTTGTCGGCGTCGTCGGCGAAATGGGCAAGCACGGTGTGGCCCTTTTCCATGCGCGCCTTGCCTTCGGCGACCAGACCCAGCGCCAGCGGATAGAGCCGGTGCTCCACCTTCAGCACGCGCGCGGCAAGCGTGTCCTCATTGTCGCCGACCATCACCGGCACGGCGGCCTGCGCGATGATCGGGCCGTCATCCATCTCGGGCGTGACGAAATGCACCGAGCAGCCATGGATGCGAACACCGGCGCGGATGGCCCGCGCATGCGTGTCCAGACCCTTGAAGGCCGGCAGCAGGGCAGGGTGGATGTTGACCATGCGCCCCTGCCATTTCTCGACCAAGCCGCGGCCGAGGATCCGCATATAGCCGGCAAGGGCTACGATGTCGGCGCCGAAGCCGACAAGCGCGGCGTCGAGCGCAGCGTCATAGGCATCCTTGCTCGGATGGTCGGCGCGCTGGATGACCTTGGTGGCGATGCCGCGCGACTGGGCGATGCCGAGGCCGGCGGCGTTCGCGCGGTCGGAAATGACGCCGACGATTTCTGCCGGATAGATTGGATCGGCGGCGGCCGCGATCAGCGCCGTCATGTTGGAGCCGCGTCCCGAGATCAGGACGACTGTGCGTTTCCTGCTCATAGGCCGATCGAGCCCCGATAGATGACGCCGGCGTCGCGGCGCGGCACGATGCGGCCGATCGGCGTCACCGTCTCGCCGGCTTCCTGCAGCACCGCCGCGACCTGCGCCGCCTGGCCGGAGGCGACCGCGAGGATCATGCCGATGCCGCAATTGAAGGTGCGCATCATCTCTTCCGGCGCGACGCCGCCGGTCTTGGCCAGCCACGAGAACACCGGCGGCACGTCGATCGCTTCGAGGTCGAGCTCGGCGGAAAAATCTTTGGGCAAAACGCGCGGAATGTTTTCCGGGAAACCGCCGCCGGTGATATGGGCCAGCGCCTTGATGCCATGCGTGTTGCGGATCGCTTTCAGGATCGACTTCACATAGATGCGCGTTGGCTCGAGCAGCGCCTCGGCGAGGCTGAGCTCCTCGTTGAATGGCGCCGCATCGCTCCAGCTAAGGCCGCTCGCGGCGACGATCCGGCGCACCAGCGAAAAGCCGTTGGAGTGCAGGCCGGACGAGGCAAGGCCGAGCAGCACGTCGCCTTCGACAATGTCGTCGGTCGGCAGCAGCTGGCCGCGCTCGGCGGCGCCCACGGCGAAGCCCGCAAGGTCGTAATCCTTGTCGTGATACATGCCCGGCATCTCGGCGGTCTCGCCGCCGATCAGCGCGCAGCCGGCCTGCCGGCAACCTTGCGCGATGCCGCCGACGATTGAAGCGCCCTGGTCCGGGTCGAGCTTGCCGGTGGCGAAATAGTCGAGGAAGAACAAAGGCTCGGCGCCCTGCACGACGATGTCGTTGACGCACATGGCGACGAGATCGATGCCGATCGTGTCGTGCTTGCCGGCATCGATGGCGATCTTGAGCTTGGTGCCCACACCGTCATTGGCCGCGACCAGCACCGGATCGGTGAAGCCGGCGGCCTTCAGGTCGAACAGTCCGCCGAAGCCGCCGATCTCGCCATCGGCGCCCGGCCGGCGCGTGGCGCGCACCAGCGGCTTGATCTTCTCGACCATCAGATTGCCGGCATCGATGTCGACGCCAGCCTCGGCGTAGGTGAGCCCGTTTTTGCGCTCGGCCTTGTCGCCCTTGCTCATCGTCGGCTCGTCCTCGTTTCCATTGCCGGCTCTTCGCATGAATGGTTTCGGGGAGCAAGGATGGCCGTCGTTTCCGCCGACAAAAGCGTGGAAAGTGAGCACCGACATAGGCGATTGGCGAAGGCCGAGATGGCCAATCTCCCCCTTTGCGGGGGAGATGTCCGGCAGGACACGGGGTGTGAAGGAATACCAGCGTCGATAATGGTTCTGACGACACGGCGAAAGAAGAACTCCGATATGCCGAGGGACAGCACCCCTCTGCCTTGCCAGGCATCTCCCCTGCAAGAGGGGAGATCGGCAGCTTCAGCGCCGCTCCTCTCTTGCCCAATTTACTTATCTCCATCATCTATTCTCCAATAAAAATCGCGACGGGACATCATGTGACCCTTCCCAACATGATCACGATCATGCGGCTGCTGCTCGTGCCCGCGGTGGTGCTCGCCATGCTGCAGGCGCATTGGGACTGGGCCTTTGCCGGATTCCTCGTTGCCGGCATCTCCGACGGCGTCGATGGCTTTATCGCGCGTCGCTGGAACCAGTCGTCCAGCCTCGGCGCCTATCTCGATCCGATCGCGGACAAGCTTCTGCTGGTCTCGGTCTTCGTCGTCATGGGTTTTGCCGGCGAACTGCCGCTTTGGCTGGTGGTGACCGTGGTCTCGCGCGACGGGCTCATTGTCTGCGCCGTGCTCTTGTCCAGCGTGATGAGCCATCCGGTCGAGGTCAAGCCGCTCTTCGTGTCGAAGGCCAACACCGCCGCGCAGATCGTGCTGGCGGCGCTTGTGCTGGGCGAACTTGCCTTTGCCGTGCACCTGGACCCGTTGCGGACCGCGCTCATATTGCTGACCGGGGTCTTGACCGTGGCTTCGGCCGCAGCCTATCTCGTGGCCTGGCTAAGGCATATGAGCGGCTATGGCGAAGGCTCCCGAACGAGCAACTCCCAAACCGGCGACATCAAGTCGGGCATCGGCAAATCGGGCGGCTCCAACACGGGCGCCTGACGGCGAAGCCGCGGTGATTGAGGCCGACGACAGCTCGGGCGGGCTTCGCCGCCAGGTCTTCTTCTGGCTGGCGACGGCGGTCCTGCTGGCGCTGTTCCTCTATATTTTCTCGGGCATCCTCCTGCCTTTCGTCGCCGGCATGGTGCTCGCCTATTTCCTCGACCCGGTCGCCGACTGGCTGCAGCGGCTCGGCCTCTCGCGCCTGATGGCGACCGTGGTGATCCTGATTGCCTTCATCGTCGTGGTGGTGCTGGCCTTGGTTATCCTAGTGCCGGTGCTGGCCACCCAGATGGCCGATTTCGCCCGCAAGCTGCCGGAATATCTCACCCGCCTGCAATCGCTGATCACCAGTTTCGACCCGAAATGGCTGGAGCAGCGTTTCGGCGTCAACGCCGCCGGCCTTCGCGACGGGCTGAATTCGCTGCTCACCTCCGGCTTCAGCCTGCTCACCGCCGTCTTCACCTCGATCTGGAGCTCCGGCGTGGCGCTGGTCTCGGTGGTGAGCCTGTTCGTCGTCACCCCAGTCGTCGCCTTCTATATGCTGCTCGACTGGGACCGCATGGTGGCCGAGGTCGACGGCTGGGTGCCGCGCGATCATGTCGAGACGGTGCGCGCGCTTGCCCGCGACATCAACACCGCCACTGCCGGCTTCGTGCGCGGGCAGGGCACGCTTTGCCTGGTGCTCGGCGCCATGTACGCCACGGGCCTGACGCTGACCGGCCTGAACTTCGCCATCCTCATCGGCTTCTTCGCCGGGCTGATCTCCTTCATCCCCTATGTCGGCTCTTTGACCGGGCTGGTGCTCGCCGTCGGCGTCGCCTTCGTCCAGTTCTGGCCGGACTGGACCATGGTGGTCGCCGTGGCCTGCGTGTTCTTCGTCGGCCAGTTCATCGAGGGCAACATCCTGCAGCCGCGGCTGGTCGGAAAGAGCGTCGGCCTGCATCCGGTGTGGCTGATGTTCGCGCTGTTTGCCTTCGGCGCGCTGTTCGGCTTCGTCGGCCTTTTGATTGCCGTGCCGGCCTCGGCGGCGATTGCCGTGCTGGTGCGCTTCGCCATCGCCCGTTATCTGGAATCGCCGCTTTACAAGGGCAACGGCACACAGCCCGCGCCGCAATTGCCGGCCGACCGCGGCGGCGGCCATCGCTCGACGCGGGGCTGAAATGACGGCTCAGCCAGCCGACCCGCCGCGCCAGCTGCCGCTCGATCTCGGCCACGGCACCGGCTATTCGCGCGACGAGCTCGTCGTCTCGGGCACCAATGCGCAAGCGGCATCGCTGATCGACCGCTGGCCGGACTGGCCGTCGCCGGTGGTCGTGCTGGCCGGGCCGCCCGGCTCGGGCAAGACGCACCTCGCCCGGATCTGGCAGGATCGGACGCATGCCGTCGCCATCGATCCCGGCCGGATCGGCGAGCACATTGCCGGGCTCGGCAGCAGGCCGGCGCTCATCGACGACATCGACAAGGCGGCGGTCGACGAGCAGGGCCTGTTCCACCTGATCAACGCCGTGCGCGGCGCGGGCTCGACGCTGCTTTTGACGGCGCGGCGTTTCCCCTCCGCCTGGCGCGTCGCGCTGCCCGATCTCATCTCGCGGCTGAAGGCGGCGTCGACGGTCGAGATCCACGAGCCCGACGACCTTTTGCTTGCCGGCGTCATCACCAAGCTCTTCGCCGACCGCCAGGTCGAGGTCGAGCCGCATGTGGTGCAATATCTGGTGCGTCGCATCGAGCGCTCGCTCGCGACCGCCATGCGCGTCGTCGAGCGCCTCGACCGCGCCGCACTCGAACGCAAGACGCCGATCACCCGCGCCTTGGCCGCCGAGACCGTGAGCGCCATGGACGAAGGGCAGGGCGAGTTCGATATTTAGCCACCGATAGCGTCCCGGCGGTTACGCCCATAGCCCGGCCAGATGCTGGGCCAGAAGATACACGCCTGTGTGCGCCGCGATGTAACAGGCGGCGACAAGGACGAAAAACATCAGGCCGGCGGACCGCGACCGCGCGACGCCACCCGGTCTCTTGCTCGGCCGGTTGTTCCAAACCCAGAGCGCAGCGCACAGAATTGCCCAGACCACCATGACCGGAACGGCAAAGCCGTAATAGGCTAAATAGGCCGGGCCGATCAGCGACAGCACCGCCTCGACAACAGGCATGGGAAATCCCCTTTTTTTCAAAGCTTAGACCGGCGACAAAGTTGGAAGCGAGGGATTATTCAAGCCACAGCCGGTGTGTTCCGTGATCAACCCGTGCGAGCCAGCGGCCCAGCTGTCCCATTTCGGAACAGTCTTTCCGGCATCGCTCTTGCAAGGCAGACAATGCCGGTTGATCCCGGTCCCGGTCGCGTTCCTGATCGGGTTGTAGGCTCGCCGGGCTCGAGGTGTTGGGGTTCTCGCCCGGCGGGTTTACCGTTCCTCCGACCTGCGGCCTTGAGCTAGACTATCAAATGGTCTATTTTGATGGACCAACACGTGGTCCATTTAGAGCTTGTCATGCAGATATCCGTGACAGACGCCAAGGCGCAACTGACCGAACTGGTGAGGCGCGCCGAGGCTGGAGATGAGATTATCCTGACCCGCCACGGTCACGCGGCCGTGCGTCTCGTCCCGGTACGGTCCGCGCCGGACCGGAAGCACCGCCGGAGCCTGCTGCAGGCCGTCCGGGCCTCCGGCGCCGCGAAAGTCAGTGCCGGCCCGCCTGCGGCGCGCAGCCAGGATTTCCTCTACGGCGATGACGGCCTGCCGGAATGATCGCGGTCGATACCTCGGCCTTGATCGCCATCGTCCTCGACGAGCCGGCGGCGGACGCCTGTATCGCTGCGCTTGAAACGGAAGACGAACTTCTGATATCGGCCGGAACCGTAGCCGAGCTTCTGACTGTTGCCGCACGACGCGGCGTGGCCGCGGAAGTGCAATCCCTGCTCGACGGGCTCGGCTTCGAGATTGCGCCAGTCACGGAAGGCGCGGCTCGGCGTGTTGCCGAGGCTTACGCACGATGGGGCAAAGGCATCCACCCCGCGGCGCTCAACTTCGGCGACTGCTTCGCTTATGAGGTGGCGAAGGACCGCGCTTGCCGGCTGCTCTATGTCGGCGAGGATTTCTCCAAGACGGATGTCGAAGGCGCGATTTGAGCGACCGGAAATGGGCTAGGTCGGCTTTCCCTTGAGCCTGTCCCGTAGCCGGCGCAGTTGCCGCCGCCACCATGGTTGCGGCTTGCGCGGGACCAGGACCATCTTGCCGTCGATGAGAGCGTCGTCCACCCAGTCATGCACCTTCATGCGCCAGCTGGTCGAGACGCGGGCAAGCAGGGGGAACGGATCGCCGCCGCTGATCCGCACCAGTTCGGGATCCTTCAGCAAAAGGCGGAAATCGAAATCCTGGGCGATGAGCGCGCGCAGGAACACGATCTGACGCCGCATGCGGTGGAAGTCGCTTCCCTGTCCGTTGACCATGCTGCGGGCGCCGATCCACTGATGGAGACGGGCGCCCCTTAGCGTTTCGGCGGGCGGGCGGAAGGAGACCTGTTGGCGCCCGTCTTCGATGCGGCTTGTCGGTGTCAGCGGATACCAGAAATCGAGTGGCGCGGGGATCGGCACTCTGACGCTGGCTTCGGCAAGCGCGGCTTCGCTTGCGCCACGCCTGAGGCAGATCGCACTCTGCGCCGCAAATCCCAGTTCAGCAAGCGCATCGAGCAGCAAGCTTCCGCCACCGATGGTGAAAGCCGCGTTGATGCGGTCGCTTATGAGGGGAGACCACAAGTCGCGCGGCACCCATGTCAGCCGCCGCCTGGCGCCATCCACGACGACGATGATGTCTGTGTTGGCGTCCCAATTGTCCCTGTCGAGGATCGCCACGACCACGGCTGCCAAATGAGAGCCCCCTCTGGCCAGATGCCGGGGCGGGACCGGCTTGGTTCTTTCCGGGAAGGAAATGATGGTCGGAGTGGCGTGATTCGAACACGCGACCCCCTGATCCCAAATCAGGTGCGCTACCAGGCTGCGCTACACTCCGACGCGCCGAAAGCCCTATATTCTCAAGGGGGTGTAGCGCAAGTGCCTTGTCGGGACAAATCGGGGGAATCAGAACAAACAGTGTCCTGGTGTGCCTTTCGTGACCGAAAAGCACACCGGTTGTCTCTGTTTGTTCCGATGGCCTTGGCGGCGCTGCGGACTAACCTTTTTGCTCTCTCCTCGCGTTGGAGTGCAAACCTGCTAGGCTTGCGAAAGGCGCGATTCAGAACTGATAGATGACCCAATCCGGGTTGACACCCGAGCGACGATCGTCGGAGCGCTGAAGCGCTGTTCCCGGTCTGTGTGGGGAGGCAAATTTGATCGAACTAGCGGGCGGGCGGGCGGACCGCGCAGAGCAGCTCGAGGCTGCGTTAAGAAAGCTAACCGCGCCGATCAACGGTCAATATCCGCGCCCTTGGATGACGGGATCAGCAATGCCATGGGCTTCGAGCGTCTTTACCGTCGGTCGCAATCAGCGAAATGGATTCGCTGCGGACTTGGTTGGCGATCACGACACATACCTTGACGCGCTCTTCAACCGAAATGGTCAAAGCTGTCGCGGTCTCTACGATCGAATCATCGGCAAGCCATCCCCCACCAGGGTCAACACCGATCGACTTGTGGCCGGACTGCGCGACGAAGGAATCTCCGATGTCATTGAGACGAATGTGGTCTGCTATTCGACGCCAATGAGCGCGGACCTCTCGCTCGCTGAACACGAAGGAGGGGCCCAACGTGGATCGGAAATCTTCCGGGCCATATTCGAAATCATCAGACCACGCGCATTGGTCGCGCACGGAGCCGGCACATCAAAAGAGTTGAGTCACTTGCTAGGCGTGGAATTGCCAGCGGTGCCAACGGCGCCTGACAGGACTGCGCGAGCCCGGGCTGGGACGACGGAAGTCTGGATTATTCCGAGCCTGGCACCTCCAAAGTGGACCTCCTGGAGTCGGTGGGCTTCGCGTCATATGGACCTGGTCTGTACAGAAGTTGGAGAACACCTGTCCGCGTGAACGTCAGTCTGCTCAAGGACACGGATATCTTTACCGCCTGGCCACCGGAGCGGGGTCTAAACGACAAGCGTCGGGTTATGCGAGGTGACGGCGGCGAATGATTGTCGCAGCGGTCAACTCAGAAAGTTCTCGGGCAAAGGGAGGGCAATCACATATGACGGATCCGGAACTGAATGCCGAGATTCTTCTCAATATCGGCTTCGTCGACGTCGCCGGTTGGCAGGCGGCCGGCGATGTTATTGCCTACGAGCTGGATGGCGCGGATGCTGAGGCGAACCAAGTTTTGCTGGACGCTCCGAATGCGCTTTATGCGTTCGTGAATGGCGACCAGGTTCTCTATATCGGCAAGACCGCCCGTTCGATCCGGAAGCGCTATATTGGCTACTGCCGCCCGGGCAAGGGGCAGGCGACGAATCAGCGCTGCCACCGCAACATCAAGATGGCTATCACTAAAGGCACCGAGATCCGTATCTTAGTTTTCACGCCTATCTCGCACCTCCGATATGCCGATTTTGAAATCAATTTGGCCGCGGGTCTCGAGGACAGCCTGATCCGTGCTTTCGACCCGCCATGGAACGGCAAGGATAAGGGGCAGCCAATCTCCGAGGATGCAGAACGCGAAGAGGCAGAGGAAACCGAGGCAGAGAGGCCCAATGATAAGTCTGAGGCAGACATCTTGTCAGAACCACAGGCATTTCGCGCGGCCCCGGCGTCTTTCACGGTTCAACTCGGCGCGACTTATTACCATAGGGGTTTTCTCAATCCAGGTGTGGAGAGCAGCCGTTTTCTCGGAAAAGACGGCGATCCGATCCGTGTCCGGTTCAGCGACGGCAGCCAGACGGTTGTTTCCAAGATCAACCGGACAGCCAACCGGACCGGTGCAGTGCGGGTTGTCGGCGGCAACCAGCAGATTGCCCGCTGGTTTCAGGAACACTTCCAGGAAGGCGACACGGTGCAGGGCAGGATCGTGGATCCTCACACGATCCTGCTTCTTACTCCATAGTGGCCATTGTTGTCACGACGGACTCAATGATCAAACATTGGCCGACGCCAGCTGATCGAGCTAGAGACTTGCGCGATACATGCGTCTCGCCATGGAGGCTGCAAATCACACCGGGAGTCACACCGAAATCGATGACGGAGAGGCTATGAAGTTGAAAGATAAAAAGAAATCAGCCTGAGCAACCCTGATCTCAAATCAGGTGCGCTACCAGGCTGCGCTACACTCCGACGTCCCGCGGCGTGTAGGGGGCGGATGCCCGGAAGGCAACACAAAAACGGAGGTCGGAACTGACGGCTCAGCGTTGCTGGCTGGCGATCTTCCTGGCGATCGCAGCGCCCTGGATCCTTGCATTGGCAAAGCAGCCGCGAATGCTCGGCCGCATGCCGGTGAACCAGAGTCCGGGCAGCCTCGGGTCGTTCGCGGCGCCGTTGAACAACGGCACGCCCTTGGCGTCGAGCACGCCGAGCCGGCCCAGCATCGTCTCCAGCCCCGTGCGGTAGCCGGTGGCGGCAATGACGATGTCGGGCGCGATCGTCTGGCCATTGTCCAGCACGACGCCGTCGCGCCTGAATTCGTGCAGTTGCGGCACCACGATGATGCGCCCGGCCTTGATGGCGTCGACCGCGCCGTCATCGGCGGCGATCGCCGTATAGTCGGAGCCGAGCCGGCTGGCGCCGCCAGCCGGGGCAGGAGGCAGGCCGTATTTCGTCAGATCCCCGAACACCAGGCGCTGCGTTGCCGCCATCACCGCGTCCGCGAGCCTTGTCGGCAGGCTCGCCATCACCGGCGACAAGCGGTGCATAGCGATCTTGCCGATGCGCTTGGGCAGCAGCGAAGGTCCGTTGCGCGCCGCAAGCCACATCTGGCCCGTCTCGACACGGGAAAGATGGTTGAGCGCGTCGAAGCCGGAATTGCCGGCGCCGACCACCAGCACCGTCTTGCCGGCATAATCGCTCGCCCTGCCGAAATCGGCCGAGTGGATGATCGATCCTGAAAAATCCCCCATGCCTTTCCAGGCCGGGATGAAGGGTTGCCGGTCGCGCCCGGTGGCGATCACCACATAGCGCGCCGCCTTCAAGCCCGCGCTTGTTCGCAGCAGCCAGTGGTCGCTATGAAATTCGATCTCATCGACCTTGACGCCTAAGGCGATCGGCAGCCGGTGCCTCTCGGCGAAATCGTTGAGATGGCCGATGACAGCGCTGCGGTGCGGGAAAGCCGGCGTTCCTGCCGGAAAGGATACGCCCGGCAGCGAAGAAAGGTCGCGATGCGTGTTGAGGTGCAGGTTGTCGTGGCGGCGATGCCAGGGCTCGGCCAGCCGTTGCTCGCTTTCCAGGACCTGCGTCGCCACACCGGTCTTGGCCAGCGCATAAGCGGCGGCAAGCCCGGCGGCGCCCGCGCCGATGACAATCGCGCCTTCCAGTATCGCAGGCTCGCCGACCCCCGACGGCAAGACTTTCGCTTCCGCGTCCATTGGTGTCTTTATCGTCGCCTTCATGCCTTCAACTGGCACGGCCATGTATCTGACATATGCCGCTCACGTGCCAAAAGGAATAGGCGGATGTTGCGAGACCTCCGGCATTGTGTCGCGGATTTTTACAAGCGCCGGCTAATGAGCCGGGTCGGCGTGGCGATGCACCAGCTTGAATGCGCCATCCTCCAGCCGGAACACTTCCGTCACCCGCAGGGTCATCTCGGTCGCCTCGCCGTTCTTGCCGATGCGTGCCTTGGCATGCTGCAAGCCGCTCCAGAAGGCCAGATCGCCGCTTGCCGAAGCCTGCAGCACCTCAAGGTCGGTGTTGCCGCCCTTGTGGAAGCTTGCAGCGTCTCGTTCGTAGCGGCCAGCGACCGCTTCGGCGCCTTCGAGATGGTCGCCGCGCGGCGAGAAAAACGTCGCCGGTCCGGCGTGGGTGACGATCGCCTTCAGCGAGGTGGCATCGCCATTGACATAGTCCTCGGCGATCTTCTCACGCTGCTTCATGAAAGCATCGAAGGACGAGCCGCCGGGGTGCACCCTCCGGATCCAGCTTTCCAGGCCGGCCATGAAATTCTCGAGGAAGGCGGCGGTGTCGGCATTGGTGACGGCGCCCTTGCCGTCGAGCAGCTCCGCGACATTGCCGATATAGGCCTCCGGCTGCTGCATCACGGGCATGTCGAGGAAGACGAAGGTCTGCCGAAGCGCCTGATTGGAGCCGAAGGCGCCGATCTTGCTCGGGCTGACGCTGACGACCCCGGCGGGCAGGTCCTTGAACACGCTCTTGCCCGGCGGACGCGAGCCGACATCGAGCGCGTTTTTCAGGCAGCCCGGGATCGAGCGGTTATATTCCGGGGTGACGAACAGCACCGCGTCGCATTCGCGTATCGCCGCGCGAAAAGCCGACCACGCCGCAGGCGGGCTGTCGCCATCCAGATCTTCGTTGTAAAGCGGCAGATCGCCGATCTCGATGAAGCGGCAGCGCACCGAATCCGGCGCGCGGGCGGCGAGCGCCTTGGCGATCTTGCGGCTGAAGGACTGGGCGCGCAGGCTGCCGACAAGGACAGCAAGCTGCAGGACGGCGTGTTCGGTTGCATTGGTCATGGCGAAACGTCCGGTTCTGATTTGCCTCACAGGGTAGGACCGGCTCGGGCCGGCCGCCCGACCTTTCGATAATGTCGCCAGCCCAGTGAGGTTCCCTACGTCATGGCGGGCCCCTGGCCGCTTGCGGCCTTGCCGCCGCGGCCATTGCACAGTAATGACGGATTGGCGCGAGATTTCAGGCATCCTGCAGGGTCTCGGATATTGCGCCGCACAAAGGTGCCCGGTCTTCGGGCGGCAAAGAGGTGGTCATGTCCGCGCGTATTTTCAGTCCAGCCAAAACCGCGATGCAGTCCGGCAAGGCCAAGACAGGACATTGGGTGCTGGAATTCGACCCCGCCCAGCGCAAGAAGATCGATCCGCTGATGGGCTACACCACCTCGGGCGACATGTTGAGCCAGGTGAAGCTCACCTTCGAGACGAAGGAAGAGGCTGTGGCTTATGCCGAGAAGCAAAAGATCGCCTATCGCGTGGAAGAGCCGAAGGAAGCCAAGCGCCGGCAGATTTCCTATTCGGACAATTTCCGCTATGACCGCAGGACGCCCTGGACGCACTGACTCCCGGTCTTGCGTCGCCTGGCGTAACCCGCCTCAGCCGGCCCGGCCGGCCGACGGTCCCGTAGCTCAGCTGGATAGAGCACCGGCCTTCTAAGCCGATGGTCGCAGGTTCGAATCCTGCCGGGATCGCCAGTTTGTTCAGTGGCTTATGAGATCCGGCCGGCTCCGAATCCGATCAGAAGTCGCTCACGGCCTGCCCGGCGGGGCCGCCGAGATAAGTGTTCCACACATAGTCCCGAAGCATTTCCCGGTGCTCCATCGTTCGATGGTGGTATCCTGGCCTTTCCGGATATGACACGCCGGCGAGGTGAAAGAAGGCGCCGTCGATAAACTCATGCCGCCCGACCGCGCCCGCCATCGTCATCGGCCGCTGTTCCAGCGTTGCGACGGCGACATCCGCCTCGGCGAGTTTCGAATAGAGAGCCGCCCAGTTTGCGCCGCCGGTGTCGAGGCCGAGGTTCAAGCGCGGCTCGAAGTTCAGCTTGCGATGGGCCACGGCGGAGAACCGATAAAAGCAGTAGCCTGCCCATAAATTCCAGTGCTGATCGCCCTGCTTGGCCTTGTAAACGTGATTTTCGGTGCCGTACGCCCTGCGGCCATATACGGCTTTGCCGTCCAGCTTGGACGGGATGTCGAACGGCGTTACCGGGAAGCAGTCATGATCGATGAAGCCGAAGAGCTCCGGCTTGAGGTGGCGCACGATGTTGTGGAAGGCCCATGTGATTGCAGTTCCGTGCGATCTCGACAGGTGCTTTTCGACCCGCATTGGCAGGGCAAGATAGGGCACGCCGCGCATCTTGCAGATGTTGGCAATGACCTCCCTTGCCGCAATCTTCGTCGAATTGTCGACGACGACCAAGGTCATTCCTGGCGGTTGCATTTCCCACGCCTTCGTTAACGCGTCGATCACCCACGGCACGTTGAAGGCGACCGTGATGCACACGCGCGAGACCCCGGCCTCCTGCAATTCCTTCGCAAGAAGACGCCCGGATGCGCGCCCGCGATGCTCGAAGACCTTGTAGACCACCTGGTTCCTGAGCGCCCTTAACCGGATAACCGTCCGGCTTCGGCTCAGTCTGTCAACGAGCGGTTTGAATGCCAAAGCTGTCTCGCAATAGCTGTGTCCCCGATGTTCTCTTTGCCCGTCGTCGCTGGGAAATCAAGCAGCTTGGAGCGTGGCCAGCAGGCGTTTGGGCTTTGCTTCAGCCCCAATTCAGATCGATATTAGCGATATTCTCGCGCGAAATGCGTTCGCGAAGCGCTCGGATCCTGGCGTCCAGATCGGGCGACAACCTCTCGTGGGTCTCGACCAAGATGCGGCCTATGGAACGATAGATTCCTTCGTCCAGCATGGCCTCGATGCATTCCACCTCGGCACCCTCGATGTCCATTTTCACAATCGCAATGGGGTCGCGAATTGCTTTCAGGAATTCCACCAAATCGACGACTTCGACTTCAAAAGCGCTTCCCTTCGCATGTGCGGGCACCTCGAATAAGGATGACCACTCTGTCATTCGGATGTTTTGAGTGTCCGGTCTCTGGTGGAGAGTGGCCTTTCGCGCTGACCCGCCAACTGCTTTGGGAATGATCGTCACCCGTTTGTCGTCGCCGAACCGGCGCGTCAGCATTTTGAGCGCGGTTGGGTCGGGCTCGAAAGCTATTACCTTCATGCCATAGCTGAGGGCGTGCCGCGTGACGTCGCCGACATTGGCGCCAAGATCGATGAACAAGCCGTTTGGGGAGGTGGCTTTCATCAATTGATGAAAGTTGAATTCGGCTTGTCGCTTCGGGCGCGGCGGACGATGCCACCTGCGGTACAGATGCCAGCGCAGTATGAATTCGAGATAACTTTCCTGTAACACAGTCCACCCGCCTTTTGACCGAAGCGGGTATAATCTTGGCTGGATCGAGTATCAACCATGCCTTCACGACGCGACGGGAAGGGAAGGTACAGTCGTTCGATTGGTTACCTGGTGCAAAGGAACGACCCGTCACTGACCTCGCGCTTGCTACTTCGGCTTATGTACGGCTATGTCGCTGATGGGCTAGGGGAGGTTTGCGATGTCGACATTTTCCAAATGGCTGAGGGAAGTCCGTTCCAAACTGCCGGAGCATGTGACCGTTGGCCGTCACACTTACGGTGTGAAAAGGCAGAAGATCATGTTTTCCTCGCAGGACGCTCCGCTGACAATCGGAGCCTTCTGCTCTGTTGCCGGGCGGGTGCTTTTCATGTGCTCCGGCCAGCACCCGACCGAGAGCGCAACCTCGTTTCCAATCTACAGCCGATTGCTGAAGCAGCCCGAGCTGATCCCCAATGGGGGCAAGCCGGCCGGCATCACCATCGGCAACGACGTTTGGATCGGCAATGGCGCGATGATCCTGCCAGGGGTGGAGATCGGCGACGGTGCAATCGTCGGCGCCGGGGCGGTCGTCACCAAAAATGTGCCCCCCTATGCGATCGTCGGCGGGTCTCCTGCTCGGTTGATCAGATACCGCTTTCCCGAAGAGATCATCTCGAAGCTGCAGGCGATCCAATGGTGGCATTGGGACGATGACAAGGTCAAACGCGAGGCGGCCATGCTCACTGGCCCCATCGAAGCTTTCGTCGCGAAGCATTTTGTGGCAGGCACCGCCCTCAATCGGTCGGGGTAGACGGCAGCGATGACGAAATCATGTTTTTTCATAGCGGCTGACGCCGGGTACTTTCCTTATGCCTGCCTGGCGGCGCGCCGGATATTGGATGTTGCACAAAAACCGACGGACGGTTTCATTCTTCATCTCGGCGCGAGCGACGCCGACAAGAGCATCGCCGATCGGCTGGTGAAAGATCGCGTCCGAGTTGTTGATGTAACGGAATCCATGGCCGCATCCGGCTACCGCTTTCGCCCGGGCAGCGTTGCGACGTTCATCCGTCTCTTTGTCGACCAGTTTGCGGAGTTTGCACCTTACGACCGCATAGCGCACATCGATTGCGACGTGCTTTTCAACCGGGACATTGCCGACCTTGTGGGGCAGCCTATTCAGGCCGCGTTGCTCGCAGCGCATGACGATTACATGTATTTCCGGCCAGCCTATCGGCAAAAGATGTCCATGCAGCCGGGCGCGCCGTACTTCAATGCCGGCATCATCGTCTTCAATATGCCGCCGGTGCGCGAACAGGGACTCATGCAGGAGGCTCGGAGACTCGCCGTCGAAGGCCAGATGAACGATCAAAATGCCCTGAACGTCGTCTTCGAGGGCAAATGGCAGACGATGCATCCCAACTGGAATTTGCAATCGCTTGGAACGAGAGAGTTTCGTTTCTCGCAAGCCTGGGCCAGGCATTTCGCGGGCGGTAAGCCGTGGGGCAATCAGGTCGGCGTCGAACTTGAAGCTCTCAGGATATGGCGCGACCTGGCAAAGGACACGCCTTGGGGCAAGCCGTTCGAGCAGCGCATACCCTTCGAGCGCGGCGTGATGAAGCGCTTCTTCCGGCGCTTCGATGCTGTTGCCGGTCTTTTCGGCAAGGACGTGCAGCGCCGCCGGGCCAGATATGACGGCACGAAGATGCATCAGCTCTACGCCCGGCAGGCGGATGAAGGAGCAATGGCGGTCCAGTTTCCCGAAGTGCTTGGCGATTTCGCCTGATCAGGCGTCGCTTCGCCCTCGTTGAAAGCAAAGCCCGCCGCGGCAATGGGAAACCGCGACGGGCTTGGCGACGCCCCTGGTGGGACGCCATTGGAAAATCGAGGGCTACGCCAGCAGGCCGGCGACCTTGGCCGCCTTGCGCAGTGTCTTGCGGGCTTCCACCGGGCTGCGCAGGCCGTCGAGCGCATCGCGGCAGACACGGCTTGCCGAGCGCCAGGCGCCGCCGCGCGCCGGCCCCGGCCAGCGCTGGTCGAGGCATTCCATCGCCTCGAAACAGCTTGATACCTTGCGCTGGCCGTTTGGCTGGAAATCGATCACGACTGGTTCGGAAAACCAGACATCGTTCATCACTTCCTCCGTTCTTGTGATTGTCTTTAGAGCAAGCAATCGGCGCCGGATGGGCACCCGATGCAGGTTCGCGAGGCGATGCGGAACCCGCGCGTTAACCAACCATCACGCATTAGGTTCCGAAGAATCTTAAGGTGGTGACAGGCCGCGTTCGGACCGGCTCTTGGGCACCGGCTGGCGCGCGATCCGGGCCGCTAAATGGCGCGACCAATGGCCTTTAAAACGCTCTATTCCACCAGCACATGCGCCTCGCGCGCGGCGACGATAAAGGCCTCCCTGGCGTTGTCCGCCGCGATGTCGCCGCGGATCGCCCGGCGGCAGGCGCGCAGCGCCGCGCCATGCAGCGCGCTGCCGGCATCGCGCCATTGGCCGGTCAGCAGTTCGACGGCTTGCTCCGCGTTGGAGATATGCCGGATAGAGCCGGAAACGCCGACGGCGACTTCGACCGGCCTGGAAAACCATCCCTGGATCATCGCGAAAGCTCTCCCGAAATATGTCGGAACACGAAATTTTGCCGCGTGGTTCCGATCCGGAACGTCAACTTACCGTGAAGCCGTCTCACGAAGGCGGCGCACGCTGCTCATCTGCCAAGCGGCCGCCGCGAAAGCTCCATCAATTCCGCCTCGTCGGTGATGCCCGCCATGTAATTGGCGATGATGCGCGAAGCGCGCGCTTCCTTCTGTTCGGCGGTCTCGCCCTCGACATTGCCGTTCGCGTAGACACGGCCAAGCATGGCCGTCTCGTCAGGGGTGAATGTGTTGCGCACAGCGGTCATGGCTTCCTCCTAATAGCCCGGCCCCTCTCTGCCCCGGCTAACATATTAGCATGCTTCAAGATCGGGAGTGAGTCGCCGGTACATAGCCGCAGGCCTCTTTGGTCAGGCGCCTCGGCCGGCCTGCTTCCGCGGCTGCGGCTGACCGCTGTTTTGCCGGCCTCGTTATATTCTTGCCGAATGAGCGCTGCGCTGATACGCATTAGCAGCGCGGAATTTTTCCGAGTCTGCATTGACTTGCGTCGAGAAAAGCGCCGTGCGTTCTGTCCGAGACCAGCAACCCCGACGTGGTGGCAACCGGGTTACGAAGGGGTTCTGGTCGAAAAGAAGCAGGGCAGGTCCCGTCCAAATCGGGGCAGGCCCGTCAACGCTCTGGAACTCCGAAGCCATTGCCCCCATGGCCTTCGGAAGAGCATGAACCATGGGGAAATCGATGGTCACCAAGAAACTTACCGCCAACGCAGAAAGCGCGGCAGCCTTTCTTGCGGTGATGGGCAACGAGAAGCGTCTGCTCATCATGAACTACCTCGCTGAGGGCGAACTCTCGGTCGGCGTGCTCGCCGACAAGGTCGAACTCAGCCAGTCGGCGCTGTCGCAACACCTGGCCAAACTGCGCAGGTTTGGTCTTGTCGAAACCCGCCGCGATCGTCAGATGGTCTATTATTCCTGCAAGTCTTCGGCAGCGCGCGAGCTTCTGGCACTGCTCGATGGCCTGCTGACGACGGACAAGCCGCTCGCCGGACCGGCAAGGCAGGCCTTGGTCGAAAGGATGCGGCGGCCGCAAGCCGCCTGAACAGACTGGCACGCACGGACGAGGCCGGGGGCCTTCGTCCGGCGCGGCACTGCCATGGCGCAGACTGCGTGCAAGCGGCCGCATCGTGACCCGCCCACGTTTCCTTGCTCCTGTCATGCCGCTCGCCCGGCGGTTCATCACGTTTGTTTGAGAGGCGACGCTTGGAAGTCCGATTTCCGCTGCAGGCGGCTGATAGTAAATGATTTTTGTGTATGAGCGGGGTCTGGCTCAGCCGAAGATTACAGATTTGTAAGTCGCCTGGTCGGGCGCTGTTGGCTAAATATCGAGTCGATCCACACCCCCGGATCATGACGGCGCCAAGCTTCCACTTCGGCTCCGTAAGAGGCTCGCCGCTCCGGCGGGCCTCTTTCGTTGCGGGTCGACGATGTGCCTTGCCGCCCAACGACGCCTCGCTCTAGCGTGCGCCGCGCTGCCTTGTGATGACGCTGCGCACAGCGAGCACCAGCACGGTGATAATGATCAGGATCACAGAGAGCGCGGCGATCGCCGGGTCGATGTTATCACGCAGGCCCATCCACATCAGGCGCGGCAGGGTGATGGCGTTGACCGAGGTGATGAACAGCGTCACGCCGATCTCCTCCCAGGAGAGCACGAAAGACAGCAGCGCCGCGGTGACGATGCCGAACTTGATATTAGGCATGATGACGCGCGTCGCGCGCTCCCACACGCTGGCGCCGAGCCCGCGCGCGGCAAGGTCGATGCGCCGGTCGATCTGGCTGAGCGACACGAGGATGAGCACCGTGGCGAAAGGCACGGTCATCACCGAATGCGCCATGGCGACACCCAGCCAGGTATCATACCCGAAGAAGGAGGTGATGCCGGAAACCGAGGTGAGCAGGAAATAGAGCGTCACCGCCGAGACCACCGGCGGCACCACCATCGGCAACAGCACGAAGCCGACAAGGGCGGCGGTGAAGCGCGGCTGGAACATCCACACGCCGAGGCTGAAGGTGAGGGCAAGCGCGGTGGAAAGGATGCTGCTGACGATGCCGATCCTGAGCGAAAGCAGGATCGAGTCCAACCAGCGCGGATCCTCGATCAGCGAACGGTAGTGGCGCAGCGACAATTCCCCCGTCGGCATGGTGAGCATCCGGCTCGGCGTCAGCGACACCGGGATGACGGCAAGCAGCGGCATCAGCAGGAAGAGTGCCACCAGAACGGCGAGGAGCAGCGAGACGGGGCCGGGGCGGTAGGTCGGCATCTCGGCTACACCAATTGCTTCGGTTTGACGTAGCGGAACAGCAGCGCCATCAGCGCGCCGACGAACACCACCAGCACGACGCTGATCGCCGCGCCCAGCCCCCAGTCCGGGCTCTGGAAGATGCGCAGATAAATGAGCTCCGCGATCATGACGCTGCGGCCGCCGCCGAGGATTGCCGGCGTGACGAAGAAGCCCAGCGAGAAGACGAAGGTGATCAGCGCCGAGCCGATGATGCCGGAGCGCGTCATCGGCACGAACACCGTCCAGAAGGTGCGCATGCGGCTGGAGCCGAGACCGCGCGCTGCAAGCAGCACGCGCTCGTCCAGGCTGCGCATGGCGGATGCTAGCGGGAACACCGCGAAAGGGATGAGAAAATGCGACATGCCGACGATGACGCCGAATTCGTTGCGCACCAAAGTCAGGGGCTCCGAGATGAAGCCGACCGATTGCAGCCAGGTGTTGATCAGGCCGCGGTTGGAGAGCAGCGCGACCCAGCCGAAGGCGCGCGTCAGCACCGAGATCCAGAAAGGCACCAGGATGCAGAACTCGGCCAGCACACGCTGCACCGGACTGCCGCGCACCCAGACCACGGTGATGGCATAGGCGGCGGTGACCGAGACCACGGTGACGATCGCCGCGATGCGCAGCGTGCGGATGAACACCGACTGCACCAGGTCGTCGGTGAGCAAAGCGTGGTACTGGCCGAGGCCTAGCGTTGGGAGGGTAAAACTCCACTTCACCACGCCGAGGAAGGGCCAGGCATAGGCAAGGATCAAAAACAGGAGCAGCGGCGCCATCAACAGCGCCGCGCCCATCCTGTCGGAGAGGGGGCCTCTCATCGGTCAGAAATCTCGGCCTGATCAGGCCGAGATGATCTTGGTGTATTCGTCGAGCGCGGCGCCGTAATTCTTGGCGTACCACTCCATGTCGAGCGGGATCTGCTTCTTCATGTTGTCCGGATCGACCGGGTTGATGCGCTTCTTGTCGGCCGGGATCAGCGCATCGGCCGCCGGATTGGCCGGGCCCTGTCCGAGCTTGTCGAACATCACCAGCTCCTTCTGCGGATCCTGGGTGCTGGCGATGAACTTCATCGCCGCGTCCTTGCCGCCGGGATTGTTCTTCAGCACCGCCAGCGCGCCGGGCGAGATCAGGCCCTGGTCCCAGATGAACTTGATCTGGCCGCCGGAGTCCTGCTCGATCAACGAGGCGCGGGTCGACCATACGATCGCCATCGAGGCTTCGCCGTTGAGCAATACGCTCTGGCTTTCGGCGCCGCCGCCCCAATAGGAGACGACGTTTTCCTTGAAGGCGGCGATCTTGTCATGCGCGCGCTTCAGGTCCAGCGGATAGAGCGAGGCGGGTGCCACACCGTCGGCCAGCAGCGCCGCTTCCCAGCTCGATACGCCCCATTTGTAGAGCGAGCGCTTGCCGGGGAATTTCTTCACGTCGAAGAAGTCGGCCATGCCGGTCGGCGCGTTGGAGCCGAATTTCTGCGAGTCATAGGCGATCACATAGGAGAAGAAGTAGGTCGAGGCGGCATATTCCCAGCCGAAGCCCGGCCGCATCTTGCTCTTGTCGACGACCTTGTAGTCGATCGGCTCGAGCATGCCTTGGCCGCCGAGCGTGATGGCTGAGAACGGATCGACGTCGACAAGGTCCCAGGTCGGCGCGCCGCTCTTGTACTGCGCGGCGATAGCACCTTCGGTCGGGCCCGAGCCGTCCATCTTGACCGGGATGCCTGTTTCCTTGGTGAAGGCCTGGCCGTAAGCGGCATCGTAAGCCGTTATGGCGTCGCCGCCCCAGTTCACCAGCACCAGCCCTTTGGTCTCGGCTTGAGCGCCGGTCGAGCGCAAAAGCATCGGCGTGCCGGCGAGCACGAGGCCCGCAAGCTGCGCGAACTGCCGGCGCGAGATCTCGCCGCGCCTGGTCCGCTCGGCGAGGGATTCGATTGTTTGTTTCTTGGTTTCGTTCGTCATGTCAGTTCCCCTTGTTGTCGTTGATTGAACCGGAAGCCGGCGCGGCGATTTCGGGCCGCGGCGGCGGGTGCTTATTGTCCTCCGTCCGGAAGGAGGAAGCCCTTCTCCGCCGGCCAGGTCAGCCAGACGGAATTGCCCTTGCTCAACGCCGCGGCCGCGACCTCGTTCGGCACCGAGACGGTGACCTTGGCGCCTTGGCGCGTGGTGAGGTCGAGCTTGGTCGCGGCACCGAGATAAGTCGAGGCGACGGCCGTCGCCGCGATACCGTTTTGGTTGGCGAACGCTTCCGGCGCGATCGACATGTCTTCGGGGCGGATGGCGAGGATGGCGTCGCCTTTGATCGCCTCGGCCTTGCAGCGCATGTTGACCGCGCGGTCTTCGCAGAGCCCGGTCGCGCCATTGTCGGCGGGGCGCACGCTTTTCACCGGCAGCATGTTGATCTCGCCCAGGAACTCGGCGACGAAGCGGTTGGTCGGCCGGTTATAGACCTCGTCAGGCCTGCCGACCTGCAACAGCTTGCCGTGGTTGAAGATGGCGACGCGCGACGACAGCGCCAGCGCCTCGCTCTGGTCGTGCGTAACGAAGACGAAGGTGGTGCCGGTCTCCTGGTGCAGCCGCTTCATCTCGGCCTGCATCTGGCCGCGCAGGCTCTTGTCCAGCGCCGAGAACGGCTCGTCGAGCAACAGCACGCCCGGCTCGAACACCAGTGCGCGGGCCAGCGCCACGCGCTGCTGCTGGCCGCCGGAAAGCTGCGCCGGCAGCTTCTTCTCGTGACCGTTCAGCCCGACGCGTTCGATCATCTCGCCGACACGGCTTTTGATCTCGGAAGTGGATTTCTTGCGCACCTTGAGCGGGAAGGCGATGTTCTGCTCCACGCTCATATGCGGAAACAAAGCGTAGCCTTGGAACACCATGCCGGCGGCGCGCTGCTCGGCCGGCCGGTTGGTGATGTCGACGCCGTCGCTGAAAAGCTTGCCTTCGCTCGGCTGCACGAAGCCGGCGAGGATCATCAGGAAGGTGGTCTTGCCGGAGCCGGAGGGCCCAAGCAGCGTCAGGAACTCGCCGCGGCCGATATCGAGCGTCAGATTATCCAGCGCCCGGAACGAGCCGAAGCTCTTGCCGATCCCGTTCGCCTTGATCTCTGCGGCCCGGCCGGGTTGCTGCATCCTGCCTCTATCCTCACCGTCAAGCCAAATCGTAGGCACGGCTGCGGCTCACCGCAACCGAATAGTTTTCGCCTGATCGGCAAATTTGATTCACGCGTGGTGCGGAGCGGCGACGCGGCAGCGCCAATCTCAATACTTAGCCAGACTGCTCTCCGACAGCTTCGCCCTCAGCCAGTCGCCGAAGGCATTGAGCACCGGGTGCCCCGCCTTGGCGTGCTCGAAGACCAGAAAATAGGAGCGCGGCGACGGGACGGTCGCCTCGAACGGCTTGACCAGCCGGCCTTCGCTCAGCGCCTGGCGGCCGGTCAGCTCGTCGCCGAGCGCAATCCCCTGGCCGGCGATTGCCGCCGAAAAGACCAGATTCATATCGGAAAAGAAGATGCCGCCTTCGGTATCGGGATTTTCCACCTTGGACAGCGCCAGCCAGCGCGCCCAGTCCTCGGTGTCGGAAAGATGCAGGAGGTTGGCGCGCAGCACGTCGGCGGGTTTGGAAAAACCGCCGACCTTGTTGAGCAGTCTCGGGCTGCAAAGCGGCGTGAAGGAGACTTCGCACAGCAGTTCCACGGCCCGGTTCGGCCAGTTGCCGACGCCGAAGGCGATGAAGGCGTCGGCATCCGGATTGCTGACATCGTCGAGCCGCCGCGGCGTGAGCACCGAGAGCGTCACGTCCGGGTACATCTGCTGGAACTCGCCGATATGCGTGCACAAAAACATTGAGGCGAAGCCCGGCGGGCAGGAGATAGCGAAGGAGCCGCCGACGCCGGCGCCGCTGTTCTGAGTCCTCGCATCGCCAAGCACGGTCAGCGCCTTTCGGACGTCGGCCGCGTAGCGCTGGCCGCGCGGCGTCAGCGCCACGCCCTTGCCGATGCGCTGCAGGAGATCGAAGCCGAGGTCGCGCTCGAGCAGCCGCAACTGATGCGAGACGGCGCTGCGGGTGAGGTGGAGTTCGTCGGCGGCGCGCCAGACGCTGCCGTGACGGGCGAAGCTGTCGAGGGCGCGCAGCGCCTGCGTGGATGGTATTCGCAAGAGGCCTCAGGTGAACCGAATTTGCACGAACCGGGAAAACATATCACTTTTTGATGAGCCGCTTCACTGCTTTCTTTGAGGTATGGACAAACCGGTGACGACCTCGGCGCAAGAAACCGCGTTAGCCTGCATCGACAGTATCCAGCCGCTGCTCTCGGCCTGGACGCGCACCATCTTCGACTTTGGCGAAACCGCCTGGCGCGAGTACCAGTCAGCGGCCTGGTATGTGGAACGGCTGAAGCGCGAAGGCTTTTCGGTCGAGGAAGGCTCGGGCGGCATGCCGACAGCCTTCTGCGCCCATTGGACGAATGGCGACGGGCCAGTGATCGGCATGTATGGCGAGTATGACGCCGTGCCCGGCAATTGCCAGGACGCCGCGACAGTGAAGCGCGCGCGGCCGGGTCTCGGTGTTGAGGCGGGCGGCCACACCGATCCGCATTCGGGCCTTGGCATCGGCAGCCTCGGCGGGCTTCTGGCCACCAAGGCGGCGATGCTGGAGCACGGCATCAAGGGCACGCTGCGCTTCACCGGCGAGCCGGCGGAGAAGGTGAGGGGCTCGAAGCCGATCCATGCGACCAAAGGCTATTATGACGGCCTCGCCGGCATGATCTCTTTCCATCCCTTCTACATGCTGCCGCTTTGCAACACCGCGCGCTGGGACACGCATTGTGGCGCCGCCTATTCGATGATCTACCGCTTTGTCTGCGACGATCCGGAGAACTGGACCCGCGCGGCAAGCGATGGTGCGCCGATCCCGCAGGCGCATTCGGCGGTCAGGGCGCCCGGCGCCAATGACGCGCTGATGATGATGTACATGGCGTCCAAGGCGCTGCGCGATTCCATGCTCACGCATCAAGGCGGCTGGTCGATCAGCGAGGCGATCCTGACGGCAGGGCAGGCGACCGCCGACAACCTTCCGGCCGGCCTTGCCGAGATCCAGTACATGATCCGCGTGCCGACCATTGCCATGGCCGAGCAGGTGACTACCGTTCTCGACCGCAACGCGCAAGCCGCGGCGAAGATGAGCGGCTGCCGCTACGAGCGCCATTGGGTGTCGAAGTCGCGACCCGGTCTCGCCAACCACGCCATGGCCGACATCACCTATCAGTCACTCTCGATCGTCGGCGCGCCGCGCTGGAGCGAGGAGGCGAGGGCGATCGCCCGCGAGGTCCAGGTCAATGCAGGCGGCGAGGCGACGGAAAATCCGTTCATCGACGAGCTGGAACAGCTGATTTCGCCGCAAGAGGCCGAAGCGATCCTGCGCCGCGATCTGCCGCCATCGCAGGTTAATTCCACTTCCGACGATTACACCGACATGAGCTGGCATGCGCCGACATCGCGTTTCTACATCGCCCGTCCGGCGCTGCGCGCAGCCGCCGGCTACACCTATCCGGCCTGGGCGATGAATGCGCTGGGCGGCATCCCCGCCACCATCGATCCGATGGTCACCTGCGCCGCCAAGACGGTGGCGCTGACGGCGCTGCGCCTGCTGGAAGACAAGGCCGCGCGTGACGCTGCCATGGACGAGTTCGTCAGGCGAACCGGCGGAGGGGTCGGCGGCTCGAACTGGATCGCGCCGCTCTGCGACTACGAACCGCCGATCAACTTCCGCTGGCCCGAATATGTCACCACGCCGCGCGGGCGCGACTGGTGGATCCCGGCCGCCTCCACCGCATGACACGAAACAAACCATCCCGAGGAGAACACCATGACCGTCCATGACCGCATCGTCGCCGAGCCGTTCTCGCTGCAGCGCCGCAACCCCAATGGCGGCACCAAGCCGCTGACCACCTGGGGCTTCGCCAACGAAACTGATGTGCTGACTGACGTGCTGCTCGGCTCGCCGAACTTTCTGCGCCACCTGTCGACCAGCTCGCTGTCGCGCAAGCATCTGCGCGAGGCGCCTTGCAACATCCAGATCGCGCAGGCGCAGCATAAGGACCTTGTCGCTGCGTACGAGCATTTCGGCGTCAACATCCATTGGCACGAGCCGACGCCGGAACTGCCGATGCAGGTCTATTCGCGCGATTCCAGCGTCATGACTCCTTACGGCGCCTTCATCACCGCCATGGCCAATTGGTGGCGGCGCGGCGAGAACTATGCGGCCATCCGCACGTATGAGAAGCTCGGCATCCCGATCTACGACATGGTGACCGCCGGCACCTTCGAGGGCGGCGATTTCAACGTTATCGAGGAGGGCGTGGTGCTGATCGGCTGCGGCGGTGCCCGCACGCAGGAAGAAGGTGCGCGTCAGGTGCAGGCCTGGTTCGACAAGGAAGGCTGGGAGACGCGGCTCGCCTTCATCGACGAATATTACGTCCATATCGATCTGATGGTGGTGCCGATCGCCGAGAAGCTCACCGCCGTCTGCCTCGCCTGCACCGAGCCAGGCATTGTCGACTGGCTGAAGGGAAAGGGCCACGAGATCATCGACGTGCCCTTCCAGGACACGATGGCGCTCGGCTGCAACTTCATGTCGCTCGGCAAGGACAGGGTGATCGCGCCGACGTCGAGCAAGACGTTGATCGAAAAGCTGAAGGCGCAGGGCTTCGAGGTCGCGGCCGTCGACATGAGCGAGATCTCCAAGACCGGCGGCGGCATCCACTGCATGGCGCAGGCGTTGAAGCGCGTGCCGGCATAACGGATTTCGAAGCTCGGCAGTTGCCGGCGATAAAAGCTTATCCCCTGGGCGTGGGGCCGGGGTATTTCTCTTTGCAGGCCCGGCCTGTCAGGAGACTTCGCCATATCCGTTCCGATCATTCTGGCCCTACGCTAGGCTCCGGCCAGCCGAAACAGGATTGCCGCAACGATGATCGTCCAGGCCTGCATCAACGGCGCCCGACCCGCCGACTTCCACCCCGCATTGCCGCTCGATCCCGAGGCGATGGCGCGCGACGCAGCAGCCTCGATCGCGGCGGGCGCGGCTGAGCTGCATGTCCATGCGCGCGGCGCCGATGGCCGGGAGAGCCTGGTGCCGGAGGCGATGGACAGAACGGTCGCAGCAATCCGCCGCGCCTGTCCGGGCACGCTGATCGGCGTCTCCACCGGTGCCTGGATCGAGAAGGACGATTTGCGCGCGCTGGTCGCCATCTCGGGCTGGCGAGACTTGCCCGATTATGCCTCGGTCAATCTCAGCGAAACGGCGGCGCCCGTCGTCATGGAAAGTCTGCGCCAGCGCGGCATCGGCATCGAGGCGGGGCTCGCTTCCATTGCCGACGCCGAGCGCCTGGTCGGCCTCGACCATGGCGGGCGGGTGCTGCGCGTGCTGATCGAGATTTCCGAGCAGGCGATTGATCAGGCATTTGCCGTGGCGGACGGCATCGAGACGGTGCTGGAGCGCGCCGACATCCGCCGCTCAATTCTGCTGCATGGCGAGAACGCGACGGTATGGCCGTTCGTGGAAAGGGCGGCTGCGCGGAAGCTTTCGACGCGGGTCGGGCTGGAGGACGGCAAGGAATTGCCAGACGCAAACGTGGCGGACGGCAACGCCGCGCTGGTGGCTGCGGCGGTGGCGATTTATCGCGCTCGGTGATCTTGTTCCTCGCCTCCACGAAGTGGGGGAGAGGTGGCTCGGCGAAGCCGAGACGGAGAGGGGGAGCGCTCTACGAAGACCCCCCTCTCCGTCCGCTTCGCGGACACCTCTCCCCCGCCTTTGGCGGGGGCGAGGAAAGCGCTACTGCGGATCCGCGTGCGCTCTCAACTCCGCCCGCTTCTCATCCGACACCACGGCGAGGTCCAGCACCTTCTGCAGGCCCGCCGCGTGGCGGAAACTCGGCTCGGTCTGCGCGCCGCTCCGCACCGCCTCGACGAAGCGCTGGTAGTTGGTCGGCACGGTGCCGGCGTCGAGCTCTTCCCACTTGGCGTTCTCGACATTTTCTCCAACGCAGGCCTTCAACATCGAGCCGTCGAGATTGTGCACCACCTCGATGCCGCCCTTCTCGCCATAGATGCGCAGCCGAAGCTCGTTGAGATGGCCGGTGGCCCAGCGGCTGGCATGCACCACGCCGAAGGCGCCGTTGGAAAAATCGAGCGTCATGGCGAAGCTGTCATTGGCATCGAGCCGGTAGTCGCCGATGCGGTCGCCGGGCGCCTTGTCGAAGGCGCGCAGCCTACAGAAGACATGGTCGATATCGAGCGCCGCGCCATAGCAGGCGAAATCGAGGATGTGGATGCCGACGTCGCCGAGCACGCCGTTGGAGCCATGGCCGCGCGATAGCCGCCAGAGCCATTTCGGATCGGTGCGCCAGTCGCCCCAGAATTTCGACACCAGCCAGCTCTGCAGGTAGGACGCCTCGACATGGCGCACCGTGCCGATCTCGCCGGCCTGCACCATCTGGCGCGCCTTCTGCAGCGCGGTGACATTGCGATAGGTGAGGTTGACCATGTTGACAATGCCGGCGGCTTCCGCGGCATCGGCCATCTCGTTGGCTTTGCCGAAATTTTCCGCCAGCGGCTTCTCGCACAGCACAGGCTTGCCGGCGGCGACCAGCGCCATGGTGGTCGGATGATGGATGCGGTCGGGCGTGACATTGGCGACCGCGTCGAAATCGCCCCAGTCGAGCGCCGCCTGCAGCGAGGTGAAGCGCTTCGGGATGTTGTAGGCATCGGCATATTCGCCGACGCGGGCCGCATCGACGTCGACCGCGCCGACGATGTCGACGCCCTCGATGGCGCCAAAGCGGCGGGCATGTTCCTGCGCCATCCAGCCGGTGCCCAGTATCAAAAGCCGCATTTTCTGCTCCTCCGAGCGATTTGGTTCGATTCAATAACGGGGAGAATGTGACCCAGGCGCTGTTTCCGCGCAATCCCAAGCGAAGCGGAGAGACGCTTTTTAGCGGAAGCCGGCCTCGCCATGCTGATGCAGCTTGGGCCCGCGCTCCTCGATCGGCTCCAGCGCCTTTTCCACCGGCACGTTCGGCGCGTCGAGGATGGCGGGCTTCGCCCCTTGCGGGTTGTGCGCCCACTTCACCGCATTGCGCAGCACCTTCTGCACGGTGGCGTCGTGATAGGTCGGATAGGTTTCGTGTCCGGGGCGGAAGTAGAAGACATTGCCGGCGCCGCGCCGGTAGGTCAGGCCCGAGCGGAACACCTCGCCGCCCTGGAACCAGGATATGAAGATGGTCTCGAGCGGCTCGGGCACGGCGAACTGCTCGCCATACATCTCCTCGTTCTCCAGCTCGAAATATTCGCCGACGCCTTCGGCGATGGGGTGGCTGGGGCTCGTCACCCAGAGCCGCTCGCGCTCGCCGGCCTCGCGCCATTTCAAAGTGCAGGGCGTACCCATCAGCCGTTTGAAGATTTTCGAGAAATGGCCGGAATGGAGGATAATCAGCCCCATGCCTTGGAAGACGCGCTTCGCAACGCGTTCGACCACTTCGTCGGTCACCGCGCCATGGTCCTTGTGGCCCCACCAGACCAGCACGTCGGTTTCGGCTAGGCGGGATTGCGGCAGGCCGTGCTCCGGCTGCTCCAGCGTCGCGGTCGAGGCTGATATGCCTGCGTCGGTGTTCAACGCCGTGGCAATGGTCGCGTGCATGCCTTCCGGATAGATCGAGGCCACCACCTCATTGGTCCGCTCATGGATGTTCTCGCCCCAGACGACAGCGCGAATTGTCATGGATTGCCTCGTGAGTGATTGGGAGCCGCCCCGCGCCATAGATAGCGCCTTCGCCCGGCATTGGAAGCGGTTTTCGCAATGCGGTGAATGCCGGCGGAGTCATCATCCTGTGGTCTGCGCCGCCACGCTCCTTGCTTCGCGCTGGATGATGAGTTCGCGAGGCCGATTGGCAAGCTTCCCTTCCCGTGCGCAATATTGGCCATGGGCGAAGTGCTTGTAGGCGCAGCGATCTTTGCTTGTCTGGCCGGGGCCTCGCTGGTCAGCCTGATGGTGCACGAGCGTTTCCCTGCTCACCACCTTCAGGACGACACCAGCGCAGTGGTGCGGCTTGCCGCGAATCTGTTCGTGGTGATGTCGTCGCTTATGCTCGGCCTGATGATCAATTCAGCCAAGAACACATTCGAGGCCATCAACGGCAACGTCCACACCTTCGCCACCGATCTCATCCTGCTTGATCGTACGCTTCGACGTTACGGACCGGAAGCAGACAGCGCCCGGCAATCGCTGACCGCATACGTCCAGCGCGTCGTCGACACCTCTGCCGCCGACAGCGACACGACCGTCGTCCCGAACAGGCTGGCGGAACTGCTGCTCAATCAGGTCGGCGACATTCTGGCGGGATTGACGCCGGCGGATGCCAGGCAGACCGCCGCACAACAGGCCGCGACACAGCAACTGCAGAAGCTGATCGAGCAGCGCTGGATACTGGCCGAACAGTCCGAGGGCGCCATACCCGCGCCACTGATCGTTCTGCTCGTCGCCTGGCTGACGCTGATCTTCGCCAGCTTCGGCTTCCGGGCGCCGCGCAACGGCACCATCGTCTTCACCTGCCTCGTTTCCGGGGCGCTGGTCGCCGCGGCGATCTATCTGATCGTCGACATGGACAGTCCGTTCTCAGGCCCGATCCAGGTCTCGCCAGCGCCCCTGCAACGGGCGCTGGCTGAACTGACGACGCAATGAGTTTACCGGCCGGGCTGGCCGAGCAATTCGACCAGCAGTCTCGCCGCTGCCTTGGCGCCGTCGGTGCGGATCATGCCGGCGATAGTGCTCGCGCGGGCGCCGGCCGCCAGCGCCGTCTCCAGCGCCGCCGACAGCGACTGCGCCGTCGGCACCGGACCGTCATGCGCGGCGCCGATGCCGAGCTCGGCCGCCCGTCTTGCCCAATAGGGCTGGTCTCCGATCTGCGGCACGATCACCTGCGGCGCTCCCGCCCGTGCGGCGGCGATGGTCGTGCCGGCGCCGCCGTGATGGATGACGGCGGCGACGCGGCCGAACAGCGCCTGCTGGTTGACCTCGCCGACGGCAAAGCAGTCGTCGCGATCGTCGACGGGGCCCAACTCTGCCCAGCCATGCGCGAGCACCGTACGGAGGCCCTTGGCGCGGATTGCCTCGATGGCGGCGGGGCCGGCTTCGCTCGCGACCGATATGGAACCGAAGCCGACATAGACCGGCCGCGGGCCGGCATCGAGGAAGGCTTTGAGCCGGTCGGGGAGGGGCCGCTCGTCCGGCAGGATGAAGGCGCCGGTCTGCACGACGTCGATCAGGTCCGAGCCCGGCCATGGTCCCAGCGTCGGGTCGCAGGCGAGCAGGACGGGATTGCCGTAGACATAGTCCCGGACATTTTCCACCGGGGGCAGTCCGAGCGATGCGCGATGGCCGTTGATCGCCTCGCCGAAGAGGGCGTTCTTGGTCCGGATGTCCAGCTCCCACAGCAGCCGGTTGTCGGTCACGCCGGCCGGCAGCGGATGGCCCGGATATTCATGCGGCCGGTTGTGCGGCGAGGGCAGCCAGATGGGGCAGAACGTGCCGAGCATGTAACGCATGCCGCGTTGTTCCGCGACCAGCCGCCCGGCCGCGCAGGACGGGAAGAGGCCGAACGCCACCACTGCATCGCAGCCTTCGGCGGCCGCGCTCAGCGCCTCATATTGCCTGACGACGATCTCGGCCGCCTGGCCGGAAATGAGCCGGGCCCGGTCCGCGGGCGAGGCCGATCGCGACCGGTTGACCATTTCCTTCGCCCATTCGCGCACCGGCGCGAAGGCCGGTGCCAGCGGCACGCCGGCGCGGGCCAGAAGGGCGGCAAACTCCTCGTCGCCCGGCGCGCTGACCCTGGCCTCGACGCCATGCGCCTGCAACGCTGCGCCCAACGCCGCCAAAGGCTCGACGTCGCCGCGCGAGCCATAAGTCGATAACAAGATACGCATTCCATGCTCCGTGTCGTTTTTTCGGAGCAGCGTTGATACGCCATGGCCGGGGGCTTGCCGCAAGCCCGGGCTGCGCCATATCTACCTTCTGGGAAGGGTCGTTGTTGCGTCCTCGGTTGAGGTCGCGATCGCGTCGCTATTCGAAGCGGCGACGACATACCAAGCATCCGCGCGGATCGGCGCGAAGCCCTTCGGATCGGCAAGTGGGGATCGGCAAGTGCCGGCGACAAGCTCGCCGGCCGGATAGGGTTTAACCCTGGCGGCCTTCGTGGGCGACCCGGGTGGGGGAGCTTGTGAGGCGCGGGACGACGACGAGACGCTTGATCTTGCCGTTTTTGTAGGCGGCAAGGAAGCGGTGATAGTCCTTGAAGACGACGCAGCCATTGGATTCCGCACGGCCGCCGCGCAGCATATAGGTGTGCGCAAGCAGGCCGTTGCGGCCGTATTTGTTGTTGCCGCTGGTCGGCGTGAGCCTGATTGCCTCGACCCCGTGAAAGCGCGACTCGCGCATCGACAGATTGTAGGTGTCGGGCGGCGTCGGGCCGACATTCTTGCGGTTGACGAAGCGCGGCTGGTCGACCATCGAGCCCAGCCCTGAATGCGCTTCCAGTTTCGAGCCGTCGGGCATGTAAACGGTCCTCGCCGAAATATCGTAGACGGCAACGCCATTGCCCGTCGTGGGTCCATTGAAAAGGTTGCGGAACGCGCTGCCGAGTCCGCCGCGCTCCGGCGTGTCCGGCTTGGCATAGGCGAGCATCTCGGACGCCTGCGCCTTGCGCTTGCCTGGCTTGGAGTCAGTCACGAGCGGTTTCGAGTCTGTCACGCCCGGCAGGGCCTGGTCGCCGTTCCTCGGCGAGACCGCCGTCGGTGCGCCTTGCGCGGTATCGGCAGCGGCCGGCCGCGGCTTGGCCTTGGCAACCTGCGGCTTCGCGGTTTCGGGCTTCTGCGTCCTGGCGGCGTTTTCTTCGGGCGCTTCGGTGGTGCGTTCGAGCGTGGCGCGCGGGCGAAGGCCGGGCACGGCAATGGTGTCGGGCAGATCATCCTGCGGCGGCAGTGAGGCGACCTGGTAGGCGCCATCCTTGCCGTTGTCCCGTTTGGCGGCGACATCGGGCGCGTCGCTGTTTTCGAGCGCGACGGCGGTCGGAGGGTCGGCCGTTTCCTCCGGCGCTATATTGGCGAGCGCCAGCGCCAAGTCGGAAGCGCCGGCGATTTCGGCCGGCCGCGAACCGAAGCGGGCTTCCGCCGGGGCGCCTGGCAGCGCGCCGCCAAAGCGGCTCGCCGAAGGCAGGCTGGCCAGCAGGAACGGCGCCTTCTCGGCGCGGGCAAAGGCATCGGCAAGCTTCTGCGGCGAAAGCGCGGCGCGCTTTACAACGCCGTCGAAGCGGTCGACGACCCCGGCGGCCGAAGCCACCACGACGTTTTCATGCGCGACGCTATCCGGCGCCGGCAACTTGAGGCGCGCCGTCTTGCCGGCGTGGCCTTCTTTCTTCAATTTTTCAGGAGCTTGGCCGTCATGCCTGAAGCTTGTCGCGAGGCTGAAGCAGCCGGAGTCGCAGCCGCCGGTAAGCGAGCCTGCCTTGTAGCCGCCATTGACTGCAAGGTGCGGCGCCCAGGCGTTGGCGATCTGTCGGCGCTGGTCGCCAAGCGCGATGTTGCGGGGCGAAAGCAGGCCTTGCGGCAATCCGTTGGAAGCGGCGGTCAGCGAGGTGCTCACCGAATGGAGCCCCGCCAAGGTGGCGGCGGACCACAGCATGAGGGCGGCGCCGACAGCAGGCACCACAACCCAACGATGACCAGACTTTTGCGAAGTTACCCCCCCATGAGGAGCGTCACCCCGGTTCTTCAAACGCAAAAACGCCATACGACCACTCTCAATCGGCATGCCGGTTTGCGGACCTGGCACCCGTCACGATCACAGTTCGCTGGTGCCCCCTGCACCTTCACGCGTCTGTTGCCGATTGATTCAAAAGATGGACAAAGTTGGTTAACCAATCCCTCCACCAATCGCCGATTTGGCGACGGTCCATACGAAAAAAGAGCCCTCCACGGTCTGCGCCACGGTAAAAATGCTCTTCCTCACCCGCTTTGCTGCCCGTTTTTCCGGCCTCTGTCAAGAAAACGTGAAGGCTGGAACCGCAGCACCTCCAGCCGGCTAGAGGCCGATTGGGGTCAAAATGCGACGGTCTGAAGAATTGCGGAACAAGCCAGTCGCAAAACCTTTGGACCAGGTTTTGGGGAGTGCCGGCGGCCGGCGCGGTCTCCTTATTGCGGGGATCGCCCTAAAAAGCCACCCGTTGACTGCAGCGACGAAGCCGGAAACGTCAGCGCCGTTCGTCAGGGCTGTCGGCGACGCCGACATGGTGGCGATAGACCATCTCCCAGCCCTTCCATCCGGTAAACAGAAGGATGAGAACCACCAGCAGGGACAGCGCGAGGCCGACCGGAATTACGGCTGCATCGCCATGGGCATAGCGCGAATACCAATTGTAGAGCTGTATGAGAACGACCAGCACATTACCGCCGGCGTGAAGCCATGCATCCTGAAGATTGCGGATCTGGTTATCGCCCAACACATCCGTCAGGCCGGCAACAGCGGCCAGGGCCGCCATGATCAGGCCGGCCCCGAGAAGCCAGAGAGAGCCACTTACCCAACCCGGGTTGCCGGTTCGCCAGAAGATCAAGTCGCAAAAGAAAGTTGCGACGAAAAACGCGATGGGAAAGGGGATCAGCATCGGATGGATCGGATGGCCGCCGATGCTTGCCGTGCTGCGCGGATAGTGGGTCATGGCGACACCTCCAAGCTAGCTGGGCCGACCGACCCTGACCAACGGAGCTGGCCAGCCGCGACAGAGAACATGAAACCCCGGCGGCGGTGGAATGTTCCATTGCGCGCCGGCCGCTCGCAGCGCCGCGCCGACGCCTTTGCGCCGATAAGCCGCGAACCTCGGCTGTTTGCCGGCAGAAGCTTTTCGGTGCTCGGTTCGGTGCCCAATGTAGCCGACCGACGGTCCGGTCTTCATCAGCGAACGTCGATGACGACCATCAGACCGCCGCCGCCCTTCTCCTCGGCATTGTTATTCGTGGTGTGATGCGGGATGTGGCAGTGAATCAGCCACCTGCCCGGACGCCTCGCTGTCCAGACGACATCATATCGCTGGCCCGGTCCGACATTGACCGTATCGGCAAGAAAACGTGCGGCGACGGGAATCGTCTCGCCGTCGCGGGCGACCACTTCGAACGGACCGCCATGGATGTGCATCGGGTGTATGAAGCCGTTGTTGCTGCCGATGAAGCGGACCTTTAGCGTCTCGCCGACCTTCATATGGATCGTATCTGTCGACGGATAGGCTTTGCCGTTGATGGTGAAGAAGTTCGGCATGCCGCCGTCCATCGGCATCGCAGGATAGGTCAGGCCTTCGCGGACCAGCCATTCCTGCAGCTCGATGACATAGTCGTGGTCGGCGGCGACCTCGTCGGCGGGACTGGCGGGATCGATGATCAGCGCGCCATAGAGGCCGAGTGCCTGGGTGCGGTCGGGCTTGGCGTGCGGATGATAGAAGTATGTGCCGTGCTGGGTGGCGGTAAACTCGTAGGAATAGGTCTGCCCGGGCTCGATCGGCGCCTGGGTGATCTCGGCCGGCCCGTCCATCTGATTGGGCAGGATCAGGCCATGCCAGTGCACCGTTGTTTCCTTCGGCAAGGCGTTGGTGACGTTGATGCGCACCCGGTCGCCCTGACGGATATGGATGCGCGGGCCCGGAATCTGACCGTTATAGGCATAGGCGTCGACCGTCACGTCCGGCAGGATATGCCAGCGGATCACCGACGGCCTCAGCTCGAACACCTTCACGCCGTTTTCCATGCGGAACGGCAGGTCTTGGTCGCCCTTCGCAGCCAGACCGTAAGATGCGCTCACCAGCCGAGGATCGGCCGCCGCCATGTCGCGCATGGTATCGGCCGGCGTGTCGCGATCCATGATCATGCCCTGGGGCATGATCACTCCGCCGACGTCGCGGGCCGAGAGCCTGAGGTTCAGCCAGTTCGCAGGCGCCGCCATGCCGATCGCCAGGGCCAGAGCGGAAACCGTACCGAGCGCCGCGATTTGCGGTGTGGTCGCGTCAGAGCGCATGTGATGGCCGGCGGCGCGCTGTTCGCCCGCCGGTTCGTGGCCCTGCCGGGCATGGCCGTGCCCGCTCGCTTCGGCCGGTTGCGGGCGCTCGGTCATCAGCCCGTGCTTGAGGCCGCGCGCGACCAGCCAGACATTGGCGGGATAGGCCAGCGTGAAGCCGGCGATGACGCCCAGCGACATCACGCCCCAGAACAGAAGTTCGGTGGGCTCCATGGCGCGCATGTCGCGGCCCATCATCAGGAAGCTCATGACCGGCGCCATGCCGGCCATCATGAAGTTCATGGAGATGAACTCGGGCAGGAAGCTCTTCTTCACATTCTCCCAATAGCTGCCGCCCATCATCGATTTCATGAACAGCGATTGGAAGATGAACAGGCCGAAGGCGAAGCCGGCGAGATATTCGACGATGAGGTCGAGCCACATCGGCAGGCCGAGCGTGGCGGTGACGACCGCGGCAAGGATGATCCCGGTGGCGTCGCCGGCGACACAGTGAATGGTCGAGCCGATGCCCTGCTTCCAAAGAGGCTTTGTGAAGGCCTCATGCTCGCCGGGGCGCGGTTCCTTGTCGGCCAGCACATAAAGCAGCAGGCCGAGCGGGCCCATATAGAGCGTCACCAGGATGAAGCCCCATTTCATCACCACCGGCTCGGGATTGTTGCGGTATTGGTCGAACCCGACATAGAGCGTCGAAGCGGCCGCGAGCACGAACCAGGCAACGAGGAAATAATCGATCGGTTGGAGGAGCATGATGTGGCCTCTGCTCGATGAAACGGCTGGTTGCATCCCCGCGGATGAACGCGGCCGAGGCCACTACGATCCATCTTGCGGAATTTGCGGCTCAGCCTTCGATCGAGCTTGACCTTCCAGCAACTGGAACCCTTAGCGTCGGCGGCGAGGCCTGCTGCGGCGGGCTCTCAATCGAGATCGAGGAGCGAAAAATGCATCGACGCGGTTTTCTGGCGGCAAGCCTGGCGACGGTTCTGGCGAGCCCGCGCGCGCTGGCGCAGATGAAGACGGACGGCATGTCGAACATGCCCGGTATGGACCATGCCGGCCATGACATGGGCGCGATGGGTCAAGGCCCCGTGGCGCTGCCCCAGAACCAGCCCTTGCGCGAATTGCCGCTGCTGGCGAATGAAGCGGCCGGGCCCGGTCTGTTCAAGGCGAGGCTGACAGCAGAGTCGGCCACGGCGCGCTTTGCCGCCGACCGGGACACGCCGATTCTTGCTTATAACGGGATCAGCCCAGGACCGCTGATCGAGACCCAGGAGGGCGATCGCGTCGAGATCACCTTCGCGAACCGGATCGAGGGCGAGCCAAGCACCATCCACTGGCATGGCATGCCGGTGCCGGCGGACCAAGATGGCAATCCGATGGACCCGGTGGCGGCGGGCGCCGACCGTGTCTACGCCTTCGAACTGCCCGAAGGCTCGGCCGGCTCCTACTGGTATCATCCGCATCCGCATGGTCGGACGGCCGAGCAGGTTTATCGCGGCCTTGCCGGTGCGTTCGTCGTCAAGGCCAAGGCCGATCCGATCCCGGCCGCCTATGGAGACACCACACTCTTCCTAACCGACCTTCGCCTCGCCGCCGACGGTTCAATGCCCGAAAACACCATGACCGACATGATGAACGGCCGCGTCGGCGATCACGTGCTGGTCAACGGCCAGAAGAACCCGCGGCTCGCCGTGGCAATGGGCACGAAACGGCGCTTGCGGCTCTACAATGCCACCAATGCGCGCTTCCTGAGGCTTGCTTTCGTCAATGCGGCAATGACGGTGATCGGCAGCGACGGCGGGCTGATTGAGGCGCCGGTGGCGGCCGACGAGATCCTGCTCAGCCCGGCCGAGCGCGTCGAGCTGGTCGTCGCTTTCGACAAGCCGGGGACAGCAACCCTCACCACGCTCGACTACGACCGCGGCTGGATGGGGCCGGGCCGGCCGGAGGACAAAGGGCTCGCCCTGCTGACGGCCGACGTCTCGGACACGCAGGCCGAGCCGATGCCGCCGCTGCCCGAGCGGCTGCGGCCGATCGCGCGATTTGGCCAGCCGACGGTTAGCCGCCGTCTCGTCTTCAGCGAGACCATGGCGATGAAGCCCACCGGTATGGAAATGGGTTTTCTGATCAACGGCATGGCGTTCGACATGGGGCGCGTCGATATCGTCGCCAGGGCCGGTGACACCGAGCTCTGGGAGATCGTCAACCAGGCCGACATGGACCATCCTTTCCATCTCCACGGCACGCAGTTCCAGCTCATCGAGCGCGAGCGCGACGGCAAGGTCTCGAAGCCGCCCTATCTGGCGTGGAAGGACACGGTCAACGTGGCGCGCGGGGAGACGGTGCGGCTCGTCACGCGCCAGGAGCGGCCAGGGACGCGCATGTATCACTGCCACATCCTCGAGCATGAGCAGCTGGGTATGATGGGCGTCGTCGACGTGCAGGCATGAGGTCTGGCATCGTTTGCGCGGCGGCGGTACTGGCCCTCGCCGTGTTGCCGGTAGCCGCACCGTCGCTGGCTCGGGACCCGGACAACGCGATCGTTACGACGCGCCAGGCCGCGATGAAGGAGATGGCCGCCGCAGCCAAGGCGATTGCCGAGATGTTCGACGGCAAGCGCGCCTATGAGCGGGCGGCCTTCAAGGCAGCGGCGGGCACACTCAGCGCCCGCACCGGCGGTGCTCTGATTGCAGAATTCCCGCGGGGCACAGTTGGCGCGCCGTCGGCCGCCAAACGGGAGATCGACCAGGCCCGGCCGGAGTTCGAGGAGCTCGCCCGCCATATCGGCCGGCTTGCCGATGCGCTCGACGCCAAGGCCGGGAACGCGCCCGCCGAGATTACTGCCGACATGCGAATGACGGGACCGCCCGTAGACGGCGGCAGCCTGCTTGGCAAGCGCCCAGGCGCCGCCGAGGCCGATCCCGCAAAAATGCCGGCGGAGCATCTCCTGCACCTCATTCTGCAGGACTGCACGAGCTGCCATTCGAAGTTCCGGCGGAAAGTCGAATGAGGCCGGACGCGTTCAGTTGCAAGACCTGTGGGCGAGGCGAAGAGGAGTTCGGTGGCAGTTGGCTTGCCGCCACATTCGCGACGATTGCCCTACGAAGTCACCCTGCCAGGCGGGCGGGGGGACCTCGCTGCGGCACAGAACAGTCAGTCATTCACTTGCTGCCTTGATGTACTGCCCCTGGCACGATCAGAGCGCCCTGGTCAGGTCCCGAAAATTTGAAGCCGATAAAAAACAGGACGATGATGAGAACGCAGATTGCCAGCACGGTGACGAGGGTCCTTCTCGGGTTTTCGGCTGGCGGTCTGTCTTCCATCGCAATTCGCCTCGGACTCTAAACTCGGCGACAATGCCGGGGTTCCCAACGCCGCGCCGACCAACGGACTGGCCGAACCACGTCAGGACGCTGCTTTTAGCGGAACGTTCCTAACCAACACGGTGCGGGCCTGCGCTTCCGAATTCCCAGCATCATACTTGCGTCTGTGCTAATATATAACGATTACGCACTTTCGTGCGTAGCCAACATATTGGGAGGATGCGATGAAAACCATGAATCGCAGGTCTGCAATTGCTCTCAGCATGACGGCCGCCGCGGTCACGCCCTTGTTCACCCTGATGGCATCCGCAAAGACCAAGAAATACGGTCCGAAGGATGGCAAGGAGATAGCGCCCGGCATCAGAGTGGTTGAGGTCGGCACCGGCAATTCCGACATTCCCGCCTACAAGAGCATTTCGATTGTCGACGTTGTCTTCCAGCCCGGAGCGCACGCGCCCGCAATGGTGATGGACAACGACATGGTATGCACGATTACGTCGGGCGCTTTCACGATCAAGAAAAAGGACAAGGAATTCAAGCTCAAGGAAGGCGACATATACACCTGTTCCAAGGGCAAGACCGACGAGGCGACGAATACAAGCAAGGAGGTGGGCGTGCATCGCATCGCCGTCTTGATACCTGCCTAGCAGGATAGCATCCGGCCGGACGATCGGTTGCCATCGCCAGTCCAGCCGAGGCTTGGGAAAATTCGCGCGGAAGACGATGCGCGAGGCGCGCCTTAGCCGAACTAGGGACCAACCTCGTCTTGCCGCTGAGTTGTGCGCCCAAGGTCAGTGCTTGCGAGACATTGCGGAGCGCCGTCTCCATCAAGGCGGCGCCGGCGGGGCCAAGGGCCAGCCGGGCGATGACCGCGGCGACATGGACGCGCATTGTGAACAATCCCCTCCAGGCCGCCGCGTAGCGTCTGCCGGCGGCTTGGCGCCGCCTCGCGATTTCTGAGAGAGGCGGCTCCGAGTCCGCGAGGGGCATCACAAAAATGACGCGCTCTCACCGCTATATGCCAGGCTGGATGCGCTAAAGCAGGGTTCATCATTATGGATGCCAGCGAATTGCAGGCCATAGGCGATACGCTGATGCGCGTCGTCACACCCGATATGAAACCGAAAGACCTGCTCAAGGCGGTGCGAAAACTGCATCCCGACGCCAAGAAGAGGGATATTGCCCGCGCGGCCTTCCACGCCATTATCGCCAACGCCGACCAGGATCCCGGCAAGTCGCGCAACCTTCAGGCCTTCGCGCTTGCCGAGCGTACCCAGCAATCGGAATAAATTGCCGCGAATTGTAGTTTTGGGCTTGCCGGAAATTTAATAAGCGGCCTCTAATTTAATGGCTTGGCCGGCAGCTGGAGCCAATTCCAGGAAAAAGTGTGTCACGGTTTTCCGTCCGGAATTACCCTAGCCCCAACCGGTAATGAGCCCATGACCAAGAACCTCGGCAATGCCAAACCCAGCGCTCCTGCCAAGGAGATGAACCCCTCGCTGTTCGGCAAGGCCGCGCCGGCATTGTTTCCGCTGCTCGTCGCAGCGCTTGGCTATCTCATCGGCCGGCATTTCTTCGGCTTTTGACGCGGCCGGCGTTCGGCACACTATTTCCAGTCGGTCCAAGCGCAATTGTCGTCTCGACCATCCTCCTTGCAGCTTTGGTCCTAGGGCCTAGGTCGTTCTTGTCCTTGGCCGGGCCCAAGCGCATGCTGGTAGCAGCCGGCGGCCTCGCAAACTCCGGTCAGGCCCGGCCGCCGAACCCAGTATCACCCCCCCAAAGGCTGCCGGGCCGCCGCCTATGCGGCGAATTCTTCCGCGCTCGCCCACGGCCAACCGCCGCACTGCCTAAATCTGCAGTACCGCTCGGACGCCTTCGAATTCCGTTACTGCATCGTCTCGCAGACCGAACGCCATGTCGAAGTCGAACTCGGCTGCACCTAGGCGCAAGGGCATGCCTTCGCCGCCATGCTCGCTTTTATTCGTGAAAGGTCGCAAATATGTCGAATAACGGCGGGTGCTCTTGCACTAAAGAATAATAAGCCACGCTTTTCGGCAATTCCAGGCGCGCTAGATTGTATTGTGGATAAGAGATAGGCAGTTCTTCGAATGAAGAGCAGGAGCTGTATATGGTAACAAGCGAGCCAGACAGTGTCCGCGTAAAAACCGTTAATGGCCAATGGATCGTGCGCGTCGTCGACGGCGGCAGGCTGAAGCAGCAAGTGTTCGACATTCACGCGCAGGCCGAGATCTTCGCCGAGGAGGAGCGGCTGCGACTGGGGCTGCCGGGCGAGCCGCCGGCCGAAGAGCCGGTCCGACCGCTCCCACACGGGCGGGCTCGCTGACGGGCGAGGGGTAGCCGGACCGCCAATCGCCGAGGTCGGAACAGACCTATCCCTGGTGCTCGGCTCTGAGCCTCTCTTTCATCCGTTCAAGCGCCGGCTGACCGCCGGCCGCCAGATCGTTGGCGACCCGGGCCAGCTTATCGTCGGCCTTGCGGTATTTGCTGCCCCAGGCGCCGAGCGTTGCCAGCACCGGCAAAAGGTCGATGCCGGCCTCGGTCAACCGGTAGATCGCCTTCAGCCCGTGGCTCGGGTCGTCGCTGCGGGTGAGGATGCCTTCGTCGACCAGCGTCTGCAGCCGCTCGGCCAGCGTGCGCGACGAGATGCCTTCGTCGGATTCCAGGAACTCGCGAAAGTGCCTTTTCCCGGCGAAGGCCAGGTCGCGAATGATGAGCAGCGTCCAGCGGTCGCCGAGCAGTTCGAGCGTGAGGCTGATCGGGCAGCCGGATCGTTCCTTGGTCGACATCAGTATGGTTCCATTTTTAAATCACTTTACTATTGACATCGTTCTTGCCTTGCGTCAAATGGTTCCAGAAGTAAATCATTTGACGAGAGGAGGTCGATATGAACCGGCAAGTCAAGCGTACGATGGTGGTCGTCGGCGCAACCAGCGAAGTGGGCGCCGAGGTCTCGGCCAGACTGACCGGCGCAGGGCACAAGGTGCGCGGCATCGCCCGTAGCCTCGGCGTCGCACTCGACGATCAGGCGGCGCTCGACGCCGCCTTCTCGGGTGCCGACAGCGCTTACGTGATGATCCCCTTCGATGTCACCGCGCCCGATCTGCATCGTTTTGAGGACGAGGTCGGCGCACGGCTGGCATCCTCCATCGCCAAGGCGGGCCTGCGCCGGATCGTGCTGCTCAGCGGCCTCAATGCCCATCTCAGAATGGGTACGTCGCTTGGCGCCGCGCTGATGGAAAAGCGGCTTGCCGCGCTGAGCCTGGAGGAACTCGTCTATCTGCGCGCCTCCTTCTTCATGGAGAATTTCATCAAGGGCATGGGCTTCGTCGAGCAGGCGGCGTCCGGCGTCTTCGCCTCGCCATTCCGCGGCGACCTGCCTATGCCGCTGATTGCCGCCAAGGACGTTGGCGAACGCGCCGCCGCTCTATTGAGTGCCGAACACTTTCCGATCCAGCGCGTTGTCGAATTGCACGGCGGCGGCTCCTATACGCTCGAACAGGCTACCGCGATCCTGGGCAGGGCGATCGGCAAGGAGGTCGCCTACCATGAAGCGCCGTTCGCCGATGCGCGGGCCGGTATGGTCGCCAATGGCATATCGGCGAGTTTTGCCGATGCGCTGGGCGAGACGGCGGCAAGCTTCAACAGAGGCGAGCGCTGGGCGCTGGAAGCACCCTCAGCCGAAAATGCCACCCCGACCAGCTTCGAAGCCTGGGCGCAGGCTTTCGCCCGTTCGCCCGCCGCGGCCCGAGCCTTCACAGGCAGCAATTCCTGACGAGGGAGACCGGACATGAAGAAGCTTATCCTGCAGATGCAGATGTCGGTCGACGGTTTTGTCGGCGCCAATGAGGGCCATCGCTGGCAGCTTTGGGAATGGGGCGACGACAGCGCATGGGACGAGGAGCTTAAACGGGACTTCAACGCCGTTTTCACGACCATCGACACCATCCTGTTGAGCCGCAAGATGGCTGAGGAAGGGTATATGACCCATTGGGGCAACGCGGCGAGGAAATATCCGAAGGACCGCTTCTTTGCCTTCGCCCAGCGCATCGTCGAGGCCGAAAAGGTGGTGGCGAGCGATAAGCTCGGCGCCTCGCGCTGGGAACGAACGCGCGTCGTAAGCGGCGACTTGCCGCTTGAGGTCAACGCGCTGAAGCAAGGCGAGGGCGGCGACATCGCCGTGTTCGGCGGCGCCGGCTTCGCCTCGGCGCTGATCGCCGCCGGCCTTGTCGAAGAGTTCCAGCTTTTCGTCAATCCGGCCGTTCTGGGCAGTGGCCGCCGCATTTTCGACAAGGGCGGCTTTGGCAGGCTGAGGCTCCTCGGCTCCAAGCCCTATGCCTGCGGCATGGTGGTGAGCCGCTATGCGCCAGCGAGGTGAGAAGGCAATCGATGGGAGATCGCTCTGCCTGAATCAATCTGGCAGCGCGGCGTCCTAACTACCTGTCTGGCCATGCCTTTCCCGGATGGGTTGGCAACCGCCCCCGCTGACCAGCCGCAGCTGCACGCCTGGCGTGATGGACCGCTGCCAAGCGGCGCGGCCGTTGCCCACGGCGGCAAACCAGCGGGCTTCGCACGATGTCAGGCCGATAAGCACCCGGCCGGCATATTCGGCCGGCGCGCCATTGGCCGCATCGAACACCGTCCAGCTGCTGCCAGGCGGCTCCTGCACCGGGACGAACCTCATCGGAGACTCCATCTGTGAAGAGATGGGCAATATAGCAGGCGCGACTTGGCGTTCCTATGACGTGGTTCACATTGGCACACATTTACGGTGGATAGCACCGCTGCGGCTGCAAGCCACCAATCTCCTTGGCTGCTTGCCCTACTGCCCCGCCTGGTCGGCGTCGGTCAGCGTGCCGAGGAAGGCGACGATGTCGTCGATCTCGGCATCGGTCAGCGCCGGCTTGTCGCCGGGCTTTTTGCCGTTGAAGGGCGGGTCTGTGTTGAGGTTTCCCCAGTAAGCCTTTGGCAGGTCGTCGAATTTGTCGACCGTGCCGTCGGTCTTCTTCGGATACCAGCGCCCGGGATCCGTATCGCGGCTGGCGTAGAAGGCGACCGCGTCGCGCAGCGTGTGCAAATAGCCGTTGTGGAAGAAGCTTTTCCGCAAGGCAACGTTGCGCAGCGTCGGCGTCTTGAACAGGCCGCAATATTCGGCGCGGTCCTTGAGATCGGTGCGCAGCGGACCGCACAGGCCGAGGTCGACATAATTGGGATCGGCATTGGCGGAGATCGCCGGGTTGCGCGGCACGGCAATCGCGATCAGGCCGTAATCGGTGAATTGCGGCGGCTCGCCGTCATTGGCCGGTTCGCTGAGATGACAGCTCGCGCAATTGCCCTTCGCTGCGTCCTCGAACAGCATGCGGCCGCGCAATTCCTGCGCGGAAAGTTGCGCCTTGCCGGCAAGGAAGGCGTCGTAGCGGCTGGAATAGGGATAGAAATCGGCGCTGCTCTGCTCGAAGGTGCCCAGCGCTTCCACAGCGGCGTCGAAGGCGTCTTGCGGATGGTCGAAGACATCGGCGCCGAAGGCTGCCTTGAAGGCGCCGGCATAAGGCGCCTTGCGCAGGCTGGCGACCACCTGGGCCGCGTCCTTGTTGCCCATCTCCAAGGACGACAGCAGCGGGATTCTCGCCTGGTCCTTGCCGTGGTCGGCGCGGCCGTCCCAGGTCAGCCCCCCGGTCGGGCCATTGTCGACGCTTTCGTCGCCTTCGTCCTCGGAGTCGTAGAAGTGCTCCGTGAAGGCGGGCGCCGCCTGCAGGTAGCGCAATGACGGCACGGCGCGAACGCCGGGCTGGTCAAGATTGGCTCCGCCCATTTCGACCGGTGCCGCCGAGGCCGGCCCGAAAGCGTGGTTGGGATCATGGCAGGATGAGCAGGCCTGCTTGCCTGAGGCCGAGAGCGACGGATCAAAGAACATCTGTCGCCCCAGCGCCGTCAGCGCCTCGGCGCGGGCGAAGGCTTCCTGCCGCGTCATCGGGCCGGGATGGACACCGGATGGCTCCTCGGTGTTGGCGGGCGTGGTGGAGGCGACGATCGTGGCCGCTGCAATGGCGATCGCGTGATTTTTCCGATGTCCCATCGTCTTCCGCGATATCCCTGATTTCTCCGCCCAGTTTCTTTGGCGGCGTAAGGATCGAGTGCAACGGATTGATGACCGGTCTTCCCGCTCACGAAACCGTGTTCGGCCGGGGCCGAACTGTCACAAAGGTGACAAGGCGTCGAAGTAGCTGGGCATTGATGCAGTGTTGCGTTCCTGCATTGCCGTCCTCCAGCCATTCCCAAGCCACGAGGCATTTTCCATGATCCGGTCCTTTCTCTCCCTTTGCCTCGCCTCCACGGCGCTGGCATCGCTCTCTGCTGCTGCCCAAGCGGCGCCTGCCGGTTACGACAAGATCGACACCGTCGTCGTCATCTACGCCGAGAACCGTAGCTTCGATAATCTCTATGGCGGCTTCCCCGGCGCCAACGGCTTGGCCAACGTTTCGCCTGAACAGGCGCGCCAGCTCGACCGCGACGGCAAGCCGCTTTCCGAACTGCCGCCGGCCTGGGGCGGACTGACCGGCAAGGGCGTCACGCCGGCGGTGACGGAGGCGCAGAGCGCGCATCTGCCCAATGCGACATTCGCCATCGACGATCCCAAGGGCTTCAACGAGAATACCGGCGTCATCACCCATGATCTGTGGCATCGTTTCTATCAGGAGCAGATGCAGATCGACGGCGGCCGGAACGACAAGTTCGTCGCCTGGGCCGATTCCGGCGCGCTGGTGATGGGCCATTATGACGGCTCGATCCTGCCGATGTGGGCGATCGCCAAAAAATACGTGCTGGCGGACAATTTCTTCCAGGGCGCCTTCGGCGGCTCCTTCCTCAACCATTTCATGCTGGCCTGCGCCTGCGCGCCTTATTATCCAAATGCCGACACCAGCCCGGTGAAGGCCCAGATTGCCGTCGTCGAGCCGGATGGCGTGACGCTGAAACCGGCCGACAATTCGCCGCCGTCGGCGCTGGGCGGCGTGCCGAAATTCGCCAATGACGGCGCCATCACGCCCGACTTCTACGCCGTCAACACCATGCAGCCGCCTTACCAGCCAAGCGCCAACAAGCCGGCCGAGGGTGGCGACAAGGCGCTGGCCGATCCGGCACAGCCGACCACGCTGCCGCCGCAGCACGAGATCACCATCGGCGATCTGCTGTCGCTCAAGGGCATTTCCTGGGCGTGGTATTCGGGCGCCTGGCAGGCGGCGCTCGACGGCAAGAACGCGATGCCCGTGCCGAACTTCCAGTTCCACCACCAGCCCTTCAACTATTTCGCGGCCTATGCGCCGGGCACGGCCGCGCGGGCCGAGCACATCAAGGATGGCGGGCTCGGCGGCACCGAGTTCATCAAGGCGATCGACGACGGCAAGCTGCCGGCGGTCTCTTTCTACAAGCCGCAGGGCAACCTCAACGAACATGCCGGCTATGCCGACGTGACCTCCGGCGACCAGCATTTGGCCGACCTCGTCGCGCATCTGGAGAAGAGCCCGCAATGGGCGCATATGCTGGTGGTCGTCACCTATGACGAGAATGGCGGTTTCTGGGATCACGTCGCGCCGCCCAAGGCCGATCGCTGGGGCCCGGGCAACCGCATCCCGGCCTTCATCATCTCGCCCTATGCGAAGATGGGGATGGTCGATCACACGCAGTACGACACGACCTCGATCCTGCGTTTCATCACCGCCCGCTACGACCTGCCTGTGTTGCCCGGCATCGTCGCCCGCGACAAGGCGCTGCGCAACCACGACCAGCCGCCGATGGGCGATCTGACGGCAGCGCTCGATCTGACGAAGTAGCCTCTCAGAACCCGGGTTCCTCGCCCCCGCCAGAGGCGGGGGAGAGGTGTCCGCAAAGTGGACGGCGAGGGGGGCTTCGCAGGACGCTCCCCCTCTCCGTCTCGGCTTCGCCGAGCCACCTCTCCCCCATTTCATGGAGGCGAGGAAACGCCAATCGCCCACGGCCTGCCTCGGCGATTGGCTCAGTGAATTCCCGTCCGCTATCAATGGCCTCCAAACTGGAGACGACACGATGGCAGACTTGAAAGTCAGAACCCGCAATGCCGGCGCGCTCGCCGTCCTGCCGCCGGGCGGGCTGCCGGTGATCACGACGCCGACCGGTGGCACGGTCGATGTGGTCACGCAGGTCAGCGCGCCCGGCTTCAGCCCGCTCGACCTGCTCCATGCCTCCTTGGCCGCCTGCATGGTGCTCAGCGCCCGCATCGCCGCCACCCGCCTCGGCGTCGCCGACCGGCTCGGCGAGGTGAGGGCGGATGTCAGCGGCGAGAAGGCGACGGACGAGCCCTCACGGGTCGAGACATTCATCGTCAAACTGGAGATCGCCGGCGACCTCGATGACGCGACGAAAGAGCGAATCCTGGCGGACGCGGAAAACATCTGCACCGTCTCCAACACGCTGCGCGGCGCGCCGGCGCTTCGTTCCACGCTGGGGTGAGCGCAATGGCGTATCTTTCGCCGATCGACTACGCGACCGCCTCGGACGACATCCGCGCCGAGCACGACCGCGAGCTCGCGCTGCGCGGCCGCATGACCAACATGAAGCGCATCCTGCTCCACTCGCCGGCCGCCCACCGCATCTACGCCGAATGGTTCACGCTGCGCGACCTTCTCAAGCCCACACTCGACGACCGCACCATCTGGCTGTTGTCGAGAGCGGTCGCCGAAACGATGCGCGCCGAGATTCCCGTGACCTTTTTTCGCCGCGCATTGATCGAGAACGGGATCGACCCCGAAGCGATCGAACCGACCGCCGACGAGACGCTGCTGATTTCCTTCGGCATCGCGGTCGCCGCCGATGCCAATGCCGTTCCGGCAGAAACCTGGGCCGCGCTCAAGGCGCGCTACGACGAGACGCTGCTCGTCAACCTCACCGCCTTCGCCGGCATCATGGTGGCGACCTGCGTGTTCACCAATGCGGTGAAGGTGGATCTCGATCCGGAGCTGGAGATGTATCGGAGGCAGTGAGGCGCGACTTCTCCTTCTCCCCCTGTGGGAGAAGGTGGATCGGCGCGTTAGCGCCGAGACGGATGAGGGGTGTTCCAGCTTGGCGATAAGATTGAAATCGCCGCCGCCTCATTCCTTCCAGCACCCCTCATCCGACCTCGCTGCGCGACGCCACCTTCTCCCACAAGGGGAGAAGGGAAAGCCGGCGCCCACCCCCGCAGGAATCGGGTGGCCGATGCTCATCCTTCGCCCCACTTTGACACCAAGCGAAGGAGCCAAGCCATGACCATCCATTCCCTCAACACCAAACGCGCCAGTCGCTCCGCCGAATCCCGCGTCGCAGCACAAGATTGGCGCGCGCTGGTCTCTGACCTCAACGCCCACGGCTGCGCCGTCATGCCCGGCATGCTGTCGGCGGAAGAATGCGCCGATATCGCCGCGCTCTACCCGCATGAAGAGCATTTCCGCAGCCATGTCGTGATGGCGCGCCACGGCTTCGGCAAGGGCGAATATCGGTATTTCAAATATCCGCTGCCGGACCTGATCGACGGACTGCGCACCGCGCTCTACCCGCGCCTCGCCACGGTCGCCAATGACTGGAACGAGAAGATGAGCGTTGCCCAGCGCTATCCGGCCGAGCACGCCGCCTTCCTGAAACGCTGCCACGATCAGGGCCAGGTAAAGCCGACGCCGCTTCTGCTGCAATACGGCCCCGGCGATTTCAACTGCCTGCACCAGGATCTCTACGGCGAGCTTGCCTTTCCGCTGCAGGTGGCGATCCTGCTGTCCGAGCCCGGCGAGGATTTCACCGGCGGCGAATTCGTGCTCACCGAGCAGCGCCCGCGCATGCAAAGCCGCGCCGAGGTGGTGCCGCTCAAGCGCGGCGATGCGGTAATCTTCGCCGTGCACAACCGGCCGGTGGAGGGCACGCGAGGTTACTATCGCGTCAACCTGCGCCACGGCGTTAGCCGCCTGCGCTCGGGCAGGCGACATACGCTCGGCATCATCTTCCATGACGCGAGGTGACACTCCCCGAGGCGGCGTTTTTTCTACGCTCCCGGCCGCCGATAACGGATCGATTTCGCCCTGCCCAGCGCGTCCATCGTCTCCTCGACGCTGAGGAGGACGGTGGTCTCGCAGGAGCTGAGCGCCCCTCCGGCACCGATGGCGAGCACGACGGACGCCATAGAAACATTGTCCGGCGCTTCCCACAGGTTCCAGCCGTCGTGCTCGCCGAACGCGTACCAGAACCCGTGCAGCTTTCCGCCCACCGAATCTATGTATGAGCTGGCTGCCTTGCGGCGATCTTCGGGGTTTTCGATCATTCGCGCCCATGTCTCGGGCGTGTAGCTGAAGCGCGTCAGGTACATGGCCATGGTTGACCTCCCTTGCCAGAGCCCATCAAGTGGTTGGCTCCAGCACTAAGCGCTCGATCTGTCGGCGACGCGAATCAATTTTACCTCGGCTGGGTTCTGCCACAAAGGGAATACACCGAGCGCGGCATGCGGCGCTTCTGCCTCTTCCCCTCGTGCCCGCATTCGCGTAATGCCCCGGGCAAATCCCCGCCACGTCAGCGCAGTTTCCCGGACCGTCCCATGATCCGTCTCGAAAATATCGGCAAGCAGAACGGCCGACAGATCGTCTTCATCGAAGCCTCGGCCGCCTTGCAGAAGGGCGAGAAGGTCGGGCTGGTCGGCCCGAACGGCGCCGGCAAGACGACCCTGTTTCGCATGATCATTGGCCAGGAGCAGCCGGACGAGGGCCAGGTCTCGGTCGATCGCAGCGTCACCATCGGCTATTTCAGCCAGGATGTCGGCGATATGGGCGGCTTGAGCGCCGTCGCCGAAGTCATGGAAGGCGCCGGGCCGGTCAGCGCGGTCGCCGCCGAAATGCGCGAGCTCGAGCACGCCATGGGCGATCCCGACCGCGCCGACGACATGGATCAGATCATCGAGCGCTACGGCGAATTGCAGCACCGCTTCGAGGAGCTTGACGGCTATGCGCTCGATGGCCGGGCGCGCGAGGTGTTGGACGGCCTCGGCTTCAGCCAGGAGATGATGGACGGCGACGTCTCAAAACTTTCCGGCGGCTGGAAGATGCGCGTGGCACTCGCCCGCATCCTCCTGATGCGGCCCGACGTCATGCTGCTCGACGAGCCGTCGAACCATCTCGACCTCGAAAGCCTGATCTGGCTGGAGAAATTCCTCAAGGATTATGACGGCGCGCTGCTGATGACCTCGCACGACCGCGAGTTCATGAACCGCATCGTCACCAAGATCATCGAGATCGACGCCGGTGCGCTCACCTCCTATTCCGGCAATTACGAATTCTACCAGGAGCAGCGCGCGCTGGCCGACAAGCAGCTGCAGGCGCAGTTCGAGCGCCAGCAGGCGATGCTGGCCAAGGAGATCGCCTTCATCGAGCGTTTCAAGGCGCGCGCTTCCCATGCGGCGCAGGTGCAGAGCCGGGTGAAGAAGCTCGACAAGATCGACCGTGTCGAACCGCCGAAGCGCCGCCAGACCGTGACTTTCGAATTCCAGCCGGCGCCGCGCTGCGGCGAGGACGTGGCGACGCTGAAGGGCATCCACAAGGCCTATGGCAGCCGCAATATCTATTCGGGCCTCGACTTCCAGATCCGCCGCCGCGAGCGCTGGTGTGTGATGGGCGTCAACGGCGCCGGCAAGTCGACGCTTCTGAAGCTGGTCGCCGGCGCCTCCGAGCCGGACGAAGGCTCCGTCGCGCGCGGCCCGAGCGTCAAGATGGGCTATTTCGCCCAGCACGCCATGGAGCTGCTCGATGGCGAGCGCACCGTTTTCCAGACGCTGGAGGACTCGTTTCCGCAGGCCGGCCAGGCGCCGCTCAGGGCTTTGGCCGGCTGCTTCGGTTTTTCCGGCGACGAGATCGAAAAGAAGTGCCGCGTGCTTTCCGGAGGCGAGAAGGCCCGGCTGGTGATGGCGCTGATGCTGTTCGATCCGCCAAACCTGCTGGTGCTCGACGAGCCGACCAACCACCTCGACATAACCACCAAGCAGATGCTGATCGAGGCGCTATCGCAATATGAAGGCACGATGCTGTTCGTCTCGCACGACCGCCATTTCCTGGCGGCGCTGTCGAACCGCGTGCTCGAGCTGACGCCCGACGGCGTCCACATCTACGGCGGCGGCTACACCGAATATGTCGCCCGCACCGGCCAGGAAGCGCCGGGGCTGAGGGGGTAGGGCAAGACCCTACGCAATCGGCGGCGGCGCATTCCCCCTGTCGGGCGAGCGCCGGCGCTTACCCCTCGCCAGCCCGCGATCGATCAGCCGCGCAAGCCGCGCCGAGAACGCCTTGGCGTCGGCCGGCTTGTCGCCGTCGAGCACACGTGCCTCGTCGTAAAGCAGATGCGCGGCGTCTTCCTTGAACGCCTTCTCGTCGTCGCCGAGCTTTGCCAGCGCCGCCACGCGCTCGTGGCGCGGGTTGATCTCGAGGATTGGCTTGGCCGCCTTGTCGAGCCGGCCGGCGGCGTTGAGCAGCCGCTCGAACTGGCGGTCCGGGCCATGCTCCGGCGCGACGAGGCAGACGGCGCTTTCGGTCAGCCGGTCGGAGGACTTCACGTCCGAAACCTCCTCGCCAAGCGTCGTTTTCACGAAAGCCAGGAAGGCGGCGATATCCGACGACGTCTCCGCGTCGGGCTTCGCCGCATCTTCGGGCAGCGCGATATCGGCGAGCTCGGCCGCGCCCTGCGTCACCGACTTGAACGGCTTGCCGTCGAATTCCGGCGCCATCGTCACCCAGAAGCTGTCGACGGGATCGGTGAGGAGCAGCACCTCGATGCCGCGTGCGCGAAAACCTTCGAGCTGGGGCGAGGCTTCGAGCCGGGCGCGATCGTCACCGGCCATGAAGAAGATCGCTTTCTGTCCTTCCTTCATCGCTGCGACATAGTTGGCAAGGCTGCGCCAGCCTTCGCCTGAGGTCGTCGAACGGAAGCGGGCAAGCTTCAGCAGCTGCTCGCGTCGCTCGTAATCCTCATAGAGACCTTCCTTGAGGACGACGCCGAAATTTTCCCAGATTTTGGCATAGGCTTCGGCATCGTTTTCGGCCGTCTTGGCGAGGTCGCCGAGAACGCGGTTGGTCACGCCCTTGCGGATCGCTGCGAGCAACGGGCTTTCCTGGATCATCTCGCGCGAGACATTGAGCGGCAGGTCGGCGGAATCGACCAGGCCGCGCACGAAGCGCAGGTAGCGCGGCAGCAGATCGGCTTCGTCGGTGATGAAGACGCGCCGCACATAGAGCTTCATGCGGCCCTTGCGGTCCTGGTCAAACAGGTCGAACGGCCGCGATCCCGGCAGGAAGGCGAGCACGCTGTATTCCTGCCGGCCCTCGGCGCGGAAATGGATGGTCGAGGCTGGCTCGTCATACTGGCCGGCGATGCTGCGGTAGAAGTCGGTATATTCCTCCGGCTTGATCTCGCTCTTTTGCCGCACCCAAAGCGCCGTGCCGTCGGCAATGTCGCGCGGTTCGGCGCCGGGCTTTTCGACAAATGTGATCGGCACCGGCACATGCCCGGATTGCGACTTCGCCAAGCCCTCGAGCCGATAGGGCGTGGTGTAGGACGAGGCGTCCTCCATCAGATGCAGCACCACCCGCGTGCCGCGCTTGGGTGCTGCCTCGATCGGCGCTGGCGCGATCTCGTAGGTGCCCTTGCCGTCGGACGACCAGCGGAAAGCCTCATTGCTGCCGGCCTGGCGGCTGATGACGTCGACCCGGTCTGCGACCATGAAGGCGGAATAGAAGCCGACGCCGAACTGGCCGATCAGCTGCGTGTCTTCCGCCGCGTTGCCGGCCTCGACGCGCTCCATGAAGGCGCGCGTGCCGGAGCGCGCGATCGTGCCCAGCGCCTCCGCCATCTCGTCGCGGCTCATGCCGATGCCGTTGTCCTCGACCGAAAGCTCCTTGTTGTCCGGATTGGCGGCAATCGTGATGCGCGGCTTGGCATCGTCGCCCAGAAGCTCTGGCCGGCTCACCGCCTCGAAGCGCAGCCTCTCGCAGGCATCCGCCGCATTGGAGATCAGCTCGCGCAGGAAAACGTCTCGGTCCGAATAGACCGAGTGCACCATCATGTGCAGCAGCCGCGAGACGTCCGCCTCGAATGTCCTGGTTTCCTTTGCCTTGGTGTCCGTCGTCATTCAGAATTCCTGCGCTCGTTGCGTTGTCCGCCGCGCCAGCAGGCGCCGGGTTTCAAATTTTCAGCCATTGTTGCTTGTGGATGCGCTCCCTGCCAGCGCCGCAGGCGCCAGAGAAACCAGGTCCGGCGCCAGGATATCGTGGCGGCGGGCGAAAGCAACAAGGGTTGCCCGCACCGTTTCCGCGTCGATCTCGCCGGCAATGCCGGCTTTGCAGGAATTGAGCGCGATCGCATGCGCGCTGCTCCTGCTCGCGGCCGGCCAATCCTGCAGCAGGGCATAGGCTTCCATCACGGTCTCGAGCCGGACCGGCAAACCTATTCCGACAAGGATGGTGACAGGCTCTTCAAAGCGGTCGTGGTTCATGGTCAGAACCCTCATTCGAGTGGATGCTCATGGCGCCCGGGCGAAGGCCGGTCGTCCCGGCCAGCACATGTCGGCGCGGGTAGGGTGGTTGCAGGACGACGCCGTGCGGTCGCGGCTGGCCTACGCCGTTGAACGCCTGCACAACCACCGGGCCTGCCGGCGTGTGCGTCGCTGAATTCTGTCGGTTAAGGCGCGGCGGGGGCAGCGCCTTGTGTGCCTTAGCGAGGGCCTCGATCCAGGCGGCGACCGCCAGCGGCACCGGCGCGCGCCCCTCGAGCCAGCGCGTCACGTCGTTTCTGGGCCAGCCAAGTTCCTCGGCGACGTCGGCAGCTTCCCATCGCAAGATTCTCAGGCATTCGCGCAATCGTCCTGCAATCATGGCAATCCTCGTCCGTTCGCAGTCACATGGGCCCCGCCTTGGAGGCGAGGCCCGACTTCGCTAGCCGCCCGCGGATGTTTCGGTGGCCGACACGTGCTGTGCGGCAAGAAACATCAGCGTTGAGGCGACGGTCCGCCGGTTCCATCCGGCGGATTCGGCCGTGTCGAGCAAGTCTGCCAGCAACGGCTTCAATGCGCTTCGACATTCGGCTTCATAAGCGAGGAATTCGCTTGCCGGGCGCGTCGGTGCCGGAACCGAGCCATTGCCGCTCATCATATCCATAAGGGCCTCCCATCGTGCGTTTCGAAACGCCCGCTCCCGTTGCCAGAAGCGGGCTCCCGTCGGCGTCTCAGAAGTCCATGCCGGCGCCGGCCGGCATGGCCGGAGCGGCCTCCTTCTTCGGCTTCTCGGCCACCATGGCCTCGGTGGTGACGAGCAGTCCGGCAACCGAGGCCGCATCCTGCAGCGCGGTGCGCACGACCTTGGCGGGATCGATGACGCCCTGTTTGTAGAGGTCGCCATATTCGCCGGTCTGGGCGTTCCAGCCATAGGCGAATTCGGTCTTCTCGCGCAGCTTGCCGACGATGATCGAACCTTCCGACCCGCTGTTCTCGGCGATCTGGCGCGCCGGAGCCTCGATCGCGCGCCGCACGATATCGACGCCGTATCTCTGGTCCGGGTTGTCGACGGCGACTGTGTCGAGCGCCTTGGCCGCCCTGAGCAGGGCAACGCCGCCGCCGGGCAGGATACCTTCCTCTACCGCGGCGCGCGTGGCGTGCAGCGCGTCGTCGACGCGATCCTTCTTCTCCTTGACCTCGACTTCCGTCGCGCCGCCGACGCGGATCACGGCAACGCCGCCGGCGAGCTTGGCCAGCCGCTCCTGCAGCTTTTCGCGATCATAGTCGGAGGTGGTCTCCTCGATCTGGGCCTTGATTTGCGTGATGCGGCCCTGGATCTCGTCCTTCTTGCCGGCGCCGTCGACGATGGTGGTGTTTTCCTTCTCGATCGCGACCTTCTTGGCGCGGCCGAGCATCTCCAGCGTGACGTTCTCCAGTTTGATGCCGAGATCCTCGCTGATGGCCGTGCCGCCGGTGAGGATGGCGATGTCCTCCAGCATGGCCTTGCGCCGGTCGCCGAAGCCCGGCGCCTTGACGGCGGCGACTTTCAGCCCGCCGCGCAGCTTGTTGACCACCAGTGTGGCCAAAGCCTCGCCCTCGACATCCTCGGCGATGATCAGGAGCGGCTTGCCGGACTGGACCACGGCTTCGAGCACGGGAAGCAGGGCCTGAAGATTGCTGAGCTTCTTCTCGTGGATCAGCACATAGGGCTCTTCGAGCTCGACGCGCATCTTGTCCTGATTGGTGATGAAATAGGGCGAGAGATAGCCGCGATCGAACTGCATGCCTTCCACGACTTCCAGCTCGGTCTCGGCCGTCTTGGCTTCCTCGACGGTGATGACGCCTTCGTTGCCGACTTTTTCCATAGCCTCGGCCAGGAAGCGGCCGATCTCGGCATCGCCATTGGCCGAGATGGTGCCGACCTGTGCGATCTCGTCGTTGCTGGTGATCTTGCGGGCGTTGACCTTGAGTTCGGCGACGACAGCATCCACCGCCTTGTCGATACCGCGTTTCAGATCCATCGGGTTCATGCCCGAGGCAACGGCCTTAGCCCCTTCGCGAACGATCGCCTGGGCAAGCACGGTGGCAGTGGTGGTGCCGTCGCCGGCGATGTCGCTGGTCTTCGAAGCGACTTCGCGGACCATCTGGGCGCCCATGTTCTCGAACTTGTCCTCGAGCTCGATCTCCTTGGCGACGGTGACGCCGTCCTTGGTGATGCGCGGCGCGCCGAACGACTTGTCGATGACGACGTTGCGACCCTTCGGACCGAGCGTCACCTTCACCGCGTCGGCGAGGATGTTGACGCCGCGCAGCATGCGCTCGCGGGCGTCGGAATGGAATTTGACTTCCTTGGCAGCCATTGGATCACTCCTTGTTTAGGCAGCTTTCATTGACTGGGTTGCGGTTCTATCGAAGCCCCGGTCAGGCGGCTTTCTTCAGCGTCGCGGCCTGCTCGATCACACCCATCACGTCGCTTTCCTTCATGATGAGCAGGTCCTCACCATTGAGCTTGATCTCGGTGCCGGACCACTTGCCGAACAGGATGCGGTCGCCGACCTTCACGTCGAGGGGCGCGAGCTTGCCGCTATCGTCGCGGGCGCCTGGCCCGACGGCGATGACTTCGCCTTCCTGCGGCTTTTCCTTGGCAGTGTCGGGGATGATGATGCCGCCGGCCGTCTTCTCTTCGGCCTCGATGCGGCGCACGAGCACGCGGTCATGCAATGGACGGAACGTCATATCGTTCTCCTTCAGGACAAACAGATTGCGAGCAGTTCCTCCGCTCCGGACCGGCAGGACCGGAGCGGGGCTCGCGCGACCCTTTCGGCATCGCGCGCATGTCGAGCTAATTTTGCCTTCATCTACTTTCAAGGGGGTACCGCAAATTTTTTGGCACTCTCGACCGTTGAGTGCTAGCGCGCTGAAAACATGCGGTAAATTGGACCGCTCCGATAACGCTCCGATAACGAAGAGGCTTGAATTCGCGACTGAGTTGAACAAGATTATCGGCGCCCGGCAGCGCCGGAACCGCTGAGAAATTGGAACCCGAAGCAAGGAGTTTTTGGAGACGGAGGACAGAAATGGACCGACAGACGCTTTCGCCGATCATTCCTTCCCTAGCTCCCGAACTATCAGACCTTTCGCTCGACCGGCTGCTGTCGCCGGCCAGGCATTTTCAGCACCCGCGGGATGTGCTGGAAGACGGCTCGCTCGACATATGGGAAAAGCGGGCGATCCTTTCGTCCTGGGCGTCCGATGCTTGCGCCGTGGAATCGATGCCGGCGCTGCGCCAGCCGCCGGGCACCGAGCGGCCTGTCTCCTTCGACGACATCATGGATGCGCTGCGCCGGCTTGATGCGCTGGCTCCGCCGCCCAGCGGCCCTGCCGATGACGACCACCGGCAGGTGGTCGACCGGCTGAGCGCGTGAGGGCCCGAAGGCGATGGTGGTCAGCAGGGAATTCCGCTTGCAGATGAATGGCTATGGCTTGACCACTGCCGAGATCCATTATCATCTGCCCGACCATCCCAGCCTGCTCCAGCTTTACGTCTGGCAGGACTATGATCTTGCCCCGGATTTCCCGGCGCTGAGGGGCTTTCTGGGCTTTTGGCAGCGCGAGCTAGCTGGCGCCTTGCATTCTGTCCGTGTCGCTCACCATCGACTCATCAGGGCGTCGGAATGGCGGGCCATCGACGGGATCATCGCGATCCATTGAAGATCAGCTCCCCGAGGCGGTCGTGGTTGTGCGGCCGCCTCCAACTCATGATTTGCCTGCCTGCATGCAGACGAAGGGACTGACTTTCACGACCTGAAGGCTGCTTCGAAGCGGGGCCTTGACGTGCCCGTGTTGAATTCCCAGATCGATTACGCCGGTGCTTGAGAGAGACCGGCAAGGTCAAGGGGCGCCGCTTCCTTGGCGCCCCTCGTATCTATGTTGCTCAATGGAGGATGTAGCTATGAGAACCACGTTTGACTTCAGTCCCCTGTTCCGGTCGAGCATCGGCTTCGATCGAATGCTGAACGCGCTCGAGACGGCGAGCCGGATCGAGACCGTCGATAATTGGCCACCCTATGACATCGCCAAGACCGCAGACGACGACTACCGCATCAGTATGGCGGTGGCTGGGTTCTCGCAGGACGAACTGGCCATTACCCAGGAGCAGAACATGCTCATGGTCTCTGGCCAGAAAGCCGGCGAGGACAAGGGCGAGTACCTGCATCGTGGCATCGCCGGCCGTGCATTCCAGCGCCGCTTCGAGCTTGCCGACCACGTCAAGGTCGTTGGCGCCAGCTTGGTCAATGGGCTGCTGACGATCGATCTGAAGCGCGAAATTCCAGAAGAGATGAAACCGCGGCGGATCGAGATCGCGGCCGACAAGGCAACGCTCAAAGGCACGACAAAGAAGATCGAAGGCGAGAAGCACGCTGCCTGAGGGCTTCTTGTGAGCGCATCCGCGCTATGCGCCGGGCGCTGCCCGGCGCGTAGGTGCTTTTCGAGCCGATGAACAGAAAGGAGCAAACCATGAGTGTCCGTGATCTGATCCCCTGGGGCCGGAGCAACGGCAACCAGCTTCCAAGCATATTCCGCGACAGTGAGCGCGATCCGTTCCTGTCGCTGCATCGCGAGGTGAACCGCCTGTTTGACGACGTTTTCCGCGGCTTCGACAGCCGGTTGCCGTCTTTTGGCGGTGTCTCCGCCCTCGGCGCCGGTTGGCCGAGCGTCGAGATCTCCAACGGCGAGAAGGAGATCAAGGTGATGGCCGAGGTGCCGGGCCTCGAACAGAGAGACATCGAGGTCCTGCTCGACGACGGCGTGCTGACGCTGAGAGGCGAGAAGCGCTCCGAGACGGAGGACAAGGATAGGCAGTTCTCCGAGCGCTATTACGGCCGCTTCGAGCGCCGCATCCCGGTCGGCTACGAGGTCAAGGAAGACGAGGTGGATGCCCGCTTCAAGAACGGCGTGCTGACCGTCACCTTGCCGAAGAGCGAGAAGGCGCAGTCGCAGGTCAAGCGCATCGACATCAAGAGTTGATGCACCGACGCGGGAGGTCGGCCCATCCGCCTCCCGCGTCGACTCCCATAGAGCCACGGCAACCGGATGCTCGCGCAAGCAACTCCACTCGATCGATCATGGGCGGCCGAGGAAGAGAAAATTTATACGGCGGGAGCTTCTTTTTTCCGTCCAGAAGTCTTCGCATCGCTCATCTGAATGATGACAAGCAGCTCGCTGTCTTTCCCTTCTGCTGCGCATGCTTTCAGCACCTATCCGGAGAGAAAGCTAACATATGTTAGGAACGGGAGAGGGGCTCACCTAGCGCGGATCCGCATCAGATTGGGACCGGCGATAACCTTAATTTTGGTTTCCTTTGCACAGGCTTCCCGAACGGAAGGTAACGCGATAGATTAGTAATTCGTTAAGTACGCCCGGGGGCGAGCGTAAAAGATGTGTCGTCGAGCGTAAGGGATGTGCCGTGATGAATTTCAAGTCTCTGATCAAGCGGGCCGAGGACGTCGATAAGGAATTTCAGGAACTCCAATCGGATCTGGCGGAGGCGTTCGAGGACGTTCTCAAAGATGACGAACAGCCGCCGTCGGAAGACGACGCCGTCGCCGGTCGGGAACTGGTTGCAAGCGACGAGAATCCGCCGGCCGAAGAGCCGTCCGACGCATCGGCATCGCGGCTGACACCGCATACCCAGACGCGGCTGGCCGCCCTGGAGGCCGTCACCGGGCTTTTCCGGGACGGGCAGGGCCATCTGCAGGAGATCGAGGCAAAGCTGGCGGAGATCGCCACTGCGCATCATATGACGCGCGAAGTCCTCAACGTCTTCCATCGCGACGTGTTGCGCTCCAACGAGCTGGAGCTGGCAAACCTCGCTCTCACCGCCGAACACAAGACCTTGTCGGAACAATTGCTTGACGCCGCCCGCCGGCAGCGCGAACGCGACGGCGCGGCCGAAGCGTGGCAGCAGCGCGAGGCGAGCCTCGTCCAGGACCGGGAGCAGCTGCGCTCGGCGCTTGCGGCGGTGCGCCTGGAGCTGGTGGAGATGGGCAATGAGACCGCCAGGCGCGAGACGGAGTTCGGCGAGATCGTCAAAGCCCTGACGGCCAAGACCGTCGAAGTCGACAGGCGCGGCGCCGAGAACAAGCTGCTGCGCGAAAAGCAGGTCGGCCTTTCGGTCGATCTGGAGCAGGCGCAAAAGCGCGAGGCGGAGGCCCGGCACAAGTTCGACGAGTTCGCGGCAACCCACGCCAGCGAAACCGCCCATATCGCCGAGCTGATGGCTCAAATCGGCAACCACGAAAAGGAAGAAACCCGGCTGCAGAAAGCGCTCGAGGCAGCGCAGGCCAGGCTTGCCGAAACAATCGAGGCGGCGCGGATCGCCGAGAGCGACAGCACCGCCGAATTGGCACGCAGCCACGCGGAAATGCGCGGTTTGCGTGCCGAGATCCAGGAACTGCAGTCGCGTCTGGACAAGGTCTCGACCGACAATGGCGAAGCCACGGACGAGATCACCAGGTTAAAGGCGCAGCTGAACGACGCCGTCACCGAACGCCAGATTGCGGAGAAAAGGCTCGCCGTTCTCAAGGACGAGAGCGAAGCCGACAAGAAGAACCTGTCCGAGGTCAGCACCAATTTCTCACGGCTTTCGCTGCAGCAGGCGTCGGAGCAGATCCAGCTCGATATCCAGAAGCAGGAATGCGAGGATTTGCGCGCCGAAGTCGAAGCGCTCAACGCCCGCATCCGGGAATTGCTGCCTTACGAGCGCCTGCATCGGGTGACCGACGCAAGGTCGCGCATGGATGCCGCGCCTCAAACCAACGGGATCATCGCGGAAGCGGCGCGCCCCGTCGCGCGGCGCGTTTCTCGGCGCAACATGCGGGCGAACGGAGGCTGAGGGTTTCGAGCGGCTCGGCTTCGACAGCGCCGGCCCGCTCTATCTCTATGGTTTGAAACCGCTCCACTTCGAGAGCCGCTGCGCTTTCCTGGAATTGCCCTGGCGGACTATTTCCCAGCCATGTCGTCGGCAAGGTCCTGCGCCTGCTTGAGCAGCGCCGGGAAGGACGGGTCGCCGGGCAGGCGCTGGGCCATGCAGGCGCGGTAGTCGGCGTCGCCCTTTTCCCAGGCGGCGTTGGCGGGATCGGAGACCTGCGGATCGTCCTGGTCCGAACCCTGGTCGGCCTGCTGGGCTTTCTGCGCGGCGGCGTCGGCGGCTGCCCAGATTGAATCGCAGGCCGCGATCTTCGGCACGGCGGGCGAGGCGGGTGCCTCGGCAATCAGCACGCGGTCGCCTTTGACGACCGCCACGACGACGTGCTGATCGTAGATCGGTCCGACGTCCTGGGTCCAGCCGCCAAGCCGCGCGACCACCGCATCGGCGCCGACGGGCTTCTTCAGCGAAAAGTCGAGCGTGCCCGAGAATGCCGCGTCGCTGCCGATGGCTTGGGTATAAAAACTGTCGAGCTTCAACGCCGCTCCGATGTCGGCGGGCAGCTTGAAATCCGCTTCCGCTTCGGACGATTTGGACTTGAGCCAGCGCTCGGTCAACCCGCGCGTCGAGGCGACGATGCTTGGGCCGTCGTCGCTCTGCGCATATCGCAGCCCGTCCAGCATGCCGTAGCCGATATCGGAAGCGTTGAGGCTTTGAACATTGATGGTACCGGTCGCCGGAAAGCCTTTGACGGAGAGCGGACCGAGGATGGCGGCGAGGCGCTGCTGGAGGTCGGCCAGCGCCTTCTCGTTCTGGGCATCGATAGTTTCGATCGCCGTATTGGCGCTTTCCTGCGCGGTCATATCGGCGATCGCCTTGTCGCGCGCGACGATATAATCATCTTCCGGCGAGGCGGCATATGCCGCGTTGCCCGCCAGCGCAATGAGAAGCGTCAAGATCAACCGCATGCTGCAACCCCAAATTAGCGATCAAAGCCCTTGGGAGCCATCGCCCGACTTGGCGGCTTTTGCGTGGCGGAAATCATGGAGAGCCAAATCTTTATTCCGCCTTGCGCTTCTCCACCTCGGCCTTCCTCAGCAAGAACCGCTGGATCTTGCCGCTCGGTGTCTTCGGCAGTTCGCTGACGAACTCGACCTCGCGCGGATAGGAATGCGCAGACAGCCGCTTCTTCACATGCTGGGCGAGTTCCTCGGCCAGCGCCTCGCTGCCCTTGAAGGCGGGCGCCAGCACTACGAATGCCTTGACGATCTCCGTGCGCTGCGGATCGGGCACCCCGACGACGGCCGCCTCGTTGACCGCCGGATGCTCGATCAGCGCGCTTTCGACATCGAACGGTCCGATGCGGTAGCCGGACGAGGTGATGACATCGTCGGCCCGCCCGATGAAGGAGACGGAGCCGTCCGTCTCATATTCCACTGTGTCGCCGGTGCGGTAGTAGCCGCCCGCGATCGCCGGCGTTTCCGCCTGGTGGTAGCCGTCGAACCCGCGCAGCGGCGAGTTGGCGATATCGACCGCCAGCACGCCGGGTTGGCTGGGGCCGAGTTCGTTGCCTGCCTCGTCCAGCACCACCATGCGGTAGCCGGGCATGGCAAAGCCGGCCGAGCCGGCGCGAACCGTATGCGCCAGACCATGATGGTTGTTGACCATCATGCCGTTCTCGGTCTGGCCGTAATGATCGTGGATCGGCGCTGCAAGATGCGCGTCGAACCAGCGGATCACCTCCGGATTGAGCGGCTCGCCGGCGCTGCTCACCACGCGCAGCCTGCCCTTGACGCGGGCCGCGGCCTCGGGCCCTTCCGCCATTAGCAGGCGATAGGCTGTCGGCGAGCCGGCCAGGCTGGTGACGCCCAGACGCTCGATGATGTCGTAGGTCGATTTGGCGTTGAACGCGCCTTCGTAGAAGGTGGTGGCGATGCCGAGCTGCAAAGGCCCGGTGATGGCGTAGTAGAGCCCATAGGCCCAGCCGGGATCGGCGATGTTCCAGAAGATGTCGTCGGGCCGAAGCCCGATCGCGTCGCGCATATAGGCGCCGAAGGCAAGCAGCGCGTTGAGCGGCACCGGCACCCCCTTCGGATGTCCTGTCGTGCCGGAGGTCGACATCATCATGAACAGGTCGGTGCCCTTGCGCATGACCGGCTCGCAATCGGGAGAGGCGCCCTCCAGCGCCGCGCGGAAATCGACGTCGCCTGCTGTGAGGGCATCGCCGGGGCCAAGAATGGTGGCGATGCGCGAACGGTTTTTCACCTCGTCGAGCTTGGCGCGGTTTGCGGGGTTGGTCACCACCAGCTTCGCCTTGCTGTAGTTCAGGCGATGCTCGATAGCCTTCGGCCCGAAAGCGGTGAACAGCGGCTGGTAGACCGCGCCGACCCGCCACGTGCCGAGGATCAGCGCCACCAATTCGGGGATGCGCGGCAGCATGCCGGCGACGACGTCGCCAGGGCGCACGCCGAGACCTTTGAGCAGGGTGCCGACGCGGCCCGCCATGTCGGCCAGATCGTCGAAGGAGTATTCACGCAATTCACCGGCAGCCGAGATCGCGCGCAGCGCCAGCCGGTTTTCGCCGGTATAGCGGCCGCAGCATTCGACATAGGCGTTGATGCCGGTCGCCGGATCGCCGTGGAGGCGTGCGATCTCGTCCTCGATGCGGAATTGCGCAACGGCATCCTCATAGCGCGGCAGCGCCGCTGGCGTGTCGGTCATGGCAATCCTCCCTCGGCGGCGGATCATTTCCCCATGATCGCCGCCGGAGGAGATTGCATGAAAGGAGGGCGCTGGTCGATTGCGGCAGCGTCTTTCTCCCCGTTTTACGGGGAGCTCCTTATCCACGCTTCCGATAAAGGCTCAGCGTTATCTCCTTGCCCACGCCCACGGCCGTCAGCATAAAATAATCATAGACCCTGATTTCGCCGCTCGGACCGACCATCCGCTTCGACCAGATCGGCGCTTCCTCGACCCGCATCTCGGCCCATTGGCGCGCGAAGTCGGGACTCAGCGCCTTGAGTGGATCGAGCACGGCGCGGATGTCGGCAGCAGACGCTTATTCGACGGTCGCGGCGCGGAATTGCGCGATCGCCGAGCGAGCTACCACTTCCCAGTCGGCGAACAGGCCGCGCCAGGCGGGATCGAGGAAGAACCGCGCCAGCAGGTTGCGCCTTGCGGGATCGTCCTGATCGAAGCCGCCGAACGAATCCGCCGCCTCGTCGTTCCAGGCAATGAAGTCCCAGGCGCGGTTGAGCGCATAGGCCGGGTTGGGCGAGAGCGTGGCGAGCAATCCGACAATGCGAGGATCGGGCGAGGGGCCGTCGAGCGGCGTCGCCTCAGGCCGCCATTCCGGCTTTGCGAGCTTGAACAGGTGCTGGTGTTCCACAGGCACGAGGTCCAGCACGTCGGCGAGCGCATTGAGCACCTGCGCGGAAGGATTGGCCTCGCGGCCCTGTTCTAGCCACGTATACCAGGTGGCGCTGATCCCTGCGAGCAGCGCGACTTCCTCACGCAGCAGCCCGCTTGCGCGCCGTCGCGTGCCGGTGCGGATGCCATGCCGTGACGGCTCGACGCGTTCGCGCATGGCGCGCAGGAAGCGGCCGAGTTCCTTACGCCTATCCATCTCGGTGGTCTGTTCCAGCATGCTCGTGCCTCGAAGGGGGTGGCGACGCTACTAGCAGCGCCGCTCATCTTGTACCACCTTGCTACCAGTATAATGAGGCAGCGCATCGACAATCACGCCGCGTCGGAACGCGGCGCCAGACTAAGGATTCCGCAAATGAATGCGCTGAAAAACATCAGGAATATCGACTACACCGTCCTCTTCGCCCGCGACATGAAGGAGATGCGGCGTTTCTACGAGGACGTGATGGGCTTTCGCGTCCATTCCAGCCTGGGCGAGAGCTGGATCGCCTACCAGGTCGGCTCGTGCCTCCTGGCGCTCACTGAGCGCGGCGTGATGTTCAACGACTTGCCGACCCCGGCGGGCGCGCTCTCCATGCAGCTCGCCTTCCGGGTGACGCCTAGCCAGGTTGACCAATGCGCCGAGACGTTGCGTGAGAAGGGCGTGGCGATCGAAAGTGGGCCGACCGACCGGGCCTGGGGTCACCGCACGCTGTTCTTTCGGGATCCCGACGGCAATGTGCTGGAGATCTACGCCGATATCTAGCCTTGCGGCAGTTGAATGCCTTGCGGCAAGCGGCTCGTCGACTTCTACGAGACAGTCACGGGCATCAAGCTCACGGTCTACACCGAGGATTTCGCCGAGCTGCTTGCTTCACGCCGGTGACGGCGGAGGCGATTGCGAAGCTCAAGCGGTGAGAGTTCCAAGTTCCCAACACGGCGTAACGCGGTATGCGGTTGACCACATCGACCATCCGGCCGATAGGGACGGCGAACCAGAGAACCGCAATGACCACTAATCTCAAACAGCCGGCCGCCCCCGACGCCGCCTGGCAAGCCGAAGTCCGCGCCGGCGTGCGCCATGTCCGCGACCTCGCCTCGCTGCCGCTTTCGGCCGCCGAGCGCGCCGTCATGCAAGAAGCCGCGGCGGCGCACAAGGTGCGCGTGCCCAAACCCTATCTCGACTTGATCGACTGGGGCGACGCCAACGATCCGATCCGCGCACAGGTGATCCCGTCGCCGGGCGAGCTCGTCGCCACCGAAGGCGAGCTCGACGACCCGATCGGCGATCATGCCTTCAGCCCGGTGCCGCGCCTGACGCACCGCCATGCCGACCGCGTGCTTTTGTTCCCGACCTATCAATGCGCGGTCTATTGCCGCTTCTGCTTCCGCAAGGAATCGCTGACCTCGATCGGCCGCGGCTACACAAGCGAAGCGCTGGAGCCGGCGCTGGTCTACATAGCCGGGCACCCGGAAATCCGCGAGGTGATCCTGACCGGTGGCGATCCGCTGTCGCTGCCCGACAACGCACTGGCTGAAATCCGCGCCCGGCTGGAGGCGATCCCGCATCTCAGGCTTCTGCGCATCCATACCCGCGTGCCCGTGGTGCTGCCGTCGCGCATAACCTCCGGCTTGGTCGAGGCGCTGCAGGGCCGGCTGATGGTGACGGTTGTCACGCACTTCAACCATCCGCGCGAGCTCACGCCGGCGGCCGAGGCCGCTTGCAGGGCGATGCGGCAGGCGGGCTTCGTGCTGCTCAACCAGAGCGTTCTGCTGAAAGGCGTCAACGACCGAATCGAGGTGCTGGAAGAGCTTTGCCGTGAGCTGATGTATCGGTTGGGCGTAAAACCCTATTACCTGCATCATGGCGACCTCGCGCGCGGCATGGCGCACCGCCGCACCACGATTGCCGAAGGCCAGGCGCTGGTGGCCGAGCTGCGCCGGCGGCTCTCCGCCATCTGCAACCCGACCTACGTCATCGACCTGCCGGAGGGCGGCGGAAAGGTGCCGCTGGCGTCGAGCCATATCGAGGGCTGCGAGGATGGAACCTGGCGCATTCGCGGCCAGGACGGCAAGGCGAGGAGCTACAGGGAGGTAGTGGCGGACTGCTGAGCGCCCGCATGCCGCTCAAGCGCGGCCCCGCCGTCTCGTTTGGGGGCAATCTGCCGGGCCTGACCGGCCGCCGCCGGCTGCGAGTCCGAGGCGTGGGACTGCCATGTGAACGACCTGCTTTTATTCCTCTGTTTGCACGATGCGGCGTCGCACCAAAGGCGCGACACTGTCATCGATCCGTTTGGATCATCGTAAAGTCCCTTAGCTGCCTAGTCCCCAGCTGGGTTCACCTAGCGATCCTCTCGAAGCCCCGCGTGCTCCTCCCCGGAGCACGCGGGGCCCTTCGTTTGTTACCGCCGGGTCGCAACATCGCCCTCTTGCTGTGGGAACCGGATTCCGCGCCTCGCATTCTATCAGCGATGAAGGCTTTGTTGGGAATTGTCGGCGGCTTCGTGCTGACCCTTGCCGTGTTCGCCAGCGGGCTCGCCTTCGCCACCTGGCTGCTCGCCGCCAAGCCAGTGCGCCAGGCGACCCCGGCGATCGGCGTTTCCGAGCTCTGGACCAAGGACGCTCAGCCGGTCGATCCGCAAAAGCAGAACCTTCAGCGCATTCCCGCCCAGCAGGCTGCCGTCGCGCCCGCCCCAGCGGGCGAGCCGGCCAAGACCGACAGCGCAGTGCAGACGGCGACGCTCGCGGCGCCGACCGCACCCGCGCAGCCACAGCAGTTGCAGCCCACGACCGCCCAGCCGAACCATCCCGTGGCCGAGCCTGACGCGACCCAGTCTTCCCAGCCGGCTCCGGCCGATCAGCAGGCCGAGCAGCAATTGCCCGTGGCTCATCTGCAATGGTGCTCGGCCCGCTATCGCAGCTACCGTCCGGCAGAAAACAGCTACCGCTCCTACAGCGGCGAGCTGCGCCCCTGCATCTCACCCTATTACGACGCGATGGGCGACCGCACCGCCTCGACCGGCTCAAACGATCGGCAAGGCCAGGGTGGCCAAGCCGTCGGGACTGATCGGCAAACCGCCGCGGCCGATGATCAGACGAGCGACGACCAGGCCGAGATGGAAGGCTACGCGCCGTCGGTCGACGGCTACGTCACCACCTATGGCGGCCCGCCGGAAGAGATCTCGCCCGAGGCCGGGGCCGTGCGGGCACAGGGCCGGCAGATCTCGGCCGCCCATATCGACGATTGCTTCAGCCGCTACCGCTCCTACGATCCGCAGGACAACACCTACCAGCCCTTCGACGGCGGCCCGCGCCGCCAGTGCGAGTAGTGTTTCTGGCCCGCGACAGCGAAGAGGTGATCGCGAAGCGACCGGAGAGGGGCTGCGACACAGGCAGGTTCGCTCTAGCCCCTCGCGCTCCCCCGCCAAACTCAGCCCACGACCTTCCCCGGATTCATCACATTGCCCGGATCGATCAACTCTTTGATCGCCTTCGCCAAATCCCGCTTCACCGGATCAGCATGCCGCTCATAGGCCTCGCGTTTCTCCAGCCCCACCCCATGCTCAGCTGAGAACGAACCGCCGGCCTCGCGCAGCCCCTCATAGAGCACGTCCTCGATCGCCTCATGCCGCTCATGTGGAACCGGCCCTTCGCAATTGAGAGAGATATGCAGATTGCCGTCGGCGAGATGGCCGTAGACATAGGGCGCATATGAGGCGTCGAGCTTCTTCAGCCCCGCCTCGATGCGCGCCACATAGGCGTCCAGCGCGCCGGCCGGCACGGAGACGTCGAACGAGGGCGCCATAGGGTGCGCGCGCTCGATCTCAACGGTCTCCTCGCGCAGCCGCCACATCGCTGCGGCTTGGCCCTCGGAGCTCGCGACCAACCCGTCGACGATGCCGACCTCTTCCCAGATCGCCGCCAGCCCGCCCTCGAGCGCGCTTCTCGCCGCCTCGATCGAGTTGGCGCCTAGGCCCAGCACCAGCAGACAGGGCGCATCGAGCGGCAGGCTGCCCGAGGCATAGTTCAGCGATTGCTGCATGAGGGACGCAAAATTACGCCACAGGATCTCGGCGGCCGTGAGCCTCGCGCTGGTCGAGGTCAAAAAATGCCGCACGATGTGCTGGGCGCTGGCCGCATTCGGCACGCCGACAAGCGCGGTGGCACTCGCCCCGGCCACCGGATCGAGCCGCAGCGCCACGCGGGTGACGATGCCGAGCGTGCCTTCCGCGCCGATGAAGAGATGCTTCAGATCGTAGCCTGCGCTGGTTTTCAGCACCCGGGTGAGATCGCAAAACAACCGCCCGTCCGGCAGCACGGCCTCCAAGCCAAGCACGCGGTGGCGCATTGTGCCGTTGCGAAAGGCCATGATGCCGCCGGCGTTGGTGGAAACCATGCCGCCGATAGTGGCGCTGCCGCGCGCGGCAAGGTCGATGCCCGGGTCGAGCCCATGCTGGGCTGCCGCCTCCTGCAGCGCGCCCAGCGTCACGCCCGCCTGCACGATCGCCACGCGCGTGAACGGATCGATGTCCTCTATTCTGTTAAGCCCGCCAAGGTCGCAGATCACCTGCCCTTGGGAAGTGGCTGCTCCGCCCGCCAGCCCGGTGCGCCCGCCCTGCGCGACAAGACTGATGCCACGCTCCGAACAGAATTTCACCAGCGCCGCGACCTCTTCGACATCGCGCGGACGCACCAGAGCCGAGGCGCCGAAATTGCGGGTGTCGAAGCCAGGATCGCGCGAGGCGAGCTCGGCGGCGTCCCAGATGGTGGCGTTGGGGAGGGCGGCGCGGAGAGAGGGGAGGAGGGCCATGAAATGGATCCGGCGTCGGACGTGAAGCTCGTCCTATAGAGGAACCGCAGCCCGGGAGTCACGCCGGCACGCCCATCGAATCGCCCGGGTCCACAACCATACCGGCTCGGTTCAGGAACATTCCGCGTTTGGCGGAGTTGACAGGACGGCCCGCTCGTTTGAGGCCACACCGGTTCATGGCGGGCTTCGGGAGGAAGCTATGATCCATGCCACCCCTTCACTTCATGTTTCTCGCCGCGGCGCATTGCAAATTGGTCTTGGAGCGACGCTCGCTTCAGCGACCGGCGTCGCCCCCGTTTCGCCTGCTTTCGCACAGGATGACATAAAGGACGAAGACATTTTCCGGTTCGCGCTGAACCTGGAATATATGGAGGCCGAATACTACCTCCGGGGCACCACAGGAAAAGGCATCGACGATTCAGATGCCGGTTCCAAGCCCGGCGACGTCGTCGGCGGCAAGAAGGTTCCCTTCGAAACACCCGCACTGGCTGAATTTTTGCGGGAAGTCGCGGAAAATGAACTTGCCCATGTCAGGTTCTACCGAAAGACCCTGGCGTCGAATGCGGTGGACCGGCCGGCGATCGATTTTGATGCCGGCTTTGCCGCGGTCGCCAAGGCGGCCGGGCTCGGTGCCAACTTCGACCCCTTCGGCAACCAGATGAACTTCGTGCTTGGCGGCATGCTGTTCGAGGATGTCGGCGTCACCGCCTACGCCGGTGCGGCAACCGTCCTGAAGAACAAGGAATTCCTGGCAGCCGCGGCTGGAATCCTCGCGGTCGAGGCCTACCACATGGGGATGGCGCGGTCGTCGCTCTATCGCATGGGCGAGAAGGCCTGGAAGGCGGCGAATGCGATTTCCGACGCACGCGACAAGATCGACGGGCCCGATGACAAGGACCAGGGCATTCATGTCGACGGCAAGGCCAACTTCGTTCCTTCGACGCCGGATGCGATTGCCTTCACAAGGACCCCGCAGGAGGTGCTGCGCATTGTTTATCTGACCGACCAATCAGGTGTGAGCAAGGGCGGCTTTTACCCGAACGGGATGAACGGAACGCTCAAGAGCACCTAGCCGCGAGGATGGAGCCGGTCATGATGACCTACAACCTGCGCTGCGCAGCATTGGCCGCCGGCCGTCCGATATCGTCTCGACGGGGCGCGCGATGAACGTCAGCAGCGAAGCGACCAGATCGTTTTGGGTGCTCGACGCCAGCTTTCCCGGCGCGCCCCGCCTCGAGCAGGACGAGCATTGCGACGTGGCCGTCGTTGAAGCCGGCATCGCCGGGGTTTCGATTGCCTATGAACTGGCGCTGGCAGGGCGCAAGGTGGTGCTCGTGGATCGCGGCCCGTTGCTCGGAGGCATGACATCGCGCACGACCGCCCATCTGGCGCCGATCTGCGACGATGGCTTGAGCGCGCTGATCGATATGCGCGGCGAGGCGCTGGCGCGCGGATTTCAGGAGAGCCAGCAAGCCGCCGTCGACCGCATCGAACGGCACGTTGCCAGCCTGGAGATCGACTGCGATTTCCGACGGCTGGACGGCTTCCTTTTCCCGGCCGCATGGATGGACGAGAAGCAGGCCGCCAGAGAATGCAATAAGGAGTATGCGGCTGCGGCAAAGATCGGCGCTGAGGCTGAGCATGGCAAAGGCGTGCCGCTCAAGGGTCATGAATCGGCGCCCATCCTGCGCTACCCCGGACAGGCCACCTTCCACCCGCTGAAATATTTGCGCGCCCTGCTGGGTGATTTCGAGAAGCGAGGCGGCAAGGCATTCGCCGACAGTGCCGTGGTCGAGATCGAGGAGGGGGAGCAGGTTCGCCTGAAATGCGACGGCGGCTCCACCGTCACGGCTTCGAACGCGGTGTTTGCCACCAATTCCCCGATCAACACATGGGTCAAGATCCATAGCAAGATGGCGCCTTACCGCACCTATGCCATGGCTTTCGACATCGCCAGGGGAACCCTCCCGGATGCCCTCTACTGGGACATGGACGATCCCTATTATTACGTCCGCCTCAATCCAGGCCCCGGCAAGACGGACTGTCTCATCGCCGGCGGCCGCGATCACAAATCGGGCGAAGCGGATGACGGCGAGGCACGCTTTGCCGCGCTTGAAGCATGGATCAGGGCATTGGTACCCGATCTTGGTGGAGAAAGAGCGCGGTGGTCCGGTCAGGTTCTCGAAACGATCGATTATTGCGGCTTCATCGGCCGAAGCCCCGGCAACGGCAACGTCTTCATGGCCACCGGCGATTCCGGCCAGGGCATGACGCATGGTGCATTGGCCGGACTGCTGATCCGCGATCTGATCGTGGCCGGATCGAACCCATGGGAAGCCGTCTATGCTCCCGACCGGAAGCCGCCCGCCGCGCTCGCGCACTACGTCAATGAGAACCTTACAACAGTGAAGAACCTCGCCGGCTACTTGCTGCCCGGTGAGGTCAAGTCGGCCGGCGACCTCAAGCCTGGCGAAGGCGGCATCCTGCAGGACGGCTTGAGCAAGTTCGCCGTGTGCCGCGACCGCGACGGCAAGCTGCACCGGCATTCGGCCAGTTGCACCCATCTCGGCTGCATCGTGCACTGGAATTCGACCGAGCAATGCTGGGATTGCCCCTGCCATGGCTCGCAGTTCGCGCCGGACGGTACGGTGCTCAACGGCCCTGCCATCCGCGGCTTGGCCCGGCCGGAGGGTCGCGGATCTCGCGCGGAGCCCAAGGTGGCGTCCGGAGAGTGACCTGTAGCGGTTCACCCTTTAACGCAAACGCCTCGGAGGAAGCGGTGGCCGGACGACCATATAGCCGCTATGTGCCCGGATTTTCGGTGGCTTTTTTCTGGCCAAGCCTGTCGTCGTGTAGACGGCTTTGGTTGTGGCCGATAGGAGTGAAAAAATAATTCCGGGGAAGCTCAAAAATGTTTGGGTGAAATAATCCGAAGATTTTAGGCGAGCGCCTAGAAATCGATTTACCGCTGTTTCAGGCTCGGACCCGAGATTTCTATTTACCTGGAAAAAAAATAATAGACGTGTAAGTCTTGCTTTGAGCGCAATTGAGGCGCATACAAAAAGTGTTGATTTGGTTGAGTTTGGCTTTCGCCCCGTCGGAGCCGCGCCAATCCTTTCCGAATTTTCGACAGCGAAGCGTTGCGCCGGTCCGGCGCGGCAGCTTGCTCGTTTGAACCCTGGAACGACGCAGGGCGCTGACCACGGATGTACTGGCAGCACCGCAAATCGTTCCAGCGGTTCGACTGAATAACGCGGAAGTCCATCCTAGCATGTTTTCACGGGAAAGCTGCAATCGTGGCCATTCGCATCGCGTCCATCGTCGTCGTCTGCTTCGGCTCTCCTTGGTGCTGCCGCGCTTCAGACGCGCCGCGACCGCAGAGTATCTACCGATCTCGACGAGGAGGCCCGGAAGGGTCTTTCCCGCGACGCAACGCGGCCTCTTTCATTCACCTGCCGGCGATCCTCCGCCCAATGGGGTTCGCACGGTAAAAGCATCGATCAACCGGCCTCTCTCGAGGCGGCGCTCGAAGACGACCGGAGACCATCATGACAAGCCTTATGCAGCGCAACACACGGCCGATACGGCACGGCGCCCCGCCGCGCTTGTTCGACATCGGACAGGCGGTCCGTCTGAAGGGAGATTTCCGGACATTGACCGCGGAGGTCTACCACGTCACCGGCACGCTGCCGCCAAAAGAAAACTCGCCGCAATACCGCATCCGCAGCGACACCGAACCGCATGAGCGCGTGGTGACCGAGGATAGGCTGGAATCGGCCGGAACCCCGGCCTCGGATCCCGGCCTGATGCTGATCGAAAGGACGTTCGGACATGGCCAAGGGACGGCAACGCTCCAATCGCGAAATGAGGACGCCGAAGCAGGGAAGAATTCCGACCAGGCCTGAGAGCCCGTTCAATCAAGGCGCCGGCCTCGGCGCGAAGGGCTCGATGCCATCGCGCGGCGGGTCTCGATGAAGGTCGTGATCGAATTCTATCGCACGCGCGTCAGCGATGACGCGCATGCCGTCATCGGCCGCGAGACGGTGCTGGCAACGGGTCTCGACGATGCAATCGAGATCGCGCGGCTTCTGGCGAGGACGCTGAACATGCCGCAGTGGCCGGATGCGGTCACGATCTCCGAAGCTGACGGCGCGGCGCTTTATTCGGAGATTATCGCCGCGCAGGAAGGCGAGGAAAGACAGGTATGAACAGGTCCATGGCCAACGGCGAGACCGAGGCGGGCCACAAGGCCGTATCCGGCTGTTCCCCAAACAACAGAGGCTTGTCGGGTCACGCCTTCAGGGATCATCAATACGGCCGCCGCGTCGAAGCGGATCATTCCTGGACCGTTTACCATGTCTTCACCGGGATTCCGGCGCATGTCGACGGCGCTCCGATGGTCGGACTGACGCGTGCGCATGCGACGACGAGCATGCTGAATCTCAACCGTCGCAATGTCGAGGCTCGAAAGGAATGGAATAGAACCAGGCCGGCAGCAGCTGAACACGCTGAAACACGGGTGGGCAACCCATGACGCTCGCCTTTCCAAATCCCAGCCGGAGTTTCGATCAAACACGCCGCGCCGTCTGCTTCATTGGCCATGACGGTATGTTCCAGGTCCGCTTCTTCGTCGAGGTCGAGGTCCTTGGGACATTTGGCGATGCTGGGGGCAAGGAAACGGCCGAGATGGCATATCTTTCGGCATTCGACGCCTTGCGCAGTTCCATCCAGGATGCCGCCAGCAAAGCATATGCGCGCGAGCGCCGAAACTCCTACACGCTCACGGCTTCCGGCTTCCGATAGGCAGAAAGCCAATGTCGAGGAAAGCGCGCAGCCGCGAATAGTCTTAGCCTGGCTGCTACAAGAAAGGATAGTGCCGATGCGTTTCATGAAAACCCCCGAGACGCCGCCCGCCGCGATCAAGCCGATTGTCAGGTCCTCAAGCATCATGTCCGCTCGGCTGACGGTCAGGAAGGACGAGGCAGCAAGGCGCAAGCTCGCCGACACTGACGGCACCTTGCGGCGGGCACGTCAGATCGCAGAACGCAATCGCCTGATTTGACATGATGGCCGCCTGACAAGTGCCTCTTGCTTGGGCCTTATGTCTCGCGAACTGTCTTTCCCGCTCCTGGGCATGTCCAAGTCCCAAGGCGCAAATTGCCTAAACCGGAAGAAATACCATGGCGATGAAACCCAACTACCGATACGAGCGCAGCAAACGCGATCAGGCGAAGGCGGCAAAGAAAGAGGCGAAGCTCGCGGCCAAGGTGGCGAAAGAGAAAGTGGTGGATCCGGAAGACGAGCGGGAGGGGAGCACTGACAACCGATGATGTCGCGTTAGGCAGGCCGGCCTTGGAACCGCAATGACACAACGAGAGTCCGATCACTTCGAAATCGATGTGGAATGCCCGCGGTGCCATCACCAGGCGAAAACGCGTGTGGGCTGGATACGCGCTCACACCCAGATGGAGTGTGAAAATTGCGGCGAGATCATCGACATCGAAAGTAAGAATTTCAGACCGCGCGAGCAGCCTTAAGGCGTCACAAGAATGGCCGCCTCGCGGGCGGCTGCTATGAACGCCTTGCGCGCGAATGAAGCCGGTCGGCGCCCACTGTTTACATCCGTGCAGGCCTGAATGGCTGCACGGTGCTTGTCGCTTCGCTTGCCGCGCCATCTTCGAAGCAGGAAGTCCAGGCAGGCGGCGGCATCGCCGATTGCCTCCCGTCCGCCGGCCGGATCAACGATGATCGTCACCGACTGGTCGAATTTTTCATTTGCCATCACTGCGCTTAGGCCGGGGCGCGCAACATAGCAAGCACTGTTTGTAGTGGGACTCTCGGGTGGGCGAACGGGAAGTAGCTTGAATGTCGCGATGTTAGGCGACGGGCTGGGAAACCAGCTGCAAGCAAAGCTCCGTACGCATGGTGCAAGATCAAGGAGAGGCTCCTGGACAGCCCGACCCTACTCAGCAAGAGATCAAGCCGGACTGTCCTCGCCGCACCAGCGAGATCGTATCGTGCGCCTTTGTTTCCTGTCTGGCCAGCCAAACCGCTGCAAATGAGAGCCGTTGAGCTGCCAACCGCGACTTGTGCAGAGGTTCGATCGCCGATCGGCAATTCGCTTCTCTAGCTGCAGCTCGCCCAGATCGAGCAGCCGACCTTCTGCCCCGTGGCCGTATCCCGCACCGTCTTCGCATACACCCGCCGCAGGCCGGTCCGGTTGGATGCGACATCCTTGCTTGCGAGGTAGGTCGGGTCGCCGACTTCCCAGTGGTAGCGCGTGTTGGCAGGCGCCTGCTTCCAGGTGAATTTCGAGCGGTAGGCCACCTGGCCTGGCGCGGTGTTGTCGAACCGGCAGTCGATGGTCGCCGGCATCATTCCCTTGGCGCTCATCGCGCTGACGACCTTGTCCGCGTCGGCGGTCGTCAGCCATTGGTCTGTGCTGCTCGTCTGGTATGCGTCTATTCCGCTCGGCTGGTGCGTCATGCATCCTGCAAGCACCATCAGGACTGCCATTGCGGCACCTGTCTTGCCTGCTCGCTTGCTGTCTAGCCGGTCAATGCCCATGCTCGTATCCTCCCTGAAGAGAGTGGAAAGTTCCGGGCAAGAAGATGGTCCGCGCGCGTCGCTTCGTATATTAGGCGCTTCACACGCCTGGCTCGTCGGAGCCTCGATCTTCGGCGAATTGCGGGGCGGCGGCTGGTCTTGTGACCGCCCGGCCACAGCAGTTAGCCGCGTCAGCTATTAACGGCTCCAATCCCCAAAATTAACCTTTTGTTAACCATTAGCCCGGCACCCTTTAACCATTGAGTAAGGATTCGCCCGAACGTGACCTTCGCCGCCCCTTTGCACAACAAATCGATCCGCTTTCGCGCCCGTTCCTTCGTCGCTTTCACGCTGACGCCGGAAGCGCCGATCGCCGACTGGCTGGAGGGGTTGGATCACTGGATCGCCAATTCGCCCGGCTATTTCAACGGCCGCCCGGTGGTGCTGGATTTGAACACCTTGCAACCGGGGCCGGAGGAGATCGCAGCACTTGTCGGCGTGCTCGGCTCGCGCGGCATCCGCGTCTATGCCATCGAGCTCGAAGGCGCCGAGCTCGGGTCTGAATTGCCGCCGCTCTTGGCCGGCGCCAAGGAGGCGACCGCCGAGGGCCTGCTTGGCAGGGCCGCGCGCAAGGCGCGGGCGGAAGAGCTGGAAATGGCCGTCGCCGGGGAGCGGGCCGAGGTGACCCGGCAAACGATCCATGCGGCGGCGCCTGCCGAGGTTCTGCAGGCGACCGGCGATGAGCCGGTGGATCCCGAACTGGCAAGGCTGGAAGCGGTCAGGATCGAGCCGGCCCAGGCCGAACCGGAAAGGCCAGGGCAGGGCGCCGTGCCGGCGCCTGCCGCCGGCACGCTGATGATCAAGGCGCCGATCCGCTCCGGGCAGTCGGTCTTCCATCCGCATGGCGACGTGATCGTGCTGGGCTCGGTTGCGTCCGGCTCGGAAATCGTCGCCGGCGGTTCGATCCATGTCTATGGCACGCTGCGCGGTCGGGCGATCGCCGGCTCGGAAGGCAATATTTCGGCCCGCATTTTCTGCCGCAAAAACGAGGCCGAGCTGCTCGCCGTCGACGGCTGGTACACCACGGCCGAGGAGATGGAAGGCACCTCGCGCGGCAAGGCCGTGCAGGCCTTCCTCGACAATGATGCGTTGTGCGTGGTGCCGCTCGGCTGAGTTCTTGGCCGCAAGCTTCGGACCGGTTTCGCGTGCGAAGGTTGTCGGTGCATGTCGCCCCAAGTGCAGCGGTCTTGGGAGAACGATGTGCACCAAAAGCGAAAGATCCCGCCGTGCCTGGCACGGCCAGAGAATAAAAACCGCCAATGGAGGCTGGATATATGGGCAAGGTAGTCGTGGTCACATCGGGCAAGGGGGGCGTCGGCAAGACAACCTCGACGGCCGCGCTCGGCGCCGCCGTGGCCAGGACAGGCAAGAAGGTGGCGCTGGTCGATTTCGACGTCGGGCTGAGAAACCTCGACCTCATCATGGGCGCCGAGCGCCGCGTGGTGTTCGACCTCGTAAACGTTATCCAGGGCACGGCGAAGCTTTCGCAGGCGCTGATCCGCGACAAGCGGCTGGAGTCTCTCTACCTGCTGCCCGCCTCGCAGACGCGCGACAAGGACGCGCTGACCGAAGAGGGCGTGGCGGAAGTCATCGCCCGGCTGCGATCGGTGTTCGACTATGTGTTCTGCGACAGCCCTGCCGGCATCGAGCGCGGCGCTCAGCTCGCCATGCGCTTCGCCGACGAGGCGGTCATCGTCACCAATCCGGAAGTCTCGTCGGTGCGCGACTCCGATCGCATCATCGGCCTGCTCGATGCCCGCACCATGAAGGCCGAGCAAGGCGAGCTGGTGCAAAAACACGTGCTGGTCACGCGCTATGACGCGGCGCGCGCGGCGCGCGGCGAGATGCTGTCGATCGACGACGTGCTGGAGATCCTCTCGACGCCGCTGCTCGGCATCATCCCGGAAAGCCAGGATGTGCTGCGGGCCTCCAATCTTGGCTCGCCCGTCACGCTCTCGGAACCGCTCAATGGTGCCGCAAAGGCTTACCTCGAAGCGGCAAGACGCCTGGAAGGCGAGGACCTGCCGGTGGTCGTCCCCTTCGAACGCAAGGGCTTCCTCGACCGGCTTCTCGGAAGGAGGGCCGCATGAGCATCCTCGATCTCTTCAAGCGGCGCACCAGCGCGCCGGTGGCGCGCGAGCGGCTGCAGCTGCTGCTCGCCTATGAGCGCCAGAGCCGCGGCCAGCCGGATCTCGTCTCCATCCTGCGCGAGGAGATCATGGCGGTCATCGCCAAGCATGTGCAGATCGACCAGGACTACCTCCAGGTCTCGATGGACCGCGGCGCGACCATGTCGACGCTGGAGATCGACATCCAGATCCCCAACAAGAGTGCCGCGCCGCTCGCCATGGCGGGATAACGCCGGCGCATTTCTCTCCCTCGCCAAAGGCGGGGGAGAGGTGGCCGTGCTGCGGCCGGAGTGGGGCCAGCGCTTACGCTTCGTCATCCTCGGCTTGATCCCAGGATTCACGCCGTACCTTCGACTTGGAGCGCGGCGGTCCAGAATTCCGTACGCGTTGCAACGCGTTAGCGCCATGGCATGACCCTGGGTCTGCGCGTCGCTTCGCTCCTTGCTCCGCGCCAGGATGACGAAGGCGTAAACCTCACTCTCTTGTCCCACCATCCGCCCCGCACTGCCTCACGACAGCGCGGTGCCCGCGCCCTATCTCCATTCCCGAACCAGGGATGGAGCCAGGATTGACCTCGACGCAGACCGCGAAGCCGGAAACCCATGTCGGCGCAATGCCCGTTCTGGGGCTGCTCGGCGCCATCCTGTCCGTTCAGGTCGGCGCCGCCTTTGCCAAGGGGCTGTTCCCGGTGCTGGGCTCGGAAGGTACGACCATGCTGAGGCTCGCCATCGGCGCGCTGATGCTGGCGGCGGTGCTGAGGCCCTGGAAGGTGCTGCCCTCGCGGAAAACCCTGCCTTGGCTCGCCGCCTACGGCATCACGGTCTGTGCCATGAACATGTTGTTCTACGCAGCGCTCCAGCGCATTCCGCTCGGCATCTGCGTGGCGCTCGAATTCACCGGGCCGCTGTTCGTCGCTATGCTCGGCTCCCGGCGCATGCTCGACCTCGTCTGGGTGGCGCTGGCGATAACCGGCATCGTGTTGCTCTCGCCCTTTGCCGATGCCAGAAGCGGGCTCGATCCGCTGGGGGTGGTGCTGGCGCTCGCAGCGGGCGCCTGCTGGGGGCTCTACATCATCTTCGCGCAGAAGGCCGGCGCCGAGCTCGGCGTGCGCACCTCCGCCTATGGCATGGCGATCGCCGCCGTGCTGGCGCTGCCTTTCGGCTTCAGCGCCGCTCAACCCTATCTCGCCGACCCGCACATCATGGCGGGCGCGGCCGTGGTCGGCCTGTTCTCCAGCGCGCTGCCCTTCTATCTGGAAATGCTGGTGCTGGCGCGCATGCCGGCCAAGGTCTACGGCATGCTGGTTTGCCTGGAGCCGGCGGGCGGCGCGCTGACCGGCTTCCTGTTTCTGCACGAGAAGCTCAACCTTTTGCAATGCGCGGGCGTCGCTGCCGTCATTGCTGCCGCCTTCGGCACGGCAGTCGCGGCGCGGCGGCCGGTGCCTTTGCCGGCCTGAATCCATCTTTCGGACCGGGGCAATCCCGGAAAATGCGCGAGACGGCAGGCTCGGCGCCTCGCAGCGGTAATCCATCCTGAGCTGCTTCGAAACAAGGACGTGCGATGGTTTGCCGTTTCCGTGAAACGGTGAACCGCTTCGGCACCCGCAGCTCGTTAAGGGGTTGGTTGGCTTTGGAAAAACACCCCCGTGGCGGCAACATCCGACCGCATCCGGTGGTTGAAATAAGACCTAAGTCCTATAGCAAAATTGCAATAGGTCCGAATGGACAAGACATGGGTCGTGGGCCACTTCCTTATGCACTGCTGATTGGGGATGCTTATGCTGCGATATTGCCGGTGGGGTAGTTCGGCCGACGGGCTGAAGGGCTGGCATGGGGAGAACCGAATGCGCACATCGCGCGGGGGCTGCAGGCTAGTCTTGCCAGCGCTGGCTGCGTTGGCGCTTGTCGTCGCGCCTGTCAGTCTCTCCGTCGATGGTCTCGTCGTGACCAAGGCCTATGCCGACAAAGGCGGCGGTGGTCATGGCGGCAGCGGTGGTGGAAACGGAAGCGGCGGCGGCAACAGCGGGAACGGTGGCGGCAATAGCGGCGGCAACAGTGGAAACGGCAATAGCGGCGGCAACAACGGAAACAGCAATAGCGGCAGCAACAACGGCAAGAGCAATAACGGCGCGAGCAGCAGCGCGGCAGGCACCGCGGATGTCGATAGTCATGTGAACGCCGTTACCGGCGACAAGGTCGAGGCCACCAGCAGCAGCATCCAGGTCACGCACCGCAATGGAATGAAGGAAACGATCGAGAACGGCCGGTTCAGGATGGAAGACAAGTACGGACGCACCATCGTCGACCGCAGGGCCACCATGGCCGATCTCAATCGCCTGAAGAATTTGTGAGACAGAGTTTGTGGGAGTGAGGTTTTATCCGGATTAGATCTTAAGGGACCGAAGGTCAGCGCTGCAAAATCAGGTTGCCACCTTTTGCTTCGTCTCTGCGGTCCTGATCGTCTTGCGATGGAACTTGGCTACTCACCTTGCCCCCGCCTTCGTGCGGGGGTAATTTTTTGCGCCGGCAAAGCCTGTCCGTTGCGACATTGGTCAGCTATGGCGCCCGAAATGGTCCGACGGGTGGGGGCAAGGGTCGTGGGCCGCTTTCGTCGCCCCGCCGGAATGTGAATTCTCGCCGGATCAACACACCGGTTCCGCCTCGGCATGCCGCGAGCGGAATTTCGGCATGCCGAGGCGGAACCGGAACGAGGAGAAAAGATGCAAAACCTTCCCTTCGGAAAGCTCGTCTGGTTCGCCTTGCGCGCTTCGACCGCACTGGCGCTGACCGTGGCGCCCTATCACCTGGCGCTCGACGGCGCCAAGCTGGTCCCGTCAGCGGCTTACGCAGAGGGCGAAGGTGGCGGTGGCGAAGGTGGCCATGGTGGTGGCGGCGATGGCGGCCATGACGGTGGCGGCGATGGCGGCCATGACGGTGGCGGCGACGGCGGCCATGACGGTGGTGGCGACGGCGGCGACCATGATGGCCAGGGTGGCGACCATGATGGCGATGGCGACGACCACGGCGAACATGATCATGGCGAAACCGCCGACGATCAGGGTGATGACAATGATGATCAGGGCGAAAACGACGACGGCGCCGTTGCGCCTTTGATCGCGCCCAACTAGGCCATGAAGGCGACCAGGTCATTCAGGATGGTCTGGTTTTTCCTGCGCGCTTCGAGCGCGCTGGCGCTGGTGCTTGCGCCATGGCATGTCACCTTTGGTGGCGTGCCCGGGATCGTCGCCGCCACGGCCTATGCCGGCAACGGCAATGGCAATGGAGGCGGGAACGGCGGCAATGGCAGTGGCGGCAATTCGGGTTCCGCCGGCGGCTCGAATTCCGGCAATAGTGGCGACAACGGCAACAGCAATGGCCAGGGCGACAACGGCAATAGCAATGCCGGCGCGAGCAACCCCAATGCCGGGCCGGGCAACAACAGCGGCAAGGGCAATACCAATCCCGGCGGCAAGAATAGCTACACCAATGCCGCGACCGGCGACACGCTTTCGATCGACGGCGATAAGGTCACCGTCATTCATCGCAACGGTATGAAGGAGCAGGTCCAGAACGGCCGTTTCGAGATGACGGATGCGCAAGGCCGCACCATCATCGAACGGCAGGCGACGGAGGAGGACCTGTCGCGCCTGCTGAACTTGTGAGCGTTGAGAGTTGAAGAACTGGGGAATTGAAGAACTGAAGAACTGAAGAGTCCTCTCTTATCCAGTTCCCCCGATTCCTCAATTCCTCAATTCATCAATTCTTAAATTCCCCAGTACCTTAGTGCCTTTCCCTCGCCTCATGCATCAGCAGCGCCGCCTCGGTGCGGTTGCGCACGTTGAGCTTGGCGAGCACCCTGGTCATGTGATGCTTGACCGTCTTCTCCTGCAGCGACAGCCGGGCGGCTACCTCCTTGTTGCTCAGCCCTTCGGCGACCAGTTTCAGGATCTCGGCCTCGCGGCCGGTGAGCTGACTGAGCGGATCGGGCTTGCTGCCGGTGGGCTGCAAAAGGTCGGAGAGCAGCCTGGCCGAAAGGCTCGGCGATACGTAGCTCTGGCCGTTGGCGACATCGCGCAGGATCTCGGCCAGCGCCTTGGAGCCCACGCCTTTCAGTACATAGCCGCGCGCGCCGGCCTTCAGCGCCTGGGCGACATCGGCATTGGTCTCCGATACCGTGAGCATGACGATCTTCTGTTCGGGCATCGCTGAAAGGATACTGGCGAGCGCGTTGAGACCGCCGCCTGGCATGCTGATGTCGAGCAGGAGAATATCGGGCGCGCTGGCGCGCGCCAGCCTTTCGGCGTCCTCGGCGCTGGCGCCTTCGCCGACAAGCTCGAAGCCGCCGATTTCGCCGAGGCTGCGCGCCACGCCCTCGCGAAACAGGGGGTGGTCGTCCACTATTGCGATGCGGATGGATGTGCTCACGGTTGCTCCTCGACAGACAAGGCAATCACCAGTCTTGTTCCTTCCGGGCCGGACAGCGTCTCGAACTGCCCGCCTATGCTTTCGATGCGTTCCCTGAGACCCGCAAGCCCAAGGCCCTCGCTTCGGGCCGGGTCAAAGCCGGGACCGGAATCCATCACCTCGACCAAAAGCTTGCCGCCTTTCGTCGTGGCTCTGACCTGCTGGCCCTTGCCCTTGCCATGCCGGAAGGCGTTGTTCAGGCCTTCCTGCACGAAGCGATAGACGCTTATCTTTTCCGAGGTGCCGAGTTCCGGCAAGCGCTCAGGCAGGGTTAGCAACACCTTGGTGCTGGTGCGGCGCTCATGCTCGGCTACCGCCAGCCGCAAAATGTCGGCGATGGCCTGCGCCTCGATCTGCGGCAGCACCAGCCCGTTGCAGATGCCGCGTATCTCGCGCATCGCTTCGCCGAGCGTCTTGTGTATGCCGGCGATCTCGGCTTCGCGCAGCGTGCTCGACGTGGCCGGGTCGACCAGCGCCGGGCTGTCCATCCTCAGCGCGGCAAGCGCCACCAGTTGCGCCGGTCCGTCATGCAGGTCGGCGCCGATGCGCCTCAGATACCGCTCGTTGATCGCTGTGGCGCGGCGCGAGGCGCGTTGAACGCGCTGGCGCAGCGACGAGTTCTGCGCCAGGGCCGTCTGCAATTCGGAAACCTTGGCCTCGAGCGCAGCCTGCTGCGTGACGATGGTGCGGCTGCCGCGGAAAACGATGCCGGAGAGCAGGGCGAGCGCCGCGGCGGTGGCGGCCGCCACCACCAACCACGTCCACAGCAGAGCTGAGTGGAGCGATTCCTCGAAGTCGCCGGATAATTCGTAGAATTCGCTGACCGCCACGACGTCGCCGGACCACGGCTCGCGCACCGGGTTGTAGATTTCGAGGAGCGGAACGCCCATCGACCGCTCCTTGTCGTCTTCCTCGTCCTCGAGCCTGTTGTATTTGACCATGACGTTGCCGGCGAAAGCGGCGATGAGGTTGGCGTTGGGCCTGATCTGCTTGCCGATCAGGCTGGCATCCTTGGAGTAGAGGATCGTTCCGTCGCGCCGCCACAGCTTGAACGAGACCAGCCTTTTCCCGAGCGCGCCCTGGCCCAGCGTCTCGTCCAGCGCGCGCTTGACGGTGTCGTCGAGTTCCTGGCTCTTGCGCATATCGGGCAGCAAGGGTGCGATCACGCTGTCGACATAGAGCGCGGTGGTGGCGGCGGAATTGTGCAGGACCCCGTCACGGATCTGCGATGTCACCCACAGCCCGACCACGAGCATCACCGCCAGAAGGCCGATACCGCCCGCGATCACGAACTGCCAGGCCAGCGAGAGCCCGCTCCAGATTCGTGCAGGTCGTGTTAAATACCTCCCAAACATCGGCACCATTCACCCACCCGTCCGCGACAGTATAGGTGAGGGGAGGCAATTGCGACACAGACCTTGGTCCGTGCCCGTGGGGAAGGTTAATGGTAGAGCAGGTTTGGGCGCACGCCGACGGGCGGGCTTTGATTCGCAAGCAAGAAGGCTGCTTGCTCTGCCGGGCGGCAAGGCCAGCGCCATTCCTGTTGACGGAGAAGACGCGGGCCGGCTGCCACCTGAAATCGCGGGTTCTTTTGCAATGCCGCAACCACCAATCAAGCCCCGGCTCCGGACCAACGGCATATGCCCCGCGGGATAAAGCGCCACACCGCTGATGCCTTGGCCTGGCGCGGTCTCTTCATCGATCGTTGTGGATGTAGACATATAGCGGCGACCTCTCGCGGGCGGCCCGGCTTGCAACCCGTCCATATCGGCGGGCGGGCCCTCTTTCCCGACATGAACTGCGGACGTCGCGGCAAAAATTTGCCCCCAAAAGAAGTCAGGATCAAGCTGTTGATGGGTCGAACAACCGCCGCATATACAATGGGCTTCATCACGCTGTTGGCAACGCAGTATGGACGTCGGCGAAAAAAAGCAAAAAAGAAACCAGCGGTTGTCGATTTTTGAGCTCGAGGCACTGCGGGAAGCTTTCAGGCAGTCCGTTCGCGAGAATGACGTCGCGGAAGCGGAATGGGCGCAACACGCCGAGCTTTTCGTCAAAAGAGCGCTTCAAGAAGACGGCCGTCTTACACGAGTTTGAGCGCTCGGGCGCCTGAAGCAATTCCAGGAAGGTCTGCGCGGTTTTCAGCCTTGGAATTGCGGCACCGCGGCTTCCAACCGGTCGGACCATTGCGCCGGCGCGTAGGACCTCAGCAACAATTGCGGGCGCAGCGGGAAACCGACACTCTATCCCTGCGCCGGCTCCCCCCAAGGAAACCCAAAGGTCGGCGCTTCAGCCCGGCTTGCCAGTCAAAGAGCCGTACTCTTTTACCGCCAAGGCAAGCCGGGCTACCCCAACCGCCGGTCCGGCACTTTCCGCTCGTTTGTCGCATCGGTAGCAGCGTTGCGCGGTGCCGCCAGCCTGGCCCCACGGGTCATTGCAATGCGCAGAGGGTCATCCGCTTTCGCGGAACGAAAAGGGGAGTCGGCGCGTTTTCCGCCGCGATGTCGAGGACTCCTCACCATCACAAGGCCGAAAGCCCTTTTCAGGCTTCCGAGGCGGAGCGCCTGGCGCGTGCGCAAAAGAATGCCAGGCTGAAGGATCTTCGCACCCACGCTTCATGGCTCGTGCTCGATCCGCAGGCTCACTTCCAGGAGGTGATCGACTGTTCGGCATTGCTCGGCGACCTGCCGATCCGAAAGGTCGCCGGCGACGGTTAGGAATTCCGTGCCTTTCAGGCTTCAGGCGGGCTGTAGCCGGGCGGCGTCCTGTCGGGATATCTCGATCAGTCGCGCGATCGCCAATGGCGCCATCAGCGCAAAGAACGCCGTGACATCGAGGAGGATCGACCGCGCCAGATCGAACCCGCTGTGGTCGTAGCAAACTGCGAATTGCATCACGCCTGGCCCTTTTTGACCTGCACACTGCGCATGTGGCTTCGCGCGCGCCAAAAGCATGAGCCTGATTTACAACAAATACAAGATGTCGCTAATCTAAAGATGGCCGCGACAGGCCGATGCAATCGAGGCCGTCTGGTCGGGCCCCAAGCATTCAGGCCGGCTTTGGCCAGAACAGCCAAGTGAGCGCCAGCGCCGCCAGTACCCAGAGCGCGATCATGAAGGCGAGCCCGGCCTTGCTCACCGGCTTCTCGCGTCGCACCGCCTCTTCGCGGAATTCCTGCATCAAATCGGCCGAGACCAGCTTGACCGCGAGCATGATGCCGACAGGTACGATCACCAAGTCGTCCAGGTAGCCGATGATGGGGATGAAGTCCGGGATAAGGTCGACGGGGCTCAGCGCATAGGCCGCAACCGCACCCGCGGTGGCTTTTGCATACCAGGGGACACGCGGATCGCGGGCCGCAATCCACAGCGCCACCACATCGCGCTTGATCCCTCGCGCCCATTGCTTTGCCGAGTCGATAGCCGACATGCGCCTATTCTATAGCTGTGCGGGTCTTGAGGCCATTCAGCGATGGCCGGCTCGGCCCCTCAGGCGCAATCCTTGAGTTCGACAACCTCTACGCCGAGGCGGAAGGCCTGGCCATCGGCATAGGAGCGCGCATATTGCTCGGCTTCGAATGGAAAGATGAGCGTTGTGCCGTAGGCGGTGACGCGCACCGTCCACTTCTGGCCCCTGACGAGTTCAACGCCGTGAAGCTTCGCCGTAACCATCTCACCCTCCTCAGATCCGGCACTTCAGCGACATCCGCATAACGTCGCGAAAGTCATTTGAATACAAATAATCCGACTCAATCGTGTCGTTACGGTGTCGCTTCCGACATTGGGTCGTTTGCGTCCGTGAAATGGTTCACCGACAGCAGCGCTTTTTTGCCGGCGGGCCGCGACCGGGCGGCATGGCCCTGCTCGGAACCGCGAAGGCCTCAGGCGGATTAGAGTCCTGGTTCACAAGGAGACCCGCCATGATCCGCAAGCTGAAATCTGGTGAATACCGGCTCTATTCGCGCAAAGTCGATCCCAGAACCGGCAAGCGCCGCAACCTGGGCACCTTCAAGTCCCGCGAAGCGGCAGAAAAGCACGAACGCGAGGTGCAGTATTTCAAGCGTCACTAAGGCAGTCCACCGCTTCACGGCGAGGAGGATCGCGCCGCAGCCATCGGTTTTACCCGTGTGGTCTCGGCGGGGTGCGCGGGCGAGGGTGGCCGGGCACGTTCGAGCCGATATGGTCGAGGTCGCAACGCCTCGTCACCATTTCGACCGAGTTGGTGTCGATCGTCACGCGTCCCAGCACCTGCACGGTCGTGCGTCCGAGATCCTCGTCGACATGCACGACGTCGCCTTCGAGTCTAAGCTTGTCGCCTGGCTTGGCATTGGGCTCGGCCATCGAATAATTATGACCATCGCCGTCGAGCTTCAGCATCACGCGGTCCTTGATGCGCTCGATCACGGTGGCGATGACAGCCACCCGGTCGCCTATCTCCACTGCGGGCCGTGTCATTGCGGCCTCCTTTCGCGCGGTCTCTGGCCGCCAGAGCCGCCTGGCCCCACGGTAGGTGGCGGCAGCCGCTAAAATAAACGGCAAACCAAGCATTTGGTTGCCCCGGGGGGCTGCCGCTCGCCGCAGCCGGTTGATCACATGAAATCGGGATTTCGCGGCAGAGACTGCCCCGCGGGCCGAGGACCTGCTGCGTCGGCGAGCATCTGCTAGCGGGCACGTTCGGCTGGGCGGCGAGTCCAGCCCTGCCGCGGGCTAGCCTCGAGAGTTCGAGGCGTATTGGCAATATCCTACCCAGGGGGATAGGATGTTTGCCATGACGATACACAGCTCCCATCCCGATATCATCGCCCGGCTCAAGCGAGCGCATGGCCATCTCGCCGCCGTGCTCACCATGTTCGAGCAGGGTCGGTCCTGTCTTGACCTCGCGCAACAGCTCCACGCCGTCGAAAGCGCGGTCGGCAATGCCAAGCGCGAGCTGATCCACGACCATATGGAGCATTGCCTTGTCGAAGGCGGCGAACCGACCAGGGACACGCTCAAAGAGCTGAAGCAGCTCACCAAATATCTATGAGGCGGCGATGTGGGAAAAAGCGCTCGACTGGTTCGGCTTCGGTGCGCACGGACATCATGGCGGCCACGGCCACGACCACCATGGGCCGCATGGCCATACTCATGGCGTGATCGACGGGACTATCGCCACCACAGACCGCGGCATCTGGGCGATCAAGTGGTCGTTCGTGATCCTCGCGGTCACGGCCGCGCTGCAGATCGTCGTCGTGATGCTCTCGGGCAGCGTGGCCCTGCTTGCCGACACCATCCACAACGTCGCCGACGCGACCACCGCCATCCCGCTTTGGATCGCTTTTGTGCTCGTGCGCCGCAAACCGACCAGGACCTTCACCTACGGCCTCGGCCGGGTCGAGGATCTCGCTGGCATCATCATCGTGCTCATCATCCTGGCCAGCGCGCTGGTGGCCGGATACGAGGCGATCAATCGCCTGTTCAACCCGCAGCCGGTGCATTTCCTTGGCTGGTTGGCCGTCGCCGGCATCATCGGTTTCCTCGGCAATGAAGCGGTGGCGGTTTTTCGCATCCGCGTCGGTCGCCAGATCAACAGCGCGGCGCTGGTTGCCGACGGCTATCACGCCCGCACCGACGGCCTCACCAGCCTTGCCGTCGTTGCCGGCGCGGCCGGCGTCTGGCTCGGCCTTCCGCTCGCCGATCCGATCATCGGCCTGCTCATCACCGTCACCATTTTCGCTATCGTCTGGCAATCGGCGCGCTCGGTGCTGACCCGCATGCTGGACGGCGTCGAGCCCGGCCTCGTTGACCAGATTCACCATGCTGCCGACCATGTCGCCGGGATCGAAAAGGTAGCCGACGTCAAGGCCCGTTGGCTCGGCCACAAGCTGCATGTCGACGTTACGATCGCGGTCAATGACGGCCTGTTGCTTGCCGCCGCGAACAACATCGCCGCATCGCTCAAGGCCGAGCTCTTCGCGCACATCCCGGCGCTCGACGTCGCCACGGTGCACTTTGCCGAGTTGGAGACGGAGGCCGGCCACCATCATGCGCCGGATCCGTTCCTTGTCGACGGCAAGCTAGCCAGCGGGCTGCTCGAAATCGTCGACACGCCGCAGGGCGAGCGCATGCGGCTGCGCCTGTCGCGTCACGCCGAGGGCCTGCGGGCGAACGTCGCTATTGAAAGGGCGGACGGTGCGGTCGAAAGCCTGCCGCTGTCTCCGGTCGGCGGCGACCATCATTATCTGCAGAGCCTGGTCGCGCCGACCGAACCGCATGAATTCAGCGCCAGGCTGCAACTGGCGGCCGGTCCCGACACCGAGGATCTGCCCTTCGCCATGGCCGAACCGAAAGGCCACCATCACGAGCGCGCGCATGGATGATGTGACGGCGAAGGCTTCGGAAAGGGCATGGCTGGTGGTGGGGATTCGATAAGCCGGATAAAAGACGATCATTGCCCGAGCTCAACGCGATCGGCCAGGCGACGCCGAAGGGACAGCGGATGGCTGCTATTGTACTCTTTCACTCGGCGCTCGGCCTTCGGGCGGTGGAGCATCAAGCTGCTGAGCGCATGCGAAGCGCGGGGTACGATGTTGTGGTGCCGGACCTCTACGCAGGGCTGACTGCGGCATCGGTCGACGACGGGCTTGACTTGATGAGCAATGTTGGGTGAGAAACCATCTGCGACCGCGCCAGGGTGGCGCTCCTCCAGACTTCTCCAGACGCGGTGCTCGCTGGCCATTCCATGGGAGCTGGCGTGATCAGTGCCGTTTGGTCAGAACGAGTCGCTGCCGCCGGCATTGTGCTGCTGCATGGCCTTGCTGATATTCCCAGCAATGTTCGCCGACACATCCCGGTCGCGGTCCACGTCGCCGACCCAGATGCATTTGCTCAGCCGGAACAAGTTGCCGACTGGTCGGCGTCGGCGAAGCGCTGCCACGTCAGGGCAGAAATTTTCACCTATCCGGGGATCGGCCATTTCTACACCGATCAAGCGCTGCCGGATTACGATGCGTCCGCAGCCGAGCTGACATGGTTGCGCGTTCAGGCTTTCCTGAAAACGATCACACGCAAGACCGGGAGCGGTTCGGTGATTCCGTGAAACGCTGAACCGTTCTAAGCAGCGCCGGCTCGCGGAGCGGGTGAACGGAAAATCGACCATGCGGCGGCGCCGAGCGCCGCCACCATAGCGAGGATCACCGCAAGGCTCGGCAAGTGGAAGAAGATGTCGCGCCAGCGTGGCTCGACGACCGCGCCGGTGCTGAAGGCCTCGCCGCTGTACTGGCACAGGATCCACGACGCGCCGCTACGCACCATCTCGGCATCGATGTCCGAGATCAGCGTCTTCGCCTCGCGCCCGGCCGCGGGCATCATCGCCATATGGGCGAGCAGCGCCTTGGCGGTGGCGAGATAGGCGTGGCTGCATTCGTTGAACGGGCTTTCCTCGTCGCCGAGGCTGCCCGGCATCAGGCCCCAGAGGCAATAAGTGAATTGCAGATTGCCGTGATTGTAGAGCCGCCGGAAGGTCGGGTCGGTCGCGGTCTGGCGCTGGGCGAGGTCGAGGATCTCGCCGCGATAGCGCGCGATGACGGCCATCTGGCCGTGGGTCAGGCTGGGGATCTGGATGCCGGGAGGAGGCTGGGCCGAGGATCCGCCATGCGCCTGCGCGGATGTGGCGGCCAGAAATGCGAGCAGCGCCGCAACCGAGCAATTCCAGGAAAAGTGTGCGGCGGTTTTCCGTCCGGAATTGCGAGAAAAGGAAAGACCAAAGTGGCTCTGCGGTCGTACCGACCGTTGAGCCGCTTTGGCCGCCAGGGCGCAGAACCGTGGCGGCCAACGCATCGGATTTCAGGCGTAGCGGCGTGCCGGGCTGCGCTGGTCGCGCACCGCGACCACGCGTTCGGCAACCGCGCCGAAGCCGAGCCCGACGACGGTCCACAGCACCAGCTGGATGCCGAGCGAGGCGACGCGGAATTGCCACAGCACGGTCGCCGAGAAGTTCTCCGGCACTTCGTTGATGTCGGGCAGCGCCGCCTTCACCAGCGCGAAGACGACGAGGAAGGCGAGGCCCGCGACGATCGAGGCGTTCCAGGCGCCGAGCCGGTTCCACAGCCGCTGCGCCAGGCCGACCGCCGCCACCATCGCCGCGATCGAGACGACAATCATGATGAAGAACAGCTCGGTGCGGTAGCCGATCGTTTCGGCATTGCCGACTGCGGGCGGGCTGGCCGGGTATTTGAGGCCGGGGACCACGATCACGGCCAGGAAGCCGAGTGCCGCGATCAGCGCCGAGGTGCCGCGCGGACCGAGCGAGCCCAGACGGCCATGGGCATAGGCGAAGACCAGCGAGAACAGCCCGCCAAGGGCGGCGCCATAGACCAGCACGCCGGTTGCCAGGCCGATGCCGGCTTGCGTGGCGCGGCTGACCATCTCGGGCTCCGGCGCCTCGCCGGCGGCCGGGGCCTGCTGTTCCTCGAAGGCGATCGCCTTGTCGACCTGCGGCTCGCCATAGACGCGGGCGAAGGCGAACGCCAGAATCCCGGCGACCAGCCCGACAAGCATGCCGCGCAGCAAAAGTTTTCCAACCATGTCACCAATCCCTCCAAGCAATTCCAGGAAAAGTGCGTAGCGGTTTTCCGTCCGGAATTGCGTTAAGCCAACCAAGCAATTCCAGGAAAAGTGCGCAGCGGTTTTCCGTCCGGAATTGCGTTGGATCAGAATCGAAAGCGGGTTCAGCGATGCTGAACCGCTTTAGTGGCAGGGGAAGCCGAGCAGGTGGCGGCCGTCATGCACGAATTCGTGCACATAGGTGCCGCGAATCAGCGAGGTGGCGCCTTCTTCCGCGCCGACGAAATAGATCGCCAGCATCAAAAGCAGCCCGCCGAGGATGGCCCAGGGCAGAAGCTCGCGGACCGGAATCGCAACCGGGCCGTAGCTGGGGGCGAAGGTGGTGTCGGACATATTGACCTCCCTTGGGATACTGCGTCCCGTTGATCGAGTGCTGCGGAATAAGGCCTGACTTTCGGCTGGTGCCGATCACAGTGGCGCGACCGTGCCGGACTCGCACCGGCTTCCAATCCCGTATAGCATTAAGACACTTGTCAGTACTTCGTTCGCCTGTCAACGACATGTAATGGCGGCACGGCTTCGTGAGGCCTGTTTTTCGCTGTGCCACGGAGTTTTTCATGCTTGTCCGCCTGACGATGATCGCAAGCGGAGCGACGCCCGGGATGCGCAAGGGCCGCTTTCCGAACGATGAGCCGCCGGAGCCGCGCGCCCTCGATCGCGCCGGCGCGCTGGCCGCTTCGCTGCGTCGCGCCGACCGTATCTGGACAAGCCCGGCGCTGGCCGCGCGGCGGACGGCGGAGGCGCTCGGCCTTGACGCGACGGTCGAGCCGCTGCTTGCCGAGCAGGATTTCGCGCGCTGGGCCGGCAAAGGTTTCGAAGAGGTGCAGGCCGAGGATCCCGAAGGTATGGCGGCCTGGTTCGCCGGTACAGACGCGGCGCCCCATGGCGGTGAATCGCTCGCCGACGTCGCCCGGCGGGGTGCTGCGCTGATGGAGCGGCTGGCCGGCGAAAGCGGTCACACCGTCGCGGTGACGCATGCCATGCCGATCCGCGCCGCCATGGCGCATGTGCTCGGCGCGCCGCTTTCCTCGGTCTGGAAGATCGACATCGAGCCGCTGTCGCTCACCGAGTTCCGCAGCGACGGCCGCCGCTGGGTGCTGCGCGCGAGCGGCGTCACTGTCGCCGGCTGAACGGTCAGGCGTGAACGCTCCATCCGTGGACCCGGCCGGCATATCAAGCCGGCACACCACTGTTTCAGTGATCGCTAACGGAACGGAAACGCCTCGCTGCTATCGTGCTGCCCCATGGCGAGGAGAGCCTTGCCTGAGGAGCCCGCCGGATATGGCCAATTTTCCCGAGATCGAACGCCGTCTTCATGCGCGCGAATTCGTGCTCAAGGAAGCCACGATCATCGCCGCCGGCGTCAGGACCGGCTGCTCGGTCAGAAATCAGCACGAGCAGGGCGCGGAATTGCGCGTCGGTGCCAATGTGGAGATTCCGGACCGCTTTCTGCTCGAGGTCCCGGCCGACGATACGGCCTATCGCGCTTTGGTGCGGTGGCGGCGCAACGACCGCGTCGGCGTGGCGCTCTACAGCAACGCGCCAAAGGACTGATGCTCAAAAATAGCGGCGCACGCTCGCCCTGTAGGCGCGGTAGGGTTCGCCGAACTTGCGTTCCAGATAGGCCTCCTCGCGCAGCACCACGCCGTAATGCAGGATGGGGAAGCTCGCGATGGTCGCGATGACGGCCCACCAGCTGTCAAAGAGCAGCCCGATTCCGAGAAGCAGTCCCATCAAGCCGACATAGAGCGGGTTGCGGGTGAAGCCGAACGGGCCGCCGGTGATGATCGCGGTGGTCGGCAGCGTTGGGTTCACATTGGTGCCGCCGCGCAACATCGTCGAGCGTCCCCAGGCGATGATCGCAACCGCCAGTGCTGCCAGCACTATGCCGAGCACGATGGTCAGCGGGCGGCCGCCGATCGCCAGCGGCCAGACATAGCGCAGCGCCAGCATCGCGATCAGCGCCACGAGAAAGAGCAGCGGCGGAAACACCGCCACGCCCGGATTGTCCGCTTTGTCATCCATAGCCATCTTCATCGACCAGGCGCCATTGCCGCCACTATGCACGGACGCGCGTCATCCAGCAATTCGTGATCCTGCCTAGGCGATGTGCAGCCCGGCATATCGGGAACACAACCATGGCGCGCGCGTTCACTATCGCCGATTGACAGGGATTTGCGCGGATGAGCAAGACAGCCGTTTGGGTGGCGCTGATCGCCATCGTTCTCGTGGGCCTCTATTTGTTGCAGGCCAATGGCATGATCCGGTTCTGATCAGGGCGGCGCGTCGCCATTAGCGGGCTCAACAGCAGCGACTCCCTCCGCACCCACTCGCTGCCTTCTGTTCTTCCAGCCAGCGGTCCCGCGGCTTGCAGCTTGACGGCCGTGGCGACAGCTCGACCTCAACCGTCCCGCCAACAAGGCTCGGCTGGGCTGCCCGGTGCAATTCCATCGGGCGAACGCCGTCGCTGACCTCGAAGGTCAGCTTCGCCGCCTGATCGAGAGAGACATGGTCCGAAACCTTGCGGATGATCGCGGCGAACTTGCCGGCTGGCATATGGACCGGTCCGCCTTCGTCCACGTCCCACAGCTGGACGAATATCTCCGACCACGATTCCGGATTTGCTTCGCAATCCAGCGCCGCGAACTGTCCAGCCTTCACCTCGGTGACATGGTACCCTGGCTTTACCGGCCGCCCGCCGTAGCGGAAAACCAGCGGCTTGTCCTTGTAATCGGCCAGCGCCGCCAGCAGATCGCCGATGGTCAGGTCGGAGGGGTCCATAGGAGCGATGTTTTTCCGATTGTCAGAAGAGAGCATGTCGGCTATTCCTCATTTCAATATTTCAAGGATTGTTGAAACGTGGATGAACGTCAAGCCCTGACCGCCTTTGGCGCGCTGTCGCAGGAAACACGGCTGCGCCTGCTGCGGCTGCTGGTCGTTGCCGGCCCGGAAGGCATTGCCGCCGGCTCGCTCGCCGAGCAGGTCGAGGTCTCGCCGTCCAATGTCAGCTTCCACCTCAAGGAACTTGAGCGCGCCGGTCTCGTGACCGCGCGGCGTGATGCCCGCTCGATCGTCTACAGTGCCGAGTTCGATGCGCTGTCCGGATTGATCCGCTTCCTGATGGAGGATTGCTGCTCGGGCCGGCCGGAAATCTGCGCGCCGGCGCTTGCGGCATCTTGCTGCCAGCCGGGCGAGGAGAGCCGGCAATGACCGTCACGCCCGCTACCCAACTCCCCATTGTCCAATCCAGGGTCGACCGATGAACACTTTCGATCTGCCGCGCCGGTTCGCGGCTGAAGCCCTCGGCACCGGTCTGCTGGTGGCGACCGTCGTTGGCTCCGGCATCATGGCCAAGACGCTGACGCATGACACCGCGCTGGCGCTGCTTGGCAACACGCTAGCAACCGGCGCCATGCTGGTGGTGTTGGTCACCGTGCTCGGGCCGATCTCCGGCGCGCATCTCAATCCGGCCGTTTCGCTGGTGTTTTGTCTCAACCGGTCGCTGCCTGCTCGCGATCTCCCTGCCTATCTTTTCGCGCAGGTCGTCGGTGGAATCGCCGGCACGATCGCCGCGCATCTCATGTTTGCCCTACCGGGGCTGGAGGTCGCGACGAAACTGCGTGCCGGGCCGGCGCAATGGTTCTCGGAAGTGGTCGCGACATTCGGCCTTGTCGCCGTCATTCTCGCTGGCCTCCGCTTCGAGGGGCGGGCCGTGCCGTGGCTGGTCGGGCTCTATATCACAGCGGCCTATTGGTTCACGGCATCCACTTCCTTCGCCAATCCCGCCGTCGCCGTGGCGCGCTCACTCACCAACACTTTTTCCGGCATCAGGCCGCTCGATCTGCCCGGCTTCGTCGTCGCCGAATTGCTCGGTGCCCTGATCGCGCTCGCGTTGATGGGCTGGCTGCTGCGGCCCGCGGCCATTCCACAACCCTTGAAAGCAGAGCCATGACGGTCACGATCTATCACAACCCCGACTGCGGCACCTCCCGCAACACGCTCGCCATGATCCGCGCCAGCGGCGAAGACCCTGTCGTGATCGAATACCTCAAGACGCCGCCGCGCCGCGAAAGGCTGCTCGAACTGATCGCCGCGATGAGGATTTCTGCGCGCGAGTTGTTGCGGGAGAAGGGCACGCCTTACGCCGATCTCGGCCTCGCCGATCCGAAATGGAGCGACGATGAGCTGATCGATTTCATGCTCGCCCATCCGATCCTCATCAACCGGCCCATCGTCGAGACTCCGAAAGGGACAAAACTGTGCCGGCCGTCGGAAGCGGTGCTGCCGCTGCTCGACAATCCGGTGCGGGAGTTCGTCAAGGAGGGTGGCGAGAAGGTCGCCTATCCACCAGGGCAAGCCTGATTGGAAGCCACCGCGCCCATCGCACACAACCGCCGCGTCCTCGTTACGGCTCTTGGCATCACGCAGATTCTCGCCTGGGGATCATCCTACTACCTGCCCGCGGTGCTTGCCGCGCCGATTGCTAGGGATACCGGCTGGTCGTTCGCCTCGGTCGTTGCCGGGCTATCCTGCGGGCTCCTGCTTGCCGGGCTGGTGTCCCCCGTCACCGGGCGGCTGATCCAGCGCCACGGTGGACGGCCGGTGCTTGCCGCCAGCTCGTTGCTGCTGGCGGCCGCGCATTCGCTGTTGGCGACGGCGACCGACTATCCTCTTTATCTGGCTGCATGGCTGCTCATGGGCTTGGGCATGTCGAGCGGCCTCTACGATGCCGGCTTCGCCACACTCGGCCGCCTCTATGGACAGAGCGCGCGCGGCGCCATCACCAACCTGACGCTTTTCGGCGGCTTTGCCAGCACCGTCTGCTGGCCGATCAGCGCCTTCCTTGTCGAGCATGGCGGCTGGCGCACCGCCTGCCTTGCCTATGCCGCGATCCATTTGGCAATCTGCTTGCCGCTCCATCTGTGGATGATACCGTCGCCTCCGGCCGCCGCGCCTGTGCCGGTCAAAGACAGGTCGAAAGAGGCATCGGCCACCGGCAGAGCGCGGGCGCGCTTCATTCTGCTGGCCTCCATTCAGACCTTGGCCGCACTGGTCGCGTCCATGCTCTCCGTCCATCTGCTGACGCTGCTGCAATTGCGCGGCGCGAGCCTGGCAGCCGCCGTCGGACTTGGCGCGCTGGTCGGCCCTTCACAAGTCGGCGCTAGGGTGGCGGAGCTGCTGATCGGCCGCAACCGGCACCATCCGATCTGGACGATGCTGACATCCGTAACGCTGCTTGCCGCCGGAATCTGGCTGCTGCTGACGAGCCAGACTTTTGTTGCTCTCGCCTTGATCCTTTATGGCGCGGGTAACGGCATCCATACGATCGCGCGCGGCGCGCTGCCGCTGGTGCTGTTCGACCCGCAGCAATACGCGGTGCTGATGGGCAAGCTCGCGACGCCCAGCCTCATCGTCCAGGCGGCGGCTCCGTCTGTTGGAGCGCTGCTTCTTGGCACGGGCGGCGCCAATTTTATCCTGGCCACGCTGGCGCTCGCCGCCACGGTCAATGTGGTGCTCTGCGCCTGTCTCATAGCGGCGGTGCGCCGATAGCTTCGTGTCACGGCCTTGCAGGCCCGGCCGAACTTTACATTTTTGTAAATTGCCCTCGGCGATTAATTCGCGATACGGCTCCCCGGCGGTTCGGCGCGGCTATCCGCGTGACGGGCACTTCCGGATGAATGGGCCGAGCCGAATTCAACTTGGGAGAACGCTATGATTCGCAAAGTTCTGGTTACAGTTTCGGTTGTTTCGCTTTTCAGCATGCCGGCATTTGCGGCCACGCAGTATTGGGTGGCAAAGGACGCCACCCCCAAGAAATGCTCGGTGGTTTCCACGAAGCCGGACGGCAAGAAACTGACCGATGCCGGGACGAAGGCTTACACGTCCCAGGCCAATGCCGAAAAGGCGCTGAAGATGCTGAAAGACTGCAAGTAAATTTGCTGTCCTGAAATTTGCGCCCGCTTCGGCATGCCGGGGCGGGCTTTTTTCTTCGCCGGGACTGCCTTCGGGAAACGGCGTGGGGCGAACCGCCGGCCAGGGCGGCACCGCCTCTTATTATTTGTCGACCGCCGGCGTCTCGTTGAGCACGGCGGCCAGATGCAGGCCTCCGAGCGCGAGCTGCTCGAAGCGCTTCAGTCGCGATGCTCCGGCATCGCCTTGAGCTGATCCTTCGTCCAGCTGGTGACTGCATGCACGTCGCCGTCCTCGTCGCGCATGAAATCGAGCTGGCTGGCAGTGACAGCCACCGGCTTGGCGCCGATGCCGAGAAAGCCGCCGACATCAATGACGACTTGGCTGCCGTGCAGGTGGTCGACCGAGCCGATCTTCTCGTCATCCGGGCCGTAGATGGTGGCGCCTTCGAGGATGTCGGGCGTCAGCTCGGCACTGGTCAGTCTTACGTGGCTGGTGTGGTCCATGGCGCATCTCCTGTGGTTGTACAGGATGAACCTCTGATCGGGGCGAGGGTTCCGCCGACGGAGCGAAAAGCGAGCGCTGCTCAGCGAAGCGCAGCCCATCCCGTCACGAGGATGAGGACAAGCGTGACGAGCGCGCCCGAGACATAGAGAATCGTCCTGACGCTGCCGCCCTTGGCGGCGTTGCCGCCGCGCAGGTAGATCGCCATGTGCATGAGGCGTATCGCCAGATGGATCCACACGAGCACGGCCAGCGTCACGGGTCCGACACCGGCCATCATCGCCAACACAGCGGATACAACAAAGGGCGCGAGCGCTTCGACCGAGTTCATGTGGACGCGGTCGATCCGGTAGAGCGGATTATTGTCGTCCGCCGGGATGACCGGACCCGCAAGCTTGCCCGCAAATCCCTTGGACGAGCCGGAATAGATCGCCAGCGCCACCGACAGGAGACAGAGCGCAAGCACGCCAAGAATGCTCAACCAATAGGATTCCATGGCCTGCTCTTCTCCTCATCGCTGTGGCTATGTCGGCCGCGGCTGTCCGCCGATGCCGGCCGCTGCCGTCAGGCAGCCCGGGAAAAAAGCGCCTGGAACCGCTGCAGGTAGAGCGGCCAGCCCTGATCGCCGTCGACCCCGCTGCGCACGCCTTCCCAGCCTTGGCCATGCCGTTCGATATGGCGGTGCTCGATTTCGACCCGGGTCCGATTTTCCGCCTCGGCCGTGAAGCGGACCTCCCACTCGCTCGTCCTGGCGAGGTCGGTTTCGATCTGCCAGCGCGGGCTGATGTCCCAGCTCAGAAGCAGCCGGTCGGGCGGATCGTAGGCCAGCACGCGGGCGAAGCGGCACTCTGAGCCGTCGACGCCACGGTCGTAGACATGGCCGCCGACACGCGGCTCGAAGATCGTTTCCGCGATCGGCACGGCAAGCAGATTGTGCTCGCGTGGCTTGAAGCTGCCGAAATCCTCGGTGAACACCTTGAAGGCGCGCGCGATCGGCGCCTCGACGACGACGGAATGCCTTACGGGAGCAGGTGCCGGTTGCTTGATCATGTCTCGTCCTTTGTCGGTCGCTCGACGGTCAGCTTGTAGGCCGCGAGCGTCTTCACCCAGAACTGGTCGATCTCCGCGCGAAACGCCGCGAGCCCGTCCGGATCGATCCGGTAAATGCGCTCCTTGCCGGAGCGCGTATCAGCCACCAGCCCGGCATCCTTGAGCACCTTCAGATGCTGCGAGACCGCCGGCCTCGTGACCGGCAACAGATTGGCGAGCCCGCTGACCGAACTGGGTCGGTGGACCAGCAGTTCGAAGATCGTGCGTCGCGTCTGATCGCCGAGCGCAGTCCAGTATTTCGCGTTAGTGGCCACTAACGCGAAAATTAGGACGGTGCGTCTGACCTGTCAACCCGGATGGAGAGTGCCACCTGTGGCCGGTCCGATTGGCTGGCCAACCGCCTCTTGGTGCAAGATTTTCCGTTCATTTCCGTGAAATCAGCGCAAACGCCGGGGATTGGTGGAGGCCGCCCCAACCTGGTCATTCTATGGCGGAGCAAGGAGCGAAGCGACGCGCGTAGACCCTGGAATCCTGTGTGTTGGTTCTGGTGTATGGTTGAAGTGGGAAGGAGACCGAATGAATCCTGGTCGTCCTTTCGGACAGG
>NZ_JAIUHV010000009.1:0-262043 GCF_020165285.1 Mesorhizobium sp. CA10
CCACAAGGGGAGAAGGAAAAGCCCGCACCCCACCCACACTTTCTTAAGGTGTTTCGGATAGACCGAAACCTTGGAAAGAGGCGGAAAACGGAGAGGATTCGGGGTGCGCTTTTCCGCGGCAACGACTGCCGGGCGGTTCCTGCCGCAGCGCTGGGCGCTGCGCATGCGGCCGTTGCTTGGCCGCATCGACGCCGTGCTGTCCACCGCCGACGAGCGCGGCGAAGCCGGGCGCATGTCGCTGATCGCCTTCTCCATCCGCATCGTCAGCGCCTTCATCGCCTTTGTCAGCCAGGTGCTGATGGCGCGCTGGATGGGCTCGTTCGAATACGGCATCTCGGTGCTGGTCTGGGTGACGATGGTCATCGTCGGCAATCTCGCCTGCCTCGGCTTCCACACCTCGGTCATCCGTTTCATCCCCGAATATCGCGAGCGCGGCATGCTGGCCGAGCTGCGCGGCATCGTGCAGGCGAGCCGCCTTTTCGTGCTCGTCGCCTCGACGCTGGTGGCAGGCCTCGGCGCGCTTGGCGTCTGGCTCGCCTCGGATTGGATCGAGAACTACTACGTCATCCCCTTCATCCTCGGCGTCATCTGTCTGCCGATGATCGCGCTCGGCGATCTCCTGCAAGGGCTGGCGCGCGCCAATTCCTGGGCGCTGCTGGCGCTGTCGCCCACCTATCTGGTGCGGCCGGTGCTGATCCTGGCATTCATGGCGCTGATGCTTGGCCTGTACTATGTGCCCGACGCCAAGACCGCGATCTTCGCCTCCATCGCCGCAACCTATGTCACCACGCTCGGCCAGCTGATGGCCGTCACCTCGCGCATGGAGAAAAAGATCCCGGCCGGGCCGAGGGCGGTGCATTTTAGCCAGTGGATCCTCGTCTCGCTGCCGATCTTCCTGGTCGAGGGCTTCTTCTTCCTGCTCACCAACGCCGACGTGCTGATGGTGGGCGCCTATCTCGACCCCAATGACGTCGCGGTCTATTTCGCCACGGTGAAGACGCTGGCGCTGGTGCATTTCGTCTATTTCGCGGTCAAGGCCGGCGTTGCACAGCGCTACGCCCAGTTCACGCATGGCGAGCCGCATCGGCTCGCCGCCTTCGCCCGCGAGACCGTCTCCTGGACCTTCTGGCCCTCGCTGCTGATGGCGCTCATGGTGCTGGCGCTGGGCGAGCCTATGCTGGTGCTGTTCGGTCCCGAATTCGCCGCCGGCTACCCGCTGCTCTTCCTGCTGGTGCTGGGCGTCGTGGCGCGCGCCGCCGTCGGCCCCTGCGAAAGCCTGCTCACCATGAGCGGCAACCAGAACATCTGCGCCGCCGTCTATGCCATGACGCTTGCGCTCAACATCGGCCTCAACGTGATCCTCATTCCGCTGTTCGGCCTCTGGGGCGCGGCAATCGCCACCAGCCTGGCCATGGTCTTCGAGGCCAGCGCGCTCTCCTTCACCGTCTGGCGCAAGCTCGGCATCGTGATGGCGATCTTTGTGCCCGCAAACAAGGAAGTCGCCTGATGGCCGCCGTCCCGTTGCTCGAAGAGACCAGCGGCGGCACCGCCGGCGCCATGGTTTCCAACCTTGCCGGTCTGGCGCGCGAGGTCGACCCCGCCCATATCGAGCTCTTCGCCAGCAACAGGCCGGAGCGCAAGCTCGCCATCTATCCGGCCTCGGCCGGCTTCGATCTTGTCGAGGAGCTTGACTATCTCAGCGCCCGCACAATCGAGCCGAACGTCTTCTTCAACCCGCGCTTCCTGGCGCCGGCGATGCCGCGGCTGGAAGACCGCGAGGTGCGGCTGGCCGTCATCCGCGACGGCGACGAATACCGCAACCGGCTTCGGCTTCTGGCGCCGTTCTCGGTCGAGCGGCCGGCGATCCCGCTCGGCGTCCCCGTGATGCGCACATGGTCGAGCCCGTTCGGCCCGCTCGGAACGCCGCTGGTCGATCGCGACGATCCGGTCGGCGTCATCGAGGATTTCTTCTCGATGCTGTCGCGGCCGCATCTCAAGCTGCCCAAGGTCTTCGTGCTGCCCGACATCAAGCTCGACGGTCCGGTAGCGAGCCTCATGACCTCGTTTGCCGACAGCCGCGGCCTGACCATGGTGACCACCGGCAAGGTCGAGCGGCCGGTGCTGGAAAGCGACGCCGACGGCGAGGACTACCTCAAGGCCTCGCTGCGCGCGCATCACTATCGCGAATTCCGCCGCCTGAAGCGGCGTCTCGCCGACCTCGGCAGGCTGGAGCACACCGTGGCGCGCGGGCCGGACGAGATCCGCCACGCCATCGAAAGCTTCCTGACGCTGGAAGCGGCCGGCTGGAAAGGCCGCGAGCGCACCGCGATGGCGATCGACCGCTACCGCGCCGCCTTCGCCCGCGAGGCCGTGCACAGGCTGGCCGAGCAGGACATGTGCCGCATCCACCTCTTGACGCTCGACGGCCGCACCATCGCCTGCCTGGTCGTCTTCGTCGAGGCCGGCGTCGCCTACACCTGGAAGACGGCCTATGACGAGACGCTCTCCGCCTATTCGCCGGGAACGCTGCTGATGATCGAGGTGACCAGGCAGCATCTCGACGATCCCAACATCGTCATGACCGATTCCTGCGCGGTTCCGGACCATCCGGTGATGAGCCGTCTGTGGAGCGAGCGCAAGCCGATGGGCACGCTGGTAATAGGACTGACGCCGGATGCCGACCGGCTGGCCCGTCAGGCCGCCTCGCAACTGCATCTCTACCGCGAGACCCGCAACATGGCGCGCATCCTGCGCAACCGCATGCGGAGCCTGCTGAAAAGACGCTAGATGGGCGGCGAAACACCGGCTATGGCATGCGGCGGCCGGACCCGGCCTGCCTTCACCACAAAGCACTTCAAATGATCGATATCGTCCTGCGCTTCGCCCGCCTTTGTGCGCCGCTTGTCCTGCTCGCTTTGCTTCCGGCTCGAGCCGTGGCCGACACCTGCCCGGAGGATTGCAGCGATCCGGCGCCTCCCCCGGTCAACATCTACAGCCAGACCGCGGCCGGCCATCTGAGCCCCGCCACCGCCGGCGCACTGCCGCGCGTCTATGTGCCGAACCGCTCCTCCAACAGCGTCTCGGTGATCGACACCGTCACCTTGAAGGAGGTCGGCCGCTTTCCAGTCGGCAGCAAGCCGCAGCATGTCGTGCCGTCCTGGGATTTGAAGACGCTGTGGGTCGCCAACAACGGCACCGGCAAGAACGGCAGCCTGACGCCGATCGACCCGAAGACGGCCAAGCCCGGCCAGCAGATGCCGGTCGACGACCCCTACAATCTGTATTTCATGCCGGACGGCAGCGCGGCAATCGTCGTCGACGAGGCGATGGAGCAGCTCGATTTCCGCGATCCGACGACCATGGCGTTGAAATCGAGCCTGCCGACGCCGACTTGCCCGGGCATCAACCATGCCGACTTCTCCGCCGACGGTTCCTACGCGATCTTCACCTGCGAATATGGCGACGGCGGCCTGGCCAAGATCGACCTGAAGAACCAGAAGGTGCTCGGCCATCTCGACTTCTCCAGGATGGGCATGCCGCAGGACATCCGCCTGTCGCCCGACGGCAAGGTCTTCTACGTCGCCGACATGATGAATGACGGCGTGTTCCTGGTCGACGGCGACAGTTTTCGGGAAATCGGCTTCATCCCGACCGGCATCGGCGCGCACGGCTTCGTCGTCAGCCGCGACGGCAAGCGGCTCTACGTCTCGAACCGCGGCTCGCACAAGATGGAGCAGGGCAAGGCCAGTGGTCCGGGCAGCGTCACGGTGATCGACTTCGCCACCCGCGCCGTGGTCGCGCAATGGCCGATCCCCGGCGGCGGCAGCCCCGACATGGGCAATGTCAGCGCCGACGGCAGGCAGCTATGGCTGTCGGGCCGCTTCGACAGCGAGGTTTATATGATAGACACCACCAGCGGCGCCGTGACGAAAATCCGCGTCGGCGCCGAGCCGCATGGCCTGACGGTATGGCCGCAGCCGGGGCGGTACTCGCAGGGGCATACGGGGAATATGCGGTAGACTGGTATTCTGAAGAATGTACCTGTTTGCGCCGACAGGCTAAGGACTGGTCGGCCCGAGCCAATGGGCGATGGAAAGGTAGCGATCAAAGAAATCCCAGAACACCTTGCCCGTAAGCAGTGCAATCAACCCCCACCAGAATCTCCTGTGCACCCTAGGTCGATTTTGCTGCTCCTTCAGCTCTGCGAGGGGAAAAGCCCATTTCGTGTAACCAAACAAGACACGATAGAGCCAGAGGCTAGCCACAATGATGTACACGTAGGCCGCGCTTTTCAGAAACTGATTGCTGGCTGCCCATTTGTCTACGAAGTCAGACGCAAGCCAGCAAATATAAAAACCGAAAGGCAGTCCAAATATCACAACTCCGTGATCATAGACAAAAGGACCGTGAAATCGGGCTCTAAATCTATGCCGTTTGTCAATATGATTCAAAACAATCTTCTCTATGCCCGCGAACCATCCTTCGCGAACACTACCGATGGTCAAACTACTCGCGTTTATCGTTGGGCTTGAAACTATGCTACGCGCATCGAGCAACGGGGGTTGAGAGAAATCCAGCATAAGGTCAAACGAATTTGCTGGATCGGAGTTCGCAACTCGGACGAAAGCCGTCTTATTAGTCATATAAATTCTGTTTACGAAAGATTGTTTACCAGAGAAATCAAATATATCTTCCGTATCACCAAATGTATGTGAACCATCTTCTCGATAGACACTAACCGTCACGCGGAACGCATTCTCACGGACCTCCTTCTTGCGAGCTTCAAACTGCTCTTTAGTCTGGTCCGGAAGAATTTCCCACTTTGACAATGTAAGATCAGCCTCCTCGGCAACGACGCGCTGCAGTCCCTTGTAGATCTTCCTTACACTGTCAATTGAGACCGTGTATGAACCGAGGGGAATTTCTGTGTTGACCACGCCCATGTTGAACCCCGTGCACCCAAGCCAGCCTGCCACAAGGTACGTTTCCTTCGGCGCACGTTCAACTTGAGGGCGAGCACCGATCTGAGCGATCTTCACTTTTCCCCATCTCAATCGTCTGACCCGCCACTTTCTCGCCTTTCAAGCCTGTGGGCACACAGGTTGCTGCATACCGCAACGCAGCCGAGAAACTCGCAACCAGACATCAATTCAAAATGGAGCGCAGCCTGGCTTAGGGGGCGACCGTCGTAAGCAAGCTGCAGCAAGTGGTGCCCCTAGCCGGGATCGAACCAGCACTCCTTGCGGAACTCGATTTTGAGTCGAGCGCGTCTACCAATTCCGCCATAGGGGCTCAGGCCGGGCGGCCTGGATGGGCGCGGACTATACGGGCGGATGGGTGTTCGTCAACTGGCCTGTTGCGGATTTGCCCGCGCAACCGGTGGCATTTGCCCACCCTTCGGCCTTGTGGCGATGCAGACATTGTGCGCCGCAGGAAATCTTTCTAGAGAGGCGAATGTTTAAGGTGCCCGGTCGATAATGGCGGCTGCGGCGCTTTGGGTCCTTGTTTCGTGCATGCCGGTGGCCGAAAACCGCTGCACCGTTTGGGGTGACATGCATTAGGTAATTCCAGGAAAAGCGCAGCGGTTTTCCGTCCGGAATTGTGTCAATCGCATTAGGAGAGCCGATGCTTCGCGGACTTTACGACTGGACCCTGTCGCTGGCGGCGCGCAAATCGGCCGAATGGTGGCTGGCCTTCATCGCCTTCGTCGAAAGCTCGGTCTTCCTGGTGCCGGCCGACGTGCTCTTCCTGCCGATGGCGCTGTCCAAACCCGAACGCGCCTATCGCTACGCGCTGATCGCCACGGTCGCCTCTGTGCTGGGCGGCGTCGCCGGCTGGTTCATCGGCCACTATGCCTATGAGGCGGTCGCCAAGCCGGTGCTTGAATTCTACGGCAAATATGATGAGTTCGAGCAGTTGCGCACCTCGTCCGGCGTCGGCTTCATCATCCTGATGCTGGTCACCTCGGGCGCGGCCCATCTGCCGCCGATCAAGGTAGTGACGATCCTGTCGGGCGTCATCGGCGTCAATCTGTTGCTTTTCATCGGGCTCGCGATCGTGGCGCGCGGCGCGCGTTTCCTGCTGCTTGCCTGGCTGCTTCGCCGCTATGGCGAGGAGATCAGGGAGTTCATCGAAAAGCGCTTGGGATTGATTGTCGGCGCCGGCGCCGCTGCCCTGATTTTGCTCTATATCCTCGTCAGATACGCCCACGGATAGCGACGCAACAACGGACCCGATAAATGACCGCGACCATGAATGCCGATACCGGACGCCAGCGCATGCGCGCGGCGCTCTTTCTCGCCGTCGCCATGGCCGCGACGGTCGGCTCGGCGCTCGCCTTCCAATATATCGGCGGCTACATCCCCTGCCATCTCTGCCTGGAGCAGCGCACGCCCTACTATATCGGCGTGCCGCTGATGCTGCTGGCGGCGATCGCCTCGATGCTGCGCGCGCCGGCCTGGGTGACGCGCGGGCTGTTGGCGATCGGCGGCTTGCTGATGCTCTACGGCCTCTATCTCGGCGTCTACCATTCGGGCGTCGAATGGGCATGGTGGCAAGGTCCGGCCGACTGCACCGCCGGCGCCGGTCCGGTCGACACCGGCGGCAAGGGCGTGCTCGACGCGCTCGACAAGTTCGTACCGCCCTCCTGCGACAAGGCCGCGCTGCGCATCCTCGGCCTGTCGCTCGCCGGCTGGAACGCCATCGCCAGCCTCGTCCTCGCCGCCGTCGCCTTCCGCAGCGCGCTCACGCGGGATTGAGCCGGCACCAAAGCGGCGGCGCGAGATCGTTCACAGAATTCGGCAGGATGAGTCGTATGAAGTGAGCGTCGAGAACCGGAGCGGAGCGTACTTACAGTACGTGAGCACCGGAAGCGCAGACGCTTGCTTCAGACGGCCAGCCTCCCGAATTTTCGAACGATCTCAAGGTTCGAGTTCGACATCCCAGTAGAGATAATCCATCCAGCTCTCATGCAGATGGTTGGGCGGGAACAGGCGGCCGTTGTTGTGCAGGTCGTGCACGGTCGGCTGATAGGGTTTTTGCAGCGGCCACATCTTGGCCTGGGCCGGCATCATGCCGCCCTTGCGGAGGTTGCAAGGCGAGCAGGCGGCGACGACATTCTCCCAGGTCGTTGCTCCGCCGCGATGGCGCGGGACGACATGGTCGAACGTCAGATCCTCGGGCGTTCCGCAATACTGGCACTGGAAGCGGTCGCGCAGGAACACGTTGAAGCGGGTGAAGGCGGGATGCCTGGACGGCTTCACATAGGCTTTCAGGCTGACCACGCTCGGCAGCTTCATCGAGAAGGTCGGCGAAGAGACGGCGTGCTCGTATTCGGCGACGATGTTCACCCGGTCGAGGAAGACGGCCTTGATGGCGTCCTGCCACGACCAGAGCGACAGGGGATAGTAGCTGAGCGGACGGTAGTCCGCGTTCAGCACCAGCGCGGGAAGCCCATCCGGAGATACGGCAACCGTCACGTCCTTCGCCTCCTTGCTTCTAGAACCGAACGGCGCGGATACTGTAAGCCCGACATGACAGGGATGTGAAGCGGATTGTCGTGCGTCGAAATCGCCAAAACCGCATGATTTTCAGGCTTTTTTGGCCATTTCGACAGTCGGCGCCGCATCCCTGCCCTTCAATTCCCGGTAATAGGCCCAAAAAAGCCGCGACGCGACACCCCGCCACGGGCTCCATGATTCGGCCAGCCGGATAAGCATTTTCTCCGGCGGGCGCGGGTCGATGCCGAGCGCATGGCCGACCGCCGTCTGCAAAGCGACGTCGCGCGCGGGAAACACATCCGGGTGGCCGGCGGCAAACAAAAGGTAGCATTCGGCCGTCCATGGGCCGATGCCGGGCACGGCCGTCATCGCAGCGATCGCCTCGCCGGCGTCCAGCGTGCACAGGTGATCGAGATCCAGCCCGCCGGCCACCGCTTCGGCGACGGCGAGCAGCCCGCGCTGTTTCGGCCGCGACAGTCCCGCCTCGCGAAACACGCCCTCGCCGGCGGCAAGGATCGCCTGCGGCGTCAGCGGGTCGACAAGCTTCACCAGCCGCCCGAAGATGGCGTCGGCGCTGGCGCGGGAAACTTGCTGTGAAACGATAATGGAAGCGAGGCTCTGAAAGCCAGGTTCCGACAGCCGCAGCGGCACTTCGCCCGCCCGGCCGCGCACGGTCGCCAGCCGCGGATCGATCCGGCAGAGCGCGTCGAGCCCTGTCGCAATGTCGTCCAGCGAGGCGATGCGTTGCACGTTGCTTGTTCCCAGGGCGCCCGCGAAATGGCAATTGATGGCTAACTAGCAACCGGCGGAAGCGCCTTTCAACCCGAATACCGCCCGAGATATGACACTCCTGACATTCCGCTTCGCGCCGAGCCCCAATGGCCAATTGCATCTCGGCCATGCCTACTCGGCTCTGCTCAACCAGCGTATGGCGGCGCAGGTCGGCGGGCGCCTGCTGCTGCGCATCGAGGATATCGATGTCACCCGCTGCACGCCCGAATTCGAAGCCGGCATTTTTCGCGACCTCGAATGGCTGGGATTGCACTGGGAAGAACCGGTGCGCCGTCAGTCCGAGCATTTCGCCGAATACCGGGAGGTGCTGGACCGGTTGATCGCCGAGGAACTCGTCTATCCGGCCTTCATGAGCCGCGGCGAGATCCGCGCCTTTATCGCCGAGACCGGCGGCCGCGACTGGCCGCGCGATCCGGACGGCGTGCCGCTCTATCCGCCGCTCGACAAGCACTTGCCGGTGAAGGAACGCAAGCGGCGGATCGCGGACAACATGCCTTTCGCCTGGCGCCTCGACGTCGAGGCGGCGATGGCGCGCGTCACGGCCGGCCTGTCATGGGTGGAGTTCACCGACGAGACGATGTCGGCGACGCGAGCAATCGAAGCACAACCGCGGGCCTGGGGCGACGTCATCGTCGCCCGCCGCGACATCCCGACCAGCTACCATCTCGCCGTCGTCGTCGACGACGCGCTGCAGGCTGTCAGCCATGTCGTGCGCGGCCAGGACCTCTATTCGGCGACCGGGGTGCAGTGCCTGCTGCAGCAACTGCTCGGCCTGCCACAGCCGCGTTATTTCCACCACCGCCTGATCCTCGGTGCGGACGGCAGGAAACTGTCAAAGAGCTTCAAGGACACCGGCCTGGCCTCCCTCCGGGAGGCGGGCATGTCGCCGCAGGACGTCAGACGATTGGTCGGTTTTTAGCTGGCTAGAGGCGCGCCATCCCGGCCTTGATCAGCGCGAGCACGCTGATGAAGACAAAGGCGCCGCCCAGCCCGCAGGCCACCGCCAGCTTGAGATCGCTCAGGCTGATGCCATGCTTGTTTGCGACCCCCACCGCGACGAAAAAGCCGAAGATGAACAGCAGTGTGTTGCCGGTCGGGCCGAAGCCGCTCTCCCCCAAGATCGCGTCGAGCGCCGTGCCGAAGAAGAAGCCGAAGCCGGCGATGATCGCGAAGGCGAACAACAGCCAGGTCGTGTCCAGATGCAAAAACATGCCCCACCATGGCGCGGCGATGCGCCATGCCCCTCTTGGCACGGTTTGATGAATTCAACTTAGCTTATGGATCAACCGTTTCGTTTTGCTTGCGGGATTGAACGGCATTAGAGCAATTGCCGTCATCAACCGTTCATCCCGGCAGCCTCCCCCATGCAGAGCATCAAGCGGTTCATTCCCGCCTCCTTCGTCGTTCTGTGGGCGACCGGCTTCATCGGCGCGCGCTATGCCATGCCCTGGGCGGAACCCTTCACCTTCCTTGCCATCCGCTTCGTGATCGCGGCGGCCCTGTTCGCGGGGCTGACCGTTCTGCTTGGCTCGCGCAAGGCGACGCGCGAAGAGGCGCTGCACGCAACGGTGGCCGGCGTCCTCATGCATGGTGTCTATCTCGGCGCCGTCTTCTGGGCGATCCACAGGGGCATGCCGGCCGGGTTTTCGGCGCTGATCGTCGGCCTGCAGCCGTTGATCACCGCCGTGCTCGCCGGAAAGTTCCTCGGCGAAGCGATCCTGCCGCGCCATTGGGCCGGTCTTGCCGTCGGCCTTCTCGGCGTCGTCATCGTGCTGTGGCCGAAGCTGGGGGCGCTGGGCGGCGGCGTCACGCCGGCGACGCTGACGGCTTCGCTCGTCTCCGTGCTCGGCATGAGCGCCGGCACCATCTGGCAGAAGCGCTATGCCTCAGGCGGCGATCTGGTGTCGGCGACGATGTGGCAGTATGTCGGCGGCTCCGCCGTGATGATCCTGGGCTCGCTCGCCTTCGAGACCCGCGCCGTCACCGTCAATGGCGAATTGATCTTCGCCATGGCCTGGCTGGTCCTGGTGCTGTCGGTCGGCGCCATATTCCTGTTGATGGTGATGATCAGGGACGGTGAGATGTCGAAGGTCGCCTCGCTGTTCTACCTGGTGCCGGCCGTAACCGCGGTCATCGCCTGGCTGCTTTTCAACGAGCAGCTCAATCTGCTGCAGATCGCCGGCATGGCGATCGCCACGCTCGGCGTCGCCCTGGCGACGGCGCGGCAGGCGAGGAAAGGGGAACTGGGGAATTGAAGAACTGGGGAACTGGAGAATTGAGGAAGAACTGGGGAACTGGAGAATTGAGGAATTGAGGAATTGAGGAATTGAAGAAGAAGGGCGGAGCCAAGCGTCAGCGCATTTTCTCCAGTTCCTCAATTCTTCAATTCTCCAGTTCTTCAGTTCCTCTTCTGACCGGCGCCAACTCACCCAACCCGCGCTCGGGCTTCGAGATAACGGCTGATCGCGGCGTTGAGCTCGCCGCCGAGGATGAAGATCGCCGAGATGATGTAGAGGAAGACGACCGCGATCATGATCGAGGCGAGCCCGGCATAGGTCGTCACATAGGACGAGAAATGGTCGAGATAGGTGGCAAAGATCGTCGACCCGACCAGCCAGGCGACCAGCGTGAAGACGATGCCCGGTATGATCGAGACGAAGCGCCGCTTGCCGGCCGGCAGCCAGATATGCACGGAGAACAGCCCGATGACGATGACCGTCGAGGCGATCACGTAACGCCAGATGGTGATCGTGCCCATATACGGCTTGATCCACTCCAGATGCGCCTCCGCCAGCCGTGCGAGCAGCGGCGCGAACACCAAAAGCACGCTGATGGCGAGAAAGCAGGCGGTTGCGATCAAGACGAAGATGATGCTTTGCACCCGGCGGTGTATGATGCCGCGCGTCTCGGTGACCCGATAGGCGCGGTTGAGCGAAGTGCGCAAGGCTTCGATGCCGTTGGAAGCGAAATAGGCCGCAAGCAGCACGCCATAGGTCAGAAGGTCGGTGCGGCGCACCGTGAGCACGTTGAGCACCTCATGCGCGATCGGCTTGGCGATCTGCTCCGGCCATGTGTCGAAGACCAGATGCACGGCCGTGTCGGCGAAGGCGCGCGCGCCGAGGAAGCTGGCAAGCGTGGTGGCGAAGATCAGGAACGGAAACAGTGCCATCAGCGAGGTGATCGCCAGATGGCTGGCCATCGCCCAGCCGTCATCGGTGTTGAAGTGGCCTATCGCATCGTAGAGCACGCGCTTGAGGGCGACGATATTCCGCAGCAAGGGCCCGCGCTCCGCTCGATTGTGTCAACGCCGCGAATATGGGAAGTGATTGCGGTAAATGGCAACCCCAGGTCTCACAACGCGCCCCGCGGCAGAAGAGTTGCGCACCGTCATCGTCACCGGCGCCTCCTCCGGCATCGGCGCCTATTGCGCGCGGGCGTTGAAGGCGGAAGGCTGGCGGGTCTTCGCCACGGCGCGCAAGCCGGCCGACATCGCAGCCCTCGAGGCCGACGGCCTGGAGGCCTTCTATCTCGACTATCGCGAGCCCGAATCCATCGCCGCCTTGGTCGATGCGGTGCTGGAGCGGACCGGCGGCACGCTTGACGCGCTCTTCAACAACGGCGCCTACGCCCAGCCCGGCGCCGTCGAGGACCTGCCGGTCGCAGCACTTCGCGAGCAGTTCGAGGCCAATTTCTTCGGCTGGCACGATCTCACCCGGCGGGTCGTGCCGGTCATGCGCCACCAGGGGCACGGCCGGCTTGTCCACTGCTCCTCTATCCTCGGACTGGCTCCGGTCCGCTTCCGCGGCGCCTATTCGGCCTCCAAGCACGCCATCGAAGGCCTGATGCTGTGCATGCGCCAGGAGCTCGAAGGCAGCGGCATTCACCTTTCCCTCATCGAACCGGGACCGGTGAGGTCGAAGATCGCCAGCAATGGCCTGCCCTGGTTCTTGAAGAATATCGACGTCGAGAATTCCGTCCACCGCGCCGATTATCAGGCGCAGCTCGCAAGGCTTCAGGCGGGCGGCAGCGTGTCGAAGCTGAAGCCGGGACCGGAGATCGTGCACAGGGCGTTGCGCCACGCGCTTCTGTCACAGCGCCCGCGCCCGCACTATGTGGTAACGCTGCCGGCCAGGATCGGCGCGGCGCTGAAACGCATCCTGCCGGCCTCCCTGCTCTACCGCGTGCTCGCCAGGCGCGCCTGACCGAACCTTAACCGGAGCCAGCCAGATGCTCATCATCTTCAAAATCCTCGCCATCGTCGCGATGGCCGCCGTGGTGATCGTGCTGGTTCGCGGCCTGATCAACATGATGCGCGGCGGCTCCGGCTTCACCTCGAACAAGCTGATGCAGGCGCGCATCATGCTGCAGGCCGTGGCCCTGGCGCTGCTGTTGCTGGTTGTCTATTTCACGCGCAAATAGAGGATCTCAGAGAGGACGGCGTGGTCAAGCTCAACAAGATCTACACCCGCACCGGCGACGACGGCACTACCGGGCTCGGCACCGGCGAGCGGCGGCTGAAATCCGACCTGCGCGTCGACGCCTATGGCACCGTCGACGAGGCCAATGCCTGCATCGGCATGGCCCGCGTCCACACCGGCGCCGAGCATCCGGCGATCGACGCCATGCTGTCGCGTATCCAGAACGATCTGTTCGATCTGGGCGCCGACCTCGCCGTGCCGGACGACGGCAAGCCGCTGGAATACGAGCCGTTGCGCATCGTCGCCGCCCAGACCGACCGCGTCGAGCAGGACATCGACGCGCTCAACAAGGAACTGCAGCCGCTGAAATCCTTCGTGCTGAACGGCGGCACGCCGGCCGCGGCCGCGCTCCATCTTGCCCGCACCGTGGCGCGCCGCGCCGAGCGCCTGATGGTGGCGCTGGCGCAGGATCCAGCCGAGCATGTCAACCGCGAGGCGCTCAAATACATCAACCGCGTCTCGGATTTCCTGTTCGTCGCCGCCCGCGCCGTCAATGACAATGGAAAGGCCGACGTGCTATGGGTTCCCGGCAAGAACCGCTGAATCCGCAGGCGGGAGGGTCCGATGTTCATCCCGCTTTACGACACCAACAGGCTGCGTCACATCCGGCTGCAATATGTGACGATCGGCCTGATCGTGGCGAACGTGCTGGTCTACCTGGCGACCACGCTCGGCGGTGAAAACTTCACCAATGCCGCGGTTCTCGGTCTCGGCTTCATCCCGTCTGTGGTTCACGACAAGGTCGAGCTCTCGCCCGAATTCGTCGTCATCCCCGAGAGCCTGAGCTACCTCACCTATTCCTTCCTGCATGCCGACATCTTCCATCTCGGCGGCAACATGCTGTTCCTCTGGGTGTTCGGCGACAACGTCGAGGATGCGCTCGGCCATATCCGCTATCTGATCTTTTACCTCGCCTGCGCCATCGCCGGCGCCTTCTTCCAGGGGTTGGTGGCCTGGGATTCGCAGGTGCCGTTGATCGGCGCTTCGGGCGCCATCGCCGGGGTCGTCGCCGCCTACCTGATCCTCTACCCCCGGGTGAAAGTCTGGGTGCTGGCCTTTGCCCGCATTCCGTTGCGCATCCCGGCCTTCATTCCGCTGATCCTATGGATCCTGTTCCAGATCGTGATGTTCGCAGCGGCCGGCGAGGACCAGATCTCCTGGGCATGCCATATCGGCGGCATCATCGCCGGATCGATCCTGGTGCTGGTGCTGCGCAGCCGCGGCGTGCCGCTGCTGGCCGGCGCCGACGGCGAGCCGGACCCGACGCCCAACGTCCAGCAGCCGCCTGTTCCTGTTGAGCCGGCCGCGAGCGATCCGGCGCAGCCGGCGGCGCAATGGGGCCGTGGAGCAGCGGCGCCCCGGGACTGAACCGATTTGGGTGCGTCGTGGGATATTGACGCGCCGATTTGTCGCCACTACGGAAACGGCACAGTTGGACGGATATTCCGTCCGCGATGTCGGCTTTCGACAACTCTGACAGGGCGCACGCTGCTATAGCGCCCCGACTATCTCAGGAGAGGTGACAGGAAAATGAAGATCCTTGTGCCCGTGAAGCGGGTTGTGGACGCCAACGTCAAGGTCCGGGTGAAGGCCGACGGACTGGGCGTCGAGCTTGCCAACGTCAAGATGGCGATGAACCCGTTCGACGAGATCGCAGTCGAGGAAGCGATCCGCATCAAGGAAGCCGGCAAGGCGGAAGAAATCATTGTCGTCTCGGTCGGCCCGCAGCAGGCGCAGGAGACGCTGCGCACCGCGCTCGCCATGGGCGCCGACCGTGCCATCCTAGTCAAGACCGACGAGCAGACCGAGCCGCTGGGCGTCGCCAAGGTGCTGAAGGGCGTGGTCGAGGCGGAAGCGCCCGGCCTCGTCATCCTCGGCAAGCAGGCGATCGACGACGATTCGAACCAGACTGGCCAGATGCTGGCGGCACTGCTTGGTTGGCCGCAGGGCACCTTCGCGTCCAAGATCGTGCTCGAAGGCGATCAGGCCAAGGTGACGCGCGAGGTCGACGGCGGCCTGCAGACGGTGGAATTGAAGATGCCGGCGATCGTCACCGCCGACCTTCGCCTCAACCAGCCGCGCTATGCCTCGCTGCCCAACATCATGAAGGCCAAGAAGAAGCCGCTCGACGAGAAGAGCCCGGCCGACTACGGCGCCGACGTCAAGCCGCGCCTCAAGGTGATCAAGACCGAGGAGCCCGGCGGCCGCAAGGCGGGCGTCAAGGTCAAGAGCGTGGCCGAACTGGTCGAAAAGCTCAAGAACGAAGCCGGCGTGCTTTAGAGCGATCGGGAAAGGACAAAGAAAATGGCAATTCTCCTCATCGCAGAACACGACAACGCAAGCCTTTCCGACCAGACCGCCAAGGCGCTGTCGGCGGCCCTCCAGATCGGCTCGGACGTCGACGTGCTGGTGGCCGGCAAGGGCGCCAAGGGCACGGCCGATGCCGCCGCCAAGCTGAAAGGTGTGCGCAAGGTGCTGCTGGCCGAGGCCGACGAGCTTGCCGAGCGTCTCGCCGAGCCGACGGCGGCGCTGGTCGTCTCGCTCGCCGGCTCCTATGACGCGATCGTCGCGCCCGCGACCTCGTCGGGCAAGAACATCGCGCCGCGCGTGGCGGCGCTCCTCGATGTCGCCCAGGTGTCCGAGATCATCGAGGTGGTCTCGCCCGACACCTTCAAGCGGCCGATCTATGCCGGCAACGCCATCCAGACCGTGCAGGCGACCGACGCCAAGAAGGTCATCACGGTGCGCACCGCGTCCTTCGCGGCGGCGCCCGAAGGCGGCTCGGCCTCGGTCGAGACGGTCAACGCCGCCGCCAATCCGGGCCTCTCCTCCTTCATCGAGAACAAGCTTTCCGAGAACGACCGTCCGGAGCTGACTTCGGCCAAGATCATCATCTCGGGCGGCCGCGCGCTTGGTTCCTCGGAGAAGTTCCAGGAAGTCATCTTGCCGGTCGCCGACAAGCTCGGCGCTGCGGTCGGCGCCTCGCGCGCCGCGGTCGACGCCGGCTATGCGCCGAACGACTGGCAGGTCGGCCAGACCGGCAAGGTGGTCGCGCCCGACCTCTACATCGCCGTCGGCATCTCCGGCGCCATCCAGCACCTGGCCGGCATGAAGGACTCGAAGATCATCGTCGCCATCAACAAGGACGAGGAAGCCCCGATCTTCCAGGTCGCCGATTACGGCCTGGTCGGCGATCTCTTCGTCATCCTGCCGGAGCTGCAAAAGGCGCTTTGACGCCACCGGTTCTGGCATATTAAAATCGGAAGGGTGGGGTAGACGAAGTCGCCCCGCCCTTTTAGTTTGCACTGCACAAAAAGCAGGCCATCAAGGCCTGAGGCCAATCCGGCGGTTTTGCGTCCGGATTGCAGGAAATGAACAACAGGGGCGTTTCCGCGCTTCAAGACGCGGAAGATGCTCCGGACGGGATCGGGGTCATGAGCAAGATCGAGACGATCGGCATTGTCGGCGCGGGACAAATGGGTGGCGGTATCGCCCATGTCTCGGCGCTGGGCGGCTACAAGGTCCTGATCCACGACGTGTCGGCCGACCGTATCGAGAAGGGCATCGCCACCATCAGCGGCAACATGGCGCGCCAGGTCGGTTCCGGCAAGCTCGAGGAGAAGGCGCGCAACGAAGCAATGGCGCGTATTTCCGCCGCCCCGACCATGGCCGATCTTGCGGCCGCCGATCTGGTGATCGAAGCGGCGACCGAGGACGAGACGGTCAAGCGCAAGATCTACGCGCAGCTTTGCCCGCAGCTCAACCCGGAAGCGATCCTGGCGACAAACACCTCGTCGATCTCGATCACCCGGCTTGCCGCGCAGACCGACCGGCCGGAACGCTTCATCGGCATTCATTTCATGAATCCGGTGCCGGTGATGAAGCTGGTCGAGCTGGTGCGCGGCATCGCCACCGAGGACCAGACCTTCGAAGCCGCCAAGAGCTATGTGAAGCACCTCGACAAGACGATCACAGTTTCCGAGGATTTCCCGGCCTTCATCGTCAACCGCATCCTTTTGCCGATGATCAACGAGGCGATCTACACGCTCTATGAGGGCGTCGGCACGGTCGATGCCATCGATACCGCCATGCGGCTCGGCGCCAACCACCCGATGGGACCGCTGCAGCTTGCCGACTTCATCGGCCTCGACACCTGCCTGTCGATCATGCAGGTGCTGCATGAGGGCCTGTCGGATTCGAAATACCGCCCCTGCCCGCTGCTGGTGAAATATGTCGAGGCCGGCTGGCTCGGCCGCAAGACCGGCCGCGGCTTCTACGATTATCGCGGCGACCATCCAGTGCCGACGCGCTGATCTTTCCCGGCTGAACCCTTTCGAAACGGCTCAGGACGCCGCGGCGAGCGGCAGAGGCGGCAGGCCGCCTTTCGAAATTTCGTCTTCGTCGGGCGCGGCGGAAACGCAGCCGCGCCCGGCCGCCTTGGCGGCATAGCAGGCGGCGTCGGCGCGGGCGATGATCTCGTCCACTTCGCCGCAACCGGCGCGGATCGGCGCAAGCCCGATGCTGGCGCCGATCGAATGCGGGCGCCCGTCCCAGCTGAAGTCGAGGTTGCCGATGGCGTCGATGATCGAGCGCGCCGCGATCGGCCCGCGCGCCGCGGCGCCGGATCTGAGGATGACGGCGAACTCGTCGCCGCCAAGCCGCGCGACGATGTCTTCCGGGCCAAGCACATTACGCAGGGCGTCGGCCACGCGCTTGAGCAGCGCATCGCCCGCGGCATGGCCGCCGGTGTCGTTGACCGCCTTGAAGTGATCGAGATCGACGAACATGAACTGATGCTCGCCGCCTTTGATGCGGCACTGGTCGACCAGGTCCTCCATCATGCGGATGAAGCTCGAGCGATTGGCGAGCCCGGTCAGCGCGTCGTGGGCGGCGGCGTAGGCCAGCTGGCGCTGCAGGGCGCGCGCGTCGCTGAAATCCTGGAAGACGATGACGAGGCCGCAGAACTCGTGGCGGTCGTTCATGATCGGCGCCACCACCTGGCGGATGCTGCAGCGCGTGTCGTCGCGCCGGACAAGGACAGCGCGCGTGTTCTGGTCGCAGTGCGGCTGCTCGCTCGTGGAAGGGCGCGAGAGCCCGATTTTCTGCCCGCTTTCCTCGTCGACCGCCCAGTAGACATGACCGAGCTGCTTGCCCAGAGCCTCGCCGACCACGACGCCGGTGAGTTTTTCCGCGACCGGGTTCATGAAGGTGATGCGGTTGGCGGCATCGGTGCAGATCACCGCGTCGCCGATCGAATGCAACGTCACCCTGAGGCGCTCTTTCTCGTCAGCCAGCATGGCCGCCGAAACCATCAGCCGCGCCTCGGCCTCCTTGCGTTCCGTGATATCGGTCAGGCTGCCGATTGCCCGGATCAGCCGGCCCTCGCCATCGCGCTCGATCGCCTTGCCGCGATCAAGAATCCAGACCCAGCGGCCGTCCTTGTGCCGCATTCGGAACTCGGCCTCGAAGAAGGGCGTCTCGCCGGCAAGATGCGCGCGATCCGCCTCGGCGACACATCCCTGGTCGTCGGGATGGATCATGGTCAGCCAGCGATCGGGGTCGCCGTCGAGCTCGCCATCGGCATAGCCCAGCATTTTTGCCCAGGTTTCGGAATAGGTGGTGCCACCCTTGCGCATATCGAGGCTCCAGATACCTTGTCCGGCACTGGTGAGCGCGAAATTCCACCTTGTCTCTGCCTCGGCGATGCGCGCCTCGGCCTGCTTGCGGGCGTTGATGTCCTCTATCTGGGACACGAGATAAAGAGGGCGGCCGGTCTCCTCTTCGCATATGACCGAGCCGGCAAGCTGCGCCCAGACCGGAGTGCCGTCCTTGTGCAGATAGCGCTTCTCGAAATGGAAGGAACGTATCTTGCCTTCCTTCAGGCTCATCATCGTCTCGCGGCCGATCTGCAGGTCGTCGGGATGTGTGATCTGGAAGAAGGTCAGCGCCTCGATTTCTGAGCGTGTGTAGCCGAGCATGTCGGCGAAGGCAGGATTGGCCTGCAGGATGCGGCCATCGAGGCCGACAATGGCGACGCCGATCGCCGAATCCTCCATGGCCCGGCGGAAGCGTTGCTCGCTCTCGGCAATCTGCCGGCGGTCGTCGATGATCTTGCGGATGGACAGCGCCGAGACAAACAGCGTGACGGCCGTGACGGCGACGGATATCTGCAGGCAGACCTTCAACGCGTCCGTGCCGAGTTCCAGCGCCGGCAACAGGACCGATGCAGTCAAGGCAACGAGTCCGGCTGCCATCAAGACGGGCACGGCACGCTTGCCGGCCCGCGGACCTTTCCAACTCAACCACGCCACAATGCGATCCCACCCAATGCGCGACTGCGCGTTGCCGCAACTCTGGCGGATCGATTTTAAGGAATGGTTGCATGAGCGGCAGCGGCCGCTCCGATAACCGGCAAACAATTGCCGGTATGATTAAGGCACTGTTTCAAAAGGTACCGAAGGATCGGTGTAATCCTACCAGCGGACGAAAAACCGCCCGCCTAGCGCGCCGAGCGCGGTCAGGAAGGCGATCGCGACCGTATACCAGGTGGCGACGAAGAGCGGCGAATCGTCGAAGCAATGCGCGGCGTAGAAGGTCGCCGCGAGCCCGCCGGCGAGCAGGCCGGCCACCGCGCCCGCCAACACCGGCCGCGTCGGCGCGCCATAGCGCAGCATGCCGAGGAAGATAGCCAGCGGGCCGATGCCGATCAGCGGGATGAAGCTCATGCAGATCATCATGTTCGAGCCGATAAGCCGCTTGCCCCAATCGGCCTCGGGCACGACGAAAAGCTCGAGAACCACCGCCAGCACCACCAGAAGCGGCGCGGCGATCATCCAGGCCGTCGCCCGCCTGGTCGAGGCGCCCGGCATCGACAGCGCGCGGATCAGCGCGAAGGCACTGGCGGCGAGCGTCAGCGTGAACACGAATTTGGACATGAAGCGCATCGTGTGCATGGCCGGCATGATGTCGGGACGCGGCCCGATGGTCGCAAAGAAGACCATCGCCGCGACCGCCATGGCCACGCCGACCGCCAGCCACCAGGCCCTGCCCATCGGCATCGCCTCGTCGCGGGCATCGGCGTCGAGCGCCTTGATGAGATCCTCTGTCCTCATGTCGCTGTTCGTCCAAATCTTTTGGCGATCGCGGCCAGGCCGCGATGCAGCGACACGCGCACCGCCGTCTCGCTGATGCCGAGCTTGCTCGCCGTCTCGCCGATCGAATGGCCATCGACCGAGATCGATGCCACCACCGAGCGTTGCGCGGGCGGCAGGCCGTCTAGCGCCCGATTGATGTCGCGCTCGCTCACCGTTTCCGCCTCCGGCTCGGCGAAGGTTTCGGCGATCTCGTCGATCTCGACCTCGATGCGCCGCCCGCGCCGGCGGAACGCATCGATCAGCTTGAAGCGGGCGATCGCATAGACCCAGGGCAGCACCGGCGCATCAGGCCGCCAGGTGTGGCGTTTGACATGAATGGCCAGCAAGGTTTCCTGCACGACATCCTCGGGATCGACCCCGCCTTGAACGATCTTGCGCCGGACAAAGCCGCGAACGAGGGCGGCGATCCCGTGCAGAAAGTCGGCATAAGCCCTTTCGTCTCCCGCGATCGCGGCCCTGAGCAGCCGGGAAAGCTCGGCCTCGTCCTTGCCGGTCACAAGAGTTTACCCCCAATGTTCGCGTCTCGGCCCTGGTTTGTTACGTGGCCGGCGAAATAATGTCCAAGCCAAACTGCCGGTAAATCACGAAAGTTTGCGGGGAATGCCCCGTGTGCACGTCGGGTTAAGCCTTCAGGATCAATAAAGAGTCCTTCAGGAGCTTTAATCCTTTCCGCACGGTCAACTTTCGGCGTCTCTTTCGATACCGCTGTCTCAACTCCGCTAATATCTTCAGATGGCTCTCGTCGATCCGAGGATCCGAAGCCACATCGAGAGCTGCTGGCAGCGTAAGCAGGGCATCAGCATGCATGTTGGCGTAAGGTGAAGAATCATAGGTATCGAAGGGCGTCGGCGGGTAGCTCAGTATCGTAGGGTTGGTGTTGATCTCGAACACCTGGATGCGGCCTTCTACGATGGCGTAGTCAATACGGCCGTATGAAATCCGGGCCATCTCAAAGACCTTCTGGAGTTCGACCGAATGCGGATGAGTACGGACGAACAGGTGATGCTCGTCCAAATGCCGGCCCGACAAACCACGTCCGGGATCCTTTATGAACCAGTCCCGGCTCGCAAAACAGTGCTGGGCATAGCTGTTGTCGCCGACCCGATAGGCTGAATATTTACGGTAGTATCCATCTGCGTCGGGCCTGGACCCAAACTCTACGAGCATGGGACTGGCCCAATTCAGCGTCTGCAACTCGGCCAGGGCTGAACTGATGTCAGTTATAGATCGCAAGAGGCGCGGGGGCTTATAGGCGGCGCCGACCTCGTCACGCAAAAACACCGGATACCGCAACGACTCCGGCAATGGATGGGGCCTAGATACCCGGAAATTATTGATCCCCTCATCAAACAGCATGCGCAGCAAATCGTATCGCCGCAGGCTATCGCGAGGATGGTTAAGTTGAGCGATCTCGGGTCGATGCCGGTCAATCTGGTCGCGAACTTGGCCCGCGTTAGCGACTTCGGTCGGATCAAGCCGGTCCATGTCCGACCAGATGATGGTTCCCCGCTCCAATTTCAGAAGTAGATCGATTTCGTCATACCCGACCAGACGAAAAATCCGCTGAAGGTCCGTCCGATAATAAAGAAGCAGACAGGCCTGCGTATACGAATGCGATCGCTGACAAACATAAAAAATCATGATTCACCCGCCCTCCCCTAACCTGCCTCGGTGGGTGGCAAAATCAAGGTCCTCACTTTATAAGGCTGTGCTCAGGCAACCTACTTTTCGAAAATGACGAAAATCACGTTCCACAAAATTGGAGAGGACGACATTCTCCGTATGGTCGCGATGGAAGCGGCAACTTGGGGCTCGTTGGGTGCAACCGAGGCGACAATCCGCCAGCGCCTGTCGCTCGGCCACATCATGATCGCAGCCGTTCAGGAGACAACCATCGCCGGAGCCGTCTGCTTTGTGGAGACCGCTCATGATCCACGCGACAAGGCAACCTTCCCGGCGACGTTTTCCGCTTATTCTTCGTTGACCCGCTCCGTTCCCCCAAATTCTCTTTATGTCTACAATTTGGGTGTACGCCCGGAGTTTCGGGGAACTCCCCTCTCGCGACGGCTATTGGCACATCTTGTTGATTATGGCCGGGAGGCAGGGACGCGCTGGATAGTCGGCGACGGTCGCTGCCCTTCTTATGGCGGAGCTCAAGAAGATTCTCCCGATAAGGTGGAGATAAATGCCGACTTCCGAAGAACGATTGACGAATGGCACCGCACGGGAATCATGCCGTCGGTCGGCCATTTGACACAGGATCCTTTGCTCAACTTCTACCATCGAATCTTGAAATGCGAGTTTCTTCATCTTGCGCCAGCCTTTCTTCCCGCGGACGTTAGCTCTGGCGGGTATCGAGTTATTTTCGCAGTTGACCTCTGTAAATGACTGAGCGTCGAGACCTGTTCGACCCGTTGGCACTCGGCGGCGATCCATTTCCGGCGTTCGCTAGCCGACGCAAGGCCGGCGGAAGCGCTTGGGGGAAGCCGCCATACCCCGAGTTGAACGGGGCTTTGTATGTGTTCAGTCACAAACTCGTTTCCGAGGCCTTGAAACATCCTCTGCTCCTGCAGGCCCCACCAGGCGCATACCAGGAGGTACGGCAGAAGATTACGTCGAGCGACGCGCTCGGTCTTCTAACTCGATCGATGCTGCTGTCGGATCCACCTCGTCACCTGCAACTGCGCCGGCCGTTGTCGGGCCAGATGACCGGTTCGGCCAGCCATAGCATGACCGCAGATCTCCGGCGAGATGCATTGGCGCTGACCCGCCGTAGCCGGCCGACGGTTCGACGCAATCCGAGAACTTGCTATACCGTTTTCGGTGGGCGTGCTGGCTAATATACTTGGAATCGACATCGAGGAACCCTCACGCGTGGCTGATCTCGCGCAACGCATGGCCGATGCGCTGGACATTAGAACGGCCCAGGTCAGTGAGGATGCAAATCAGGCCTGCCGCGAGTTGTCCGAATGGGTATATCACATCCTTCAGACCGGCAGGATTAGCGCGGGCGGCTTGGTTGCTCGCATGCTTTCAGAGGCAGAGCTGGGCAGATGGGAGAGGGATGATGTTGTAGCCAATGTGGTGTTCCTTCTTTTCGCCGGTCAGGCAACAGTGGTGGACACGTTTGGGAATGCGCTCTTCGCGCTGTCCGCATTCCCGAAGCAGTTTGAGCTGTTGGAGAGCCAGACCGTGTCTTGGCAAACCGCAGCCGAAGAACTGCTGCGGTACTGCGCTCCTGTGCACTACGCGGGAGCGCGCATAGCCGCCGAGGACCTGCACTTTGCTGGCCAATTCATCGAGGCCGGTCAAGGTATCGTACCCGTATTGGCCAGCGCCAACAGGGATGAAGCAGTCTTTCCCGCCGGCGACAGCTTGGATTTAAGGTCGCGAGTACCGTCTACTCTCACATTCGGCACCGGCCTGCATATTTGCTTGGGGCAACATGTCGCGAGGCTAGAATTGGCCGCTCTGCTTGAAGCCCTGTCCACGGTCGCCAAGGGCTGGCGACTGGACCTTGAGGCCTGCGTCAGACGGCCATCGATCCTCCTGTTCGGCTTGAAAAGCGCACCAATGCTGACTCGAGCAAGTCCCAGATTGTGACCGGATGTCTGCAGACTCCGACACACGGGGGCTTTCGCCGTGCCCTGGGCGACCAATTGAAGCAACGCTCAATCTTGACTATCGTAATCATGTATTGGTAGGAGCAGCCCTGCCCTGAACCCTTGTTTGATTTTTAAGGACGATGCCTATGAAAATTGCCCTTTCCACGCTTGCCGGCGCTGCGTTGGCGCTCGGCCTGATCGCCGGCCCGGCCAAGGCCGAGGATCAAGGCATTATCGTCTACAATGCCCAGCATGAGAGCCTCGCCAAAGAATGGGCGAAAGGTTTCACCAAGGAAACCGGCATCAAGGTGACGTTGCGCAATGGCGGCGACAGCGACTTCTCCAACCAGATCGTCGCCGAGGGAGCGGCCTCGCCGGCCGACGTGTTCCTGACCGAGAATTCGCCGGCAATGGCGCTGGTCGAGGCCGCCGGCCTGTTCGCGCCCGTCGACGCCGATACGCTGGCGCAGGTTCCGCAGGAATACCAGCCGTCGACTGGCAAATGGGTCGGCGTCGCCGCCCGCAGCACCGTCTTTGTCTATAACAAGGACAAGCTGAAGGAAGACCAGTTGCCGAAGTCGCTGCTCGATCTTGCTGATCCGAGCTGGGAGGGCCGCTGGGCCGCCTCGCCGTCCGGCCCCGACTTCCAGGCCATTGTCAGCGCCCTGCTTGAGCTCAAAGGCGAGGCCGCTACCGCCGACTGGCTGAAGGCGATGAAGGAGAATTTCACCGCCTACAAGGGCAACTCGACGGTGATGAAGGCGGTCAATGCCGGCGAGATCGATGGCGGCGTGATCTACCACTATTACTATTTTGGCGATCAGGCCAAGACCGGCGAGAACAGTGGGAATGTCGGCCTGCACTATTTCAAGAACCAGGACCCGGGCGCCTTCGTTTCGGTGTCGGGCGGCGGCGTGCTGGCTTCCAGCAAGCATCCGAACGAAGCCCAGGCATTTCTGAAGTGGGTGACCGGCAAGGGCGGCCAGGACGTCCTGAAGACCGGAACGTCGTATGAATATGCGATCGGCAAGGATGCCCAATCCAACCCTAAGCTGGTGCCGCTGACTGACCTGCAGGCGCCGAAAGTCGATCCGGCAAGATTGAATTCCAAGAAGGTCATCGACCTGATGACGCAAGCCGGCTTGCTTTAGTTCGCGTTCGTCCTAAAAGGGCAAACGACCGTGCTCCCGCGGGAATTTGCCTTCCGCGGGAGCGTTTTTGTTTGGAGATCGCTTCGTCGATGACAGTCGACTGCGCTTCGACCCGCCTGAGTGGCACATCGGACCGCTTCCGCCGGCAGGCGGAGGCGACCCAGCGGCCTGCCTGATGCAATCGGCGATCGACATGACGCCGGCAAGACTGCCTGCGGCCCGGATGAAGGAGCGCCGGCCCACATCATGGATCACGCTCGCCGCGGCTCTTATCTCGCTCATCGCGCTGCTGCCGCTCGCCTTCATCGTCTGGGTCGCGATCCAGACCGGCTGGGACACCGTGGTGGCGCTGATCTTCCGCCCGCGCGTCGGCGAATTGCTGGTCAACACCGTGCTCCTGGTGGTCGTCACGGTGCCGATCGCCATCGTGCTGTCGGTGGCGCTGGCCTGGCTTACAGAGCGCAGCGACCTGCCCGGCAATCGCTGGTGGTCGTGGCTTTCGGTCGCGCCGCTCGCTATCCCCGCGTTCGTGCACTCCTATGCCTGGATCAGCTTCGTTCCGGGCCTGCATGGGCTGTGGGCCGGCGTGCTGGTCTCCGTAATCGCCTATTTCCCATTCCTTTACCTGCCGATCGCCGCCGCGCTGCGCCGCCTCGATCCGGCGCTGGAGGATGCGGCCGCGGCGCTCGGCCTTGGCCCGTGGCGGGTCTTCGCGCGCGTCGTGCTGCCGCAGCTCAGGCTCGCCATCTGCGGCGGCTCGCTGCTGGTCGGCCTGCATCTCTTGGCCGAATACGGCCTCTATGTCTTCATCCGTTTCGACACCTTCACCACCGCGATCGTCGACCAGTTCCAGTCGACCTTCAACGGTCCGGCGGCCAACATGCTGGCCGCCGTTCTGGTGGTCTGCTGCCTCTTCCTGCTCGCCCTCGAGGTGATGATACGCGGCGAGGAGCGCTATGCCCGCGTCGGTTCCGGCGCCGCGCGCAAGCAGCAGCGCGCTCGCCTCGGCCGCGCCACCCTGCCATGCCTGCTTTTGCCGGCCGGCGTCGCGCTGCTGTCGCTCGGCGTGCCCTTCGTCACGGTCAGCCGCTGGCTGATCGCCGGGGGCACGGAAGTCTGGCGCTGGGACGAGATCGGCCTGGCGCTCGGCCAGACGCTGTTCCTCGCCATCGCCGGCGCGGTGCTTGCAACGGTTGCCGCCATGCCCATGGCCTGGATTTCGATCCGCGCGCCGGGGCCGCTGCAGCGTTTGCTCGAGAGCTGCAACTACATCGTCGGCGCGTTGCCGGGCGTGGTCATCGCGCTGGCGCTGGTGACCATCACCGTGCGCGTCGCGCTGCCGCTCTACCAGACGCTGTTCACCATCCTGTTCGGTTACGCGCTGATGTTCCTGCCGCGCGCGCTGATAAGCCTGCGCGCCTCGATCGCGCAGGCGCCGGTGGAGCTGGAGCGCGCCGCCTCCAGCCTCGGCCGTCCGCCGGTCAAGGCGCTGTGGTCGACGACCATCCGCCTTTCGGCACCGGGCGCCGCGGCCGGCATGGCCATGGTAGCGCTCGGCATCACCAACGAGCTCACCGCCACCCAGATGCTGGCGCCCAACGGCACCCGCACGCTGGCGATGGCATTCTGGTCCTATAGCGGCGAGATCGACTACGCCTCCGCCGCCCCTTACGCGCTGATCATGGTGGCGATGTCATTGCCGATGACCTGGTGGCTCTACATCCAGTCGAAGCGGATGGCCGGACGATGAGCTTTCTCGAACTCAGCGGCGTCGCGAAAAGCTACGGCCCGGTGACGGCGCTCGCCGGCGTCGACCTTGCGGTGGAAAGCGGCAGCCGCACCGCGATCGTCGGGCCTTCCGGCTGCGGCAAGACCACCTTGCTCAGGCTGATCGCCGGTTTCGAGGCGCCGGACCGCGGCCGCATCGCGCTCGACGGCAAGGTGCTCGCCAATGGCGGCGCGGCCGTGCCCGCGCATCGCCGCGGCATCGGCGTGGTGGCCCAGGACGGCGCCCTGTTCCCGCATCTCACCATCGCCGACAATATCGGCTTCGGCATCCCGCGGAATGCCGACAAACGAGCCGAGCATATCGTCGAGCTCGCCTACATCGTCGGGCTGGACAAGGCGATCCTGAAGCGCCGGCCGCACGAGCTTTCCGGCGGCCAGCAGCAGCGCGTGGCGCTTGCCCGCGCCATGGCGATGAAGCCCCGGCTGATGCTGCTTGACGAGCCGTTCTCGGCGCTCGACACCGGGCTTCGCGCTTCGATGCGCAAGGCGGTGGCCGAGCTTCTGGAAGAGGCGGGCATCACCACCATCCTGGTCACGCACGACCAGGCCGAGGCGCTGTCCTTCGCCAGCCAGGTGGCGGTGATGCGCGAAGGGTTGTTCTCGCAGGTCGGCACGCCGCGCGAGCTCTATTTCCAACCCAGGGACAGGATGGTCGCCGAGTTCCTCGGCGACGCCATCATCGTGCCGGCCAGGATCGCGGATGGCTTCGCCGTATCGCGGCTCGGCCGCATCGCCGTCGACACGAAGGGACGGCGCGATGTCGCCCGCATCATGCTGCGGCCCGAGCAGATCCTGCTCAAACGGACCTCGCGCGAAGGCATGTCGGGCACACCCGACATGCTGTTCGGCGAAGTGACGGACTGCGAGTTCGCGGGCTCGGTCTGCACCGTCGCGGTGCGGCTGCTCAACAGCCCGGACCCGCCCGATGCGGCCGCCATCGGCAACACGCCGCTGATCCTGCGCAGGACAGGCATGGACGCGCCGGAGATCGGCGAGATCGTGCGCCTCACCGTTACCGGCAAGGCGCATGTCTTTGCTTAGGTCGGGGTTGAGGCGTGTCGATATTCAGGTTAGGCCGAGCCGAAAACGGCGGGTTTCGAGAACCGGAGCGGAGCGTACTTGAAGTACGTGAGCACCGGAAGCGCAGGAAACCGCCGTTTGCAGGCCGGCCTCACCTGAATGCCGGCATGCCTCAGCGCACGCGCTGCCCAGTTGCAGGCGACCAAAGCGGCCATTGCTCCAGGAAATCAACGCTGTGGATGACCACGCGCTGCCCATCGATCAGGATAATCGAATAGGCGGGCGGCGCCTGCTCGACCACTTCGTCGCCGACCAGGTCGAGCATGAAGCGGGCATGCAGGCCGCGCTGCACCGAGAACGGAATGCCGGCGACGGTGCCGGCGATGTCGCGATGGACATGGCCGAAGAAGATGTAGCGGACATTGCCGTGGCGGGTCAGCACGTCGATGAGCCGCTGCGGCTGTTCGAGGCCGAGCGGGTCGAGCAGAGTGAGGCCAAGCTCGACGGGTGGATGATGCAGGAAAATATAAACGGCCTTGCCTGCCGCCTCGCCAAGCCGTGCGTCGAGCCATGCAAGCCGGTTGTCGCACAACTCGCCGGTGACGCGGCCCTCCGCCATGCTGTCGAGAAAGACGAGGCGCCCTTCCGGCGTGTCGAGCACCGACTGCACGAAGCCGTTGCCGTCCGTCCCGTTATCCGGAAAGGCGGCGATCAGATTGGCGCGCCGGTCATGGTTTCCAGGCAGCAGCTGGTAAGGCACAGTGAGCCGGCTCAGCGCCGATTTCAAATCGGCATAGCTCTCGGCTTCGCCGTCGTCGGCCAGATCGCCGGTGAAGATGCAGAGCGCCGCATCTCCATGCCGAGCATTGATATGATCTATGCAGCGATCGAGCCGCTCGTTCAGATCCGCGCCATAGCGTATCTGGCGCCGACGATCGAGATGGACGTCGGTGACCTGGATGATCTTCATTCCGTGAACCCTCAGATAATTTGCAAAGTCAGCCTTGCAAGGCCCGCCTTACAGCACCGGTTCCGGCACCGAGGCCTTGAACACGTCGAGTCTGCCGCCCGTCTCCGAGGAGAAGAAGTGCAGGTCCGCTTCGGCGAACTGCAGGCCGATCGTGCTGCCCGGTTCGGAGTGGACGATCTCCGACGTCACGACAGAGAACGGCGCGCCGTCGAGATCCACATAGACGACGCGGCCGGCGCCCAATTCCTCGATGAGGTCGACGGTCGCCGCGAGCGCTCCCGGCGTGCCCGGCGCTACCATGCGGACCGCCTCCGGCCGGATGCCGACCGCGACTTTCGAGCCCACAGGAACGCCCGTGCGCGACACGTTGAGCTTGCGGCTGCCGCCGAGCAATGACAGCCCGTCGAGCATGACGGTGCCTTCGAGCATGTTCATCGCCGGCGCGCCGACGAAGGTGGCGACGAAGCGGCTGGCCGGCCGGCTATAGACTTCCGCCGGTGTGCCCACCTGCTCGACACGGCCGCCATTCATCACCACCAGCCGGTCGGCCAGCGTCATCGCCTCGACCTGGTCGTGCGTGACGAAGACGGAAGTGGCGCTGAGGCGCCGGTGCAGCTTGCGGATCTCGGAGCGCATCTGCACACGCAGCTTGGCATCGAGGTTGGAGAGCGGCTCGTCGAACAGGAACACCTTCGGCTCGCGGATCATGGCGCGGCCCATGGCGACGCGCTGGCGCTGGCCGCCGGAGAGCGCCATCGGCTTGCGGTCGAGCAGGTGCTCTAGCTCCAGGACGCGCGCAACCGCCTGGACGCGCTGGGCGCGTTCGGCCGACGGAACACCAGCCACCTTCAGCGAATAGCCGATGTTCTGGGCCACGCTCATATGCGGGTAGAGCGCGTAGTTCTGGAACACCATGGCGCAGCCGCGCTCGCGCGGCTCGAGCTTATTGACCACCGTGCCGTCGATCGCGATCGTGCCGTCGGAAATCTCTTCCAGCCCGGCAATCATTCTAAGCAGCGTGGACTTGCCGCAACCGGACGGCCCGAGGATGACGACGAATTCGCCCGAAGCGAAGTCGAGGTCGACGCCATGCACGACCTGCGTCTGGGCGTAGTTCTTCTTGACGCCCCGAATGGTGATGGAGGCCATTTTCCGTCTCCTTATTTTTCGGTGGCGATCAGGCCGCGCACGAACCAGCGCTGCATCAGCACCACGACGATCAGCGGCGGCAGCATGACGATCAGCGTGCCGGCCATGGCGATATGCCATTCCGGCGCGCCGCCGACATTGGGGATGAGCTGCTTCAGCTCTGTCACCGCCATCGCATGCGACTGGTCGGTGGTGATAAGCAACGGCCACAGATACTGGTTCCAGGCCCACAGGAACATGATGGTGCCGAGCGCCGCCATGTTGTTGCGCGATAGCGGCAGCAGGATATCGACGAAGAAGCGCAGCGCGCCGGCGCCGTCCATGCGCGCCGCTTCGGTCAACTCATCCGGCACGGTCAGGAAGAACTGGCGGTAGAGGAAGGTGCCAGTAGCGGTCGCGACCAGCGGCAGGATCAGGCCGCTATAGGAATTGAGCAGTCCCAGGCTGAGCGAAACCTGCACGCCCGAGACCTTTTCGATCAGCCAGGAGAGGCCGGTCAGGTCCATGATCGCCTGATAGGGCTCGAGCACGTTGGCGACCACCGCGTAGGTCGGCACGATGCGCACCTCGAGCGGCAGCATCAGCGTGATGAAGATCAGCCAGAACATCAGCATGCGGCCGGGATAACGGAAATAGACGATCGAGAAGGCGGTCAGCGCCGAGATGATGACTTTCCCAGCGGCCACGCCAAACGCCATGATGAAGGAGTTGAGCAGCTTCGGACCGAGGTCGGCGGTCGTCCAGGCCGTCCTGATGTTGACCCAGAAATCGCTGCCCGGCAGCAGCGACATCGGCACGTCGTTGACGTCCTTTAGATTATGCGAGGCGGCGATCGCTACGATGACGAACGGCGCCACGCAGAATACGAAGCCGACGAACAGGATCAGATGCGTGAAGAAATTGAGGATCGGGGTGCGCTCGACCATGGCCCGCCTCAACGATAATGCACGCGCCGCTCGATGAAGCGGAACTGGACGATGGTGAGCGCGATGATGAGCAGCATCAGAATGATGCTCTGCGCGGCGGCGCCCGAATAATCGAGGCCTTTGAAGCCGTCGGAATAGATCTTGTAGACCATCAGATTGGTGGCGTTGGCCGGTCCGCCTGCGGTCATGATGTCGACGATGCCGAAGGAATCCTGGAAGCTCTCGGTGATGTTGATGACCAGCAGGAAGAAGATGGTCGGCGTGATCAGCGGAAACTGGATATCCCAGAAGCGCCTGATGACGCCGGAGCCGTCCATCGCCGCCGCCTCGATCAGCGAGCGCGGAATCGCCTGGAAGGCGGCGAGGAAGAAGATGAAATTATAGCCGACATACTTCCACGAGAAGGCGATGATGATCGAGGCCATGGCGTCGGTGCCGTCAAGGCCGGGGTCCCAGAAGCCGGGCCAGACCTGGTTGACCACGGCCATGAAGCCGGCTTCCGGTGCCAGGATGAAGCGAAACGCCAGCGCCAGCGCCGGTGCGGCGATGCCGTAAGGCCAGATCAGCACCACGCGGTAAAGCCATGAGCCGGCAAGCTGGCGGTCGGTCAAGGCGGCGAGAACCAGCGCGATTGTCATCGCAAGTCCCGTGCTGATGCCGGCGAAGATCATGCTGGCGGTGATCGAGTCCCAGTAGCTGGCGTTGGACAGGATCGAGCGGAAATTGTCGAGCCCGACCCAGATATTGCCGCCGCCCCAGGGCTGCTGCAGCGTCAGCGACCAGTACACGGCCTGCCCGGCCGGCCAGTAGAAGAAGGTGAAGATCAGGATTAGCTGCGGCACCGCGAACAGGATGCCGATCGTCCATTTGCTGAAAGTGACGCGTTTTTCCATCGATCCGCCGATGTCGTTGAACCGCCAACCCGCTCGCGCGGCACAAGACTAAGGCATGTCTCCCGAAAGTGGGAACCGGTTTCGGGAGACAAAGACATGCCCAAATCAAAAACCCATATGAAATGGCCGCCCGTCGATGCTCGGCGGGCGGCCGTTCCAGTATCCGGGATCAGGGCAGGGTCTTACCCGGATAGGTCTGCTGGAAGCGCTCGAGGATCGCGTCGCCATTCTTGACCAGCGCGTCGAGGCCTTCCTGTACGCTGACCTTGTTGGCGAAGATCGCCTGCATCTGCGTGCCGAACTCGGCGCGGATCTGGGTGAAGTTGCCGAGGCGGATGCCGCGGGTGATCTCGGTCGGCTCCGACGCGGTCAGGCTGGCGATCGCCACTTCACGTCCCTTATAGGGCGCCTTGTCGTAGAAGCCGTTGGACTTCATGAAATCGAAACCCGACTTCGTCACCGGGATATAGCCGGTGTTGGTCGACCAGAACAAAGCGGTCTTGGGGTCGTGGATGAAGTTGAGGAACGCTGCCGCGCCCTTGTATTCCGCGTCCGACTTGCCCGACAGCACCCACAGCGAAGCGCCGCCGACCAGCGAGTTCTTGCGCTCGGTGCCGGCATAGACCGGCAGCTCGGCGACGTCCCACTTCATGCCTTCCTTCTGGGTGCGGCCGACCGTGCCGTGGTCGCCGACCGAGGTCAGGATGAGCTGGCAGGTGCCGGTGGCGAAGGCCTGCACCATATCCTGGCCAAGATCCTTCGACTTGATCTTGATAAGGCCTGCGTCATACCACTTCTTGAGATCGGTGACGTACTGGACGAACTTGGTCTTGTTAACTTCCAGACGCGCGTCAAGACCGTCATAGCCATTGTTCTTCGTGGCGATCGGCTGGTTGTGCAGCGCCGAGAACTGCTCCATCAGTTGCCAGCTTTCATTGGCCGAGATGTTGATCGCCATCGGGCAATCATAGCCGGCGTCCTTCAGCGCCCTGAGGTCGGCGGCGACGTCTTCCCAGGTCTTCGGCGCCTCGGTCTTGCCGATCTTAGCGAAGGCGTCCTTGTTCCAGTACATCAGCGCCGTCGACGAGTTGAACGGGAAGGACAGCATCTCGCCCTTCGACGTCGCGTAGTAGCGGGCGATGCCTGGGAAATAGTCGCTATAGTCGATCTTGTAACCGTTCTCCTCCATCAGCTTGTCGGCGGGCTTGTAGGCGCCCGACAGCATCATGGTGGCGGTGCCGACGTCATAGACCTGGACGACGGTGGGCTGCTTGCCGGCGCGGAAGGCGGCGATCGTGTTCTGCAGGGTGGCGTCGTAATTGCCCTGGCTGGTGCAGACGACCTGGTAGTCCTTCTGGGATTCGTTGAAGTTCTTGCACAACGTATCGACGACACGGGCGAGATCGCCCGAAAGACCGAACCAGAAGTCGAATTTGACCGGCTCCGCAAAAGCAGGAATCGCAAGCGCGGTGCTGAGCGCGCCGGCGGCAAGGGCGGCAAAGCCCCGCTTGATGATCGTCATGGTTTTTCCCTCTTGAGTGGCAGTGTGACAAGGTTTTGCGCAAGTCCTTGCCCGCTCTCATAGAGAAGGTATGTGACAGTTCTGTTGTGGGCTCGAAGCCCCCGTGGACAGCCAGTCTCTCCTCCCCTGGCAGCGGTCGCGCCGGCATGAAAACGTCACATCGGCGCTCTAGGAAGCTAGGGCGCTGCGAAGCGGCGAAAAGACTTCCGTGATTAACCGGCTAACTGATGAGAAGAGACATGCTGGTCCCGCAGCTCACGCACGTGCCCGTCGCCGCCCGCAACGCGATGCGGGACGGACCGCGCGACAGCGCCACCCATCTGCGCCACGCGGCTGCCGTTCCCGCCCTCGGCGAGATCGAGATCGGCGGCAAGGCGTCGCGCGAGAGCGCCGGCGAAAGCCTGACCGTCATGGCCTGGAACGTCGAGCGGCTGCGTCATGTCGATGCCATCGCTACTACGATCGCCGGCCGGGCGCCGCACGTCGTGCTGCTGTCCGAAGTCGACAAGGGCATGGCGCGCTCCGGCAACGGCCATCTTCTGAGCCGGCTTGCCGATCGTCTAGGCCATTCCTATGCCTATGGCGTCGAGTTCCTCGAACTCGGCACCGGCAATGAGGCGGAGCAAGCGGCAAATGGCGGCGCCGAGAACGTTGAGGGCTTCCATGGCAACGCCATAACCAGCGCCGTCCCGCTGCTGCGGCCTTTCCTCGTTCGGCTGGATGCGGCCGGCGCCTGGTTCCTGCCGGAGCACGGCCAGCCGCGCGTCGGCGGCCGCATGGCGCTTGGCGGCCAGGTGATGGTGGGCGAGCGCCGAGTCACCGTCGTCTCGGTGCATCTCGAGAACCGTACGACGCCTGCCGGCCGTGCCGACCAGACGCGCCACCTCCTCGACGCCATCGACAGGTATGACGCGGAAGCGCCGGTCCTGATCGGCGGCGACTTCAACACGCTGACCGCCACCTATGAAGAGCGTCACGCCGATCCGGCCGCATGGCAGGCGCGCATCGACGCCGAACCGGACCGGCTGATGTGCCCCGACCGCCACGAGCCCCTCTTCGCCGTCATGGCCGGGCGTGGCTACGATTGGCGCGACGCCAATGCGTTCGACAGGCCGACGCAGCGGCGCCCGGCGGGCGACAGAACGCCCACCGGCCATATCGACTGGTTCTTCACCCGCGGCCTTGCGGCACGCGCGCCGGAGACACTGCCGGCGGTGTTGCCGGACGGCAGCCCGAGCGCCGACCACGAGGCGCTGGTGGTTACGGTGCGGGTAAGATAGCGGCCACGATCAGGGCTCGAGCGCCGCTTCCACCAGCCGCTTGGCGTCGGGGCTCGACCATTCGGCCGGGCCGTTCATATGCGCTATCAGGCAGCCTTCGCCGTCGATCAGCATGGTCACGGGAAGCCCGAGCGCCAGGCCGCGCGTCTTCGCCTCGTTGAACAGGGCGATCGTCGAGTCCCGGTAGAAGCCGAGCGTTTCGACGCCGATTTCCTTGAGGAACTTCTTCGGCTTGGTATCGTCGCCGGTGTCGACATTGACCGCGATCACCTCGAAGTCCTTGCCGCCCTTCTCCTTCTGCAGGGCGTCGAGCGCCGGCATCTCGGCGCGGCATGGAGCGCACCATGTCGCCCAGAGATTGAGCAGCACGGTCTTGCCGGCATGGTCGGCAATCGTCATCGGCTTGCCGTCGGGGCCGTTGAAGGCAAGGCTCTTCAGCGATTGCGGCGGATCGGCGGGCTGCAGGGCCGCGACCTGGCCGACGGCCTTGGCGGCGACCTGCTTGGCGCGTGCGGCCTTGGCCGCGCAGGCGGCATCGTCCTTGCCGGCGACCGCGACGGCCTTCTCGGGAGCGTTGTTGCCAGAACCGCTCTCGCTGACATATACCGCGACCGCGCCGGCCAGCACGCCCGCCACCAAAGCGGCGAGGATGAGGCGCGTAGTCGGAAAAAACAATCTCTTGCCGTCTGCCATTTTCAAAACTGCTCCGGAGCACGGGTTATAGCGATGAGCGACAAGAAGGCCAGCAACCAGATGTGGGGCGGACGTTTTGCCTCGGGTCCGGCCGCGATCATGGAAGCGATCAATGCGTCGATCGGCTTCGACCGCAAGCTCTATGCGCAGGACATAAGCGGATCGATCGCCCATAGCGAGATGTTGGCTCAAACGGGCATTATTTCGGCCGCCGATCAAGAAAAAATCGCTCACGGGCTGAACACGATCTTGAAAGAGATCGAGGCCGGCACGTTCGAATTCTCGACCAAGCTGGAAGACATCCACATGAATGTCGAGGCCCGCCTTGCCGACCTGATCGGCCCGCCGGCGGGACGCCTGCACACCGCCCGCTCGCGCAACGACCAGGTGGCGGTCGATCTTCGGCTCTGGGTCAAGCAGGAATGCCAGCGCGTCGCCCAGGCATTGAAGGACCTGATCGCCGCGTTCCTGGAACGCGCCGAGGAGCATGCGGCGACCGTCATGCCCGGCTTCACCCATATGCAGGCGGCGCAGCCGGTGACCTTTGGCCACCATTGCATGGCCTATGTCGAGATGTTCGGCCGCGACCTCTCGCGCGTCCACGACGCCATCGATCGCATGGATGAAAGCCCGTTGGGCGCGGCGGCCCTTGCCGGCACCAGCTTCGGCATCGACCGCCACATGACGGCGAAGGCGCTGGGTTTCCGCGAGCCGACGCGCAATTCGCTGGACAGCGTCTCGGACCGCGATTTCGCGCTCGAATTTCTGAGCCTCGCAGCGATCTGCGCGACGCACCTCTCCAGGCTCGCCGAGGAGATCATCATCTGGTCGACGCCGCAATTCGGCTTCATCCGCCTGTCGGATTCCTTCTCTACCGGCTCCTCGATCATGCCGCAGAAGAAGAACCCGGACGCCGCCGAGCTGGTGCGCGGCAAGACCGGCCGCGTCAACGGCCATCTCGTCGGCCTGCTGACCGTGATGAAGGGCATGCCGCTGACCTATGGCAAGGACATGCAGGAGGACAAGGAAGCGGTCTTCGACGCCGCCGAGACGCTCGACCTGATGCTGGCGGCGACCGCCGGCATGGTGCGCGACATGACCGTCAACGCCGCCGCCATGAAAAAGGCCGCAGGCGCCGGTCACGCCACCGCGACCGATCTTGCCGACTGGCTGGTGCGCAATCTCGGCCTGCCCTTCCGCGAGGCGCATCACGTCACCGGCCGCGCCGTGGCGCTGGCCGAGGAGAAGAAGGTCGGGCTGGAAAAGCTCTCGCTGGACGACCTGCGCTCGATCCATTCGGGCATCACCGACGACATCTTCTCGGTGCTTGCCGTGCAGAATTCGGTCAAGAGCCGCACGAGCTTCGGCGGCACCGCGCCGTCGGAAGTGCGAAAGCAGATCCGCTACTGGAAAAAGCGGCTCGCCAAGGCTTAATGCATGTCGCCCAGAAGTGTGCAGCGGTTCTGGGAAAACGACATGCATCAAAACAAAGATTTAAAGCGCGCCGCGCTTTAAATTGCCGGGATGCAAAGCGCTGAAAACTCAGCTAAAAGCGCAGCACGCAATCAGTTTCGAACGGATGGATCGAATGACCCGTAGCAGGATTTTGGTGACGCTGGCGCTGCTGGCTGCGGTTGTCACCGTCACGGCCTGCGGCAGGAAAACCGGCCTCGACACGCCTTATGAGGCGGCGGAGCAGGCGCGCAAGGATGCCGAACGCGCCAAGCAGCCGGTGCCGCCCGAGCCGGAAAAACCGGTCAAGGACAGGAAATTCATCCTCGACCCCCTGCTCTAGAGCCGGTGAGATCGACCCGGTCCCATCGAGCTTCAACCTTCCGGAACCGAACCCGTGAACCATTTCGACTACCGCGACGGCGTTCTTCATGCCGAGGACGTCGCGATCCCCGACATCGCAGCCGAGGTCGGCACGCCCTTCTATTGCTATTCGACCGCGACGCTGACCCGGCATTTCCGCGTCTTCAAGGAGGCTTTTTCCGGCCTCGACGCACTGGTCTGCTACGCCATGAAGGCGAATTCCAACCAGGCCGTGCTGAGGACGCTGGCCAGGCAGGGCGCAGGCGCCGACGTGGTCTCCGAAGGCGAATTGCGCCGCGCTTTGGCCGCCGGCATCCCGGCCGGCAAGATCCTGTTTTCCGGCGTCGGCAAGACGGCGCGCGAGATGGACTTTGCGCTTTCGGCCGGCATTCTCTGCTTCAACGTCGAATCCGAGCCTGAGCTGGAGCTTTTGTCGGCGCGCGCCGTGGCCCTCGGCAAGGTGGCGCCCATCTCGCTGCGCATCAATCCGGATGTCGATGCCCGGACCCACAAGAAGATCTCGACCGGCAAGGCCGAGAACAAATTCGGCATTCCCTGGCAGCGCGCGCGGCAGGTCTATGCCCGCGCGGCTGAACTGCCCGGGATCAAGGTAACCGGCATCGACACCCATATCGGCAGCCAGATCACCGAATTGCAGCCTTTCGACGATGCCTTCGCATTGCTGGTCGAGCTGGTCGGAGCACTGCGCGCCGACGGGCATGAGATCGAGCATGTCGATCTCGGCGGCGGCCTCGGCATTCCTTACCGCGTCGACAACAGCCCGCCCCCTTTGCCTGACGCCTACGCCGAAATCGTCAGGAAGCACGTCACCAAGCTCGGCCTGAAGGTGATGTTCGAGCCCGGCCGCCTGATCGTCGGCAATGCCGGCATCCTCGTGTCTGAGGTCATCTACGTGAAGGAGGGCGACGCCAAGAACTTCCTCGTCGTTGACGCCGCCATGAACGACCTGATCCGGCCGACGCTCTATGACGCCTTCCACGACATCAGGCCGGTGGTGCAGCCGCCCGCTTCGGCACCGCGTATGAAAGTCGACGTCGTCGGGCCGGTCTGCGAGACCGGCGATTTCATCGGCCTCGACCGCGACCTTCCGAGATTGAAGTCGCGCGACCTGATCGCGGTTTCCACCGCCGGCGCCTATGGCGCGGTGCAGGCCGGCACTTATAACACCAGGCTCCTGGTGCCCGAGGTGCTGGTCGATGGCGACCGTTTTCACGTCGTGCGGCCGCGCCAGACCTATGAGGACCTGATTGGATTGGATTCGGTCCCCGACTGGCTGAAGTAACCGAGCGGCGCGCCTTAAGGAGCTGGCCATGCTGGAAAAAAAGACGATCACGCGCGAACGCATCGCCGGCGTGGAGTCGCGCATCCGGCCCTATGTACGCCACACGCCGGTCATGCGCGTCGACATGGCGGATTTCGACCGGCCCGCCTTTCCGGTCGACCTGAAGCTCGAATGCCTCCAGCATTCCGGCTCGTTCAAGGCGCGCGGCGCCTTCACCAACCTGCTCGAACGCCGAGTGCCCGAAGCCGGCGTGGTCGCCGCGTCCGGCGGCAATCATGGTGCCGCCGTCGCTTACGCCGCCATGAAGCTCGGGCACAAGGCGACCATCTTCGTGCCCGAGGTCAGCCCGCCGGCGAAGCTCGCGCGCATTCGCGGCTACGGCGCCGAGCTGATCGTCGGCGGCGCGCGTTATGCCGAAGCGCTGGCCGCCAGCGAAGACTTCGCGGCCAGAACCGGCGCCCTGCAGATCCACGCCTTCAACCAGGAGGAAACGCTGCTCGGCCAGGGCACGCTCGGCATGGAGATCGAGGCCGACCTGCCTGGGATCGACACGCTGTTGGTCGCGGTCGGCGGCGGCGGCCTGATCGGCGGCATCGCGGCCTGGTTTTCGGGGCGCATCCGCATCGTCGCCATCGAGCCCGAGGGAGCGCCGACGCTTTACCGCGCCCTGGAGGCCGGACAGCCGGTCGATGCGCCGGCCGAGGGCGTTGCCGCCGATTCGCTGGCGCCGAAGCGCGTCGGCGAAATGATGTTTCCGATCGCCGAGGCCTTCGTCGAGCGCTCCATCCTGGTCAGCGACGACGACATCGTCGCGGCGCAGAAGGCGCTGTGGGACCGCGTGCGGATCATCGCCGAGCCGGGTGGCGCCGCCGCCTTCGCCGCCATGCTTTCCGGACGCTATGTGCCCGGAGACGGCGAGCGCGTGGCGGTCCTCGTCTGCGGCTCGAACACGAATCTCGCCAATTTCTGATCATAACCCGGCCAAACCGCTTCACGTTTTTTGGAACCCGCCTCGCCTTTGCCGTGTTTGCTGGTATCCTTCTGGCGATGACGTCCGGGCTATCGTGCCCGGGCAGGAAGGGCCGATGACCGAACGACCCATTTCCAGCGGCGAACGCAGCCGGGCCAGCGATGGACGCGGCTTTGCAGGGCGCTTGGCGCTCAGCCGGTTGGCGACGCGGGCCTCGATGACCTTCGAGCGCGCTTGGCCGCTCGTGCTGCCGCTGCTGGTCGTCGCCAGCCTGTTCTTCAGCTTTTCGTGGTTCGGCCTGTTCCCGCGCTTGCCGGACGCGGCGCGCATCGGCCTTCTGATCCTGTTCGCGCTAGCCGCGATCGCAGCGCTCTACCCGCTGCGCTTCTTCCGCATGCCCTCGGCAGCCGAGATCGACCGGCGCATCGAGGCGGCGAACGAATTGCTGCACAGCCCGGTGCAGGTGCAGACCGACCGACCGAGCGGCGCCGAGAGCATCTTCTCGCAGGCGTTGTGGCGCGAGCACCAGAAGCGCATGGCCGAGCGGCTTTCGAGCCTCGGCGCCGACCGGCCGCGCACCGGCGTGCCGGACTATGACCGCTGGGGTCTGCGCGCCGTGGCGGGGCTGCTGTTCGTCACGGCGCTTGCCTTCTCCTTCGGACCCTTTGGCGGCAGGATCAGCGACGGTTTTGTCGCGCACGCCTCGCATGATGCCGTGCCCCCGCGCATCGACGCCTGGGTGACGCCGCCTGCCTATACCGGCAAAGCCCCGGTGTTCCTGACGGCCGATGCCAACCAGGCCGTCCAGACCTTTTCCGTTCCGCAAGGCAGCGACATCTCGCTGCGCGTCACCGGCGGTTCGGGCGAGGAGACGCTGAGCTATGCCGATCAAGGCGGCAATGACCGCGCCATCGAGCCCGCCGCGCCGAAAGGCCCCGCGCCTGCCGCCGGCCAGACCGCACCAAAAGTGCGCCAGTTCTCCGGCAAGCTGAACACCAACGGCACGCTGACGCTGAAATCCGGCGAAGGCGATCTTGGCCACTGGGCCTTTGCCGTCATTCCCGACAAGCCGCCGACGATCCGCTTCGTCGGCGAGCCGAAGCGCGCCGTCAACGGCGCCATCGAGCTCAATTACGAGATCGCCGACGACTATGGTGCAGCCTCCGCCAAGGCCGTTTTCGAGCTGTCGGATCCGCCTGCCGCCAACGCGCATCCGCTCTACGGCGCGCCCGACATGCCATTGACGCTGCCGCGCCGCGGCGGCAAGCCGAGCGCGGCCAAGACGACCAAGGACCTGACCGAGCATGTCTGGGCCGGCAGCAACATCAAGCTGACGCTCACTGCAACGGACGACGCCGGCCACACCGCGACCAGCGAAACCAAAACGCTTGTCATGCCGGAGCGGCCCTTCGCCAATCCGCTGGCTAGAGCGGTGATCGAACAGCGCCGGCTGGTGGCGCTCGACACCAATGCCAAGCCGCGCGTTCTCGACCTGATGGATGCGGTCACGCTGCGGCCCGAGGACACGTTCGACAACATGTCGAACTATCTCGCCATCATGAGCGCGAGGAGCCGGCTGAAGCTCTCCGAGAGCGACGATCAGTTGCGCAATGTCGTGTCCTATCTGTGGGAGATCGCGCTCGGCATCGAGGAAGGCAACCTGTCGGCCGCCGAGCGGCGGCTGCGCCAGGCGCAGCAGGCGTTGCAGGACGCCATCAAGAACGGCGCCAGCGATCAGGAGATCGAAAAGGCGATGAAGGAACTGCGAGAGGCGATGAACCAGTTCCTGCAGGAATTCGCCCAGCGCGCGCAGCAGAACCCGAATGCGCCGCAGATGCAGCAGAACGGCCGCGAGCTGCGCCAGAGCGATATCGACCGCATGATGGACCAGATCGAGAATCTGGCCAAATCGGGCGATCGCGACAAGGCCCAGCAGCTTCTCTCCGAGCTGCAGGACATGATGAACAACCTGCAGGCCGGCCGCCAGCAGCCGGGCGGCGAGCAGGACAGCGAGATGCGCCAGCAGATGGACAAGCTCGGCGACATCATGCGCCGCCAGCAGGAAATGATGAACGACACCTTCCGGCTGGACCAGATGCAGCGCGGGCAGCGTGGCGAAGGCGGCGAGCAGCAGCAGCTTGGCGAGGATGGCGAACAGGGCCAGTCCGACGACCAGCAGCAGCGGCCCGGTCCCGGCCAGGACCGCGATCCGCTGGGCCGGCCGAAAATGTCGCCGAAGGATTTGGCCGATGCGCTGAAGCAGCTGCAGGAAGGCCAGGGCCAGTTGCAGAGCGAGCTCGATCAGTTGAAGAAAGGCCTCGAAGGCATGGGCATGGAGCCCAATGAGGGCTTTGGCGAGGCCGGCAAATCGATGGGCAATGCCGAACAATCGCTCGGCCAGGGCGACGGCGACCAGGCCGTCGGCCACCAGGGCCGCGCGCTGGAAGCGCTGCGTCGCGGCGCCAAGGAAATGATGAAGCAGATGCAGGCCATGCAGGGCGACCAGGGCGGCAGCGAGCAGGGCGGCCGCCAGCAGGACGCCGACCGCGACCCGCTGGGGCGGCCGCGCGCCACCAACGGTCCCGATGACGGCACCTCGGTCAAGGTTCCCGACGAGATCGACGTCCAGCGCGCGCGCCAGATCCTCGATGCGATCCGCAAGCGGCTCGGCAACGCGCTCAGCCCCGATATCGAGCGCAGCTATCTCGAACGGCTGCTGGAGCTGAAATAGCCCGTCATCGGCGTTGCGAGATTGCCCTGCACATTCAGAACCGGTAGCGTCATGGCCGAGAGCATGGGGCGATGATCGATTTCTGGTTTTCCATCGGCAGCACCTACACCTACCTTTCGGTGATGCGACTGGCGAAGATCCAGGCTGAGACCGGCATCGAGTTCCGCTGGCGGCCATTCAACGTGCGCTCGATCATGATCGAGATGGACAATATCCCCTTCGCCAAGAAGCCGGTGAAGGCCGCCTATATGTGGCGCGACATAGAGCGTCGCGCAGCGATGTACAGGATGGGGCCCAAGCTGCCCGCGCCCTATCCGCTTGCCGAACTTGAGCGCGCCAATCGCGTCGCCGTCATTGCCGCGCGGGAGGGCTGGTGCGACGCCTATGCCAGGGAGAGCTACCGGCGCTGGTTCGAGATGGGTGAGCCGGCCGGCAGCGAGCCGAACATCTCGGCAAGCATCAAGAAAGCGGGGCAGGAACCGGAACCGATCCTGCGGGAGGCCGACAGCGATGCCGCCAAGGCTGATCTCGCCGCCGCGACCGAACAAGCCAAGGCGCTCGGCATTTTCGGCTCGCCGAGTTTCCTCGTCGACGGCGAGCTGTTCTGGGGCGACGATCGCCTGGATGATGCCATACGCTGGCTCAGGCAGATTGAAAGTGGCCCGCCGGACTAAAGCCCGGCCGCCGCGCCCGCCTGCCTGGTCAGCATGAACGCCTCGCGTATGGCGTTCTCCATGCCGTCGATCGCCTCGCCGGTCGCCAGCGGATTGCGATGCAGGACGACGTTGGAGGAATCGATGTCGCCGAAACCGTCGGCTGCCGTCAGTTCGCGGCAATCAGGCGGGATGTTGCTGCGCGAGATCGGCGCGATCGCCAGGCCGGACGTGACGGCGAGCGTCAGGCCGCCATTGGTATCGCTGGTGTAGGCGACTCGGTAGTCGAGGCCGCGCTGCTGCAGCGACTTGATCGCGAAGTCGCGGCACCAGCCGTTGCGGCTGTAAAGCGCGATCGGCACCGGCCGTTCCTCATGCATGTGGTGCAGCGTCGACGTCACCCAGACCGTCGGGTCGTGCATCAGCACCTCGCCGCCGGAAGAGCCCTCCCATTCGAACACCACGGCGAGGTCGAGCTCGCCGGCCGCGAGCGCCCGCACCTGCGAATCCGAATGCGCGTAACGCACTGTGACCTCGACGCGCGGATGGCGCTTGGCGAATTCGCCCAGCGCCCGCGACAGGATCGAGCGGCCGTACTCGGCCGGAATGCCGATGCGCACCAGCCCGCCCAGCGGCGGCGCCACCAGCGAGGCAGCGGTCTCGTCCAGCAGCGAGACGATGCGGCGCGCATTGGCGATGAGCTCGCCGCCGCGGCGCGTCAGCGCCACGCCGCGCGAGCCGCGCTCGAATAGATTGTCGCCGACCATGTCCTCCAGCTTCTTCATCTGCATGGACACGGCCGATTGCGTGCGCCCGGCTTTCTCCGCCGCGCGGGTGAAATTGCCGGTTTCGGCCACCGCCACGAAGGTGCGCAAGAGATCGCTGTCGAGGACTGGTCGCATCGAGTCGCCATAAGCAAAGTTGATTGCTGGCATCATTCCAATTCGTTTGCCAGATGTCAAACGCCGCAGGATAGTCATGACACCCATTGGATATGCGGCCGCGAAATCGGTCGCGGACCAATCGAAGAGTCCTCACTCGTACCCGCTGCCTGAAAATGGTGGCGGGTTCTTTTTCGCTGGATCGATCATGCAGAACCGGACGGTGCTTGGCATTCTAAGCCTCTGCCTCGGCGTGCTGGTTTTTTCACTGCAGGATCCGCTGGTGAAGGCGGTTTCGGGCGGCTATCCGGTGACCGAGGTGATGGCGATCCGCGCCATCGTCGCGCTGCCGATCCTGATCGTGCTCGTCCAGGCCGATGTCGGCCTGAAGGCGGTGCTGTCGAAGCGGGCAGGCATGCTGACGCTGCGCGCCTTCATCCAGTTCTCGTCCTACACGGTCTATTATCTGGCGATCGCCGCCTTGCCGCTGGCCGATGCGGTGGCGCTCTATTTCATGGCGCCGCTGTTCATCATGGCGATGGCCGGTCCCTATCTCGGCGAGCGCGTCTCATGGAAGATGCTGTCGACGGTGCTGATCGGCCTGGTCGGCGTGCTTGTGATGGTGCGTCCCGGCGGCGGCGTGTTCGACTGGGCGGCGCTGCTGTCGCTGGGCTCGGCCTTCCTCTACGGCTTCTCGCAACTGATGGCGCGCCGCATCGGCGACACCGAATCGTCGACCGTGATGGCCTTCTATCAGAACGGCGCCTATCTCAGCGGCGCGGTTGCCGTCGCAACCGTCTTCCACCTTGCCGGCATCACTCATGCGGCGCATCCGAGCGTCGAATTCCTGGTGCGGCCATGGGTATGGCCGACAATGCCGGACTTCCTGAAGATGGCCGCCTGCGGCCTCGTCGCGTCCGCCGGCATGATCCTGCTCTCGCAGGCCTACCGGGTGGCGCCGGCCAATCGCGTCGCCACGTTCGAATATACCGGCATCCTGTGGTCGCCGCTGTGGGGTTTCCTGTTCTTCGCCGAAGTGCCGCGTGAAACCACGGTGCTGGGCGCGGCGCTGATCATCGGCGCCGGCCTGCTTGCGCTCAGCGGCGGACGTCGGCGAAGTGCGGCGCCGGCCGCCGCTGTCACGGCCGATGCGGTGTCAAGCGAAGCAGCTTAATGCCTTGCCGACGCGGCCACGGATCTCGGCAAGCGTGAACGGCTTCTGCACGACGTCGAGGATGATGCCGTTGAGCTCCTCGGCGCGCTCACGCTGGTCGGCATAGCCGGTCATCAGCATGATCCGCATCGCCGGAAACTCTCTTGCGGCGGCTGTCGCCATCTCGATGCCGTCCATTTCCGGCATGCGGATGTCGGACACCACCAGATCGAAACCGCCGCGCGCCTGCCGGATCATGTCCAGCCCCTGCGCGCCGTCGGTGGCGATGGTGACATTGTGGCCATCGCGCTCGAGCGCGCGGGCAGCGAGGGTGCGGACGGACTCATCGTCCTCGACGATCAGAAGCTTTGCCATGCCGAGATAGATGCCGCCGAAACGTTGATGTTTTCTGAAAATTCTAACGATCGGCGGCTTTTCGGAATGGCGCCGCCTTCTCAGGCGTCGCCTTTCACCACCCCGACAAATGGCAGCTCGCGGAACGCATGGGCCACATCCATGCCGTAGCCGACGACGAAATAGTCCGGGCAGTCGAAGCCCACATAATCCGCGTTGAGCGAGGTCTGGCGGCGCATCCGCTTGTCGAGCAGCACCGCGATGGCGCAGCTCTTGGCGCCGCGCGAAAGCATCAGGTCGCGGGTGTAGGAAAGCGTCTTGCCGGATTCGAGTATGTCGTCGATCAACAGCACGTCGCGGCCGGCGACCTCGTTGTCGATGTCGCGCAGCACCCTGACCTCGCCGCTGGTCGTGCCGGCGCCGTAGCTGGAGATGAAGATGAACTCGACTTCCGGCGACAGGCCGACATCATGCATGGCGCGGATGAGATCGGCGGCGAAGACGAACGAGCCCTTGAGGATCGAGATCACCAGCAGGTCGTGGTAATCGCGCCCGGCGATTTCCTTGGCGAGTTCGAGATTGCGGCGCGCGATCGCCGACGCCGAAAACAGGACCTCGATGTCCTTGCCGCGTACAACTGGCATTCTTTTGTCCTTCAAAACCACCTAGGCCGCCAGGCGCTAGGTGTGTCGAGATTCAGGTCAGGCCGAGTCGAGAACGATGGCTTCCGAGAACCGGAGTGGAGCGTACTTGAAGTACGTGAGCACCGGCCTACGCCGGCCATAGCCTCAATTTGACTGCCACGCCACTCCTAAGTGCTTCGGCCGGCGAAGGCCGGAAGCGAAGGAAGGCATCGTTCGCAGGCCGGCCTCACCTGAATATCGACACACCTAGCCGGCGAAGATTACGGAGACTGTCCTGACGCCGTCTTTAGGCACATCGAGGCGGCTCGAAAAGCCGAATCTTTCGCCCGGGCCCAGCGAACGGTTCGACGTCCCCAGCCTGTAGCGGATGATATTGGCGTTGCTATCGGTGACGCGAATTTCGAGCGGCGGCAGCGTTTCCGACTTCATCCCGTCATTCGCCGCCTCGCCATCCACGAACAGCACCGGCTTCAATCCCGACGCATCGATGCGCGACGTCACGCCGGAGATGGTGAGCGCGCTCGCCGGCGCGGCGGTCGTCCAAAAGGGGCTTTGCCGGACCAGCGCATGACCACCCGACACCCAGAAGGATGCGAGCGCTATGCCGACGCCGGCTATCCAGAACAACGGGCCGCCACGCGAGGATCGCGACGGCGCCGCCTCTGGTCTGCGTAGCATGCCCATGCCGCCGATCGATGGCGTCGACGGCATCTGCGGCGGCGGTGCCGATTCTGGATGAGCGGCAAAACGCGGCAGCACCACATAATCGGCATCGACGATGTCGGCCGCATCGAACATGACGCGTCCCGGCGCGGCATTTGTTGCCGTGCCGGTCATGATTTCGCCGGAAACAGGGCGCGCGGTTCTCTCGTCAGCCATTGCGGCACCAGTGCAGTCTTCGTTTCTTTTGCGTAAACGGAATTGGTTAACGCTTCCCCACCGGAATGGCTTTGATGCATGCTGGACGTTGCAAAATTAACCGCTGGTTAACCATGCCGGCCGATGGTCTGTTAAGATAGATTGTGGCGCGTCGCCGCCGAGAGTTTCCAGGTCGCCGAACGTGATCCGCTTCGAAAATGTCGGCCTCCGCTATGGCATGGGTCCGGAGATCCTCCGCGATATCTCCCTGCACATTCCGGAGCGCTCCTTCCAGTTCCTGAGCGGCCCTTCGGGCGCCGGCAAGACGACCTTGCTGCGCCTTTTGTTCATGTCGCTGAAGCCGACGCGCGGCCTGATCACCATCTTCGGCAAGGACCGCTCGCGCATTTCGCGCGGCGAGCTGCCGCTGCTGCGCCGCCGCATCGGCGTGGTGTTCCAGGACTTCCGCCTGCTCGACCATATGACGACCTACGAGAATGTCGCGCTGCCGCTGCGCGTGCGCGGGCGCGAGGAAGCGAGCTACCGCACCGACGTCACCGAGCTGCTGAAATGGGTCGGGCTCGGCGACCGCATGCATGTGCTGCCGCCGGTGCTGTCGGGCGGCGAGAAGCAGCGCGCCGCGATAGCCCGGGCCTTGATCGAACAGCCGGAGATCCTGCTTGCCGACGAGCCGACCGGCAATGTCGATCCGCCGCTGGCGCGCAGGCTGCTAAGACTGTTCATCGAGCTCAACCGGCTAGGCACCGCCGTGGTGATCGCCACCCACGACCTCGGCCTGATGGAACAGGTCGATGCGCGTCGCATGATCCTGGCCGGTGGAAGGTTGGACGTTTATGACTGACCTCCCGGCCGATCACCTCCAGCACGAAACGCTCGACAAGACGACGGTCCGGCGTGTCCAGCGCAAGACGGCGCCGATCGTACCGGCGCAGAACATCGCTGGACGGGCGCTGGTGCTGGTCATCGCCATCATGACCTTCCTGTCCTGTCTCACCTTCGGCGCCGTGACGCTGGTGCGCGATACCGCCTCCGTCTGGGAGAACCAGATATCGCGCGAGGCGACGATCCAGATCAAGCCGGCCGACGGTTTGGGCATGGAGGCGGCCCTTGCGCAGGCCTCGCAGATCGCCAGCGAGTTCCCCGGCGTGAAGGGCACCAAGATCATCGACCGCGACGCGACCGCGCGTCTTCTGGAACCGTGGCTGGGCAGCGGCCTCAACATTGACGAGCTGCCGGTGCCGCGCCTCATCATCGTCACCATCGACGAGGCCAGCCCGCCCGATTTTGCCGCCATGCGCGCCGCCATCACGCCGAAAATACCGACCGCGGCACTCGACGATCACCGCACCTGGGTCGACCGGCTGGTCGCCATGGCGCGCACGACCGTGACGATCGGCATTGCCGTTCTGGTGCTGATGCTCTCGGCAACCGTGCTGACGGTGGTGTTCGCCACACGCGGCGCCATGGCCGGCAACGGCCACATCATCGAGGTGCTGCATTTCGTCGGTGCCGAAGCGCGCTTCATCGCGCGCGAATTCCGCTGGCATTTCCTGGTCACCGGCATGAAGGGCGCGGCCGCCGGCGGCGCCCTGGCGATCGCCGTCTTCATCGTCTTTTCCTGGTGGTCGTCGCGCAACATGGCGACGCCCCAGGCCGACCAGGCAACCGCTTTGTTCGGCAATTTCGCCATCGGCTCAGCCGGCTATTTCGGCGTCGGCCTGATGGTGCTGGTGATCGGCGCGCTGACCGCGGCCACCTCGCATGCGACCGTCGTCGCCTATCTCAGCGACATCGACGTTCGCCAGCCGGATGCGGGCTGACCCATGAGATCAATCCGGAAACCGGCGCAAAGCGCTATAAACGAACAAGACAATGATCACACGCGGGATACCTGCCGTAACGCAATGTGCGCCGTCTCACCTATCAACGGCCGCATTTCGGAGTTAACCATTAGAGGCTTTCAGGATTAACCTGGGGATGATGGAAGCGCGGGATTCGATCGAGACGGCTGGACGAATGCCGGCGATGCGTGTGCGCAGCGCTGCCTTCGCCGGGTTCGGTCGTTTGAGGCTCGCCCTGCGCGTCTGCGGTTTCGTGGTTCTCGCCGCGCTGGTGCTTTTTGCCGGCGGCTTCGGCTGGTTTGCCGACAAGGTCAGCCATATGACGACTCCGGCCAATCCGGCCAGGGCCGACGCCATCATCGTGCTGACCGGCGGGCAGTCGCGGCTCGACGCGGCGATGGACCTGTTGGCCTCCGGCAAGGGCGAACGGCTGCTGATCAGCGGCGTCCATCCGTCGGCAACCAAGCGCCAGCTGCAGGCGGCGATGGGCGGCGACAAACAGCTCTTTTCCTGTTGCGTCGATATCGACCACGCCGCGCTCGACACCATCGGCAATGCCGAGGAAAGCGCCAAATGGGTGGAAAACCACGCCTATGGCAGCATCATCATCGTCACCAACAATTACCACATGCCGCGCAGCTTGCTCGAGATGGGCCGGCTGCTGCATGGCGCGCGCCTGGAACCCTATCCGGTGGTCAATACCAATCTCGGCAACGGCGGCTGGCTGACCAAGCCGGAGGCCCTGCGTGTGCTGCTCACCGAATACAGCAAATATGTGCTGTCTCTGGCGCGCGGCTTCCTTCCGCTGCGCGCGACGCCCGAAGGCGTCGCGCTCGCCGAAGCCTCGACGGTGGTGAAGAATTAGACTTCGCCTGACGTGCGCAGGCGCGCAATCTCCTGCTCCAGGCCGGCGATGCGCCGGTCGCGCTCGGCAAGTGCGGCCGCGACATCCGCCGCCTCGAAGCGCTGCGGGATGTGCTGTGGGCAATTGGCATCCCAGGCGGAGACCGTGAACAGGATCGCCTGCTCCGGCCGCGCCTTGTAGTCCGCGGGCATCAGCTTCGCCGTCAGCTCCGGGTCATTCTCGACGACGCGCGCCCTGCCCCAGATCTTGATGCGCTGCCGGAGCATATAGTCGATCAGGAACAGGAAGGCCTGGTCATTGTCCTCGAGATTGCCCTGGGTGATGAACTGCCGATTGCCGGAAAAGTCCGCAAAGCCGATCATGTGCTCGTCCAGCACCTTGAGGAAACCGGCCGGCCCACCGCGATGCTGGATGTAGGGCTGGCCTTCAGCGTTGGCCGTCGCCAGGAACACGCTGGTCTGTGCTTCGATGAAGGCGGCAAGATCCGGAGCGATCGTTGCCCGCCAGCCGCCGTGCTGCTCTACGCGCGCATAGGAATTGCGCGACCCCTTGCGGGACTGGATGGCCTTGACGGTAGGTGTGAAGGCGACGTCGCTGGTGAATTCATTCATGCTGGCGCTCCGCGGACAGGATCGCACATCAATTAGGCTCTTCCGAAAACCGGATGTAGAGAGCATGTTTGCAATCTATCTTTCCATATTTCGGAAGAATAATGGACCGCCTCGACGCTATGTCCCTGTTCGTTGCCACGGTGGAGGCCGGCAGCCTTTCCGCTGCAGCCAAGCGCGCTGGCGTGCCGCTGCCGACGGTGAGCCGCAAGCTTTCCGAACTGGAGAAGCATTTGGGGACGCGTCTGCTCAACCGCTCGACGCGGCGCCTGACGCTGACCGATGCCGGCCAGTCCTATCTTGCCGCCTGCCGTCGCATCCTCGACGAGGTGGGCGAGGCCGAGCGCGATGCTGCCGGCGAATATTCGAGCCCGACCGGCGAGCTGGTCATCACGGCGCCGGTCGTGTTCGGCCGCCTGCATGTGCTGCCGGTGATCGCCGACTTTCTCGCCGTCTACCCGCAAGTGGATGTCCGCCTGACCCTGTCGGACCGGATCACCCAACTGGTCGAGGAGCATATCGATCTCGCCCTGCGCATCGGCGAGCTGCCGGATTCGGCGATGGTTGCGATCCGCGTCGGCTCGATCCGCCGTATCGTCTGCGCAAGCCCCGCCTATCTCGCCTTGCATGGCACGCCGACGACCCCGCAAGACCTTGCCGGCCACGACTGTGTCACCTTCGAAGGTCTCGCCGCTCCCGCGGCATGGAGCTTCGGAACCGGCAAGACGGAAACGACAATCCCTGTTCGCTCGCGCCTGCAAGTCAACACCGCCGAAGCGGCCATTGATGCCGCGATTGCCGGGCTCGGCCTGACGAAAGTGCTCTCCTACCAGGCGGATGCCGCGGTGCGCGCCGGCGCGCTGCGGCTGGTGCTGCAGGCCTTCGAACCGCCGCCCTGGCCGGTGAGCCTCGTCCATGCCGGCCAGGGCCGGCTACCGGTAAAGCTGCGCGCCTTCCTCGATTTCGCCGCGCCGCGTCTCAAGGAACGGCTGGCTCGGTCACTCTAGCGGCACCATTCGACAATGGCGGCGTTTCCTTTTTGCCGCCGCTTGGTGTAACCAACGCACACTTCCTCACGGGCCCCTTGCATGCTCATCATCCGCTCGCTGGCGTTCAACTTCGTCTTCTATCTCAGCCTGATCGTCCAGATGATCTTCTGGACGCCTTTCTATTTCCTGTCGCCGCGCCACCGCGCCTGGTTCGTGCCGAAATTCTGGTCGCGCACCTCGATGTGGCTCTATGACAAGATCGCCGCGACGAAGAGCGAGATCACGGGTGTCGAGAACCTGCCCGAAGGCTCCTTCATCCTGGCGCCGAAGCATCAGTCCTTCTGGGATGCGATCGCCTTCTTTCCCTATCTTGACGACGCGCTCTACATCCTGAAGCGCGAGCTGACCTGGATCCCGTTCTTCGGCTGGTACATCTTGAAGATGCGCATGATCCCGGTCGACCGAGGCAACCGTTCGAAAGCGCTGAAGGCGGTCGTCGTCGCGACCAGGCAGGAGATGAACCGCAATCCACGCCAGCTCATCATCTATCCCGAAGGCACCCGCCGCCCGCCGGGTGCCGAGCCGTCTTACAAATACGGCATCGTCGAGCTTTACACGCAGCTCAGCGTTCCCGTGGTCCCGGTTGCCCATGTTGCCGGCCTCTACTGGCCGCGCCGCAAGTTCCTGCGCTATCCCGGCACCATCAAGGCCCGCTTCCTGCCGCCGATCCCGCCAGGGCTCGGCAAGGAGGAATTCATGCAGCGGCTGATCGGCGAGACCGAGGCCGCCTGCGACCAGATGCTTATCGAAGCGGCGCAGGCGCCGAACCCGCCGCCCATGCCGCCGACGGCGGTGAAGCGGCTGGCGGAACTCGGCGTAACCGCGAAGACCTGATCGGCTACCGCAGCACCGCCAGCAGGGTCGTCAGCACCAGCGTGGCGGCAAACACCAGGTTGATGATCCGCGAGGCCAGCGGATGGCGCAGGCCGCGCGCGAACGCCGTTCCGGCAAGCAGCCACACGACGTGAATGGCGACGATCATCGCGGCAAGCACCAGCAGCCGGGTGGAGACGCCGAGCGCATCGGCCTGCGACGCGGCGCCGGCGAAAACCGCCGCGATCGCCACATAGGCTTTCGGATTGGCGACGGCGAGCATGAAACCGCCAAGGAAATCAGGCTCCGTCGCCGTGCTTCCGCGCTCCGCCAATGGCGGCGCGGTCGCTATTTTGAAGGCGAGATAAAGGATGTAGCCTGCCGAAGCGACCGCCAGCACCGGCGCCACTCCCGGCACCGAGGTCAGCATGCCGAAAATCCCGCCCGCCACCGCCAGAAGCACGGCGATCGTGCCGAGCACCACGCCAGACGTGTAACCCAGGGAAGGACGCAGACCGAAAGCCGCGCCGACGGCGGTCACGCTGATCGTCGCAGGTCCCGGACTGCCCATGACGACCGTCGCCGCCACGATAAGCGCCAGCACCTGCTGCCAGGTCTGCGCCTCGTTCAAGATGCCATCGGCCATGCCGAACCCTCCTGCCGCCGCGATGCGACAGGATTTAGGAGGGATCGTCATGGCCGTCTTGGACGTTCGTGCGCAGCGCCCGTCTCAGGCGCTGGCCCGGTCCAATGCCGCGATATCGTCGGCCGAAAGCTTGAGCGACGCGGCGCGGATTAGGCTATCCATCTGGGCCAGGGTCGTGGCGCTGGCGATCGGCGCGGTGACGCCCGGCCGCGCGATGATCCAGGCCAGCGCCACCTCCGCCTGCTTGGCCGAATGACTCTCCGCCACGGCATCGAGCGCGGAAAGGATGCGCATGCCACGCTCGTTGAGATATTCGGCGACGTCTTCGCCGCGCGCGCTCTGGCCGAGATCGGCCTTGCTGCGGTATTTGCCGCTCAGGAATCCCTTAGCGAGGCTGAAATAGGTGATGATGCCGATATCCTCTGCCTTACAGAGGTCGAGCAACGGTCCGTCGAGCGACGAGCGGTCGTACAAATTGTATTCGGGCTGCAGCACCTCGTAACGTGGCAGGCTGCGCAGGCTGGCGACGTCGAGCGCGGCTCGCAGCTGGCCGGCATCGAGATTGGAGCAGCCGGGATAGCGGATCTTGCCCTTTTCGAGCAGCCGCTGATAGGCACCGAGCGTTTCCTCGTAAGGCGTGGCCGGATCCGGCCAGTGCGACAGATAGAGGTCGATGACATCGGTTTGCAGCCGCTTCAGTGAAGCGTCGACCGCCTTTTCGATATAGGCAGCGGAGAGGTCGCGCTTGCCCTGGCCCATGTCCGAACCGACCTTGGTGATGACGATGACCTGATCGCGGTTGCCGCGGCTCTTCATCCAATTGCCGATGATCGTTTCCGATTCGCCGCCCTTGTTGCCGGGAACCCAGCGCGAATAGGCATCGGCCGTATCGACGGCGTTAAAGCCGGCAGCGATGAACCGGTCGAGCAGGTCGAAGGAGGTCTTCTCGTCGGCGGTCCAGCCGAAGACGTTGCCGCCCAAGACCAGCGGCGCGATGGAAAGGTCGGTGCGACCGAGACGACGTTTCTGCAAGACTGATCTCCGTGATGCTGGAACGGGCCTGACGCCCAAGGATGGGATGCCGCTAAGCTAGGTCGCGGCCGGGCGAGGTCAAAGGCATGGTTTTGTTTTTTGATCGGACCAGAGCAATTCCAGCAAAACTGCGTCGCGGTTTTGCGTCAGGAATTGTGTAAAAACAAATAGATAGAGCATTGGAGGCGAAATTATTCCGCCGAAAATGCGCGTCACGAAGACGCGACCCGACGGCCCACCTCCTCCAGCCAGTGATCGCGGATGCCGAGCGCCTCGAGATGCTCAAGTGTGCTCAAGACATAGTCCTCGTTTCGCCCGGATTGGCCGACCGCGCCGCGAACGATCCTGGCCGCGTGATCGGCGTCGAGCGCGCCGGCATACTGCTCATGCCGGCGGTCGACGGTGTAGGCGACCGCCTCGACCGCGCCTCCACCATCCAGCCGGACATCGAGAATGCGTTCGAGATAGATGCTGGTGACCAGCTCGCGCTCGCGCAGATAGGAAAGCACCTCGTCGCGCAAATTGCCGGGAACACGGTAGGCGAGGCCGACGCAGGAGCCGCCCCGGTCGAGGCCGAGCACCAGGCCCGGCCGCGCGCGCGTGCCGCGATGCACGAAGGAATAGACGCAAAGCGAGCGGCGATAGCCGTAGAGCCGGGCGCGACGCGTCTCGACATGGGCAAATCCGGGCCGCCAGATCAGCGACCCGTAGCCAAAAACCCAAAAATCGCCCATATCGCCAAGCCTGATCGCATTCGAGTGAACGACACCGCACCGCCGAGGTGCTTCTTCTGGCCCCCGCTTGTTTGCGTATTGGTAAATGCCCGCTCGCCGGGTTAACGAGAGCCGCAGCATGACGTCAAGTGATGAGCGATCGCCCAAACTTCGCCGCCGGCTGTTCTGGCTTGCCGCACTCCTTGTCGTGCTATTCGCCGCCTATAGCGGCGGCTGGTTCTATCTCGCCGACAGGCTCAAGACCGAGGCAGATCAGGCGGTGGCGAGACTGGGCAGCAAAGGCATCGCCGCCGGCTGCGCCAACCTGACCGTCAGCGGCTACCCGATGAGCTTCACGGTCTCCTGCGACAACATCGCCTATGAAGACGACACCAGGAAGGTCGCCGCCTCCACCGGCAGCTTCAACGCCGTCGCCTGGATCGCCGGCCCCTTGTCGCCGGTCGCCGACCTGCGCGGGCCGTTGAGAACGACGGCGCCCGGAATGCCGCCGCTCTGGATCGACTGGGACCGGTTGCAGGCCAATGTCAAAGTGTGGTGGCCGTTGCCAAGGAGCGTTTCCGTGCAGGCTGAAGGCCTGAACGGTCAGACCGACCCGCAGGACGACACGGATCCGATGCAATTGTTCAGCGCCGGCAAGGCGGCCGGCCAATTGCAGCCGGCCGGCCAGGACATCAATTATGTCGGCAGCTTCGGCGACCTGGAGATCAACGCAGATGCTATCGACGGGCGCGCACTTCCGGCGCTGGACGGCAGTGGCGACGTGACGCTGAAGAACGGCGTGGCGCTGATGGCAGCGCCCCCGAAGAGCCTGCGCGGCCAGTCGATCGAGATCGCCAAGCTCGACCTGTCGTCCGGCACGGCGCGCATCACCGTTTCCGGACCGGTCTCCGTTGACGCGGAAGGGCTGGTCGACGCAAACCTGACGATCAAGCTCAATGATCCCAAGGCGGTGGCGGCCATCCTCGGCGGCGCCATGCCGGAACACAAAAACGAGATCGGGCAGGGCTTTGCTGCCATTGCCATGCTTGGCAAGGAACCCTCCTTGCCGCTCAAGATCGTCAAGGGCAAGGCTTCGCTGGGCTTCATCCCGCTCGGCAAGGTCAAGCCGCTTGAATAGAGCGTGGTCCCGAACCGAAGGTCAGCATAGCAAAAGGTGGGGACCGGTTTTCGGGTGAGATCATGCCGACTGAGAAGAGTAAAGCAACGATGCCGCAGCCGGTCAGACTGCTCAGCGTCGGCGCCTTCACCCTCGACACGATCCTTCGCGTCGAAACGCTGCCCGCGCATCAAGGCAAGTTCATCGCCAGCGACGGCGTCCAGATCGCTTCCGGCATGGCGACAAGCGCCGCCTGCGCCGCTCGGCGTCTCGGCGCCGAAGTCTCGCTATGGGCGAGCGCGGGCGACGATCCGGTCGGCGACCAGCTTATCGCCGACATTCAGGCCGAAGGTATCGACTGCAGCCTAATCCGCCGGGTTCCCGGCGCGCGATCGGCGCTGGCCGCGATCCTGGTGGATGCGCATGGCGAGCGCATCATCGTCCCCTTCTACGACAAAAAGGCGCAAGCCGACCCGGAGGCGCTGCCGCTTGCCGACCTCTCCGGCTTCGACGCCGTGCTGGTGGATGTCCGCTGGCCGGGCGCCGCGGCGCTGGCTCTGGGCGCGGCCAGATCGACCGGCCGTCCGGCGATCCTCGACGCCGACACCGCGCCGATCGAGGTGCTGGAGCGGCTCTTGCCCTTGGCCTCGCACATCGTCGCTTCCGAACCGGCGGCGCGCATCGTCTGCGGCCACGCGCTCGACCCCGAAAGCGCCTGCGCCGACCTCGCTTCGCGCACCGATGCCTTTGTCGCGGTGACCGGCGGCGCGGCCGGCACCTGGTGGCACGACCGCGCGACTCGGCACGTGCGCCATGTCGAGGCGCCGAAGGTCAAGGCAATCGACACGCTCGCCGCCGGCGACGTCTTCCACGGCGCCTTCGCCGTCGGCCTCGCCGAGGCCATGCCCATGGAGGAAGCCCTGCGCTTTGCCAGCGCCGCCGCGGCGCTCAAATGCCTGCGCTTCGGCGGCCGCCTCGGCGCGCCGGATCGGGCCGAAACGCTGGCGATGATGGCGGCGCACTGGCCGCCAGCCCAGGGCTAGAACGCAAGAGTATCTCCGCTATTTCCGCGAAATCGGCACAAACGCTGGGGTTGGCGTAAGTCGCTCAACCTCGTCATTCCAGGGCGGAGCAGCCGCGAAGCGGCGTCGCGGAGATCCATTCCGTGACCTGAGCCATGGAATGCGGCGGAGCAGAATTCTGCACCGCGACAGCGCTCGGAAGTCACGGAATGATCCTCGGGTCTGCGCGCGTCGCTTCGCTCCTTGCTCCGCCCGTGGATGACGATCGCGATGGGCGTTTCGGCCAATCTCCATCGCATGCGCCTGCCCAGGCTGACAGGTCAATCCACGCCAGAGAACGAGGGAAAAGCCTAAGGCTTGGCCGGGTGCTCGACCGCCTGGCGGCCAAAATCCGGCACATCGATGTCCTGGCCGGCCTCGATGATCGAACGGCGGATTGCGCGGGTGCGGGTGAAGAGGTCGAACAGCTTCTCGCCGTCGCCCCAGCGGATCGCCCGCTGCAGCGAGGCCAGATCCTCCGAGAAACGCGCCAGCATCTCCAGGATCGCGTCCTTGTTGTGCAGGCACACGTCCCGCCACATGGTGGGGTCGGAGGCGGCAAGACGGGTGAAGTCGCGGAAGCCGGAAGCGGAATATTTGATGACTTCGCTTTTGGTCACCGCTTCCAGATCGTCCGCCGTGCCGACGATGTTGTAGGCGATGATATGCGGCAGATGCGAAACGATCGCGAGCGTCATGTCGTGGTGCTGCGGGTCCATCGTGTCGATGTTGGAGCCGCAGCGCCGCCAGAATTCCGAAAGCGTCTCGAGCGCCGCGGGATCGGTGCCCGGCAGCGGCGTGAAGATGCACCAGCGATTCTCGAAGAGATCGGCAAAGCCGGCATCGGGCCCGGACTTTTCCGTGCCGGCCAGCGGATGTCCGGGGATGAAGTGCACGCCTTCGGGCACATGCGGCTGCATTTGCGCGATGACGGAGGCTTTGGTCGAGCCGACATCGGTGAGGATGGCGCCCTTCTTCAGCGCAGGCGCGATCTCGGCCGCAACCTCGCCGGAAGAGCCGACCGGAACCGAGACGATGACGAGATCGGCGTCACGCACCGCTTGGCTGGCGTCGGTGCTGTAAGAATCGCCAAGGCCAAGCTCCTCGGCACGCTTGAGCGTCGAAGCGCTGCGCGTCGCTATGGCGATATGGTGCGCCAGGCCCTCACGGCGGATGACGCGGGCGAGCGACGAGCCGATAAGGCCGATGCCGACCAGCGCTATTTTCTCGAACATCGGTGATGCCATGGTGTCTAGCTTTTCAGGAAGGTCTTCAGCGCATCGATGACGCCGCGATTGGCTTCCTCGGTGCCGACGCTCATGCGCAGCGCATTGGGGAAGCCGTAGCCGGTGACGCGGCGCAGGATGTAGCCGCGGGCGCTCAGATAATCGTCCGCCGCCGCCGCCGAATGTTTGTTGCCGTCGGGAAAATGGATCAGCACGAAATTGCCGACGCTGGGCGTGACGCGCAGGCCGAGCCCGGTCAGCTCGGCGCTGAGCCAGGCCAGCCATTTCTCGTTATGCGCCACGCTGCGCTCGATATGGGCGCGGTCGCGGATCGCGGCGATGCCGGCCTCAATCGCTGTAGCGTTGACGTTGAAGGGGCCGCGAATGCGGTTGATCGCATCGACAATATGCGCCGGCCCGTACATCCAGCCGATACGCGCGCCGCCGAGCCCGAGCTTGGAGAAGGTGCGGGTCATCACCACGTTCTCGGAACTGCCGGCGAGCTCGATGCCGGCCTCGTAGTCGTTGCGCCGCACATATTCGGCATAGGCCGCGTCGAGCACCAGGAGCACGTTCTTCGGCAATGCAGCGTGCAGCCGGCGCACTTCCTGGAACGGCACATAGGTGCCCGTCGGATTGTTGGGATTGGCGAGAAACACGATCCGCGTCGCCGGCGTCACCGCGGCCAAAATCGCGTCGATGTCGGCGCGCTCCTCGGTCTCCTTCACCGCCACCGGCTTGGCGCCCGCCGCCTGGATATAGATTTTGTAGACCATGAAGGCGTGCTCGGTGAACACGGCCTCGTCGCCCGGCGCGAGATAGGTCTGCGCCAGCAGCCCCAGGATCTCGTCGGAGCCGTTGGAGCAGATGATGTTGGCCGGATTCAGCCCATGCACCTCGGCGATCGCCTCGCGCAGCCGGCGGGCGGTGCCATCGGGATAGACATCGAGCTTCGCCGCCACTTCGCGCACGGCCTCGATCGCCTTCGGCGAGGGCCCGAGCGGGTTTTCGTTCGCCGACAGCTTATAGACCTTCGTCACGCCGGCCGGCGCGGTGCTTTTTCCCGGCACATAGGCCTCGATGTCCATGATGCCCGCGCGGGGCGTCGGACGGGGCTGATCCTGCTTCATGTCACAAATCCGTCGAGAAAGCCTTCAAGGCCGCAGCGGAAATACAGGCCACGGGCTGGAATGTCGAGTGGCGGCGCCTGGCACCCGCATCCGGTCGCGAGGAGGCCACCCGTTGACGAAGCGCGGCGCTGGTCCTAGAAGGATTGCCAGACTCCCGTGGTGATTTGGCCGGTCGGCTTGCAGCCACGTTAAACAACTCGCTAAAGGGCCGTTTGCAACCTGTAACCGGCTTTGCGACGGCAATGCCGGTTTTTTATTGTCCGCTGCCGGCCGGACACCGCATCGGGACGAGACCGATGCGGGACAGGATGAGGACGGACATGGCCGCTCAGCGTGCTGCAAGAACCAACGACGAGGCCGACCATCCGTCGAGCCCGGTGCTGCGGTTCGGCCCGGACAAGCCGCTGAAGCTCGACGCCGGAACGCTGCTCTCGCCCTTCCAGATTGCCTACCAGACCTATGGCACGCTCAACGACGCGCGTTCCAATGCCATCCTCGTCTGCCATGCGCTGACCGGCGACCAGCACGTCGCCAACACCAATCCGGTGACCGGCAAGCCGGGCTGGTGGGAGGTGCTGATCGGCCCTGGCAAGATCATCGACACCAACCGTTTCTTCGTCATCTGCTCCAACGTCGTCGGCGGCTGCCTCGGCTCGACCGGCCCGGCCTCGACCAACCCGGCGACCGGCAAGCCCTACGGGCTCGACCTGCCGATCATCACCATCCGCGACATGGTGCGCGCGCAGGCGATGCTCATCGACCATTTCGGCATCGAGAAGCTGTTTTGCGTGCTTGGCGGCTCGATGGGCGGCATGCAGGTGCTGGAATGGGCAGCAACCTATCCGGAGCGCGTGTTCTGCGCCCTGCCGATCGCCACTGGCGCCCGCCATTCCTCGCAAAACATCGCCTTCCATGAGGTCGGCCGGCAGGCCGTCATGGCCGATCCCGACTGGCATGGCGGCAAATATCTCGATTTCGGCAAGCGGCCGGAAAAAGGGCTCGCCGTTGCGCGCATGGCCGCTCACATCACCTACCTTTCGGAAGCCGCGCTTCACCGCAAGTTCGGCCGCAATTTGCAGGACCGCGAGGCGCTGACCTTCGGCTTCGACGCCGATTTCCAGATCGAGAGCTATCTGCGCCATCAGGGCATGACTTTCGTCGACCGCTTCGACGCCAATTCCTACCTCTATCTGACCCGCGCGATGGACTATTTCGACCTTGCCGCCGATCACGGTGGGCGCCTCGCCGACGCCTTCGCCGGCACCAAGACGCGTTTTTGCCTGGTCTCCTTCACCAGCGACTGGCTGTTCCCGACCGAGGAGAGCCGATCGATCGTGCATGCCTTGAACGCGGCGGGCGCTTCCGTCTCCTTCGTCGAGATCGAGACCGATCGCGGCCACGACGCCTTCCTGCTCGATGAGCCGGAGCTGTTCGCGGCCATCAACGGCTTCATCGCCTCCGCCGCCCGCGCGAGGGGGCTCAGCCTATGACCCCGAACCGAAGGTCAGCGAACGCAAAAAGTCGCGGACTTTTCGGACCGGCATCATGCGCCATGCAGGAGGCGAAGCCATGAGCGTCAATCGCGCCCAGCGTGTCGACCTCGAGGTCGTCACCGATCTCATCCCGGCCAATTCGCGCGTCCTCGATGTCGGCTCGGGCGACGGACTGCTTCTGGAACTCCTGCAGGAGACCAAGCAGGTCGACGGCCGCGGGCTGGAACTGTCGCAGCGCGGCGTCAACGAATGCGTGGCGCGCGGCCTTTCCGTCGTTCAGGGCGATGCCGACAAGGACCTCGAATTCTATCCCGACAAGGGCTTCGATTTCGTCGTGCTCTCACAGACCCTGCAGGCGACCCGCAACCCGAAGCTGGTGCTCGACGAGCTGCTTCGTATCGGCAACCGCGCCATCGTCTCCTTCCCCAATTTCGGCCACTGGCGCGTGCGCTTCTCGCTGTTGGTCAAGGGCAGGATGCCGGTCACCAAGGACCTGCCCTACTCCTGGTACGACACGCCCAACATCCATTTCTGCACCATCCGCGACTTCGTCAACCTGTGCGAGGAACTCGGCGCGACCGTCGAGAAGGCAACCGCGCTCGACGCCAACGGCCAGAAGATCGGCCTGTCGATGCCTTGGTGGTTCTGGAATTTTTTTGGTCAGCAGGCGGTGTTTTTGCTGAGGCGATGACGGAAATTCGTTTCTTTCGTCGATCGCCGGCAGTGGTGGAAATCCCCCCGAATATTCTTTCCGAAATACGGGCGGGAATTCTCGTCTGCACATCGCCGCGCAGCGGTCATCTTGCAGGTTTGATGGCTTCCGCCGGGCTGGGCCATCCGCTGGAATGGTTCGGCGGCGACGTCTGCTGGAGCTGCCGGATTATCCGCGAGATCCCCGCGCCCAGCTACTGCGTGCGCTGACAGGGGCGGTCCTCTACCGGCGTCTATGCAATCAAGCTCTTTGCGAGTCAGTTCGCACAACTTGTCGATAAGATAACTCATCTGACAAATTCGCAGCGCATAATTGCATCCCGATCGTTTGACAGCATGCTGTTAGGACTATAGCCACTGGGTTGATCAACCGGTTGTGCCGCGATGGCTGAACATCCCACCTATTCTATTGTCTTGGAGATGGAGAATGCTAAATCCATCGACTGGGACGAGATTGGCCTTGGGCTGAAGGCCTTGGCGCGCGAGATCGCCCAGGCTTCCGCTACTGGATATCCGAAGCCGAAGGTCATAATCTCGCACGGCGGCCTCGAAACTGACGCAGTCTCACTGCGAAGCAGCATCGGAGCTGAAGCGCCACAACTGGAGCAGGTTGCCGATCTGGCCTTCGCGGCGTTCCCTGGCGGCAGATATTACGACCTCAAGAACAACGGCATTCCCTCGTGCGAAGGGAGCGTCCTTGTTTTTCTCGATTCCGATACAGTTCCGGAACGGAACTGGCTCTCAACTCTACTGAAACCCTTCGTCGACCAGCCTGAAACCATCTGTGTGAATGGACACACCTATCTTTCATACGATGACTTCTTTTCGCGAACCTTCGCATTGATCTGGTTTTTCCCGATGGCTGAGGGAGACGAGAGATTCGCCTCGAAGCGTGCTCTCAACGCCAACAACATCGCCTTTCGGCATGACTGGATATCCAGTCACCCATTTCCAGCCCACAACGGCTTTAAGGTCTCGTGCACGTTGCTGATGCACCGGCTTTGGAGCGAAGGCCACAAGATAGTCAACGTGGACGCACGCGTTCACCACTACTCGCCGCGGGGCTGGGGGTTCTTCTTTTGGCGCGCGCTGGTAACCGGCAGGGACGCCGATCGAAAATTCGTCGAGCTTCATGCACCTGGCAGGGCTCGGCGTATCGTCAAATCCTTCACGCGCTGGGGGACTATGTCTTGGCGCACGATCCGGCGAGTGACAGGCCATGCGCGGCAGACCGGCATGCCGTTCTGGCAAATCCCGTTTGCTGTCATTGTCGGACTGGCGTTCTATACTCTGGCGTTTTTCGGCCATTTCAGCCTGGCGGCCGGCCTTGTCCGCGACGAGGTCGAAATGGTGCCGGACTATATCGGGCACAGCTAACGCCAATCTTTTCTCGCTAGCCAGGCACATCCGTAGCCTTATGCGGATGCTCGACGCCGTCAGCGAAGATCACGTCGGATTGCGAGTTCTCGGTGCGCGGCGAAAGGATCGCCTGATAGGCCGGTGAATTGTACCAGTCCCGCATGTGCTGCCTGCCGGGGGATTCGATGACGATCAGGTGCCCGGGCCAAGGGCAAAACCGTCCGTTGGTTCCTGTTGGCGGGCCGCCTAATCAACAGGAAGGCCAGTTGTGTTGCCATCAGACCGCAATGTTGCGGAAAAACCGCTAATTTCGGCATTTCTCGGCCGGCCTGGCGTGACACAAAGGGGGGTTTTTTGTAGCGTCGGCCGCAAATCAGAGGTGGGACACGAAGATAGCCATCGGACCCATCCGACAAACGCTAGATCCGACCGGTGGTGGCAGCCCGATGTCGAGCCAGGACGTTCCGCTGATCTCAGTGATCACGCCGACCCACAACCGCCGCAGCCAGGTCGTGCGCGCGGTGGAAAGCGTTCTGGCGCAGACACTTACCCGCTTCGAGCACATTGTGGTCGACGATGGTTCGACCGACGGGACGGCCGCTGCGCTCGCCGAAATCCGCGACCCGAGGCTGATTTATGTCGGCGCCAAATGGCGCGGCGCAAATGCCGCGCGCAATGCGGGCATCGAGCGCGCGCGGGCGCCGGTCGTGACGTTTCTCGATTCGGACGATGTCTATCTGCCGGACCGGCTGGAACGGACGCTGGCGCGCTTCGACGGGAACCCCTCGCTCGAAGTCCTCATCAGCTCGTTCGTATCGCTGAAGGGCGGCCGCAGCACCAAATGCATCAATCGCGACGCCTTCCTCGACAAGAGCACGCTGCAGCGCGCCCTGGTCTCGCAGACCATCTTCATTGCCGGCTCGGCGATCACCGCAAGGCGCGAGTCGCTGCTGGCGATCGGCGGCTATGACAGCGACATCACGCGCATGCAGGATCGCGAATTGCTGCTGCGCTTTGCCCAACGCGGCGGCGCCTTGCTGTCCGAGGACATCGACTGGAAGAAGTACAATTCGGAGAATTCGATCTCAGGCCGCCGCGATGGCTATGTCGAGGCCTATGCCAGTCTGATCGACAAGCATCCTTATATCGCCGACCGCTATCCCGACGTTCCGCCTTACATGATAGCGCGCCAGATCATCGCCGATATCCTCAAGGGCAGGTTGCCGCAGGCGTTTTCGGGCTATCATGCCAACCGGGCGTCCAAGTCGCTCGGCTACTCGCCCGCCGAACTCTTGCGCGGCTATGTCGTCGGCCGCCGCTGGCGGCGCGACTGCTATGATGAGTTCCGCGCCAAATACGGCGCCCGGGCGGTCTGAGAACCCCACGACGGCTATCTGTCGAGTTCCGGGAAATAAGGATCGGAAAACCGCTGCCGCAGGCGCTCGCCCAGCAGGCAATCGACCGGCATCGCATCCTCGACGTGGAAGGATCTGGCGTCTGTCAGGCCGCTGACTTCCTGGACCAGCTTGCGGCGGACGGCGGTGGAGAATTCGGACGCCGCGTAGATCGGCAGCACGAACGAACCGGCTCCTCCGGTCACGCAGTCGGCGTAGTAGCGGTCGAGACGGCCGACACTCGGCGACGGACTGATCAGTATAGGTAGGCCGTTGATGACGACACCCCTAGCAACGGCGGCGTCACGGGCTGCGGTGACGGGCAGCCCGGTATTGTTGGGCCCGTCTCCCGATATGTCGATGACGCGGCGTGGCGCCGAAAAGCCGGTTCTCTCCAGGAGCCCGGCGCCGAAGCCGAGGGCGCCCGAGATCGAGGTGCCGCGGAAGCTGCGGAACGGCCGCGTGGCGATCTTGTCGGCGAAGGCGTTGGCGCTGTCCTCGCCGTCGATGATCTGCCAGGCAATGGCCCCGTCCTCGCGCACGACGCCCGCCCATTCGAAATAGGCGAGCGCTATGCGGCCATTTGGACCCGCGCGTACGGCGTTGATGAAGTCGGGATGGCGTAGCGCTTCGACATAGCCGGCGCGCTGCAGGGCGAGTTCACGCTGGTCCATCGACTGCGAGATGTCGACGGCAAGCACAAGTTCCACGTCCACCGGCGCGCCTTTGCCCGGCATCGGCAATGGCGCCGCCTCGGCGCAGGCAAGGCACACAAGCAGGCCGAGCATCGCAAGCATGGCAGCCTCGAACGACCCGGCGGATTTTCCCGGCGATCACGGCGAAAATAAGCTATTTCTTCCCCTGGCGGGCAGCGATGGGTGGCGGCTCGATCGCGCCGGCGCGGACACGGGCCGGCTTCAAAGCCGGTGCGCCGGTATCCTTCACAATATTCAGCGCGCGCGGGAAGAACTGGGTGTTGTGCTGGCCCCGCCCGATATTGATGATTGCGGTTTCGGGCAGGCGCTTCTGCAGCATGGCCAGCACCCGCCGCAACGTCGGCCCGTCGAACGCATCCAGGGCTTCGTCGATGATCACCCATTTCGGCTTGCGCAAGGCGAGCCTGGCGAAAGCCAGCGCCCGTTGTTCGTCATCGCCGAGCTCGCGTTCCCATCGCCTGGGATGATCAAGAGTGGTTGCCAGTGGATCGAGGCCGACCTCGCCAAGCACCGCCGCGATCTCGGCATCGCTGGCCGGGGCCTTGCCGTTCGGATGATCGAGCACCTCGCGCAGCGTGCCGGCCGGGAAATAGGGCACGCGCGGCACGAAGATAGGGGTCTCGCCGGCCGGCAGGCCGATCCGCCCGCTCCCCCACGGCCACAGGCCGGCAAGGGCGCGGAAGAACAATGTCTTGCCTGCGCCCGGCTCACCGGTGATCATGACGCGCTCGCCGGCGTGGATTTCGACATCCGTCTGGGCAAGCTTGGTGCAGCCTTCCGGCGAAGCCACCTGAAGCGTGTCGAAGGTCAGGCTGCCATTGGCGTTTTCGCCGAACTGGATGTGTTTTTCCGTATCATGCAGCGCGTCGGTTTCGGTGAGCGCGATGCGGAAATCGGCCACGCGCATCAGCGTCGCGCGCCAGTCGGCTATGCTGCCGATGTTGTTGATGAACCAGCGCAGGGAAGAATGAACCTGGTTGAAGGCGCCGACCGCCATCATCAACCCGCCGAATGAGATGTCGCCCGAGAAATAGACCGGCGAAGCCACCAGGATAGGCGCCACCACCGTTATCCAGCCATAGGTGTCGGTCACCCAGGCCAGGTTGATCTGGGCGGTGAAGATGCGCCGCATGGCGCCCAGCACCGTGCCGAGATCGAGCTCGAGCCGGCGCCTGGCGTCTGGTTCGCCATGATAGAGCGCGATCGCATCGACATTCTCGTTGACCCGCACCATGGAGGAGCGCAGCTCCGCCTCGCGGGTGTAGCGCTCGCTGTTGAGGCCGATCAGCGGACGCCCGACCAGCCAGCTCAGCCACGAGGCGATGCCGGCATAGAGGAACGCGGCCCAGACCATGTAGCCCGGTATCTCCAGCGAATGGCCGCCGACATGGAACACGAAGCCGGAAGACAGCTCCCACAGCACGCCGATGAAGGAGACAAGCAGAATGAACGACTGCAGCAGGCCAACGCCCAGATCCGTCGACAGATCCGACAAATGAGCGGCATCCTGCTGCATGCGCTGGTCGGGATTGACGCCGATGGCGCCGGCATTGGCAAGCCGGAAGGCCCGCGCCGGGCGCATCCATTGATCGATCAGGTCGAGCGTCAGCGCCTCGCGCAGCCTCAGACGGATCATCTGGTTGAGCCAGGTCTGGCCGATATTGAGAACCAGCAGCCCGCCGGCGATCATCGCAAAGACCAGAAGCTGGTGCAGGAAGGCTGTCATGTCGCGTCGGGCCAGCGCATCGTAGAAAGGCTGGTTCCAGCGATTGAGCAGGACCTGTCCGACCGAGGTTGCGACGATGACCGCGACGATACCGATGGAGACCCAGGCAAGTTGCCTGCGCACCGGCGAGGATTTCAGCCCCAGCTTGATCGTCGCCACCTGGTCGGCGAGGCTGCTCGCCTCCACCGAGACAACGGGTTTCTGCGGCCCCGGCTTTTTATTGGTCTGGTCGTCCATGAAGAATATTCCTGGTTTCCGCTGCGGTCATGAACGCTGCGCCGAGCGAGCATGCCTTAGCTCGGGCATGCCTCAGATAGGGTGACGATTGCCGCGCGATGCAAGGCGCGGCGATCACGAACGCGTCACTTGGCCAGGCGCGGCATCAGCCGCACGCCGGCCAAGCCGCGTTGCCCCCTGCGGCGAGAAGACCGGCACGAAGACGCGGCGAGAGGCACGCTGCGCGACCGGCACGCCCTGGTAGAGCCGCTTCTGCGCCTCGACGACGATGACGCCGGAAAAGATCGGCCAGAACCGCCGGCCGGCCTTCTCCAGCACATTGTGGAAGCGCATCATGAAACGCCGCGGCGACGGCGGGAAGAACAGCGCATCGCTCCATGTCGCCGGGGTGAAATTCGCCTCCCGCAGCAGCTCGGTCAACTGGCCGCGCGAGAACGGTCGGCCATTGCCGAAGGGCGTGTGCTCGAACCGCGCCCAGACGCCGCGCCGGTTGGGCACAACGATGACCACACGCCCGGCCGGCGACAGCACCCGCCAGATCTCGTTCAGCGTCTCGCGCGGGTTTTCGGCATGTTCGAGCGAATGCACCAAAAGCACGCGGTCGATGCAGGAATCGACCAGCGGCAGCTCCTCGTCGAAGACCAGCGCCGTCGCCGTCGGCCCCGACACCGGCCATACCACCGCGCCTTGCGTTGCCGGCATGAAGGCGAAGACGCGCTCGGCATCGGTGCCGAAGCGTTCCAGCCATGGCAGCGCATAGCCGAGGCCGACCAGCCGCTCATTGGGAACGGTCGCCCATACGGACGACAGCGCCATGGTGATCGAATGCTCGGCCAGGCGCCCGAGCGTGGTCGAATAGAAGGAACGCAGGTCGACGATATCCGAATGCATGCGCGCGACGGTAGCTGCGAAGGGGCCCAAGTTCAACAAAGGCGGAGAGTTCAACAAAGGTGCCGAGTTCAACAAACCCGGATGACATCGGCGGCCGGCCGCCCTATGTCTGCGACGACAAAGGGAGACATGCGATGCCGGTCGAAATCGAGCAGTTCATGTGCCGCACCGACAATTTCGGCGTGCTGGTCCACGATCCCAAAAGCGGACAGACGGCGATCATCGACGCGCCGGAAGAAGCGCCGATCCTGGCGGCGGTCAAGCGCACCGGCTGGACGCCGACATTGATCCTCACCACGCACCATCATGCTGATCATGTCGAAGCCAACCTGGCGCTGAAGGAACGCTTCAAATTGCGCATCGTCGGCCCGGAAGCGGAGAAGGCGAAGATCCCCGGCATCGACGAGACGGTCAGCCAAGGCTCGGTCGTGCTCCTTGGCGAGGAACGCATCGAGGTCATCGAGACGCCCGGCCATACCGCCGGCCACGTCTCCTACTATCTGCCGGCCTCGAAAGTGGCCTTCACCGCTGATACGCTGTTTGCGCTGGGTTGCGGCCGCCTGTTCGAATGCAAGCCGCCGGTCATGTACGAATCGCTGAAGAAGCTGGCGGCGCTGCCGGCGCAAACCGCCATCTATTGCGGCCACGAATACACCTTGGCCAATGCCCGTTTCGCGGTGACGGTCGACCCGACCAACTCGGCGCTGAAGCAGCGCGCGGCGAGGATCGAAGCGCTGCGCGCCGACAACAAGCCGACATTGCCGACGACCATCGGCGAGGAGTTGTCGACCAACCCGTTCCTGCGCTGGCACGACCCGGCGATCCGTAAGCGTCTCGGCATGGAGAAAGCCTCGGATGCCGAGGTGTTTGCCGAGATCCGCAAGCGCAAAGACAATTTTTAGTTCCACCGCATGTCGACCAAAAGGCTCGACGTTCGTCGCAGCAAAGGCCGCCAATGACCAGCGCCGCCGAGATTATCGCAACGCTAGGCCTCAAGCCGCATCCCGAGGGCGGCTGGTACGCCGAGACCTTTCGCGACGCCGCGGGCGGCCCGCGCGGTCATTCGACCGCGATCTATTTCCTGCTCGAGCACGGCCAGCTTTCGGCCTGGCACCGGGTGAAGGACGCGGCCGAGGTCTGGCATTTTTATGCCGGAGCGCCGCTGGCGCTGTCGATGCATGAGGAAGGCGCAGGCGCCGTCATCGAGCAGGTGCTTGGCACGGCCCTTACCGCCGGCGAGCGGCCGCAGATCGTCGTGCCGGCCGGCTGGTGGCAGTCGGCGCGCAGCCTGGGCGAGTGGACGCTGGTCGGCTGCACCGTGGCGCCGGGCTTCGATTTCGCCGCTTTCGAACTGGCCGAGCCGGGCTGGCAGCCGGCTAGAGCAATTCCAGGAAAAGTGTGAGCGGTTTTCCGTCCGGAATTGTGTAAAAAACAAAGAGATAGGGCGTTTCGTCGTTTCCGTTAAACGGTGAAACGCACTAGGCGAGTAGAAGTCCCAGCGTGATCGCCAACTGGGCGGCATAGTAAAGCACCCAGACCGCATAGCGCATCCAGACGCGATGCGGCGAGATCGCCGCGAGCAGGAAGCGCTCGGCCGCCAGCAGCCCGTCCGAGGCGATGAACAGCACCGCGCCGGCAATCACCCAGGGATGGTCCGTGGTGAGCGCCGAAATGCCCATGGCGAGGATCGCCGCGACATAGACGGCGACCGGCGCGCGCAGTTGCGGGCCGACGCGGCGCCAGAGTGCGGCAAGCATGACGGTGCTGAATGCGGCCATGGCCAAGGCGATCGCGCCGCGCCAGGGTTCGGCGCTCAACAGGCCGAGCCCGCCGCCTGCCTGCGAAAACAGCGCTACATAGGCGATATGACCGGCGAGAAAGCTCGCCAACCCGCTGAGAAAGGCCTTTTCGCCGTCGCGTGACAGAAAGGCGTCGCCGACGGCGCTGAGTGCCAGCGCCGCGACGAGCAGCAGCGGACCGCCCTGCATGGCGGCAAGCACGGCCAGCAAAGCCACGGCAAGCGTCTTTGCCGCCGTGCGCGTCCACTTCGGCGGCATGTCGAGCGCAAAGGCGTAGATCACGGCCGCGACGAACGAGAACAAAAGCGTCGCGTTGGCGTTGGCCTCGACGCCGCCTGGAAACGGCATCATGCGTTGACCTCTTTCGCCGCCGGCTTGCGCATCAGCAGCGACTTCGCCGCGAGCGCAGCACCACCGGTGATGAGCACGCAGGCAGCGAGGATGCGCAGCGACGGCTCGGCGACGCCAGCGGCGATCAGCACCAGCGTCGACAGAAGCGGCGCGGCGTAGCTCGCGGCGCCCAGCACCTGGATGTTGCCGCGCTTGACGCCGATATCCCAGGCATAGAAGGCCGCGCCCACCGGCATCAGGCCGAGCCCGATGACGGCCAGCCATTGTCCGAGGCTGTCCGGCAGCACCGCCTTCTCAAGCAGCAGATGGCAGGCCAGCGACAGCGCCGACGTCGCCGCGCAGAACCAGGTGACGATCGAGGTCGGCACCGACGGAAAACGCCGCGACAAGAGCGAATAGGACGACCACAAGAGCGCGCAGACGGCCGCCATCGCATAGCCGAAGGCGTAGCGCGCGTCGAAGGCCAGCCCGCCGCCCTTGGTGACGATCAGGAAGGTGCCGGCAAGGCCGAGCAGCGCCCCGACGACATGGTTCCAGGCAAGCCGCTCGCCCGGCATCAGCGCCGAGCCGAGCACGATCAGCAGCGGCCACAAATAGGCGATCAGGCTCGCCTCGACCGCCGGCGCATTGCGCAGCGCCGTGAAGTAGAAGAAATGATAACCGAATAGCCCGGCAATGCCGATCACCCAGACTTGGCGAGGGATCTTCCGGCCCCGGTCGGAAGCCGGCATCACCAGCCGCGCCACGAGCCCGACGCAGGTGCCGATGGCGAAGGTGATGGCCGACAACAGGAAGGGTGGCACCTGTCCGGAAGCGTTGGTGAGCAGCGCCAGCAGCGCCCACATGGCGACCGCCGAAAACCCGATCAGTGTTGCGCGCCCCATATTTCCCCCGCCGGCGCGCGGTGGCGCCTGTCCTAATTTACCGCCTCGAACCGTCTCGCGCTGATGGTCAGCGGACCAATCTGGGTCCCGACCGTGGCGCGGATCGGCGCATATATGCCGGATTGGCCGAGCGGTGCAAACGTCACCAGCATGCGGCTCTTGTTCTTCAGGAAATTCAGTGCCTTGCGGCCCTTGCGATAGCCCGCCACCGGCTCGAAGCCCATTTTGCAGGTCACCGTGTCGCCCTTGTAGCCCGGCACCGAGATCGATCCCTTGGAGGCATAGGTCAAGGTCAGGTCGGCGCGCATCTCGCCATCATAGAACTTGACCGTGCGTCCGCAGACCTTGTCCAGGCTGTCGGCATGGATGACGGTCGCGGCCATCGGATCGAGCACCGATTTCAGGTCGCTATCGCCCAGCGGCACCCAGCTCTTCGGATCGCGCTTCTTTGGCGCGGGAACGACTTGCGTGGAGGTGACGGCGCCGTTGTTGAAGCGGATATCGACCATCGAGGCCTTCTTGCCCGACGTATAGTCGGCCCGGAATGCGTGCGGCTGCATCTGTTTGCCGGAAATGGTGCCTTTCGAGGAAATCGTGCCTTTCGTGTCGTCGAACAACTTGCCGAGGCCGGCGGCCGAGACGGTGCCGTCAATGGCATAGTTGTCGCCTTGGTAGCGGCTAGAGAAAGTCGCCCTGGCGATCGAAAGGCCGAGAAACGACACCGTATACTCGCCCTTGAACGACTGCGGCGGCGCGGCGGCGAAGCTCGGTGCCGGCACGGCAACAGCAAGCAGGCTGGCAAGTGCATAAGAAGGACGGAGCATGGCGGCTGGCTGATCCCTGGCGGTTCGGCCGGAACGCAGCGGCTCCGGCCTGGCATATCCCTTCGCGATGGGCTTATACTGTGAAATCCGGCCTTTATATGGAGCGTGTCTGACAACGGGGCGCGTGCCGGAGCTTGACGCAGTGGTGAAATGCCACTATGGAACGCCAACTTTTCCAAAGGCCGCCTGACCGAGACCGCGCGCCGCCCGGCGCGGGCAGTATGGTTTGGCAGGTTTAGAAACTGAAGGTTAGACAAGATGTCCCGCACCTGCGAACTCACTGCCAAGGCAGTCCAGACCGGCAACAATGTGAGCCACGCCAACAACAAGACCAAGCGTCGCTTCCTGCCGAACCTGGTCAATGTGACGCTGATTTCCGAAGCGCTGAACCAGAATGTTCGCCTGCGCATTTCGGCCAACGCGCTGCGTTCGGTCGAGCACCGCGGCGGCCTCGACGCTTTCCTGGCCAAGGCCGACGTCAAGGAATTGTCGCAGCGCGCCCGTCTGCTCAAGAAGCAGATCGCCAAGAAGCTGGCCGAGCAGTCGGCCGCTTAAAGCAGCAGCTTTCAGGCGGGGGACGACCGCCTCGAGCCCCGGCCAGACCGGTGCTCGAAACAGGAGCGAGCGTCGGCATGACGCTCGGCTGGTTCCATTACCCAGGATAAAAAAATGTATTTCCTGACGCGATATTTGCCCTTCGTGGCCGCCATGGCGTTTGTCGTCGTGGCGTCGAACATCCTCGTGCAGTTCCCGATGCAGGGCCAAGTCGGTGGCCTGTCGTTGGCGGACCTGCTGACCTGGGGCGCCTTCACCTATCCTTTCTCCTTCCTGGTCACCGACCTCGCCAACCGCCGCTATGGCCCGGCCGTGGCGCGCAAGGTGGTGTTCGTCGGCTTCATGACCGCGGTGACCTGTTCGATCCTGATTCCGCCCTTCCTGTTCCGTCATGGACTGATCGAGTTCGAAACCGCCGCCGACCGGCTGGTGCGCATCGCAGCCGCCTCGGGAGCTGCCTTTCTCGCCGCGCAGTTGCTCGACGTCACCGTCTTCAACCGGCTGCGCCGGCAGAGCTGGTGGCGCGCGCCGATCGTCGGCACGCTGGTCGGCTCCATCTTCGATACCGTCGTCTTCTTCGGCGTCGCCTTCTCCGCCGCCTTCGCCTTTGCCGGTCCCAACGACAGCTTCGCGCTGGAGACCGCGCCGCTGATGGGTGTGCTGCCGGTCGAGACGATGCGCTGGGTCTCCTGGGCGCTCGGCGACCTTTCGGTCAAGCTGATCATCGCCGTGGTGGCGCTGATCCCCTACCGGCTGCTCGCCGCGCGCTGGAGCCAGCCGGCGGTCGCGGTCGGAGCATGATCCCAGCAAGTGGAATCGGGCCGTGATCCCCTGGGTTCAGCTTGACTCCGCCCGCACGCCCGATGGCGGCCAGGAGCTGCGCCTGAAGCGGCGCGGCGCTGAATTCTCGATCATGCTCGGCACCAACGAGCTGATGAACAGCCGCCTCAGCGGTTCCGAGGAAGCGCTGGCCAGGCTTTCCTGTCAGCGTATCGCCGGACGCGAGCGGCCAAGCATCCTCATCGGCGGGCTCGGCATGGGCTTCACCTTGCGCGCCGCCCTCGCCGCGCTCGATCGGAACGCTGCCGTCACCGTGGCCGAACTCGTCCCCGCGGTCGTCGACTGGGCACGCGGTCCCATGGCGGAAATCTTCGGCGGCTGTCTCGACGATCCCCGCGTCACCATTCGCGAGGCCGATGTCGGCCAGGTGATAGGGGCGGAGAAAGCCGTCTGGGACGCGATCCTGCTCGATGTCGACAATGGTCCCGAAGGCATCGTCCACAAGGGCAATGACACGCTCTATGGCGCCGCCGGCCTTGCGGCCGCGCGCACCGCGTTGAGGCCCGGCGGCGTGCTGGCGGTCTGGTCGCAGGGGCCGGACAGCGGCTTCACCCGGCGGCTGAAACAGGCCGGCTTCGCGGTCGAGGAGATCAGCACGCGGGCCAACGGCAAGCGCGGCGCCCGCCACGTCATCTGGATCGCAACCAATCAGGGCTGACGCTTTCAGCCACAGCCGCGGCGGCTTTACGCTTTGTTACGCCCGATCGTGCAGGATCGCGAAAATTCTCCAGAGTGGTCCGACGTTTCACGGAAACGGCGGACCACTCTATCTCTTTGTTTTGACGCAATTCCTGACGGAAAACCGTGGCACACTTCTCCTGGAATTGCTCTAGGGCATTGCGACCAGCATGACCGTGCAAGGCACCGGTTGGAAAAACGACCTTCTGCTTGCGCTGTGCGCCACACTGGTGGTGCTGACGATCAACGCCGTTTCCGGCTTCCCCACCCTTGCCAACTACGGCGCCGACAATGACAGCATGCTGCGGCTGGTGGAGGTTCGCGACCTGCTCGGCGGGCAAAGCTGGTTCGATCTCCACCAATACAGGATGGGAACCTCGGGCGGCTTCGTCATGCACTGGTCGCGCTTGGTGGACATGCCGCTCGCGCTGATCATCATGGCCTTCGAAGCGCTGGGTGCCGGCCCCGCCACCGCCGAGCGCGCCGCGCAGATCATCTGGCCGACCCTCCTCTACGGGCTGACCATATTCGTGCTCATGCGCGCCTCGCAGCGCTTCGCCGCTGCGAATGTCGCGATGCCGGCAGTCATTCTGTCGACGGCGGCGCTTTTCTACCTGGTGATCTACAGCCCGGGCGTGATCGATCACCACAATGTCCAGCTGCTTCTGACGGCGGCCGGCCTCTGGCTTCTGATGGAAGCGCCCTCTTGGCGGCCCGCGGCCCTTCTGTCGGGCATTTGCGCCGGCCTGACACTCGCGGTCGGCATGGAGACGGCTCCCTATGTGGCGGTGCTCGGCATCTGCGCCGCTGTCCTGTTCATCCTCGACGACAAGGAGCGCGGCACGGCGCGAGGCTTCGGCATCGGATTTGCCGGCATCGCCTCCCTGGTCTTCGTGGCGACCATCCGGCCCGCCGACTGGGGCGTGGCCCAATGCGACGCCTTCTCCTCCTTCCAGTTCGCCGTGGCCGCATTGTCCGGCTTCGGCCTCGTGATCGCCAGTACCTTTGCCGCGTCCAGCCGCCGGGCGCGGCTGGTTTCGGTGCTGGCGCTGATGGCGGCGGTCGCGGTCATTGTGATCGTGTTCTTCCCGCAATGCCTGGCATCGCCCTATGCGGGCATGGACGAACGTATCCGCACCTATTGGCTGGCCGACGTGGTCGAAGCGCAGCCCTTCTGGAGCGTCGCCATCCACCAGCCGAAGCTGATGGCTGCGCGCTATGTGACGCCCTTCATCGCGATCCTGCTGGTCGGCTTTCAGCTGCGAACCCGTCGCCTGCGCCGCGAGGAAACGCTCGCCGCCATCCTGCTCGTCGTCGCCTTCGGCGTCAGCCTATGGCAGGTGCGCGGCTCGACTTTCTCCGTCGCCTTCGCCGTGCTGCCGCTCTCGGCCTGGATCGCGAGAATCCGCCTGCGGGCGGACGCCGCGCCCTCATGGCGCCTTTCCACCGGCATCGTCATGGCGTGGCTGGTCTCGCTCAACGCGACCTGGGCCGGGGTCGCGGTAGCGGCGCAGTCCGTGGTTCGGCAGGCGCCACAGCGGGTTAATTCCGACCCCGACCATGCCGTGACCTGCGGCAAGCCGGGCGACTTCCACGATCTTGCCGCGATGCCCGCGACGACGGTGCTTGCCTCGTCCAATCTCGGCTCGGGAATATTGACCTTCACCGGCCATCGGGCGCTGGCCGGCCCTTACCACCGCAATGTCGGCGGCAATCTCGCCATGCTCGACGCGTTCATGGGGACGCCGGACGCCGCCCGCGCCGTCATCGAACGCGAGCATGTCGGGCTGGTCGCGATCTGCCGCGGCAACACGGAAGAGATATCGCTGGCTCTGGACGCGCCGAAGGGCCTTGTCGCGGCGTTGCTGCGGGGCGACCTGCCTGAGTGGCTCGAACTGGACCAGTCTACCGCGGGAAAGCCGATCGAGATCTACAAGGTTCGTTGAATATCGGCCCGCGGCCATATCAGCATCGTCGACAGCGCCCTTCGCAACACGGCTGCTCTGCGCTGATGCAATTTCACTGCGTGATTTAGAAAACCGCTATCGAAATCAGTTCCGTGGATCGTTGCAATCCAGCCTGTGCTTTGGTTAGCATCTCGTTTAGGCGGCGATATATGTATTCAAGAAATTTGGATTCGGGGTTTTAGCTTGGGGAGAAGACATCCATGTCGGCCATAGAGGGCGCGGCGGCGCCAGCATCAGCCACACAAACGCTGCAGCATGTTGTCTCTCACATGGTGGACGCCGTGAACCGCGCCGCGTTTGTGGAAAAGCCTTTCTGGCATCTGGAAATGACCGATGTTTTCCCGGCGGACCTTTATCGGCGCATGCGCGCCGCCATGCCGGAGGCGCGCGAATATCGTGCGCTCAAGGGACGCAACAATGTGAATATCAAGGCTGACGGCACCGCAACGCGGATCAAGATCGACCTCTACCCCGAATACATCCGCCATCTGCCGCAGGAGAAGCGGGCGATTTGGTCCCTGGTTGGCAAGGCATTGCATGCGCCGCAGCTGAAGGACGCATTCATGCGCCGCCTTGCCCCGGGCTTGGAGCGCCGGTTCGGCTCGGACTTCATGAAGGTCGGCATGTATCCGGTGCCGATGCTGACGCGCGACGTGGCGGGCTACAAGATCGGCTTCCATACCGACACGAAATGGAAAGGGATCACGGTCCAGTTCTACCTGCCAGAGGACGACTCGATCAACCATATCGGCACCCGCTTCGCCGAGCGCATGCCGGACGGGCGTTTCGAGAATTCGCACCGGATGTCGTTTTCGCCGAACACCGGCTACGCCTTTGCGGTCGGCACCGACACCTGGCACGCGGTCGACACCGTCGGACCGGAAGTCCGCACCCGCGACAGCATCCTTCATACCTATTTCGTGGACAACACCGCGACGCTCAAGATCCGCAACCGGAGCAAGCGCGCGGCCAATTTCGTGATGAACGAAGTCCGCCACGTCGGCCGGTAATCTTTCGGCGCGCCCCCGTCGGCACGGCTGAATCCATACCGGCCAGCCGTCGTCAATCCTGGTGCAGGATGAATTCCAGGTAGAGGTTGCGCTGCAGGATCGAATGGTTGTCGTCGGATATCAGCGACACCATCAGCGCGCCATCCTCGCGGGTCCAGACATCCAGCCCTTCCATATTGTCGATCTGGTAGCCCATATCGGCCTCCATCAGTACCGGCCCGTCGGCGACCGCGCCCTTCTCGACGCTTTCGCCAAAGATGCGCCGCAGCCGCATTTTCACCCCGCGCGCGATCGAAAAACTGCGCTCCAGCAGCAACAGGTCGCCATCCGGCAGGAAGGCACCGTCGGTTATGTCGAAATCGCCATCGCGCTTCACGGTGAAGACACCCTTATGCGGCCCCTCGATGATGGCGGCGTAGACGTTGCCGGCTTCATCGAGGCTCCTCTCCGAGACCACGACCAGGCCGCCCGCGTGCTGCCCATAAGGATTGGCATGGGTGACGGTCTCGAAGCCGCGGTTCTGGCGCAGCTCCCGGGCGGGGATCTGGTAATCGAGCTGCCGGATCGGCGCTTTCATATTGTCGGGATCGATCTTGAACTGGGCGACGCGCTGGTCGCGCTCAAAGCCGACGGTGGCGATACCGTCCCTGACCGCGAGCCCCTCAGCGTCGACCTTCCATTTCCGGTTGATCGGCCGGCCCGAAGCGTCGACCATCTGCTGCAGGCGGAAGTTCGAAACGCCCGACGGACGTCGGTCGGCGTCATGCGTGATCGTGCCGAAGAACCAGAAGCCGGTGTCGGCGACGCCGATGAAGTCGCTGCCCGGCTTCAGAAAGCGAAAGGCCGACAGCGCGCCGAAATCGCGTGCCTGCGAAGTCATCTCCAGCCCGCCGACGAATTCAAGCGGCCCGAACCGCGTCTCGTCGCGGCCGATATGGAACTGGCTGATCGGTGGCGCCGAAATCCCGACTGTTTCGACGGGAGTTCCCGGAGCGGCCATGGCCGGTGAGGCGCAGGCCAGCACGCAGGCGAAAAGCGTCCGCCGCGCACGCCGCCCCGAAAGGATCATCCGGCGCGTCGCAATCCGCCGCGCCGCGTGTCACGTGCGCTCTCCTCGCCGAACAGCGAGGCGAGCTGCTCGGTCATGGCGCCGGCGAGTTCCTCGGCATCGACGATGGTGACGGCGCGGCGATAATAGCGCGTGACGTCGTGGCCGATGCCGATCGCCAGCAGCTCGACCGGCGAGCGCGTCTCGATCAGCTCGATGACCGCCCGCAGATGCCGTTCCAGATAGTTGCCCGGATTGACCGACAGCGTGGAATCGTCGACCGGCGCGCCATCCGAGATCATCATCAGGATCTTGCGCTGCTCGGGCCGGCCGATCAGCCGGTTGTGCGCCCACAGCAGCGCCTCGCCGTCGATGTTTTCCTTCAGTAGGCCCTCACGCATCATCAGCCCGAGATTGCGGCGCGCGCGCCGCCACGGATGATCGGCGGATTTATAGATGATGTGGCGCAGGTCGTTGAGTCGGCCGGGATTAGGCGGCTTGCCGTCCTTCAGCCATTTCTCGCGCGCCTGCCCGCCTTTCCACGCCCGCGTGGTGAAGCCGAGGATTTCGACCGAAACGCCGCAACGCTCCAGCGTGCGCGCCAGGATGTCGGCGCAGGTCGCGGCGACGGTGATCGGCCGGCCGCGCATGGAGCCCGAATTGTCGAGCACCAGCGACACCACCGTGTCGCGGAACTTGGTGTCGCGCTCCTGCTTGAAGGACAGCGGCTGCATCGGGTCGATGACCACGCGCACCAGGCGGGCCGGATCGAGATAGCCTTCTTCCAGGTCGAAATCCCAGGAGCGGTTCTGCTGCGCCATCAGCCGGCGCTGCAGCCGGTTGGCGAGCCGCCCGACAACGCCGGAAAGGTTGGCAAGCTGCTTGTCGAGGAAGGCGCGCAGCCGGTCGAGCTCCTCTTCCTCGCACAGCTCCTCGGCGCCTACCGTCTCGTCGAAGGCGGTGGTGAATACCTTGTAGTCGATCTCTTTTGGCAGGTTCAGGAACGGATTGTCGTTTCGCTTGGCCTCGCCCGGCGTCTCGGCGTCGGCGTCGTCCTCATCGGACAGGTCGTCGGAGGTGGCGTCGGTCGCTTCGGTCTCGGCCGACTCTTCGTCGTCGGCGGAGGCTTCGGCATCTTCCGACTGCGACTGCTCGGAGCCTGAATCCTCCTCGCCGCCTTCCTCGCTCTGTTCCTCGCCCTGCTGCTCGTTCTCTTCGTTTTCCTCCGAGTCGTCGGTTTCCTGGTCGTCGCCGAGTTGCTCGGCCATTTCCATGGAAACCAGCATGTCGCGCACGACGCGGGCAAAGGCCTGCTGGTCCTCGAGCTTGGCCGACAGGCCGTCCAGCTCGCCGCTCGCCTTTTCCTCAATCCAGGGACGCCAGAGATCGACCAGCCGCTCGCCGCTCTTCGGCACGGAACGTCCGGTGAGCTTCTCGCGCACCATCAGCGCAATCGCTTCCTCGAGCGGCGCGTCCGCCTTGTCCCTGACGTCGACGAGGTTCGCCTTGGCGTATTTGTCCTCGAGCATCGAGCCGATATTGTCGGCCACGCCCTGCATGGCGCGGCTGCCGATCGCCTCGACGCGCGCCTGCTCGACGGCGTCGAAGATGGAACGCGCCAGCTTGCCTTCCGGCGCCAGCCTGTTGTGGATGCGCTGATCGTGACAGGCGCGCTTCAGCGCCATGGAATCGCCCAGGCCGCGCGTGATCGCAATGTCGTTGCGGGACGCTTTTTTCGGCAGTTCGGGCAGGCGCGCGCGGTTGCCGGCCAAAGCCGGCCGGTCCTTGGCAAAACCGACCTCGAGGTCCTTGTCGCCGGCGACGGCGCGCATGCACACGGTCACCGCGCGCTTGAAGCTGTCGGCTTCAGACCCGTTCTTCGGCTTGTTGCGCGTGTTGTCGCCTGGACCCGCCATGATCATTCCCTGCGCGATTCATGCTGAAAGGCTAGAGGCCTTTTCAGCCGCGCGCCTACCCCAGCACCACGTTCGCGGCGCTCTCCGGCAGATCCTCACCGAAGGCGCGCTGGTAGAACTCGGCCACCACCGAACGCTCCAGCTCGTCGCACTTGTTGAGGAAGGTCAGCCGGAACGCCATGCCGATGTCGCCGAATATCTCGGCGTTCTCGGCCCAGGTGATGACGGTGCGCGGGCTCATCACGGTCGACAGGTCGCCGTTGATGAAGGCCGAACGCGTCATGTCGGCGACGCGCACCATCTTGTTGACGATGTCCTTGCCCTTGCTGTCGCGATAGTGCTTGGCCTTGGCCAGCACGATGTTCACTTCATTGTCGTGCGGCAGGTAATTGAGCGTGGTGACGATCGACCAGCGGTCCATCTGCGCCTGGTTGATCTGCTGCGTACCGTGATAGAGGCCCGTGGTGTCGCCGAGACCGACCGTGTTGGCGGTGGCGAACAACCGGAATGCAGGGTGCGGGCGGATGACCCGGCTCTGGTCGAGCAGGGTCAGGCGGCCCGACGATTCCAGCACGCGCTGGATGACGAACATCACGTCCGGCCGGCCGGCATCATATTCGTCAAAGCAGAGCGCCACATTGTGCTGATAGGCCCAGGGCAAAATGCCGTCGCGGAATTCGGTGACCTGCAGCCCTTCCTTGACGACGATGGCGTCCTTGCCGACGAGGTCGATGCGGCTGACATGGCTGTCGAGGTTGACGCGCACGCAGGGCCAGTTGAGCCGCGCCGCGACCTGCTCGATATGCGTCGACTTGCCGGTGCCGTGATAGCCCGACACCATGACGCGGCGGTTGTAGGCAAAGCCGGCGAGGATCGCCAGTGTCGTCGCCTTGTCGAACAGATAGTCGGGGTCGATGTCCGGCACATGCTCCGTCGCCGCCGAATAGGCGGGAACGATCATCTTGGAATCGAAGCCGAATTTCTCCTTCACCGGCACGGTCGTGTCGGGCAGGTTGGCGATGTCGCGATCGACCTTGTTCATCACTATCAACGTCTCCACGGGCGAAACGCCGCGTTTCGCCGGCAATCGATTTTGTCCGGGGGCGGTCTTAGAGCCTTTTCCAACCATATGAAAGTTGGAAAAACGACTTGGTACCGTGGGGCCGCTCAGCACAATCCTGCTTGCTTGAGCACGCGATAGGCCTGCAGCACATCGCGGAACCGGTCTTCCGAACCTCTGTCGCCGCCATTCGCATCCGGATGGTGGCGCTTAACGAGTTCCTTATAGCGCGCCTTGATGTCCTGACCAGTCGCCTTTGTGTCAAGGCCAAGCGTTTCCAGCGCCTTGGCCTCAAGTGGCTTTGCCTTGCGCTCGCGCGGCTCGCGTGCTCCGCCGCTGAACAGATTGAAGGGATCGCGCATGCGGTTGTAGTAGCCGGCCCGCCCCGAACGCTGCTGCGCGAAATCCGGCGCCGAGCGCGTCCCGCCGCCATTGGCGCCCATGCGCCATGTCGGCCTGTGGCCGGTCAGCGCCTCCTTCTGGAAGCGGGCGATCTCAGTGTCCGACACGCCGGAGAAGTAATTGAAGCCCTTGTTGTATTCGCGCACATGGTCGAAGCAGAAGCGAAAATACTCGCCCTCCTTGAGGCGCCCGACCGGCGCGCGATGCGTGCCGGCTTCGTTGCAGCCGTCCCACTGGCAGATCGGGGCGCGCGACTTCAGCTCCGCGTCCTTCTCCGGCCGAATTCGAATTTTCTCGAAATATTTGGGGTACGGTTTCATCTCACCCATTTATGGGCTGTTCGCATGTGCGAAACAAGAATTGACATTTCGCCGATGATCGCCCTAACCGCTGAATCGCGGCTTAAAAGCGGTCGAAATTCAAGATTTTGCGGCTATGCCGCAGATGTGGGGAAGGGAAACCCGGATGTCCATACAGTCGACAATCGAAAACAAGCTGAAAGCGGCATTTTCGCCCGAACGGCTAGCGGTCATCAATGAGAGCCACCTTCACGCCGGGCATCATCACGTCGAGTCCGGCCACCACGCGACGTTCGACGGCGCCGGCGAGACGCATTTTCGCGTTCGCATCGTTTCGCCGAGCTTTGCCGGCATGGCTCGCATCGAGCGCCACCGTGCCGTCAACGAATTGCTCGCGGACGAACTGAAGGCCGGCGTGCATGCGCTGGCGATCGAGCCGGCGGCGCCCGGCGAGAAGACGCGCTGGTAAGCTCTCAGCCGACGCTCGCCTTGAGGAAGGCCAACACAGCCGCGGTCAAGGCGTCGCCGTCCCGACCGAAATCGCGATTGATCGACATGTGCGTATAGGCGCTGCCGTCGAACAACGTGACTTTGGCGCCGGTGGCGCGCAGGCGTTCCGCGAAAGCATTCGACGCTTCGGCTCGCTCGGGCGCGCGCGAATAGGCGATGAAGGTCGGCGGATGTTTCCTGCCGTCGACATAGGTCGACGGCGATAGCGCCGCCCATTGTGTCGGGTCGGGAAAGGCACGCGCATAGGCGCCCACCATGCCGCCATTCCTGAAAAGCGTCGCAAGATCATAGGCCCTGGTATCATCCAGGATCAGCGCGGCGACACCGGGCAACCCGCCGCGCATGCCGGTCAGCGCGATCAGATGGCACCCGGCCGAATGGCCCATGCCGACGATGCGACTGGGATCGCCGCCGTATCGGGCGATGTTGGCGCGCACATAGGCGTAGGCTTTTTCGACGTCGCCGGCCTGGGTGGCGACATCGGCTTCCGGCAGCATGCGGTAATCGATCGAGACGAACGCGAAGCCATTGGCGAGCAGGAAGGCCGGCTTTAAGCCGACCTGGCCGCGTTTGCCGAACCGCCAGGCGCCGCCATGGACAAAGAAAAGCACCGGCAGGTGGTTCGCGCTGTCCGGCGCGTAGACATCGAGCTTGGCCGGACCGTAATCGAGGGCTTGCGGTGCCTGCCGGCCCGGACGCCTGGCGGCTGACGCACCTGCAGGCAGCAGCGCCCCAAGGCATGCCGCGATGAAGCCGCGTCGATCGGTCATCGTCATCTCCGGCCAGGTTGCGGCGCAAGCCGCGCACCTCGATTGGATCAATAATGACAACTTGTGGGCAGCAAACCAAATCAGGACCTTGAAGCTCCGCCGGCAATCACCACGTATTTCTCGGGCGAGCATTTTCGGCCGCGTCGGGTATCCCCCGGGTCAATGCCAGATTGCATGCGCTATCCTTCATGTGAAGGGAACAAAGAGTGCTTTCCGGCAGTTGATGCAGCGATGAGCCGATTGGCAGCCCACCGGCTCCGAGGCAAAGCACCATGCGCGAGAACCAATCAGACGTCTTCGATCTGTTTTCGGAGATTTATTCCAACGCGGCTCAGGAAGAGATCAGCCTGCAGCAATATCTCCTGGCCTGCCGCGAAGACAAATCCATGTATGCGTCGGCGCCCGAACGCATGGTCGAGGCGATCGGTGAGCCGAACCTGGTCGACACCAGCAAGGACGAGCGGCTCGGCCGCATTTTCTCCAACCGCACCATCAAGGTCTATCCCTCCTTCTCCGATTTCTACGGAATGGAGGATACGATCGAGCGCATCGCCGGATATTTCCGCTATGCCTCGCAGGGCCTCGAGGAGCGCAAGCAGATCCTCTATCTCCTCGGCCCGGTCGGCGGCGGCAAATCCTCGCTGGCCGAACGGCTGAAGAAGTTGATGGAGGAACGCCCGATCTACACGCTGAAGGTCGGCAACAAGATCAGCCCGGTCTTCGAATCGCCGCTCGGCCTTTTCCATCCCGATCGCATGGGCGATCTGCTGGAGGATAAATACGGCATCGCCCGCCGCCGCCTGAACGGACTGATTTCGCCCTGGGCGGCCAAGCGCCTCGACGAACTGTCGGGCGACATCTCCAAATTCAGCGTGGTCAAGCTGATGCCGTCGCGGCTGCGCCAGATCGCCATCGCCAAGACCGAGCCCGGCGACGAGAACAACCAGGATGTCTCGGCCCTGGTCGGCAAGGTCGACATCAGGCAGTTGGAGCACTTCAGCCAGTCCGACCCGGACGCCTACTCCTACAGCGGCGGCCTCAACCGGACCACGCAAGGGCTGCTCGAATTCGTCGAGATGTTCAAGGCGCCCATCAAGGTCCTGCACCCATTGCTGACGGCAACCCAGGAAGGCAGCTACAACGGCACCGAGAATTTCGGTGCCTTCCCCTATCAGGGCATCGTCGTGGCCCATTCCAACGAATCGGAATGGCAGCAGTTCAAGAACAACAAGAACAACGAAGCCTTCCTCGACCGCATCCTCGTGGTCAAGGTTCCCTATTGCCTTCGTGTTACCGAGGAGAGGCACATTTACGAGAAGCTGCTGCGCGAGAGCGAGCTGGCAAACAGCCCCTGCGCGCCCGAAGTGCTGGACATTCTCAGCCGCTTCACCGTCTCGACCCGCCTTGCCGAGCACGAGAACTCACCGCTCTACACCAAGATGCGCGCCTATGACGGCGAGAACCTCAAGGAGATCGACCCCAAGGCCAAGTCGGTCCAGGAGTATCGCGACGCCGCCGGCGTTGACGAGGGCATGACCGGAGTCAGCACGCGCTTTGCCTTCAAGATCCTGTCGCAGACGTTCAACTACGACACCAAGGAGGTGGCGGCCGATCCCGTGCACCTGATGTACATCCTCGAGGAGGCCATCAAGCGCGAGCAATTCCCGAAAGAAACGGAAGCCGCCTTCCTCGAATTCATTAAGTCGGAACTCGCGACGCGCTATGCCGAGTTCATCGGCCATGAAATCCAGAAGGCCTATCTGGAATCCTACAGCGAGTACGGTCAGAACCTCTTCGACCGCTACATCGCCTATGCCGACGCCTGGATCGAGGATCAGGACTACAAGGACCCCGACACCGGCCAGATCCTCAACCGCGAGGTGCTGGACAAGGAATTGTCGCAGGTCGAAAAACCGGCCGGCATCGCCAACCCGAAGGACTTCCGCAACGAAGTGGTCAAATTCACCTTGCGTGCCCGGGCGCGCAACCATGGCCGCAATCCCTCCTGGACGAGCTATGAAAAGCTTCGCGAGGTCATCGAGAAGCGCATGTTCGGCCAGGTCGAGGACCTGCTGCCGGTGATCAGCTTCGGCTCCAAGCAGGACAGCGTCACGGAGAAACGGCACAACGAATTCGTGCAGCGTATGGTGGAACGCGGCTACACCCAGCGGCAGGTTCGCCGGCTGGTCGACTGGTATATGCGCGTGAACAAGGCGGGTTGAGCAAAGCCGGGACGGTTCCATGCCGATCTTCATCGACCGCCGCCTGAACCCGAAGGACAAGAGCCTGGGCAATCGCCAGCGCTTCCTCCGGCGCGCCCGTGATGAGCTCAAGCGCAGCATCCGCGACCACGTCCGGACAGGTCGTATCGCCGACATTGACCGCGAGCATGCCGTGCCGATGCCTCGCAAGGGCACCAGCGAACCGACCTTCGGCGACGACAAGGAAAGCGGCAGGCGCCAGCACATCCTGCCCGGCAACAGGACATTCAGCCCTGGCGATCTCATCTCCAAACCGGGCGGCGGAGGAGGCTACGGATCGGCTCCAGGGACCACGGAATCCGAAGACGACTTCCGCTTTGTGCTGTCACGCGAGGAAGTGCTCGACCTTTTCTTCGAGGACCTCGAACTGCCGGATCTGGTCAAGCTCAATCTCAAGCAGATACTGAGCTTCAAGCCGAGACGGGCAGGCTTCACGGCAAGCGGAGCGCCGACCAACATCAATGTCGGGCGCACGATGCGCAACAGCCATGGGCGCCGCATCGCGCTCAGACGCCCCAAGCAGGCGGAGTTGGACGCAATCGCCCTGCAGATTGCCGAGCTTGAAGCGAAGCCGGCAAGCACGGCCATGAGCGAACGCATCGCTGCCCTGCGCGAGGAGTTCGACCGGATCGAGCGCAGGCGCAGGCGAATTGCCTATGTCGATCCGGTCGATATCCGGTTCAATCGCTTCGATCCCCAGCCGGTGCCGAACGCCAGCGCGGTGATGTTCTGTTTGATGGACGTCTCCGGCTCGATGGGAGAGCGCGAGAAGGATCTGGCCAAACGCTTCTTCGTGCTGCTGCATCTGTTTCTGACACGGCGCTACGAACGCACCGAGGTCGTCTTCATCCGCCACACCCACGAAGCCAAGGAGGTGGACGAGCATACGTTCTTCTACCACACCGAAAGCGGCGGCACGGTCGTCTCCACCGCGCTCGAGGAAATGCATCGCATCATCGAGGAACGCTACCCGGTCGCCGAATGGAACATCTACGCCGCCCAGGCCTCCGACGGCGACAATTTCGCCACCGATTCCGAGCGCTGCATAGAACTGCTCGACCGCAAGCTGATGCGGCTTTGCCAGTATTTCGCCTATGTGGAGATCATCGACGAGCGGGAAAGCCACATTTTCGGCTCGACCGAGAACGGCACATCGCTCTGGCGCGCCTACAACGCCGTCGACGGAAAATGGCCGAATTTCCAGATGAGGCGCATCGCCGCGCCGGCCGACATATACCCGGTCTTCCGCGAGCTCTTCGCCAGGCAACCTGATCTGCGCAAGAGCGCTTGAGGACTGAGGCTCGAAGGAACATAGGCCGATGGTCAGCCAGGCGCGCAAATCCGAATTGCTGTTTTCCGGGTCGGACTGGGATTTCAACAAGCTGTCCCGGGTCTATGACGAGATCGAAGCGATCGGCCTCGAAGAGCTTCGCCTCGACATCTACCCGGTGCAGATGGAGATCATTTCTTCCGAGCAGATGCTCGACGCCTATTCGTCGGTGGGCATGCCGCTGATGTACCGGCATTGGTCATTCGGCAAGCACTTCCTCTATAACGAACTGCTCTACCGTAAGGGCGCACGCGGTCTGGCCTATGAATTGGTCATCAACTCCAATCCCTGCATCGTCTACCTCATGGAAGAAAACACCATGGCCCTGCAGGCTTTGGTGACGGCGCATGCCGCGCTGGGACACAATCATTTCTTCAAGAACAATCACCTTTTCCGACAATGGACGGACGCCGGCGGCATCCTGAGCTATTTGGATTTTGCCAAGAGCTACATAGCCCGATGCGAGGAGCGGCATGGCATGGCGGCCGTGGAGGCGATCCTGGATTCGGCCCACGCGCTGATGGAGCAGGGGGTGTTTCGCTATCATCGGCCGCCGAGACTGTCGTCCGAGCAGCAGCGCGAAGGGCTGCGCGAGCGCCTGGAATACGAGGAGCGTTCGTTCAACGATCTCTGGCGGACACTACCGCCTTCGCAAGAGAGCGACGATACCAAAACAGCCGGTGACGACGACGCGGCCGAGCGGAAGAAATCGCTCAATCTGCCGGAGGAGAATCTGCTCTATTTCCTCGAAAAGAACAGTCTCGTCCTCGAGCCTTGGCAGCGCGAGATCGTCAGGATCGTGCGCGTCATCGCGCAATATTTTTATCCGCAGCGGCAAACCCAAGTGATGAACGAAGGTTGCGCGACCTTCGTGCATTACACGCTCATGAACATGCTGTTCGACCGTGGCCGCATCAGCGAAGGCGCCATGCTCGAAATCCTGCGCAACCACTCGAACGTGGTCTTCCAGCCGGCCTATGACGACCCGCGCTTTTCCGGCATCAATCCTTATGCGCTGGGTCTCGACATGATGCAGGACATCCAGCGCATCTCGACCGCGCCGACCGCAGAGGACCGCGACTGGTTTCCCGACATCGCCGGCCGCGGCGACTGGCGCGACACCTTGCTCGACGCCTGGGCCAACCATCGCGACGAATCCTTCATCCGGCAGTATCTGAGCCCAAGGCTGATCCGCAAATGGCGGCTCTTCGTGCTGGCCGACGGTGCCGACGAGTCGCACTATGAGGTGGCCTCAATTCACAATGAGCGCGGCTATGGCAAGATAAGGTCGGCGTTGGCGCAAAGCTACGATATCGGCGCCAACCGTCCCGACATCCAGGTGGTTGACGTCGACCTGCTCGGCGACCGGCATCTGCGGCTCCAGCACGTGGTCAAGGACGGCGTCATGCTCGAGGGCCAGAGCCGCGACGCGACGCTGCGCCATATCCGCAACCTCTGGGGCTATGATGTCAGCCTGGCGGCAATCGATGCCGGTACCGGCGCGATACTCAGTGAGCGTTGGACCAAGGAACTTTGAGGGCATCGCCGGACATCGACACGCGCCTTAGCCCTCGCTGGCGGGGCGTATCCGCAATCTGGCGATGCGGTTCTTCTCGCGCTTCATCACCACGAAACGCTTGCCGTGGAAGGTGAAGGCCTGCTTCTCCTCAGGGATCGACTGCGTCTCATGGATGACGAGGCCGGCGATCGTCGTGGCTTCCTCGTCGGGCAGGTCCCAGTCGAGCGCGCGGTTCAAATCGCGGATCGGCACCGTGCCGTCGACGACGACCGAGCCGTCGGCCTCTTTCTTGACACCCTGCATGTCGATGTCGTGCTCGTCGGCGATCTCGCCGACGATCTCCTCGATGATGTCTTCCAGCGTCACCAGCCCTTCGACCTCGCCATACTCGTCGACGACGATGGCGAAATGCGCCTTGCGCCGCAGGAAAGCGTTGAGCTGTTCCTGTAAGGTGGTGGTGTCCGGCACGAACCACGGCTTGGCCGCGATCTTCATGACGTCGATCCGCGAAAAATCGTTGCCGACCTCATTGAGGGCCCTCAGTAGATCCTTCGCGTGCAGGACGCCGACGATGTTGTCGAGAGAGCCCTTCCACAGCGGCATGCGGGTGTGCGGGCTCTGCAGAATCTCGCGCACCACCGCCTCCGGCGCATTGTCGGCATTGACCGAGCGCATATTGGTGCGGTGGACCATGACATCCGACACTTCGAGCTCGTCGAGATCGAACAGCCCCTCAAGCCGATTGCGCTCCTCGGCAGCCGTGCCCTCGCGCCGGGGTTCGTCGCCGTCTTCATCCTTGCCGTTGCGCTCGGACCGCTGCGGCGGCTCGATCGGCCGCAGCGCATAGCCGCAAGCGGCAAGCAATCGGGCGCGGAAGAAAAGCGCCAAAAGCACGATGGCGGCAAGGACGGCGGCGACGATCCAGCCGGCCCCGTTCATCCGGGATGGCTCACCTCGAGCCGTCCGGGATGGCTCGATTTGAGGAAGGAGAGCACTTCCGAGGACGGCACGTCCTTGGCGATGAAAGCCTGGCCGATGCCGCGCGTCAGGATAAAGGTCAGCGCGCCGCGCGAGACCTTCTTGTCCTGGGTGATGAAGCCGAGCAGCGCCTCGGCGTCCGGCAGCTCGCCCGGAATGTCGGCCATTCGACAAGGCAGGCCGACGGCGCGCAGATGCGCTTCGACGCGCTCCGCGTCGTCCGGACTCGCCAGGTTGAGACGCGCCGAGAAGCGGTGCGCCAGCGCCATGCCGATGGCGACGCCTTCGCCATGGACGAGCCGGCTCCCGTCATACTGCGTGGCAGCTTCGAGCGCATGACCGAAAGTGTGGCCGAGATTGAGCAAGGCGCGGTCGCCGGTCTCGAACTCGTCGCGGGCAACGACGTCGGCCTTGGCGCGGCAGGCCTCGGCGATCGCCTCGACTCGCGCCGGACCGCCGGCAAAGACTTGCCCCCAGTTCTGTTCGAGCCAGGCGAAGAAGGCCGGGCGGTCGATCAGCCCGTATTTGGCAAGCTCGGCATAACCGGCGCGGAACTCGCGGATCGGCAGCGTGTCGAGCACCTGGGTGTCGGCAAGCACCAGCCTGGGCTGGTGGAAGACGCCGACGAGGTTCTTGCCGCGCGCGCTGTTGATGCCGGTCTTGCCGCCGACGGAAGAATCGACCTGCGCCAGCAGCGAGGTCGGTATCTGCACGAAATTCATGCCTCGGCGCACGATGCCGGAAGCAAAACCGGCAAGGTCGCCGACGACGCCGCCGCCGAGCGCGATCACCACGTCGCGGCGTTCGAGCCTTGCCGCGAGCACGCCGTCGACCACTTCCTCCAGATGGACGAAGTTCTTTGTCTTTTCGCCCGCAGGCAGCGTGATGACGGCGGACTGGATGCCGCCTTTGTCCAACCCAGCCTTCAGCGTGTCGAGATGTGCGGCGGCGACATTTTCGTCGGTGACGATGGCCGCGCGGGTACCGGGAAGCCGGCGCGCGATCTCCTCGCCGGAGCGCGTCAACAGCCCTGAGCCGATCAGAATGTCATAGGCGCGGTCGCCGAGCCCGACCTCGACCTTCACCGGTTCGGCATTGCTCACGATTGAATCTCGCCAGTTGTGGCGCTTGTAGCGCCGGTTGCGATCGCGTCGATGCCAAGATGGGCGCAGAGCGCGGCGACGACTTCGCCGGCGATGATCTCCTTGCGGTCGTCGCGCGTCGGCACAGTCAGGTCGGCGATGGCATACACCGGATAGCGCTCGCCCATCAGCTTCTCCAGCACGCCACGCGGGTCGGGATTCTTCAAGAGCGGCCGGTTCTGCTTCTTCGAAACGCGCTCCATCAACAGGTCCAGATCGGCCTTCAGCCAGACCGATACGCCATGCGCGGAAATCGCCTCGCGCGTCTGCGCGTTCATGAAGGCGCCGCCGCCGGTCGACAGCACTTGCGGACCGTTCTCCAGCAGGCGCAGGATCACCCGCTGCTCCAGCGCGCGGAATTCCGGCTCGCCATAGCGCTCGAACAACTCCGGCACCGTCATGCGCGAGACGCTTTCGATCTCCTGGTCGCTGTCCATGAAGGGCAGCGACAGCATCGTCGCCACCTTGCGGCCGATCGCGGTCTTGCCGGCGCCCATCAGTCCGACGAAGACGATCGACCGGCTTCCGAGCCGTTCGATCAGCGCGGCACGGCCTTCGTCCGTCGGATTTGGTGGCAGAGCGTTCATCGGGGCCTCTTTGCGCCGTATCGACATCAAAAGCCTGTTTGCGTCAAGCACGGCCGGACAAACGGCCGCGAAAGCTTCCCCGGCAAAACCTCCTGTTCACCGGAATGCTTCGTGCTTGAATTGACCGGATCGGCGTCCCATAAGGGCACAGGGCTTTGGAAAAGCAGAACAACAAGACGGGCGAAAATTGAATGCCGACTTTGTTTCGCTTCGTCGTGACGCTGGCGGTTCTTGCAGGCATTGCCTATGGCGCGATGTTCGCGCTGGCGATGTTCGTGGAGCCGAAAAAGGCCGAAATGAGCATCCGAATTCCGGCTGAAAAGCTCAACCCCAAGAAAAACTGACCCAAGAAAACCGACAAGGAGCTGATCCCGGCCCGATGAACAGCGCCGCCCGCATCGAAGCCTTCCTCGAAATGATGAGCGCCGAGCGCGGCGCGGCCGAAAACACGCTTTCGTCCTACCGCCGCGACCTGGAGGATGCTTCCGAGGCGATCAACGGCGGACTGGCGGGCGCGGGATCGGCCGACATCCGCGCCTATCTCGACGACATCGCCGCGCGCGGCTTCGCGCCGACCTCGCAGGCGCGCAAATTGTCGGCGATCCGCCAGTTCTTCAAATTCCTCTATGCCGAAGGGCTGCGCGGCGACGACCCGACCGGCACGCTGGACAGCCCGCGCAAGGGCCGGCCGCTGCCGAAGACGATGAGCGAAGCCGAGACCGGGCGCCTGCTCGACCGGGCAGCGCAGGAAGCCGGAGAATCCGGGCCGGACGGCGACAGACTGGCCGCGTTGCGCCTGCACGCGCTGGTCGAAGTGCTCTACGCAACGGGCTTGCGCGTGTCGGAACTGGTCGGCCTGCCGGTCACGGTGGCGTTGCGCGACGATCGCTTCTTCATGGTGCGTGGCAAGGGCAACAAGGAACGCATGGTGCCGCTCTCGACCAAGGCGCGCGCCGCCATGCGCGCCTGGCTCGCCGCAAGGGCCGAGCGGCCGGCCTTTGCCGAGAGCCCCTTCCTGTTCCCCGCCTCCTCCGACAGCGGCCATCTCTCCCGGCAAGTCTTCGCCCGCGATCTCAAGGGCTTGGCCGCGCGGTCCGGCATAGCGTCGGCGAAGATCTCGCCGCATGTGCTTCGCCATGCTTTTGCCAGCCATCTCCTGCAGAACGGCGCGGATCTCAGAGCCGTTCAGCAACTTCTTGGCCATGCCGACATCTCGACCACGCAGATCTACACCCATGTGCTGGAGGAGCGGCTGGTGCGGCTGGTCAACGATCATCACCCGCTTGCCGACTAGGCCTCATATCGCTATGTGAGGGCGACGTTCCACCGCCCGGAGCCGGCATTTCAGCGGTTCCGCCAGCCATTTGCCTTCCGACGGATCGGTCCGCTCAAGCATGTACAACTACCTCGACTTTGAAAAGCCGGTGCAGGATCTGGAGCTCAAGATCCTTGAGCTGAAGAAGCTTGCCGAGAACGGAGAGGCGGTCGATGTCGGCGAAGAGATCAGCAGGCTGGAAAAGCGCTCGCGCGACGCGTTGCGCGACCTCTATAAGGCGCTCACGCCCTGGCAGAAGGTGCAGGTAGCGCGCCATCCCGACCGTCCGCATTGTGTCGACTACATCAAAGGGCTGTTCACCGATTTCACGCCTTTGGCCGGCGACCGCAATTTCGGTGACGACCAGGCGATCGTCGGCGGCTTCGCGCGTTTTCGCGGCGAGCCGGTAGCGATCATCGGCCAGGAAAAAGGTTCGGACACCGCAAGCCGCATCAAGCACAATTTCGGCTCGGTCCGGCCGGAAGGCTATCGCAAGGCGGTGCGCTTGATGGAATTGGCCGACCGCTTCCAGATCCCACTTTTGACGCTGGTAGACACCGCCGGCGCCTATCCCGGCGTCGGCGCCGAGGAGCGCGGCCAGGCCGAAGCGATCGCGCGTTCGACCTCGGCCTGTCTTTCGCTGAAGGTGCCGTCGATCTCGGTGGTCATCGGCGAAGGCGGCTCCGGCGGCGCCATCGCGATCGCCACCGCCAATCGCGTCTACATGCTGGAGCATGCCATCTACTCGGTGATCTCGCCCGAAGGCGCCGCCTCGATCCTGTGGCGCGACACCACGCGCTCGAAGGACGCGGCGACCAACATGAAGATCACCGCGCAGGATCTTCTCGAGATGAAGATCATCGACGCCATCATTCCCGAGCCGATGGGCGGCGCCCAGCGCGCGCCGGAAACGGTGATTGCCTCCACCGGCGACCTCATCGCCAGGACGATGAAGGATTTCGCCGGCGCCAACACCGATTTCCGCGAGCAGCGCCGCGAGAAATACCTGGCGATGGGCCGCAGCCTTTGACCTCTTAAGTCCGGCAAGACGTTCAACTGTGGCCGGAATAAGCAATTCCGCCACAAAAATGCCGCCGGATTCGGCTCAATGGAAATCGCCGTGAGGGGTTTGCCAAGGCTTGCGGTAAGGAATTTTCAAGGTTAACGGGCTTACGGTCCACTGGTGTTCAGCCTATGGGCCCGGCCATGCCGACAGCCGTTTGCCCAAGAGAAGAAACATAGCCGTATCGATGTTTGCCAAGCTTGCCCGCACCGGAATCCTGATCGCCGCCATCGGCGTCGCCGGCTGCAACGATTCGTCAATGAAGGACTTCGCGCCGGAGGCCAACAAGCCGTTGCCCGACAAGATCCTTGCCGACATGAAGGCCAAGGGCATGGTGCGCACCTCTTCGGTGATGGCGCGCATCTTCAAGGAAGAAGGCAAGCTTGAGATCTGGAAGGCCAAGACCAATGGCCGCTACGATCTCGTCGCCACCTACGACATCTGCAAATGGTCGGGAAAGCTCGGCCCCAAATACACCGAGGGCGACCGCCAGGCGCCGGAAGGCTTCTATACGGTGCGTCCGTCGCAGATGAATCCGCGCTCGAGCTACCATCTGTCCTTCAACATCGGCTTTCCCAACGCCTATGACCGCGCCAATGGCCGCACCGGCCAGAACCTGATGGTTCATGGCGCTTGTTCGTCGTCCGGCTGCTATTCGATGACCGATGCCCAGATCGAGCAGATCTATGCCTTCGGCCGCGACGCCTTCCAAGGCGGCCAGACCGAGTTCCAAATCCAGGCCTTTCCGTTCCGCATGACCGCCGCCAACATGGCGCGCTACCGCAACGACCCGAACTACGAGTTCTGGAAGATGCTGAAGGTCGGCTACGACAATTTCGAGATCACCAAGGTGCCGCCGAAGGTCGACGTCTGCGAGAAGCGCTACGTCTTCAACCAGGTGGCGCCGGAAGGCACGACCTTCGACCCGACCGGCCCCTGCCCCGCGACCATGCAGCCTGACTCGTTGAAAACGGCCTACGCCGACTACGAGAAGCGTTATGACGCGGCCTTCAAAGCAGCCGTCAATTCCAGCACGCCGCCGCCGAAGCCGACGATTGCCGGCATCAAGGAAGCGAGCATCGTTTCCGACTGGTCGAAGCGCCGCGCCCGCGGCGAGCGCGTGCCGATCGATCCGCCGTCGCTGAATTCCGACGGCTCGGTGACCGAAACGACCCGCATGGGCCGCATCGATTCCCCGCTCGGCCGCAAGATGGCGGCAGCCGACGCGGAAAAGGAAGCCAAGCGCAAGGCCGAAGAGCAGCGCCTGGCCGCGATCGAGGCGGCCAAGGCCGCCAAGGCAGAGGCAAGGGCGCAGGCGCTGGCCGAGAAGGAGGCCGCCAAGCAGGCGGCGCAGCAGCCGGTCGTCACCGCTGGCGTCGAGGCCGCGCCCGCCCAGCCGGCACAGGAAACGCAGGCCGCCGCCGACGCCGACCAGGGCACCGTGTCGAAGCTGAAGAAGAAGCTTCTCGGCATGTTCGGCGGCTGAGACTTCCGCTTGGCAAAGCCGCCCGCCATCTACGATCTCAAGGGACTGAACTGTCCGTTGCCGGTGCTGAAGGCCCGCAAGCGGCTGGCTGCGATGCGACCCGGCGCCCGGCTGTGGCTCGAAACCACCGATCCGCTGGCGGTGATCGACATCCCGGCCTTCTGCGCCGATGCCGGCCACCAGTTGCTCGAGACGGCGGCCGTCACTGGCGGCCACCGCTTCCTGGTCGAACGCGGCAACGCGGCTGACCTGCTTGCTTCAGCTTAAAGCCCGGCAATCGCGAGCGGATTGGCTTCCAGCGCTGCGCGGTCCGGCGTGTCGATCGACGGCTTGTTGGTGAAGGCCGCGAACAGCCGCTGGATATAGTCATCCGGCATGTCAAGCGTGATCAGCACCAGCCTGGTTCCGCGCTGGCCGTCAGGCCAGGCGGGCAATCTCGCCGGCGGATGCAGGATCTTCTGCACGCCGTGGATGACCAGCGGCCGCGAGGGATCCTCCGCGAGTGCGATGACGCCCTTCATGCGCAGGAGTTTCTCGCCATGCGTCGAGCGCAGGAGGTCGAGGAACATCTCGATCGCCGAGAACGGCACCGGGCCGTCATGGACAAGCGAGTGCGAGCGCACGCGCGTGTCGTGGCGATGCTCATGATGGTGGTGAGGATCATGGTCGCCGTCATGGTGGTGATGGTCGTGATCATGGCCGTGCGCCGCCTCTTCGCCAAGCCAGCGCCGCACGTCGGCGGACTTGGACTGAGGATCGTAGAGCCCGCAATTGAACAGCGCCGCCGCGCCGGCCTCCTCGACCTCGAGCACGACGGCGCCCGGATTGATCTGCTTGAGCCTTGCCCGCAACGCCTCGACTGCGGCCGCGTTCACAAGCTCGGTCTTGGTCAGCACGACGCGGTCGGCCACCGCGGCCTGTTTCACCGCCTCGACATGGGTGTCGAGCGTCGCCTCGCCGTTGACGGCGTCGACCAGCGTGATGACGCCGTCGAGCCGGAACGCCTGCACCAGCGCCGGATGCGCCATGATCGACTGCAGCACCGGTGCCGGATCGGCCAGGCCCGTCGTCTCGACGACGACACGGGCCAATTTCGCGATACGGCCGGTCTGCAGCCGGTCGACCAGATCGGCGAGCGTATCGACCAGGTCGCCGCGCACCGTGCAGCAGAGGCAGCCGTCGGAAAGCTGGATGATGCCGTCAGAAGCCTGCTCCACCAGCAGATGGTCGATCGCCACCTCGCCGAACTCGTTGATGATCACCGCCGTATCGGCAAGCGCCGGATCCTTGAGCAGCCGATTGAGCAGTGTCGTCTTGCCGGCGCCGAGAAAGCCGGTGAGCACCGAAACGGGAATGGGAAAGCCGCTCATTGGTTTAGCTAATTGGCAGCTTTGACGGGCTGGTCGCCCTGCGCTCCGGCAGCGGCGGTCGCCAGCGGCTCGGCGCCGGGCGGCGCCGGCCTGTCCGGTCGCCAGATCGGCAGCGGCACGTCGGCATAGTTCTGGTCGGTCTGGTCGACGAAGGCCTTGGGCGCGGGTCCCGTGGCGCCGCCGAGGCCGACTGCGATGAGCGTGGGATGGGCGAGCTTCACCTGATAGGGCGATTTCGGTTTATTCTTGGCGGCAACCTCGGGCGCCGCCTCCGATTGCTCCGCCTTCGGCTTTTTCGCGCAGATCTCGTCATGCATGTCGTTGGGTGACAGCGTGTCGCCATATGGCTTGAGAGCGGCGAGCGTGGTCGAACCGACCGCCGGCATCTCAAAACCCTGGTCGAGCAGCTTTGCCGCCGCTTCGGCGCGGCTGACCGCCGATTTCTCGCCAAGCACCACGGCGACCAGCGTGCGCCCGTTGCGCGTCGCCGAGCCGATCATGTTGAAGCCGGAAGAGCAGACGAAGCCGGTCTTCATGCCGTCGGCGCCCGGATAGCGGCCGATCAGGAGATTGTAGTTCGGGAGCGCCTTCTTGCCGACGGCAAGGCCTTCAATCGAGAACCACGGGGCATATTGCGGAAAATCATTGCGCAACGCCGTCACCAGCACGGCAAGGTCGCGCGCGGTCGTATACTGGTCCGGCGAATAGAGCCCGTTCGGATTGACGAAATGCGTGCCGACCATGCCGAGCCGGGCCGCCTCGGCGTTCATGCGCTCGGCGAACGCGGCCTGCGACCCGCCGATATTCTCGCCGACTGCCATGGCTATGTCGTTGGCCGACTTGACCAGCATCATCTTCAGCGCATTGTCGAGCCGCATCACCGAACCCGGCTTGAAGCCCATCTTGCTCGGCGGCTCGCCGGCCGAATGCTTCGTCACCTTGATCGGCGAATCGAGCGCCACCTCGCCGGCCTGGATCGCGCGGAAGGCGACATAGGCGGTCATCAGCTTGCTGAGCGAGGCCGGATACCAACGCTTGAACGCGTCCTGGTGCTCCAAAATTGAGCCGCTCTTCAAGTCGAAAAGCACGACCGGATTGGCGCGCGCCGTGCCGGCAAGCACCGGAAGCGCCAGCGCGCCTGCCAGCAACAGGTTGAGGAAATGCCTTCGCCGCATGATTAAATCCGAAATCGCCTCTTGCCGTGATCGCCGCTGGCTCCGTAAGATTTCGTTACCCATCGCCAGCATAATGCGGCCCGACCCTCGATCCCGGGCTGCATTGTTGCGGTGCTATTTACCCTATGTGACGCCAAAATGGCAAAGTGCCATATATTCACAATTGCTGAGCAGTGGCCCTGAACCGACTGCCGCCAGTCAACCAAGAGATGGACCGACCATGCCGATTCTGAACCGCGCCGCGCAAATGCAGGAAGAAGTTGCCGGCTGGCGACGACATCTGCACCAGACACCGGAGCTGAATTTCGACGTCTTCCAGACCGCCGGTTTCGTCACCGAGAAGCTGACGGCCTTCGGCTGCGACGAGGTGGTGACGGGACTGGGCAAGACCGGCGTCGTCGGCATCATCCGCGGCCGCAAGGGCGATGGCCCGACCATCGGGCTGCGCGCCGACATGGACGCGCTGCCGATCGACGAGATCACCGGCAAGCCGTGGGCCTCGACCGTGCGCGGCAAGATGCATGCCTGCGGCCATGACGGCCACACCGCCATGCTCTTGGGCGCCGCCAAATATCTGGCCGAGACGCGCAATTTCGCTGGCACCGTGGCGGTGATCTTCCAGCCGGCAGAGGAAGGCGGCGGCGGCGGCAACGAAATGGTCAAGGACGGCATGATGGAGCGCTTCGCCATCGAGAAAGTGTTCGGCATGCACAATATGCCGGGCCTGCCGGTCGGCCAGTTCGCCATCAAGCCCGGCCCGATCATGGCCGCGACCGCAGAATTCACCATCACCGTCAAGGGCCGCGGCGGCCATGCCGCGATGCCGCACGGCACGATCGACCCGATCGTCATCGCCAGCCAGTTGGTCGGCGCGCTGCAAACCATTGCCTCGCGCAGCACCGATCCGGTCGAGTCGGTGGTGGTGTCGGTGACGAAGTTCCACGCCGGCGACGCCTATAACGTCATCCCCGAAAGCGCCGAGATCGCCGGCACCGTGCGCACGCTGAAGAAAGAAGTGGCCAAGAAATCGGAAGAACGCATTCGCGCACTCTGCGCCGGCCTCGCCTCCGCCTTCGGCGCTACCATCGAGGTCGATTACGACCCCAATTACCCTGTCACCTTCAACCATGCCGAGGAAACCGTGTTTGCGGGCGACATCGCCGCCGACATCGCCGGCGACAGCCACGTTCACCGCGCCATCCAGCCGGTGATGGGCGGCGAGGATTTTTCCTATATGCTGGAAGCCCGCCCCGGCGCCTTCATCTTCATCGGCAACGGCGACTCCGCCGGCCTGCATCACCCGGCCTACGACTTCAACGACGAGGTCATCCCGCACGGCATGAGCTATTGGGTGAAGCTGGCCGAGACCGCGCTCGCCACCTGAGCGCACGCAGGCGAAGGCGGCGAGCGTCCTGCCAAAACGGCTTGGCCCGCCCGGCCCGCCGAGATGAGTTACAGCCCAAGGGGAGGACAGCATGCCTCTTGGCGAACCGGCCCGAAGCGTTTATGTGTCGGGCCGCGTGGTCCCGTAGCTCAGTAGGATAGAGCGGCAGATTCCTAATCTGTAGGTCACAGGTTCGATTCCTGTCGGGATCACCAAGTTTTTCAATGGCTTGGCGAGCAGGTCGCTACATCGTGGGCGTCAGGACGATCCTGAAGTGAACGGCCCCGAAAGATGGTGCCTGCGCAAAAGCGTGGAGAGGTGGTTCGCGGCCTCGGCGAATGCTTCGCCTCCGGAAGCGATCAGCGCCGGTCGTTCCTGCTCGGGCGCTGCCAGAACGCGTTTCCAGAATGCGGCTATGAGTGCGCTCGACCGCGCGAGGTCGGCGGCCACGGCCTGATCGGCGGCCAGCGCCGCCAAATGCCGAGATGTAATGCCGCCGATGCCGGGCGGCACTTTCGCTCCCATGTCGAGAAAGCCCGGAGGCAGCGATCCTTTCAGATTGTGGACGCGATGCTCGACGATGGCGGCGTAGATCTGGTCGACGGCCTGCTTGGCGCCGGCGACACGGGAGGGGTGGTCGGTGTCGGCCGCGGCGTGAGGGAGGAGTTCCAGGCGCTGGCCATGGCGTTCGACCAGTTTCAGGTAAGGCAGCATCGGCCCTGAAAGTGCGGCGCCGTCGGTAAAAAGGTCGGCATCGATCGCTGCGTGAGAAACACGACCCGATTCCAGCGCGCGCTCCAGTGCTGCCACATCGACCAGCTCGCCGCGATCGTAGTTGATGAGCACCGCGCCGTGGTTGAGGAGGGAGAGGACTTCATCTCCGATCAGTCCGGCATTGGTGTATCGCTGCTGGCCGGCATCGAAGGGACCGAGGCCTAGGTGGACCGAAAGCGCGTCGGCGCCGCGCGCGGCGTCTTCCATGGTCTGGGCATAGTCGAAGCCTTCCGCCTCGATCCATTTTTGGTGACGGGGCCGCGCATGGATGGCGACCCGCATGCCGAAGGCCTGGCCGAGTCTGGCGAATTCGCGACCGATATTGCCATAGCCGAGCACGGCAAGTCTTTTGCCTTCGAGCTTCTCGGTCGGGTAATGCCGCAGGTCTTTTCCGGTATCGAACTGCCCGCCGGCGACCAGGGTGTTGAGCTTGTCCACGGGAAGATCCGGCCTGACTTTCAGCAGCGCCTTCATGGCCATTTGCGCGGTGGCGCGGCTGTTGATGCCCGGCGTGTTCATCAACGGCGCTTCGCCCCCTTCCCCGCTGCCTCCGCCCCAGGATGCCGAGCCCATATTGCCGGTGCCAGCGCCGATACGCACGCCGCCGAGGCGGAACCTGGTCTCCGCCGGAATGAAGGTCGCGGCGGCGATGACGGCGTCGTAGCGGCCGTCACCGGCCTCTGCCAGCAATTCGTCACGCGTGCTCAATTGCGGCAGGTAGAAGAAATGCAGCCTGTCGGGGTCAAGGGCGCCGGCCTTGGCGATGCCTGTCTGGTGGAACACGCCACCCTTGGCTTCGATATAGGCCTTGACCTCGCTGTGGTCTGGATTGCCGTCCGCGCCAAAGCGCAGCCCGACAAAATCGCAGATCAGAATATTGGCTGATGTCATGGAGCGTCGTTTCCCTGCAGCTGTCTCCAGTTACTCCAATCCGTGATCCTATGGATCGCGCGAAACGGCATATCCGGGTCGCAAGCGAGAAATCGCCGTAAGGAAGTTAAAACTTGTCGGCGCCAGCGAGGTCAGCCTGAGATAATTTCGTAGTGAAGGATCTGGGCGTCGCCGAGGGACGATCTGCGTCCGGGCGAGATGACGCCGGAGCCGAAGAGAAGAATATCTTCGCGGCGTATGAACACTTCATGGCCGGGTCCCATCGACACAAATGTGCCCGACGAGCTTCGCTCGACAAAGCGCGCTTTACCATTCGAAATGGTGAAGGTCGCGTGGAGCCTTGAGACCCAGGGTCGCTGGACGACGATATTGCATTCCGGAGATCGGCCGATCGTCACGAATTCGTTGTTTCGGCAGGATCGCGACTGATCTTCATAGCGGATGACCAGATAGATCTGCGGCGGGGCGGAGCGCCTATCGACAAAGGTGCCTCGGTTGGCGATGTGCGTGCTGAGGGCCCCATCGTCGCTCCTCAGCGTATAGACGTCGAAGAGTTCTTGCTTTCCCTTGAAGGCCATTTTGTCGAGGAGCCGCAAGGTACTGCGGCTGCCCGCGGAAAGGGCTTCGAAGAAGCTCTGGCTGATCAGCACCTCCCCGGGGTTGGCCGTGGTGGACAACCTTGCGGTGACATTGACAACGTCGCCGAATAGCGCGCCGCGCGCGCGAATGACCGCCCCGAAATGCAATCCGATCCGGGCGCTCAACGGTCCCTTCATCAGTTGGCTGCTGATTTGGCTGACGGCCCTCAGCGCCGCCTCCGGCCTCTCGAACAGGCTGAGCACGTCATCGCCCTTCGAGTAGATGAAATCACCGCCGTGTTGGGCGACGATCTCGCGTATCGCGTCGAGGCAATCCGAGACCTGCCGCAAAGCGTCATCGTCGCCGATGCGCTCATAGAGCGGCGTGCTGCCCACGACGTCAGCCAAGAGGACCGCGGCTAGAAGTCTTTCCTGATCCATCGACTCGTGTCCGCCCCGAGAACGAAGCGTATATAACATACCAAGGCCGACTTTGACTTATCCATGGGCGCGCCAAAAGGGCCTGCGCAACTGGGCAAGTGCTTGGCGCGATTAGCTCGGACGGACAGGCATCTGCCTTCGCTCATCCCGCCAAACGGGTTATCGGCTCAGAAAGAGCGAAAAACGTTTCGTATCCTTAACCCGGGCTGCCGGCCGCCGGATTGGCGATGATCGCCGCCCGGAAGCGGGCGACGAAATCGTCCAGCGCCGGGCGTTCGGCATCCGAGATCGCCCAGTAGGAGAAGGCATCGTCGGTCCAGTGGACCAGAAGGAAGCCACCTGCCGACAGATCGTCCGCCACCGGTACGGATTTGGCCTCGTTCTGCCGGGGCGCGGCCACCAGCGTGATCAGATGCTCGTGATGGCGGTAGACCAGCGCCGGCATCGGCCTGTCGCCGATCACCTCGACGCGCCCGCCAAGCAGGGCGTAACCATCCTTGGCCATGTCGGGCGCCGCCGGCGAGACGCCGATGCGGCCGTCGAGCCATGGCTTCACCGTGTGGCGGTCGGACGAGACGATGTCGACTGGAGTCGCCGCAAGCAGGCTGCGGCGGTGGCCGTTGGCGACGGCCACGGCGAAGCTGTCGGACCCATTGTCTGCCGTCGCCAGCCACTGCGTCGCGCCGCTGGCCAGAAAGGCCGTCAGCACGATCGAGGCCGCCATCTGGCGCCAATCGAAGGAGTTGAACCAGCGTGCCGCGCGCGGCCGCATCTCGACGACATTGCCTTGCTGCTGTTGCGGCTGTGACTGCGCCTTCACGGCTGTGGATTGGACGGCTTCGTCGGCCCCACTCACCTCGGCGATGGCCGCAATGCGGGCCAGAAAATCGTCGCGGACCGCCTGGCGCGGCACATTGGCGACAGCGCCGCGCAGCGCCACCAGGCGCGCATGTTCGGCGGCCAGCTCCGGATCGGCGGCCATGCGCCGCTCGACCGCCAAAGCGGCCGCGGCATCGAGCTCGCCATCGACAAGGGCGTGGATCATCAGCTTCATATCCTGCGGGTCTTGCGGCAATCCATCCTCACGCGGGCGATTTTCATGCGGGCTCATGGTGGCGCCCTCCAAGTTCCTTCATCAAGAGGCCGCGGGCTCTCGCCAGCCGCGACATCACCGTGCCCTGCGGCACGCCCAGCATGGCAGCGATCTCGCGGTAGCTGAGACCGTTGATGTCGCGCAGCACAAGTGTTTCGCGGAACGCTTGCGGCAGCCTGGCGATCGCCGCTTCCACCGCCGCCGAATTGGCCTTGGCGATCAGCACCGCCTCCGGGCTGTCGGTGTCAGTGTCGGGCGGCGGCGACACGTCGTCGAGATCGGCGAGGTCGCCGACGGCGACCACGCTGCGCGGGCGGTTGCGCGCCATCCATGTGTAGGAAGCGTTGCGCACGATGGTGAGCAGCCACGCGCGGGGGTTTCCCCCAGCGAACCCGGCAATGCCCGCATGCGCCTTGAGGCAGGCCTCCTGCACCACATCCTCGGCGTCGGCTTGATTGCCCGTGAGCCAGCGGGCAAGCGACAGCGCATCGCCAAGATGCGGCAGCACCACTTCGGCAAAACGCGCTGCCAGCATCTTTTCGCTCAACACCGTTCCGCCGTCGGGCGCTCCCGCCATGGGTTTGCCGCCCTCAGCGGGAGGCGACGATCTGTCCCTGCTCGTGTGGGTGAAGATCGCGACCGCAGGCGATGGCGCCTGCTTCGAGGGAGGAGAAGGCATTGGTGTCACCGGAGTCAAGTGTCTCGGAAGCAAGGCGTGCCTCGGAAGAGGACGGCGCATCGCTGGCTGCAAAGGGGCGGTCGCCGTCATGGTCGTGGATCTCGATGGTTGCGATCGGCACGGATCAGGGCCGGCGGCGAGGCGGTATCGCCCGGACCGGATGCGCCCGGCTCATCCGCTCCATAGGACGCCGGCGGCTGACGCCTTCGCCTTGTTCACATGCGTATTCGTCTTCGCGCCGCTTCATGGTCGGTCTCCTGCTGTTGCGCACAAATGGCGCATGCTCTGGAGACCCGCAGACCGGGCGGTTTATTCCCGGCCGGTCGGCTTTTTCGTTAACGCCAACTTGATCGAACGGCGTGCGGGCCTACAGCGCCTGCAGCGCAAGCCCCGCCAGAGCCGATCCCGCCAGCGTCGGCAGCATGCCGAGTTTCAGCCTGAACATGGCGACCATCGCCGCCGCCGACAGAAGCGCGGCGCGCCAGTCGAGCGAGGACAGGACCGGAACCTCCACGCCCCAGCCGACGCTTGCGACCTTGCCGAAGACGACATGCAGCGCGAACCACAGCGCGAGGTTCATGATGACGCCCACCACCGCCGCGGTGATCGCGCCGAGCGCCGCTGCCAGCGCCTTGTTCTGCCTGAGCTGCTCGATGTAGGGCGCGCCCAAAAATATCCAGAAGAAGCACGGGACGAAGGTGGCCCAGAGCGTCAGCGCCGACCCGAGCGATCCGGCAAGCAAAGGATTGATTGCACCGGCATGGCGATAGGCGGCGGCGAAGCCGACGAATTGCAGCACCAGGATCAGCGGCCCTGGCGTCGTTTCGGCAAGCCCCAGCCCGTCGACCATCTGTCCAGGCGAAAGCCAGCCGAACGAGGTCACCGCCGCCTGTGCCACATAGGCGAGAACCGCATAGGCGCCGCCGAATGTGACCACGGCCATCAGGCTGAAGAAGCCGCCGACCTGCGCCCACACGCTGCCAGGCCCCGCCAGCACGGCGACCAATGCTACAGGCCCCAGCCAGAGCGGCAGCCAGATGGCGATGGTGCGGGCCGCATGCCATCTGGTCGGCACGGTATGGCCGAGCTCACCGCGCTCGAACATCAGGTCGACCACGCCTTTGATGTCGGCGACGCTGCCCTTGCCGTGTGCCGAGCCCGAAAACAGCCGTGGCGCAAACCGATTGCCAATCCAGCCGATGAGGCCTGCCGCGAGCACGATCAGCGGGAACGGCACTCTGGCGACATAGATGGCGAGGAAGGCCGCCACCGCGATCACGATCATGGCCCGGTTCTTCAGCGCCCGCTTGCCGATGCGGATCACGGCTTCGACGACGACGGCAAGCACCGCCGCTTTGACGCCGAAGAACAGCGCCTCGACGACCGGTGCATCGTTGTAGAGCATGTAGAAGCTACTCAAGCCCAGCATGACCAGCGCGCCCGGCAGCACGAACAGGCTGCCGGCGACGAGACCGCCTGCCGTCCGATGCAGCAGCCAGCCGATATAGACGGCAAGCTGCTGCGCCTCGGGCCCGGGCAAGAGCATGCAGTAGTTGAGCGCGTGCAGGAACCGCTCCTCGCCGATCCAGCGGCGCTCCTCGACCAGTTCCTTGTGCATCAGCGCAATCTGCCCGGCCGGCCCGCCGAAGGACAGCAGGCCGATCTTGGCCCACAGCCGCGTCGCCTCGCGAAAGCTCGGCACGGTCGGGACATCGACCAGCGGCGCGGCGTCGTTCTTGGCGAGTGCTGTCATTACGCCTTGCCTCCTGCCGGCCAGTTGTGCGTCTCGTCTGCGGCATCGCGGCACCAGCGGAAGAAGGCGTCATAGAGGAGCATGCCGGCTTCGAGCTGCTCGAGGTCGTCGCGGAACATGCGCGACAGGCCGAGCGAGGCGGCGAGGAACCCGGCCGCCTGCGGCACGAGGTCGAGGCGCGCCGTATCGGCGCCGCGCACGATCAGCGCCAGGCGATCGAGCGCTTCGACGCGCATGCCGAACTCCTCGATCATCGTGTCGAAAGTGCAGCGATCCCCACGATGGCTCCAGAACACGCCCTCGATGTCGAAGGGAACCGCTGCGAAGCGGTCCGCCACAAGAGGCACTTCGGCTGGATCGACGAACAGGAAAACCGCCTGGGGATCGACGAAACGGCGGATCAGCCAGGGGCAGGCGATGCGGTCGACCTTCGGCCGCGAACGCGTGACCCACACGGTGCGGCCCTTCTCGTCGCGGGCCGGGATCGCGCCGGCGCTGACCAACGGCGCCCTGGCGGCGACCCAGGCCTCGAAGCCGCCTTCCAGCGATTCCGCCGGAATACCTTCGTGGCGCAGCCACGCGGCAACGCCTTGCGAGAGTTTCTGCCCCCTCTGGCAGATCACGACGACTTTGCGCCCCGAAAATTCCGACGCCCAGCTTGAGACAGTCCTGAAATCGCGCCGGCATGACGCCGGCAACAGGCGCGGATCGGCTTCATAGTCCTCGTCGATGCGCACATCGACCAGGCAAGGCGCATCGGGCAAGCCGACGAGACGGGAAAGCTGCGGAACGGTGATTGCGGTTGTTGACGGCATAGCGTCCACCTCCTGAGCAAAGAGAGTCTGGACGCGATCGTTGGGCTGACGCCTCACGGGGTCGTCGCGGGGAACCCCTTGCCGGAATGCTGGAACGATCACCGCCGATTGTCAAGGAAGGCGTTGCCTCCGACCGCCTTCGTTTTGCGATCGCCGTTGCGCTTACTGCGCCGTCCAGCCGCCATCCATCGGCAGGGTCGTGCCGGTGATCTGCCTGGCGGCGTCCGAGCACAGGAACAAAGTCAGCGCCGCCAGTTCCTCGACGGTGACGAATTCCTTGGTCGGCTGCGCCGCAAGCAGCACGTCGTGCTTGACCTGTTCCTCGGTCATGCCGCGCGCCTTCATCGTGTCGGGAATCTGCTTCTCGACCAGCGGCGTCCAGACATAGCCGGGCGCGATCGCGTTCACGGTGATGCCGTTCTGCGCGACCTCCAGCGCCACCGTCTTGCTCAGGCCGGCAATGCCGTGCTTGGCCGAGACATAGGCCGACTTGAACGGCGAGGCGACCAGCGCATGCGCCGAAGCCGTGTTGATGATGCGGCCCCATTTACGGCTCTTCATGCCGGGCACCGCCGCCTTGATGGCGTAGAAGGCAGCCAGAAGGTTGATGCGGATGATGGCTTCCCACTTGTCGTCGGGAAATTCCTCGATCGGCGCGACATGCTGGATGCCGGCATTGTTGACCAGGATGTCGAGGCTGCCGAATGCCGCCTCGGCCTCGTGGATCATGGCGGTGACGGCGGCGCCGTCCATCATGTTGGCGCCCGAGTAACGGCACTTGACGCCGAAATCCTTTTCGATGCCGGCCCGCTCCTGCTCGATCGCCGCCGCGTCGCCCAGGCCGTTGATGGTGACGTTGGCGCCCTCTGCGGCGAAGGCACGGGCGATTGCAAGGCCGATGCCGCTGGTCGAGCCGGTGACGAGCGCATTCTTCGAAGACAGGGAACCCATGGGAGATCTCGCAAGAGGTGGGAGGGACTTATCAACGCAACGAGTTGGGAGAGCAGATAGTTGGTGCAGTGCAGCACGACAATGGCACGGCCATGTGTCGGCTCGATTACACCGCGGCAGCGCCATTTTGCCGGCTCCGTGGCGGCGTGTCGCCGGGCTGACACGGCACTGTCATGCTGCCATGCAACATATTTGCCAGCGCATTCGCGCGGGTCATTTCAAACCTTACTGGGGCACCAGCCATGGAAATCGCCGATGTCGTGAAGCGAGCCTATGCCATGCCGCTCACCAACCCCTCCTTCCCGCCCGGCCCTTATCGTTTCTTCGACCGCGAATACATCATCATCACCTACTGCACGACGCGCGAGGCGCTGGAAGCCGTCGTGCCGGCGCCGCTCGAGATCGACGAGCCGCTGGTCAAATACGAATTCATCCGCATGCCGGACTCGACCGGTTTCGGCGACTACACCGAGACCGGCCAGGTCATTCCGGTGCGCTACAAGGGCCAGCACGGCGGCTACGTGCATTCCATGTATCTCGACGATGACGCGCCGATCGCCGGCGGCCGCGAGCTCTGGGGTTTTCCAAAAAAGCTCGCCAACCCCAAGATCGTGCATGAGGGCGAGGTGGTGGTCGGCACATTGCATTATGGCAGCGTGCTCTGCGCCACCGGCACCATGGGCTACAAGCACAGCGAAGCCGACCACGACCAGGTGCTCGCCTCGCTCGCCGCGCCCAATTTCCTCATCAAGATCATCCCGCATGTCGACGGCAGCCCACGCATCTGCGAGCTGGTCCGCTACTACCTCACCGACATCACGCTGAAGGAAGCCTGGACGGCGCCCGCCGCGCTCGACCTTCGGCCACATGTCATGGCCGATGTCGCCAAGCTGCCGGTGCTCGACATCGTCTCGGCCGTTCACTTCACCGCCGATCTGACGCTGGGTCTCGGCGAAGTCGTGCATGACTATCTCGCGGACCGCGGCCGATCGGCTGCCGGCGCGAAGGAACTGGAGAAAGCCGGTGCTTGAGCGTACCCGCAACAAGGCGGCTGCCGCCACCATCCAGGAAATCACTGCGCAATATGACCGCATCGCCCTGGTCTTCCAGGGCGGCGGCGCGCTCGGCGCCTATCAGGCAGGGGTTTATCAGGCGCTAGCCGACGCCGGCTGCGAGCCGACCTGGCTTTCCGGCGTCTCGATCGGTGCCATCAACGCCTCGATCATCGCCGGCAACGAGCCGAGCCGCCGCCTGCAGCGGCTGGAGCAGTTCTGGCAGACGATCTCGGGCCGCAAGATCTGGGCCTATACGCCCGAAGGCGACATCTATCGCGATATCCGCAACCAGACCTCGTCATTGATGACCATGACGATGGGCCAGCCGGGCTTCTTCAAGCCGCGCAGCCCGAACCCCTGGTTCCAGCTGGCGGGAGCGGAAGGTGCCACCAGCTTCTACGACACCGCCGAGCTCAAGGACACGCTGGAGAGCCTGATCGACTTCGACGTGCTGAACGACGGCAAGAAGCGCTTGAGCGTCGGCGCGGTCAATGTCAGGACCGGCAACTTCGTCTATTTCGACACCGACAAGGTGCGCATCGGGCCGGAGCACATCATGGCGAGCGGCGCGCTGCCGCCGGCCTTCCCCTCGATCCGCATCGAAGGCGAGTATTACTGGGACGGCGGCATCGTCTCCAACACGCCGCTGCAATATCTGCTCGACCAGGAGGAGGACCGCTCCTCGCTGGTGTTCCAGGTCGATCTGTTCAGCGCCCGCGGCGTGTTGCCGCGCGGCTTGGCCGACGTCCTGTCGCGCCACAAGGACATCATGTATTCCAGCCGCACGCGCCAGAACACCGACAACTTCCAGCGCATCCATGCGCTCAAGATGAAGCTGCTCGACGCGCTGAAGCGCGTGCCGCCGGACCAGCTCAAGGATGGCGAGAAGGAATTGATAGCCGACTATTCCGACGCAGGCGTGGTCAACATCGTCCACCTGATCTATCAGCACAAAGGCTATGAAGGCCACGCGAAGGACTACGAGTTCTCCGGCACCTCGATGCGAGAGCACTGGGAAATGGGCCTGGAAGACACCGAGCGCACGCTGCGTCACAAGAAGTGGCTGATGCTGCCCGACAATGCCGACGGCGTGACCATCCACGACCTGCATCGCGAAGACCCGACCTGATATTTGCATCCGCCACAAGCGGGGCAATCTCGGGAAAAAGTCACAGCGGCCGCTCGCCTGGGAGCCCGCAAACTGTGAAGCTCTGCTTCACAGGCCATCAACATTGTCGCGGATAGCCGCCTCGCGGAGAGCGGGCTTACATCTGGGCGTCAGCAAAATGCGCTGGGCTCAATGGAGTACCGCCGATGACCGCCGAAGCTGTTTCCCCTGCCGTCGTTCCATTGCGTGACGCCTGGCGAGGCCTGCTGTGGTTTGTGCCGCTCACAACGCTGTGGCTACTCTTGATCTATCGTTGGCCGGCGATCCCGGAGAGCGGCGTTCCGACCACGTTCCACCAGCTCGCGGCCCACGGGCTCATCGCCCTGGGGTTGTGGCTCGGCCTCGAACATACGAGCCTGACACCGGGTCAACGTCGCGCGACTTGGCTGGCAATCATGATCCCGGATACGCTGTGGTTCGCCGTCGCTTGGAGCGCCGCGATCAATGGCATCTTCCATCCGGACGCCACGGCTTTACCGGCGTTGCCATCGGCCATCTTCCTGCCGGTGATCATCGGTGCGCCGCTGTTGCTGTTCTCCAGGCGGGTCGGGCAGGTGCTCGATGCGACGCCGGCGAGCTGGCTCGTCGCGGTTCAGCTCTACCGCGTATTCGGCAGTTGGGCGCTCGCGGCGTGGCTGCATGGTGCGCTGCCCGGCGTATTCGCGGTGCCGGCAGGCGTCGGCGACGTGCTGACAGGGCTGTTCGCATTGCCTGCGGCGATCGCGGTGGCTACCGGCACAGCCGGGAGCCGGAGGGCAGCAATTCTCTGGAATATCCTCGGCCTTGCCGATTTCGCTGTCGCGATCACCATGGGCATAATCACCTCGCCCGGCCCGTGGCAGTTGATCGTTCCGGATGTGCTGAGCATCGGCGCTGGCGATTATCCGGGTGTGCTGACCCCTGCTTTCGTGGTGCCAAGCTCAATCCTGCTGCATGTTCTGTCGCCGCGCCAGCTGCGCCGCCTTAGAGCAATTCCAGGAAAAGTGTGAGCGGTTTTCCGTCCGGAATTGCGCAAAACAAAGAGATAGAGCGGTTCGCCGTTTCCGTGAAACGGTGACCCGCTCTAGCAGGGCAGAAGTTGCGCGGCGGTAGGAAAGAAACGGCGCCGCCAGCCGCGCCGTTTCCTTGAGGACCTTCCCGCTCAGAACACGTGGCGGAGGATCACGAACAGCACAAAGGCCAGCGCGATCGAGCAGGGCAGCGTGAGCACCCAGGCCAGCAGCAGGTTGCGCACGGTCGACCATTGCAGGCCGGAACCGTTGGCTGCCATGGTGCCGGCGACGCCGGACGACAGCACGTGCGTCGTCGACACCGGCAGGCCGAAACGGTCGGCCATGCCGATGGTGATCATCGCGACCAGCTCGGCGGCGGCGCCCTGACCATAAGTCAGGTGGCTCTTGCCGATCTTCTCGCCGACGGTGACGACGATGCGCTTCCAGCCGACCATGGTGCCGAGGCCGAGCGCCAGCGCCACGGCGATCTTCACCCAGAGCGGAATGAACTTCGTCGCGTTGTCGACCGCCTTGTGGTAGTCGGTCACCGCCTTGAGATCGGCGTCCTGCATCGGCAGCAGCTTCTTCTTGTCGATCAGCTTCAGCGCTTCGCCGATCAGGTAGATGTCGTTGCGCGCGTTGCTGACAAGGTCGGTCGGCACGTTATCGACCGAGGCGTAAGGCTGCAGCCCGGCGGTGGTGTTGTGGATATAGGTCTGCAGCGCGATCGTGGTCTGATCGTTCCAGCTCTTGCTGCGCACGGCCTCCTGCACGGCAGCCTTGGCAGCATTGGCATCGGCGACAGCAACGCCAGGCTTGAGGTACTTGCCCAGAGCCTGCTCGACAGACACCGAGGCCGCCTTGTAGGCGTCGAGATAGTTGATGTCGGGCGTGCGGTTGAGCGCGTAAGCTGTCGGCACCACGCCGATCAGGATAAGCATGATCAGCCCCATGCCCTTCTGGCCGTCATTGGAGCCGTGCGCGAAGCTGACGCCGGTGCAGGTGAAGATCAGCAGCGCGCGGATCCACCATGGCGGCGGCGCATTGCCCTTCGGCGCTTCATAGAGCGCCGGATTGCGCACCAGGAGCTTCATGGCATAGAGCAGGATGGCGGCGGCGAAGAAGCCGACGATCGGCGAGACCAGCAAGGTGATGCCGACATTGGTCGCCTGCCCCCAGTCGACGCCGCTGGTGGCGCTTCCGGCCGGGGCCATGAACTGGTTGGCGAGGCCGACGCCGATGATCGAGCCGACCATCGTATGCGAGCTCGAGGCCGGCAGGCCGAGGAACCAGGTGCCGAGGTTCCACAGGATGGCGGCGACCAGAAGGGCGAACACCATGGCGAAGCCGGATGACGAGCCGACCTGCAGGATGAGCTCGACCGGCAGCAGCGACAGGATGCCGAAGGCCACCGCGCCGCTCGAGGTCAGCACCCCGAGGAAATTGAAGACGCCCGACCACATGACGGCGAATTCGGCCGGCAGCGAGCGCGTGTAGATGACGGTGGCGACCGCGTTGGCGGTATCGTGGAAGCCGTTGACGAATTCGAAGCCCAGCGCGATCAGAAGCGCGATCCCAAGCAGGATCCAGGGCACCGTCTTGGCGATGGCCAGATCCTGGCTGAGCGCATAGCCGACATAGACGATGCCGACGAGCACCAGCACGCCGAAAGTCGGCAGGAACCATTTGGCACCGCCCGATTGATCCAGGGGATGATCCGGTCTCGGGATCCCCGCTTCACTCGAAACTACGTCCACCATTGTCCCACTCCTTTTGCATTGCAGCAAAGAACCGGGGAGGACGCTATGTCCCTAGGATGAAGCTGGTGTGACGCTGTTAACCGTTTGGTCACCACCACTACCAAGCCGTTTGGTCACCACCAAACCGTTGGTGACCTATCCGGCTATCTTCAGGAGCGAGGACACCAGAAGCTTGCGCTCGTCTTCTGAGAGCACGTCTGAATCGAACAGATTCATGCTGCGCATCCCTTCGATGGCGAGAAAGCAGACCAGTAGCGAGCCGAGGTCGTCCGTCTCCCCCTTCAGCCTTTCGAACAGCTGGCGCTTGAAGGCCTTGATCGGTGTCAGAAAATCGGGATCCTCCGCAATCGCCGAGAACATCCACGACGCCGATGGTTTCGGCCGCTCGCAGTCGTCGGCAGACAGCTTGATATAGGCTGAGAGGACGCTCTCGTGGCCGGCCTCGGTGGCGCGTGTTTCCAGCGCCTTCTGGAAGTCGTTGAGATAGCTTTCGACGAGCCCCTGCATCAGCTTGGCTTTGGTCGGAAAATTATAGAGCAGGCCGCCCTTCGACACGCCGGCGCGGCTTGCGACCGCCTCGAGCGACAGACTTCCCGGACCAGCCTCGCGCGCCACGTCGGCAGCGGCGGCAAGTATCTTTTCGCGCGAGTTCGCCCTGGGTACTCTCATCGCGCCTCCCCGTACATTAGCTTAGGCAGAATTGACAAGACCGTCCAGCCGGTACAGTAAAGCGCGCCGATTTGAAATCGGGACTTATCGTCGATATGTGCCCCGGCATCGATTGATTTGCCGGTTGCCGGCTCGAGGGGACCATCCGTGAAGCGCTTTTTCATCATCGCCGGATTTTTGCTGCTGCTTGCCTTGGTGTGCGTCGGCATCGTTGGTTTCAACTTCATGCGCGACGCCGGCATCAAGCAGTATTTCGCTACCATGAAGCCGCCGGCCGCGACGGTCTCGACAGTGACGGTCAAGCCTTCGGTATGGACCCCCGGCATCGAGGCCATCGGCACCGTCAACGCCGTGCGAGGCGTCGATCTCACCCTCGAGACGAGCGGCATCGTCAGGGACATCCTTTTCCACGCAAACCAGAAGGTTGCCGCCGACGCGGTGCTGGTGCAGCTCGACGATGCCGTCGAGAAAGCCGATCTGGTGGCGCAGAAGGCGCAGGCCGCCTCGGACCAGGCGGCGCTGACCCGCGCGATCGAATTGCAGCGGCGCGGCGTCGGCACCGACGCGACGCTTGACGCCGCGCGTGCTGCGGCGGACGCCTCGGCCGCGCAGGTCAACAAGCTGCAGGCAGTGCTCGACCAGAAGCAATTATCCGCGCCATTCGGCGGCACGGTCGGTATCCCGAAGATCGACATCGGCCAGTATCTGGCGCCAGGCAACGCGGTGGTGACGATCCAGGACCTGGACACGATGCGGGTCGACTTCACGGTACCCGAACAGCAGCTGCCGCTGCTTAAGATCGGCCAGACCATCAAGCTCGGCACCAATCTCGCCGATATGTCATTTGCCGGCTCCATTCGCGGCATCGACCCCAAGATCGATCCCGCCAGCCGGCTGGTCTCGATTCGCGGCGAGGTCGCCAATCCGGAAGGCAAGCTGACGCCTGGCCAGTTCGTCCAGATCCGTGTCGAGCTGCCGCAGGAAACCAATGTCATTTCCGTGCCGCAGACGGCGGTGACGACCAGCCTCTATGGCGATTATGTCTTCGTGGTCGAGCCGGCGAAGCCCGCAGCCGCTGCCGCGCCGGCGAAGCCGGATGAGCAGAAGGTTAGCGCCGATAAGGCGGCCGGCGATGCCGCCAAGCCGGCGGACGCCACCAAGCCAGCCGACAACGCCGCAAAGCCGGCGGACGCGAAGCCGGCCGACAAAGCGGCCGGCGACGCCGCCAAGCCGGCCGAGGCCGCGCAGCAGCCTGCGCTCACCATCTCGCAGGTCTTCGTCAAGCTCGGCCGCCGCAACAACGGCATGGTTGAGATCGTCGAGGGCCTCAAGGACGGCGACCAGGTCGTCACGGCCGGCCAGAACCGGCTCTTCAACGGCATGTCGGTTGCCGTCGACAACACCATCGATCCCAGCAAATCGGCGAACAAACAGGTTCAGCAATGAGCTTTTCCGACCTTTTCATCCGCCGGCCCGTGCTGTCGACGGTGCTGGCCTGCCTGATCCTGCTGCTCGGTTTCCAGGGCATCTTCGGCCTGTCGATCCGTCAATATCCTAAGGTTGACGAGACGGCGATCACCATCACCACGGCCTATCCCGGCGCCAGCGCCGACCTGATCCAGGGCTTCATATCGGCCCCGATCGCGCGCGCCGTCGCCTCGACCGAAAACATCGATTACGTCACCTCGTCCAGCCGTCCGTCCTCGAGCACGGTCACGGTGCAGATGAAGCTCGGCTCCAATCCGGACGTCGCGCTGGCAGAGGTGCTGTCCAAGGTCCAGGGCGTGCGCGGCACCTTGCCGGACGCCTCCAAGGATCCGGTCATCGTCAAGGGCACCGGCCAGCAGTTTGCGATGATGTACATCTCGATGCAGAACCCGAACATGACGAAGGAGCAGCTCACCGAATATATCGAGCGCGTCATCCGGCCTCGCATCTCGACCGTGGAAGGTGTCGCCGACGTCCAGATCTTCGGCGCCCAGGAATATTCCATGCGCGTCTGGATCGACCCGATCAGGCTTGCCGCCCGCGGCGCCACCGCCGTGGACGTGCTGACCGCGATCAACAACTCGAACTTCCTGTCGGCGCCCGGCAACACCGAGAACGAATATGTGGTCTCCTCGATCACCGTGCATTCGACCCTGCAGACGCCTGAGGCCTTCGCCCAGCTCCCGATACGCTCGACGGATGGCCAGGTAGTGCGCCTGCGCGACGTCGCGCATGTCGAGCTCGGCGCGAAAAACACCGACACCAGGGTGAGCTTCAACGGCAAGCCGGGAACCTTCCTGGCCATCTTCCCGACGCCTGCGGCCAACCCGCTGACGACCGCCGCCGCGGTCACCCGGCTCGTGCCGCAGATCCAGGAGACGCTGCCGAAAGGCATGACGATCGAGGTCGTCTACGACGCCACTGGCCAGATCAGCGCCTCGATCGAGGAAGTGTTCAAGACCATCGGCGAAGCCGTCGCCATCGTCATCGTGGTCATCCTCCTGTTCCTGGGCTCGTTCCGCTCGGTGATGATGCCGATCGTGACGATCCCGCTATCGCTGATCGGCGTCTGCTTCATCCTGTTTGCGGTCGGTTATTCGATCAACCTTCTGTCGCTGCTGGCCATGGTGCTGGCGATCGGCCTTGTCGTCGACGACGCCATCGTGGTGGTGGAGAACATCCATCGCCACATGGAGGAAGACGGCATGTCGCCGATGCAGGCGGCCTTCAACGGCATGCGCGAGATCGCGACGGCCATAGTCGCGATGACCATCACGCTGGCCGCCGTGTTCGCCCCGCTTGCCTTCACCGGCGGCCTGACCGGCGCGCTGTTCCGCGAATTCGCGGTGACGCTGGCCGGCTCGGTGGTGTTGTCGGGCGTGATCGCCATGACCATCACGCCGATGATGTCCGCTCGCCTGCTGAAGCCGGGCCAGCACGGCCGCTTCCAGCGGATCGTCGACGGAACCTTCAGCCGCGTCGAGCGCGTCTACGAACGGGCGGTCACCGCTTCGCTCAGGAACCGCCCGGTGACGCTGATCATCGTCGTCGCCCTCGTGGCGCTGACCGGCTTCATGTTCACCAAGACTTCGACTGAGCTGGCGCCGGAAGAAGATCAGGGTTTCCTGCTCTCGATCGTCACCGCGCCGCGCTATGCGACATCGGATTACACCGAGGCCTACGTCAATCAGATGCTTGGCCTGGTGAAGGACATTCCAGAGACCAGGGCGCAATTCTCCGCCGTCGCCTTCGGCGGCGCGACCAATGGCGCCTTCGTCGGCTTCGCCTTCAAGGACTGGGCAGAGCGCAAGCGCAGTTCGAAGGAGCTCCAGGCCGACATTCAGGGCCGCCTCGCCAAGGTCGCCGGCGTCGAAGCCTTCGTCTTCGCGCCGCCGACGCTGCCCGGCTCCGGCGGCGGCCTGCCGATTTCCATGGTGGTGCGCTCCACCGGAGCTCCCTCGGAGGTCTTCGAGCAGGCGGAGAAGATCAAGAGCAAGGCGCAGGCTTCCGGCCGCTTCATCGTCGTGCAGAACTCGATGTCTTACGATGCGCCGCAGGTGACCGTGACCATCGACCGCGAGCGCGCAGCAGCATTGAACCTGCCGATCGCGGATATCGGCAATACGCTGACGCTGCTTGTGGGCGGCTCCGAAGTGGCGCAGTTCGACCGCGACTCCAACAGCTACGACATCATCCCGCAGGTGCCGCAGGAATTCCGCGACAATCCCGACAAGCTCGGCGAGTATTTCGTGCGCAGTGTCGACGGCAAGATGGTGCCGCTGTCGGCGGTCGTGAAGATCTCGACCAATGCCTCGCCGGCGGCCATCGAGCAGTTCAACCAGCTGAACTCCTCAACGATCTCGGCCTTGCCTCTGCCTGGCGTGACCACCGGCGACGGGCTGAAGGTGCTGGAGGACCTCGCTAAGGAGACCCTGCCCGACACCTTCTTCGTCGACTATTCCGGCCAGTCGCGGCAGGAGAAGGAGCAGGGCAACACCATCCTGATCGCCTTCGCGGCGGCGGTGATCGTCATCTACCTGGTGCTGGCGGCCCAGTTCGAGAGCTTCCGCGATCCGCTTATCATCATGATGGCGGTGCCGCTGTCGATCTTCGGCGCGATCGTGCCGCTCAACATCGGCCTGGGGACGCTGAACATCTACACCCAGGTCGGCCTGATCACGCTGATCGGCCTGATTACCAAGCACGGCATTCTGCTGGTGGAATTTGCCAACCAGCAGCGTGAAATCCATGGCATGCGGCGCCGCGACGCCATCATCGCTTCGGCCAAGGTGCGCCTGCGGCCGATCCTGATGACCACGGCGGCCATGGCGCTCGGCGTCGTGCCGCTGATCGTCTCCAACGGCGCCGGTGCAGCCGCGCGCTATTCGATGGGCCTGGTCATCTTCACCGGCATCCTGGTCGGCACCATGTTCACGCTCTTCGTCGTGCCGATGTTCTACACCTTCATCGCCAGCAAGGACCTGCCGCATCTGGCCGAGAAGCCCGATCCGAATCTGATGCCGGCGCTGCCGAGCTGAGACGGCAACCGAAGCGAAAAACAAAAGAGGCCGGAATTTTCCGGCCTCTTTTTTTGGCGGCTGCCTCACAGCTTCGCGATCGGTGGAAGGCGGCAACCTGCCTGCTACTCTTACCCAGCCGGTTACTTGGCCAGGGCGTTACTTGACAATGATGATGCTGGTGTTGCCGGGGCCGAAGGCCTCGACCAATTGATAGAAATCGGCCGCCGCATCGGGATGCAGCCGCACGCAGCCATGGGAAGCGGGACGGCCGAGATGGCTGACGGCATAGGTGGCGTGGACGGCATAGCCGCCGCTGAAGAAGACCGAATGCGGCATCGGCGCGTTGTCGTATTTTTTCGAATACCACATCTCGTGCAAGCGGGTCGGCTTGAACGAGCCAGTCGGCGTGATGTGCCCTCTGCTGCCGGTCGAGACCTTCCAGATGTAGGTCGGGCGGCCATCGACCGTGACTTCCATGATCTGCTGCGACAGCGAAACCTTGGCGACGAGCTGGTTGGCGTGGGCGGCATTGCCGGCGCCGAACAGAAGCGCCGCGCCGGTGAGCGCGGCGGCGGTGATATGGATAAGCTTGGCCGAAATGGCGGTGTGCATGACGATCCCTCTGTTTTTTGCCGTTGTGTCCGGCTTCAATTTCGATGGGGCCTTATCGTGCTCGTCCGTTTCAGACCTATTTCGCTTAATACTCGTTTCTGTTTCGAATTCGTTTCTGCAAATTAACAGCGAGGCCGGTTGAGCAGTACCGCGGACCTTTGCGAGAGGTGGCGGTCAGGCGTCGCACAATCGGCTTCGGCCAGAAACGAAAGTTCATTTCATATGTATATGAAAGACTAGGACCCACTTTCGAAACCGATCTGCAACAAAATGCATCTGCGGCGGCATGATTTGGATACAGGCCGGCATCAAATTTGACGCAACGGGAACAGACATCCACAAACGAAAATGGGCAGGAAATCGAAACTCCGCTCCTGGTTTCTCAGGATCAGCGTCGCGGCGATCGTGCTCGGCGGCGCCGGCTCGGTAGCCGGCAAGCCGGCGACGACGCTGGCGGCGATGACTTCCGGCGAGGTTTCGACGCTGCACATGGCTCTGTTCATCGCCACGGTCTGGATTTTGTCCAGCCTGCGCGTCCACCGGCTGAAGGCCTTCTGGCGGGTCGGCCTCCGGTTGATGAGGACGCGCGGCCCCTCCGGCTACTTGCTGCCGAGAGGACCGAAGGCCCGCGCCGCAGCGGGGGGCTCCGTCAGCGGCGCGGGCGCTTCGGGAGTTTCCTGAAGCCCGATTTCGAGATCGAGGATTTGAAGAGATGAAGACGAAACTTGCCGCCTCGGTGCTTTCCGCGCTGCTTTACGCGCAGGGTTTGCTGGGCTTTGCCGCTCTTGCGACGGTATTGCTAAAGGATCGCGCCCAGGCCGGGATAACCGTCAGCGCGAACGTTCCAACTGGACCCTCGGTCTTCGTCGTGCGCTGAACGCCAGGCGTTGTCGGACCCAAATGATCACCGCTTTGGGGAATCCGATGCTCAAAAGCCTCACTGATCAAAGCTTACTCGTTGCGTGGAACCGGCGGATCGAAACGATAGCCGGCGCCCCTGATGGTGGTGATAGTCTCGGTGTCGAGCTTGCGGCGCAGCCGCACGATGCGCGAATCGATCGATCGGTCGAAAGCGTCGGCATTCTCCGCCGGCGCCGCGGCAATGATATCGTCGCGCGTCAGCACCTTGCGCGGGCTGGCCAGGAACAGCTTGAGCAGCGCCACCTGGCCCGGGGAAAGCTGCTCCTCCGCGCCCGAGCGATGCATCACCATGGCCGACCGCAGGTCGACGGTGGCGTTTTCCAGCACGATCAGCTCGCCGCCGGCCCTGCCGCGTCTCATCAGCAGGCCGCCGATGCGCGCGGCAAGCTCGCGCACGTTGAGCGGGCTTTCGATGACGTCGGCGGCACCCAGCTCGAGCGCCAGCACCTTGTCGACAAGGTCGCGCGGCCGGCAGATCAGGATGAAGTCGGGACCGCCCTCGCCACCCCCGCCCTGGCTGCTGTAACGCCTGAGCAGTTCGCGGCCCTCGGCCTGGGTGACGTCGTCGCCAACGACCACGACATCGATGCCGCCGGCCGAAAGCAGCGTCTCCGCCTCCCAAGGCTGGCGCGCCTGGCGCACATCGTGCCCGCGCCGTTCGAGATGGTCGGCGAGATTTTTGGCCACCACCTCGGCGACGGACACAAGCGCAATGACGGATCGTGCGGCCATTTTCTTCACCCCGCCACAGACAACTCGAGATGAGTGCTGGACATCATGTTTATACCCAATCTACTTTCTGCTGAAAGCGGGAGCGAGCGCGTCGTGAAGGCACGTATCATCGTCGTCGAGGACGAACCGGATCTGAGGGAGGCTGTGGCCGAATATCTCGGCGCCAGCGGCTATGACGTCGTCGCGGCCGAGAATGCGGCCGCCGCTCGCGCACTGTTCGAGGCGCAGTCCTTCCACCTCGCCATCCTCGACATCGCCATGCCCGGCGAGGACGGGCTGTCGCTCGGCCGCTGGCTGCGCTCGAAAACGCAGATCGGCGTCATCTATGCCACGGCCGCCGGCACCGCGCTCGACCGCATCGTCGGACTGGAGCTCGGCGCCGACGATTATATCGTCAAGCCGTACGAATTGCGCGAGGTGCTGGCGCGGGTGCGCAGCGTGCTGCGCCGCGTGCCGCAGCCAGCCGAGCCGCAGGCGGCGAAGGCCGAAACCGCAAATCGCCGTTTCGTGACTTTCGGCGGCTTCCAGGCCGATTTCGACGGCCGTCTGGTCATCGGCGCCAATGGCGCGGTGATCGAGATGGCCAAAAGCGAGTTCGACGTGCTCGAGGTTTTTCTCACCCGCGCCAACCGGCTTCTGACGCGAGCGGCGATTTCGGAAGCGATCGGCTTCGTCGAGGATCCGGAATCCTCGCGCGCGGTCGACATCCGCATCATGCGGTTGCGAAAGAAGATCGAGGCCGACCCCGCCAATCCGAAATTCCTGCGCACGGTGCGCGGCGAAGGCTATATCTTCTCGCTGCCGAGCGGCGACGCCAACTAGAGCATTCCGGGAATGGTATGAAACGGCTAGGCTCGGCGCCTTGGCCGTAGCCTTCCGTCCGGAATTGCGTCAAAACAAAGCGGTAGAGCGGTTCGCCGTTTCCGTGGAACGGAGGGACGCTCTGAACGACCGACGTCCGGGCCTTGGATGACCATGACTGCTGATGCAGCACGCACCGATACGAATGGCTCGCGTCCGGGCGGCGCCGCCATGGCGGCTGTCCATGTCGTGCGCCGCCTGCGCGAGGCAGGCGACTGGCAGCGCGAGATGGACGACATATTGGCGACGATGTGCCGCAAGATGGATTGCCAGCGCGGCATCCTTTTCCGCCTGCGTGAATTGCCGGGCGAAGGCTTCGCCCAGTCCGTCGCCGCTTATTGGATCGACCCTGACTTCGGCGGCGAGCTGGCCTCGCCCACGGTGATCATGCAGTCGATCATCAACTCGGACTCGCTGCTGGAGCAGTTGCAGGAGGACGAGCGGCAAGGCAAGATTTTCTCCGGCCACACGCGCGACCTCGAGGGTTTCCTGCGGGCCGATTTCGAGAAGCAGAACATCAAGTCGTTCCTGTCCGTCTCCGTGTTCGCGCATGGCCACCTTTGGGGCACGCTGGCCATCAATGACTGCATCGCTGAGCGCGAATGGACGGATGAGGAAGAAGCGACGCTGCACATCATCGCTTTGGCGATCGGCGACGCCATCGAGCGTTCGCCATCGGAAGCGCATGCCAGTGAAGTGATCCGCCGCACCATGCTGCAGGCCTCACTGGACGCCATCATCGTCATCGACGAGACGGGTTCGATCATCGAATTCAATCCGGCCGCCGAGAAGATGTTCGGCTTCCAGCGCAGCGCAATCCTCGGCAAGGACCTGCTCGATACCATCGTTCCGCTATACTACCGCAAAGGCTATGCCTCTGGCGCCGAATACATGGCTGGCCGCGGCGCGCCGATGGTCGGCCAGCGGCTGGAGACCGTCACGCAGAACGCTGCCGGCGAGATTTTCCCGATCGAGCTGACGGCGACCGAGATGCGGGTTGCCGACCGCCGCCTGATCTTCGGCTCGATCCGCGACTTGCGCGAAAAGCTGCAGGCCGAGGAAGAGATCAATCGTCAGCGCGAGAAGCTGCACCAGAACGAAAAGATGGCGGCGATGGGCTCGCTGCTTGCCGGCGTCTCGCATGAGCTCAACAACCCGCTTGCGGTGGTTGTGGCGCAGTCGACGCTGCTGCACGAATTCGCCGGCGATCCGCAGACCAAGGTCCGCGCCGAGAAAGTGCGCGCCGCCGCCGAGCGTTGCGGCCGCATCGTCAAGAGCTTCCTGTCGATGGTGCGCCTGCACCCGACCGAGCAGGCCGAGACCGATCTCAACCAGGTGGTGCGCTCGGCGCTCGAAGTCACCGCCTATGGCGCGCGCTCCAGCGGCATCATCATCGACACCGATTTCACCGGCGGGCCGCTGCTTGCCATGGCCGACGCCGACCACATCACGCAGGTCGCGGCAAACTTCCTCATCAACAGCCAGCATGCGCTTGCCGGCATCGCCGGCGAACGGCGCATCAAGGTGCGGACGTTCCGCAACGAGCACGGCAATCCGGGCTTCTCGGTCGAGGACAACGGCCCGGGCATCCCCGCGGCGATCCGCTCGCGCATCTTCGAATCCTATTTCACCACCAAGCCGGTCGGCGTCGGCACCGGCATCGGCCTGTCGATCTCGAAATCGATCGTCGAGCGCCACAAAGGCAACATCTGGTTCGAGGAGGTCGAGCCGCAAGGTGCGCGCTTCGTCGTGCAGTTGCCGGCGATCGCGGGCGGCAGCGCCGCGCCCGGCGAAGGTCCGGCGCGTTCAAGCGGGCTGCGCCACGCACTGGTGATCGACGACGAGCCGGACGTCGCCGGCTCGTTGTCCGACATACTCGAACTGATGGGCGTGAAGTCGCGCGTCGTGGCAAGCTGGACATCGGCGGCGGACGTGTTGAATGGCTACATGCCGCCGGACATCGTTTTTTCCGATCTGCGCATGCCGGGCATCAGCGGCATTGCGATCTACCGCGAACTGCTTGCTCAGCGGCCCGCGCTGGCGCAGCGCTTCGTGCTGGTCACCGGCGATCTGATCGGTGCCAAGGCGGAAATCGAAGCGCTGCCGCCGCAGCAGCGCCCGCACATCCTGGAAAAGCCATTCTCGACGCTCGACGTCCGCGGCATCCTCTCGACCATTGCCGACGAAGCCGCCGCCGACAACGGCGCCCACATCTAAAGCGGGCCGACTACGCGGCCGAGCTCTCATGAGCGCCGCCGCGGGGTCTGTTGAGATTCAGGTCAGGCCGAGCCGAGAAGGGTGGTTTCCGAGAACCGGAGCGGAGCGTACTTTCAGTACGTGAGCACCGGAAGCGCAGGAAGCTGCCCTTCGCAGGCCGGCCTCACCTGAATATCGACAGGCACCAAAAAAAGAGGCTCCCGACCGATTTCCACGGCGGGAGCCTGACTGGAGCGCAGGAGGGCGCGCTCAGGGGAGGTCTTAAAAAACGTTCGGCGTGTTGGTGAGCGGCGCGGCGTTGGCGATCATGCGCACCGCGCGCTCCCTGTGCTGGCCGGACTGCTCGGCGATGGCGCGCAGGCACTCAAGGCTCTCGGCGCCCCAGTTCTGACCCTTGCAGGCAAAGTCGATCGTGGATTCTGGCAGGCGAGCGGTCTTGAGCGTGGTCTGCGCGCCCTCGACGACATTGGCCGGCGGATTGATCGAGGCGAAAGCCGGCCCTGAGGCAGGCGCGGCCAGCATGGCGACAAAGGCGCAGGCGCCGATCAACATGAACATCGCCATCGGATGGTCGCTGGCGCGCTGCCGCAGCGCAAGCTTCGGCCGGCGGTCATTGCGTTCCGGGCCACTCAGGCGGCGATTGGCATCGGTGGTGCGAACTTTCGCAAACATCGGTTGCTCCCTTCGTTGTCTTTCTTTTTTGCTATGAAACGAACATAATCGCACCAGGTAACTGCCGGATGGTCGGCGATGATTGCCTGTGTAACAGGATTGAAACAGATGCCGGGCGCGCCAGCCTTCCCAATCCGAGGCAACCATTCGAGCGGCCATCGAAATGGTCGGCACAGATATGCGCCTGCCGCGCCGGCCCGACTGTAAACAGCCTCACACAGCAACGCCTGAATCGAGCGCTCCGCCGCTGTCTGCCGCACGCCTGTGGCTCGTCGAGCCAGGCCTTCTCCGAGACGGGTATCCGCCTTCTGAATTGCCGTTCCGCTTCCTCAATTAAGACCCGGATTTTCCGGGATTTTTCCAGCCCGGGCGGGGCCGGATTTGCCGCCATGGAATTTTTCCATTTCCGCAAGCCATTGCATTTCAATGAAAAATATGCTTATATTGAATGAGTATTCAACAAAAAGCAGAGCATATTCATGAACCCGCACCTCCGTGACGTGGCGATCCCCAACGATTGGGTCCGGCGGGGTTTGCCGGGGTGGAGCTACCATTCCAACGCCCTTCTCGAGCTCGAGAAGGAGTACGTCTTCCGCAACCACTGGCAGATTGCCGGCCACGTTTCCGACGTGCCCAATTCCGGCGACTATCTGACCATGGATGTCATCGGCGAGCGCGCACTGATCGTGCGCGGCAAGGACGGCGTCGTGCGCGCCTTCAACAACATGTGCCGCCACCGAGGCAGCCGCGTCGTCGCCGACAGCCAGGGCACCTGCAAGAACGCCCTGGTGTGCCCATTCCATGGCTGGGTCTACAATCTCGACGGCACGCTGCGCGGTGCTGCCCGTCCGGGCTCGTTCCCCGAGCTCGACAAGGCCGAGTTCGGCCTGATGCCGCTCGACCTCGAAATCTGGATGGGCTTCATTTTCATCCGCTTCCGCAAGGGCGGCCCGCAGCCTTCGGTGGCCGAGCTGCTGAAGCCGATCGAGGCCGAGATGGCGCATTACAATGTCGCCGACATGATCCCTTCCTGGGGTATCTGGACCCAGAATTCGCCGGTCAACTGGAAGTCGGTGCGCGACGTCGACAATGAAGGCTACCACGTCGCCATGGCGCATCCCGCGTTGCAGGACCTCTATGGCGCGACCTATTTTGACGAGCCCTTCATCAACGGCGTGTCGCGGTCCTTCGCCACCTACAATCCGCATGCCGGGCGGCGCTGGAGCGTTCGCGAGTACATCAAGCTCGCGCCCGAGGCCACGCATCTGCCGGAACATCTGCGCAAGGCCTGGATCTATTACGGCATCTTCCCCAACAACGCGCTGTCGATCATGCCGGAATCCGTCCAGTTCTATCAGGAGTTCCCGCTATCGACCGGCGAGACGCTGCTGCGCGGCGCCATCTACCGCTACAAGGACGAGACGCGCCAACAGGCGGCGGCCCGCTACCTCGCCTATCGCATCGACCGCGACACGATGAGCGAGGACGTGCAGCTCTCGGTGTGGTCGAACGAATCCATGCTGTCGGAAGCCTTCGAGGGCTTTTACCTCTCCGACCTCGAATACGGCGTGCGCACCCACCACGACCATCTGCGCAGGCAGATCCCGGTTCTGAACCTGGAGACGGCACCCGAGGAAAAGGACATGTGGGGATTGAACGACGCGCTGAGGTCGAGGGGATGAGCTCTCACCTTCTCCCCGTTCGACGGGGAGAAGGAAAAGGGCCGTCACCCCCGCCAGACCCCTTCCTTCCTTAAATCATCCATGGTGCGTGAAATACCTTCGCGCAGGATCGCCACCATGTCGTCGACCTGCTCGCGGCTGATGATCAGCGGCGGCGACATCACGCACATGTTGATCAGCGGCCGCACCAGAAGGCCGAGCTCGTGGCAATGCGCATCGATGCGTTTGCCCACATTCTTGTCGAGCTGCAGCGGATCCTTGCTGTCGCGGTCGGCGACGCATTCGACGCAAGCCATCAGCCCGATGCCACGCACCTCGCCGACCAGCGGCAACTCTTCCAGCGTCTTCAGTCGCGCCTGGAAATAGGCCGCGATCTCGCGCGCGTGGGCGAGCACGCCCTCTTCCAGAAGATCGAGATTCTTCAGCGCGACGGCGCAGCCGATCGGATGGCTGGTGTAGGTGAGCCCATGGCCGAACAGCGCATCGGGATGGTTGGAGCGGCGCAGCTCTTCGAGCAGGCGCTCGGAGATGATGACGCCGCCGAGCGGGAAATAGCCCGATGTGACGCCCTTGGCGAAGGTGATCATGTCCGGGTCGATGCCGAACACGTCGCCTGAGGCAAAGACATGGCCGAGCCGTCCGAAGCCGGTCACCACTTCGTCCGAGACATAGAGGATGTCGTTCTCGCGGCAGATCTCGCGGATGCGCTTCAGGTATCCGTCCGGCGGCACGATGACGCCTCCAGAAGCCTGTACCGGTTCGCCGACAAAAGCGCCGATGCGCTCCGCGCCGACGCGCGCGACGGTGTCGCGGAACTGGTCGACCAGGAAATCGATGAAGGCGGCGATGCTCATCTCCTTCGGCCGCCGGAACGGGTCGGGCGAGGACAATTTGACCACCAGATCGTCGGCGCCGTCCATCCAGTCGCGGTCACGCGGCCGGCCGTTGAGCGAGGCCGATAGATAGGTCGAGCCATGATAGGCGCCGCCGCGGCTGAGGATCAGCTTCTTCTCCGGCCGTCCGCGCACATTGTTGTAGAACTGCATGAAGCGCAGCGCCGTCTCCACCGCCGAAGAGCCGCCGGTGGTGAAGAAGGTGTGGCTGAGGTCGCCGGGCGCTGCGTCCGCGATGCGCCGGGCCAGTTCGGCCGACGGCGCGTTCATCGTATACCAAGGCGTGTTGTAGGAGAGCGCCATCGCCTGGTCGTACATGACCTTGGCCAGCTCCTCGCGGCGATGGCCGACATTGACGCACCACATGCCGGCTGGGCCGTCGATGAGGCGCTTGCCGGACCCGTCGGTGATGTAGATGCCGTCGCCCTCGCCGATCAGCGCGCGCGCCTCGTTGCCGACCGAGCCGGCATAGGGCCAGGGCTGCAAGAGATGGCGCTTGGCGAGCTCGACCGCGTCGTCATCGCCGGCATCGATGAGTTCGCTTGCCTTGATCTTGCTTTGAGCCGCCATTTTCGCCTCGCATTGCCAGGTTTTTGAGTTTCCACCGGATATCAAATTGTGCGGAAAACCATGGAAATTCAGCTTTTCATCACTTCATTTTGAATATCCGTTCAATCAATATCGCAGAAATAGCGCTTGATTTCAATCGGCGGATGCGCTCATGATGAAAGAAAGCCGGCAAGCCAGGGAGCGATCGCGCTCCAAGCATAATTCGGGAACAGGCAGCCGGCGCCACGAATGGGAAGGCGCATGGCGGGACAGTCCGAGCCAGCTACCGAAATCACGCCCGGAGCGTTGCAATGACGGTTGCCGCGGAAGGGTCGCCCCCGTTGCGCATGGCGGGATCGAGACGACGTCCCCTTCTGCAATCGGAAGCCATCCAGGGCTTTGCCCTGATCAGTCCCACCTTCGTCTATGCCCTCATTCTCCTCGTCCTGCCGATCCTGGTGGTCATCGCCCATTCTTTCTGGACGCAGAACTATCTCACCATCGATCACACATTCACGTTGGAGAATTACCGGATCGCGCTGACCGAGCCGATCTACCGCGACCTGCTCTGGCGCTCGCTCTACATCTCGCTGACCGTCAGCCTGCTCACCGTGGCACTGGCCTATCCGATCGCCTATTTCATTTCCTTCCATGGCGGCCGCCACAAGAGCCTGTGGCTGTTCCTCATCACCATCCCGTTCTGGACCAGCTACCTGCTGCGCGTGATGTCGTGGAAGGTGATCCTCGGCTATAATGGCGTGCTCAACTCCGGCCTGATGGGCCTCGGCATCATCGACGAGCCGTCGACGGCGCTGCTCTATAATTCCACCGCCGTCATCATCACGCTGACCCATGCCTGGGCGACCTTCGCGATCCTGCCGATCTTCGTTTCGCTGGAGAAGGTCGACCGGACCCTGGTCGAAGCGGCGACCGACCTCGGCGACGGGCCGCTGCGCTCCTTCCTGCGCGTCACCCTGCCGCTGTCGGCGCCCGGCATCATCTCGGCGGCGCTGATCGTCATGATCCCGACCGTCGGCGACTACGTCACGCCGAAGCTCGTCGGCGGCAAGGACGGCGTCATGATCGCCAACGCCATCCAGGCGCAATTCGGCAAGGCGTCGAACTGGCCGCTGGGTGCAGCACTTTCCGTCACCACGATGATCATCGTCTCGCTGATGGCCGGCGCCACTGTGCTGGTCTTCCGCGCCCTGCAGAGGCTGGCACGATGACGGCGATCAGACGTTACCTGCCCGGCTGGCTGTCGAGCTATGCCGTCCTCTATCTGCTGTTCCTTTACCTGCCGGTGGTGTTCCTGCCGATCTTCTCGGTCAACGCGGCGGCGACGCCCAAATTCCCGCTCTCGGGCGTCACGCTGCACTGGTACGAAGACCTGCCGCGCACGCCGGCGCTGATCGACGCCACCTGGAACAGCATCATCGTCGGCATCTCCGCCTCGATCCTGTCGACGGTGCTGGGCATCCTCGCCGCCCGCTCGATCACCCGCTACCGTTACCCCGGCCGCCGCGCCATCAACGGGCTGATCATGGCGCCGCTGGTGCTGCCGGAGGTGATCGTCGCCATCTCGATGCTGCTGGTCATGCTGCAGTTGGGCTTGAGCCTGTCGCTGTTCACGGTGGTGCTTGGCCATGTGCTGGTCTGCATTCCCTATTCGATGACCGTGCTGACCTCCGGTTTCGAGGGTTTCGATCGCAGCCTCGAGGAGGCCTCGGCCGATCTCGGCGAGAGCGCGTTCGGCACCTTCCGGCGCGTGACGTTGCCGATGGTCGCGCCGGCGATCATCTCCAGCCTGCTCGTCTGCTTCACCATCTCGCTCGACGAATTCATCATCGCCTTCTTCCTCACCGGCACCGAGGCGACGCTGCCGATCTACATCTGGGGCCAGTTGCGGTTTGCGGCCAAGCTTCCCGGCGTGCTGGCGCTCGGCACCTTGCTGCTCTTCGCGTCCTTCCTGTTGATGACGATTGCCGAAATCCTGCGCCGCCGCGCGGCGAGACGCACCCAGAACGAGGGAGGCCTCTATGCTTGAGCGGGTCCAGTCCGAGCGCACCCAAACCGATCGCACCATGATCGAGATCCGCGACGTTACCCGCAGCTACGGATCGTTCAAGGCGCTGGACAATGCCTCGCTGGCGATCAGGGAGGGCGAGTTCTTCTCGCTGCTCGGGCCTTCCGGCTGCGGCAAGACCACGCTTTTGCGCATGATCGCCGGTTTCGACACGCCGACCAGCGGCTCCATCGCCGTCGACGGCCAGCCGATGGACGGCATTCCCGCCAACCGCCGGCCGACCAATATGGTCTTCCAGAGCTATGCGATCTTCCCGCATCTCAATGTCGAGCAGAATGTCGCCTATGGGCTCAAGCGGCTGAAGCTCGGCGCCGACGAGGAGAAACGCCGCGTCGAGGAAGCGCTGACGCAGGTCTCGCTCACCGGCCTCGGCAAGCGCCGCGCCACCGAGCTTTCCGGCGGCCAGCGCCAACGCGTGGCTTTGGCCCGCGCGCTGGTCATGCGGCCCAAGGTGCTGCTGCTCGACGAGCCGCTTTCGGCGCTCGACAAGAAGCTGCGCGAGCAGATGCAGGTCGAATTGCGCCGCCTGCAGCAGGCCGTCGGCATAACCTTCGTTCTGGTCACGCACGACCAGTACGAAGCCTTGGCGATGTCGGACCGCATCGCGGTGATGTTCGGCGGCCGCATCGCACAGGTCGCTTCGCCGAAGGAAATCTACCAGCGCCCGGTCAACCGCCAGGTCGCCGACTTCCTCGGCGGCATGAATTTCGTCAAGGCCGAGATCGTCGAGGAGAACGGCGCTTCGCTGGTGCTCGACACGCTGGGCTTCGGCCGCGTCAGGACCGACAAGCCAAGGGCTTTCGTGCGCAATGGCGGCGCCGCGACGCTCGGCATCCGGCCCGAACGCCTGCGTGTTTTGTGGGACAATGCGTCAGCAAAATTCGAGGTCGCCGGCAAGGTCGTCGAGCGCCACTATTTCGGTGAGATCACGCATCTGATCGTCGAGATACCGGGACTGGAAAAGCCGCTTTCGGTGACCGAGACCAACGATTTCGGCGCCGACGACATTCCGGTCGGCGCGCCGATCCGCCTCGCCTACGACCCCGAGGCGCTGGTGGCGATGGCGGACTGAATCTTTGCAGCAGCGATGCGTCCCGCCACGATCGCACCCTCGACATAGCCCGGAAATGACGGCGACAGTTCCGAACATGCGAAATGGACCAGCGGCGCGCCGGCAAGGATCACGCGCTCGGCATACCGCGCGGTGACATCGGTGATGAGGTCGCTATAGGCGCCGCCGCTCCAGCGGTCATGCGTCCAGTCGCGCGAGCTGAAATCGACGACGTCGGCGGCCCGCGGGCCGAGCGCCTGGACAAGCCTCGCGATGATTTCCGCACGCAACGCCGCCTCGCCGAGCGGATGCCAGCGCAGCGCCAGCGGCCCGCCGACGAAGACGACAAGCGCGGCATGGTCGGCATCCATGCTGGCGTCGCAGGCAAACAGCCCCGGCTGGTCGCGCCACATGACCATGCCGCACAGGTCGCGCTCGCGCCAAAAAGGCATTGCGTAACGCACCAGGATCTTGATCACCGCGCCGCTTTCCCAGACACCGAGCGCGCTCGCCAGCTCAGTCGGCAAACGCGGCGCGAAATCGAGCTTCGCGGCCGTCGCCGGCGGCAAGGCGACCAGCGCTGCGCCCGCTTCGACAACGCCACCGGTCGAGACGACGCGAATGCCTTGCCGCCCGCGCTCGATCCGCGTTGCGGCTTCTCCCAGCCGCAGGCGGTTGCCGAGATCTGCTGCCAGATCATCGGCCAGCGACTGCATCGTCTCGCGCAGGAAATACTGCAGCTCGAACACTTCGTTGGTGATGCGGTGATCATTGTCGATCAGGTACCACAACGGCACCTGGTCCAGCGGCAGGCACCACAGGCCCTCGATCATCGAACGGAAGGCTGCCTTGGCGTCGGCCGTGTCCGCCTGGCGCTCGAGCCATGTCGCCACGGTCAACCCGGCGATCGACGGATCGTCCGGCTCGATCCCGTTCATGCGCTCGCGGATTGCCATCGCGACATGATAGGTCCGCTCCGCCCGCGCCGGCGTCATCGACGGGTAGGTGATGAATTCGCCCTCGACATAGGTCTCGACGAAGCTCTTGCCGTAGGCCCTCGCCAGCGCCATCACTTCGGGCATGTCCACGCACAAGAACTGGCCGCCGCTGTCGACCAATTCGCCGAGCCCATTGCGCACAGCCTCTACCCTGCCGCCGACGCGGTAGCGCGCCTCGAGCACAAGGAAATCGATGCCGGCGCGCTTCAATTCGAGCGCGGCGGACAGGCCGGTGAAGCCGGCGCCGACGATGACGACGTCGGTCCTTTCGATGACGCTGCTCAATAGCCGGCCTTGATCTTCTCGAACTCGGCGATCATCTTGAGCTTGAGCTCCGAGGGCAGCGGCTGCTGGAACAGCGTCTTGTCGACCCATTTTTCCACGTTGTCGTAGCCCTTTTCCTTCAGGACCGCCGGATCGACGCCGGCCATGCCCTTGGCATTGGCCTGGCCATAGCCCCAATCCTTGACCAGCACCTTGGCGACTTCCGGATCGTTGACGGCGTTGAGGTAGTCATAGGCTTTGTCGACGTTGCCGGGCGCGTCCTTGAACAGCACGTAGCCGCAGACCCAGGTCGAGATGCCCTCGTCGGTGTCCTTCTTGGATTTGATCGGCACGCCGGCCTTGACCGACTGCACGGTCGCATCGTTCCAGGCCCAGGCGAGGTCGACCTCGCCGCCAGAAAGCAGCTGCACGATGTCGGTGGTGTCGGTCCAGTAGGAGCGCACATTCTTGTGCACCTGGCGCAGGAAATCGGATGCCTGCTTGAACTGGTCGTCCGTCATCTTGGTCCAGTCCTTGAGCCCGATGGCGAGGCTGGCCAGCGCGTAGGCGTCGTCGACATTGTCGCCGATCGAAACCCTGCCCTTGTATTTCGGATCGGCGAACGCCTTCAGCGACTGCACGTCCTTTGCGGCGATCTTGTCGGAATTGTAGGTGAGTTGGGTATTGCCCCAGTCCCACGGCATGAACCAGGCCTTGCCGTCGGACGTCGTGGCAAGGTCCTTCATCGCCATGATGCCGGGGTTGAGATCCTTCCAGCCTGCGATCTTGGAGGTGTCGAGCGGCTGCAGCAGCCCCGCCTCGCGCCACTTCACCACGCTCTGCGAGCACGGGTGACCGAGATCGGACTTGAAGCCGGAGCGGATTTTTTCGAACGCCTCGTCCTCGTCGCCGAAGAAGGCGAAGGTCGGCGAATCGCCGTTCTTCTCGACATACTTGCCGTGGAAGCTCGGATCCTCATAGCCGGACCAGTCGAAGACGATCAGATCCTTGTCGGCGGCGACCGCGAACGCCGCCGCCGAAGCGGCGAGCACGCTCCCAAGCGCCAGGGTCAATGTCAGGCGTCGGCTGAGTTTCTTCATGCTGTTCCATCCTCTTTTGGTTTGCCGATCTTGTTGGCAGGCTGTTGCTAACCCCGGCTTTTGCTAACCCCATCTTTTGCTAGCCAAAGTGTTTCGGGAAGGCGGCGGCCAAAAACGCATTCGCCGCCTGCAATGCGGTCTCTCGCGTGGTGTCCTCAGTCCCCATCATCAGCCGCAGCCACAAGCCCTCGAGCATGGCGCTGAGCGCCAGCGCTATGACCTGCGGGTCATAGGTGTAGTTGCCGCTCAATTTGAGCGTCGTGCAGAGATCGATGAAGACCTGCTGGTAATAGGCGTCGCGCGAACTGCTCAGCGCCTGGTAGGTCGGCCGCGACTTGGCTTCGCCCCAGAAGGCGAGCCATGCGGCAAGTTTGCGCTTGTTGCAGATCGAGCGGTCGAAATCGGCCCATACCAGATGCTGCAGCTGTCTCGCCGGATCGTCGCCCGCCTTCTGCAGGGAAGTGCGCCAATGCGCCGAATATTCGTCATACATGTGCTGCAGCGTGGCGATCAGCAGCTTTTCCTTGCTCTCGAAATGGAAGTTGACGATGCCGCGCGACAGGCCCGCGCCGTCGGCCACGTCCGCCATCGTCGTTTCGGCATAGCCGCGCTTGGCCAGGGAATCGATCGTCGCCTCGATCAGCTGCAGCCGCCGGACCTCTTTCGAGGCCTTGCGGCCACGCTTTTCGGCATCGCCTTTCCGCGCCGTTTCGGGGAGAGCATCGCTCGCCTCTGCAGTCTTCATGGGTGTGACGGTCTCCAGCATTGCCGGCTATCCGACCGGCTTCCAACCGCGCAGATGAGTGGGGCGGTGCTCGCCACTGTCAAGCACCTTCTGCATCGCCTCCCAGGTCTTGATGTTCTTGTCGACATAGGCCGCGCCGACCGCTGCCGCGGCCCGCGCGTAGAGCGGTCCCTTGAGCCGCGAAAGCTCTTCGCGCGCGACCTCGCGGTACCATGGATTGCGGTCGCGGACCGTAATGTCGGTAAAGCCGGCGCGCCGCATCGCCTCGGCATAGCGCGCCGGTGAGGCCATGGCGAAGGAGAGCCCTTCGGCTGCGATATAGGCCTTCATCTGAGGCGACGGCTCGCCGTCATGCGAAATCATCCAGTTCGACGCGGCAAACACTCCGCCGGGCTTCAGCACGCGAAAGATCTCGGCGAACAGGGAGTCCTTGTCCGGCACATGCAGCAGCGCGTCCTTGGAGAAGACGACGTCGAAGGAAGCGTTCGTGAAAGGAAGCGGTCCCGGCGGGGGCTGGACAAAGCTGACACGGTCCTCGAGGCCCTTCCTGATCACCCCTCGCCTCGCCGTCTCGATCACCGGCTTTTCGACGTCGAAGCCGGTGGCTCGAGCCGCGCCGTGCGTTGCCGTCAGATGCAGCGTGATGCCGCCGGCGCCGCAACCGATATCGAGGATCGTTTTGCCCTTGAGGGAGAGGCCTTCGACGACGTGGTCGACCTCGTCCGGACCGCCCGGCGACAAGTAACCTTCGCCCCACAGCACTTCGAGGAAGCGGATGGCGGTGTCGTCATATTCCGGCTCGGCGTCGGCCGTCTCGATCATCGGATCCTCAACCTCAAATGCCGATGTGGATCAGTCCAGAATGCTGCCAAAGCCTAGCGCATCAACAGGAAAACGCAACACCATTTGTTGAACATTCATTCAATATGGCTGGACAAAAAACTGTGGTCCGTGCCAAATTCGGGCAATCGGGAACAAGACGCACGGAGCAATTCCAGGAAAGCGGGATGCGGTTCTCCGACCGGAATTGCGGAGAAACAAGTAGATAGGGCAACCGGCGGGAGGTTCGGCGCGCATGAAGGCATGGGACGCGATCGTCATCGGCGGCGGCCATAATGGGCTGGTCACCGCCTGCTATCTGCAGCGCGCCGGGCTGGACGTGCTGGTGGTCGAGAAGAACGATTGGGTCGGCGGCGCGGCCACCAGCCGCGAGCTGACGCCGGGCTTCCTCTATTCCAACTGTTCCTATGTCTGCTCGCTGTTTCGGCCCGAGATCATGCGCGACCTGGAGTTGCCGCGCTTCGGCCTGCAGGTTATCTCCTACGAGGGTGGCGCGGTATTCACGCGCGACGGCGACTACCTCGCCAACTACCGCGACCACGACGCGCATCGCCGCGAGTTCGCCCGCTTTTCGAAGCGCGACGCCGAGGCCTATGACCGCTATTCGCGCGACGTCACGAGGCAGTGCCGTTTCATCCAGCCGCTGTTGATGCGCACCGCGCCCGACCCGACGAGCTTCAGGCCGCGCGACCTGGGCGAGTTGCTTTATCTCGGCAAGAAATTCGCCGGCCTCTCGGCCGAGGAGATGGCGCTGACCTTGCGCTTCTGGACGATGTCGATCTCGGACTTCCTCGACGAGTATTTCGAGACCGACGTCATCAAGGCGAACTTCGCGCTGTCCGGCATCATCGGCACGGCGCTGGGCCCGATGTCGCCCGGCACGGCTTATGTGCTGCTTCATCATTATATGGGCGAGGTCGACGGCTCGGTCGGCGCCTGGGGCTACGCGCGCGGCGGCATGGGCGCCGTCACCAGGGCGCTGGCCGCCTCCTTCAAGGCCAGTGGCGGCACCATCCGCACCGGCGCCGAGGTCGACCAGGTGCTGATCAGGAACGGCAAGGCCAAGGGCGTGGTGCTTGCCGGCGGCGAGGAGATCGACGGCAAGCTCGTCATCTCCAATGCCGACGTCAAGCACACCTTCCTGAAGCTGGTCGAGGAGAAGGAGCTGCCCGACATCTTCCTGCGCCGCGTCAGGAACTTCAAGATCCGCGGCTCGTCGGGCAAGGTCAACATCGCGCTCGATTCCCTGCCCGAATTCCCGGCTTTGTCGAAGGATTCGCCGGTCTACCGCGCCGACATGCATTTCACCGATTCCATCGAGCGCATGGAGCGCGCCTATGACGACTGGAAGGCCGGACGATGGTCGGCCGATCCCTTCCTCGACATGATGATCCCGACCACGCTCGACCCGACCATGGCGCCGCCGGGCAAGCATTTCATGAGCTGCTTCGTGCAATACGCGCCGCCCAAGATCGACGGCCGCGAATGGACCGATGCCGACCGCGACGGCTTCGCCGACAGCGTGATTTCCCAGATCGCGCAATATTCGCCCGGCTTCCGCGACCGCATCGTCCATATGGAGGTGCGCACGCCGCGCGAGATCGAGGCCGAGGTCGGCCTTACCGAAGGCAACATCTTCCAGGGCGAGCTCACCTTCGACCAGCTGCTCTTCAACCGCCCGGTGCCGGGCTACGCGCAATACCGTTCTCCGGTCGGCGGGCTCTATATGTCCGGCTCCTCGACCCATCCGGGCGGCGGCGTCATGGGCGCGCCCGGACGCAACGCCGCCGCCGAGATCCTGCGCGACCTCGCCAAGCCAACCCTGCATATGAGCCCGGCCCATGACGTCATCTGAAGTGCACTGGGACGTTATCGTCATCGGCGGCGGCCATAACGGCCTCGTCGCCGCCGCCACGCTGGCCAAGTCGGGACGCAAGGTGCTGCTGCTCGAGGCCGGCAACGAGGTCGGCGGCGCCGCGCGCACCGAGGAATTCGCGCCCGGCTTCCGCGTTTCGGCGGTCGCCCATCTGCTCAATCGCCTGCATCCCGATGTGGTGAAAACGCTGGAGCTGGAACGCCACGGCCTGAAGGTCGAGCGCGGCGACCTCGTGCCATCGGTGGCGCTGTCGAAGGACGACCCGCTGGTGCTGCACGGCGCCTATGGCGAGGTGCTGACGGGCACCAGCCCTTCGGAACAGTCCGCCTGGAAAGACCTGCGCGCGCAATTGCTGCGCTATGCCGGCGTGCTGAAACCGTTCCTGTCGCGCCGGCCGCCGGACTTTGCCGGCATGTCGCTGGCAGAAATGGCCGGGCTCGGCCAGACCGCGCTGGCGCTGAAGCGGCTCGGCAAGGAAGACATGCGCGATTTCCTGCGCGTGCTTCTGATGAATGTCTACGACCTGCTCGACGAGCAGCTGTCGGACGACCGGTTGAAGGGCCTGCTTGCTTTCGACGCTACGCTCGGCTCGCATCTTGGGCCGCGCTCGCCGACTTCGCTGCTCGGCCTCTATTACAGGTTGGCCGGCGAAATAGGCGGCCTTGCCGGCGCGCAGGTCCAGCCGAAAGGCGGCATGGGCGCTGTGGTCGCCGCTATCCGCGCGGCGGCGGAAAAGGCGGGCGTTTCGATCCGCCCGACCTCGCCAGTCGCCAAGGTGATCGTCGAGAAGGGCCGCGCCGTCGGCGTCGTCACGCAGGGCGGCGAAACGCTGCAGGCCAAGATCGTCGTCTCCGCGATCAACCCGGCGACGACGATCCTCGATCTTGTCGGCCCGCGCGAGGTTGACACCGGCTTCGTGCGCAAGGTGAAGAACATCCGCATGAAGGGCGATGCGGCCAAGCTGCATCTGGCGCTGGACCGGCCGCCGCAATTTTCGGGCGTCGACGCCGCCGGCCACAAGGGCCGCCTCGTCGTCGCGCCTTCGCCCGACCATGTCGAGCGCGCCTTCAATCCGTCGAAATATGGCGACTTCTCGCCAGAGCCGGTGATGGAGATCACGTTGCCCAGCCTGGCCGACCCATCGCTCGCCCCATTCGGCGCCTGCGTGCTTTCGGCCGTGGTGCAGTACGCGCCTTATGCGTTGAGAGAGGGCTGGGGCGCCGGCAAGCCGCGCTTCCTCAAGGCGATCATGGCGCAGCTCGAGACCTATGCGCCCGGCATCGGCGCAACGGTCAGCCACGCCGAGCTTTTGACGCCCGCCGACATCGAGGCGCGCTACCGCATGCCTGGCGGCCACTGGCACCATGGCGAGTTGCAGGCCGACCAGATGCTGATGTCGCGGCCGGTCTCCGGCTGGTCGGGCTACGACACGCCGCTCGAAGGCCTGTTCCTCGCCGGCGCCGGCTCGCATCCGGGCGGCGGCATCTCCGGCGCGCCCGGCCTCAACGCCGCGCGCCGCATCATCGCGATGAGGGGGTGAGGATGATTTCGCTCCTCACAAACGCAGCGCTCTACGGCGCCCCCCTCTGCCCTGCCGGGCATCTCCCCCTCTTGGGGGGAGATCGGCTGTCCCCACGCCCGGCTCACCTCCTGCGACGTCGAAGGTTGGCGAAATCGCCAGCGACAGCCAATCTCCCCCCTAGAGGGGGAGATGTCCGGCAGGACAGAGGGGGGCGTGAAGGAACGCCCTCATGAACCATCATCCCACGATCAAGCCCTCGGCCGACACTCGTACAGCCGCCCAATCCCACTTCCGCACTTTGCGCATGGGCACCCCCTTCCAGCCGCGCATCGACGCGCTGGCGCTGACGAACGACTGGTACAACTGGGCCGGCTACCGCGCGCCGCATTCGCTGTGGGACGAGGAGCTCGAATATTTCGCCATCCGCAGCCAGGCGGCGCTCTTCGACATCTCGCCGATGACCAAGTACCGCATCGAGGGCCCGGACGCCGAAGCCTATCTCGACCGCGTCACGCTGCGAGACGTGACCAAACTGAAACCCGACCGCGTCCACTACACCGCCTGGTGCGACGACGATGGCTTTGTCCTTGATGATGGCACTTTGTTCCGGCTCTCGCCGACACGCTTCCGTCTCTGCTCGCAAGAGCGCCATCTGCCCTGGCTGCTCGACAGCGCGATCGGCTATGAGATCAGTGTCGAGGAAGAGACCGAAGCGGTCGCCTCACTGGCGCTGCAGGGCCCGACCTCCTTCGCCATCCTGCGCGAGGCGGGCTTTGCCGGCGTCGAGCGGTTGAAAATCTTCGACCTCGCCGAGTTCGCGCATGACGGCGCTGCCGTGACCATCTCGCGCACCGGCTTCACCGGCGATCTCGGCTACGAATTGTTCGTGCCGGCCGACAAGGCGCTGAGCCTGTGGGACCGGCTGATGGCGGCGGGCGAGCTGCGCGGCATCCGCGCCATTGGCTACACCGCGCTGAACCGAGCCCGGCTGGAGGCGGGGCTGATCGTCGCCAATGCCGATTTCACAGCTGCCGAGCACGCGATCCGCGCCGACCGCCTGCGCATGCCGGACGAGATCGGCCTCGGCTTCATGATCGATCCGGACAAAGGCCATTTCAACGGCCGCCGCGCCATCCTCGAAGCCCGGACGAAGAAGAAGCTGCGCCATGTGCTGGTCGGCCTGGAGATCGAAGGCAACATCCCGGCCGAGCATGCGATCGTCTACTACAAGAAAAGCCAGGAGGTTGGGCTGGTCAGCGCGGCGATGTGGTCGCCTATGGCCAAGCGCAACATCGCGCTCGCCTCGCTGCAGCGGCCCTATGGCGACATGATCGTCGACGACCTGTGGGTCGAGATTTACGCCATGCGCGAGCTGCAGTACCAGAAGCTGATGAAGAAGGCGAAGGTGGTGCCGAGGCCCTTCATCAAGCTCGACCGCCGCACCGCCAACCCGCCCGCGGACTTTTGACTATGGCAAGCGAAGCGGAAGACCTGGAAGCAGAAGCCGCCGAGCAGTGGCAACTGGTCAACACGCCACTCGGCGAGATGTGGTCCGGCCGCACCCGCTACGCGGCGGCGATGTATTTCGTCAAGCGCGGCGAGATGAACGCCGAGACGCTCGAGGTCTACCGCATTTGCGCCCGGCTCGACCATGAGGATCCCCTGCTAATCATCCGCGACAGCGGCGTCGGCAAGGAATGGCTGAAGCGCATGGGTGCTTAGGCAGAACGTACGCGGATGGCGGCACCGCGCGAGGCGGTGCCGCGCGATCGTCATTCCAGGGCGGAGCAAGGAGCGGAGCGACGCGCGCAGACCCTAGAATCCATTCCGTGACTTCGAGGCGTTGCCACGGTGCAGAATTCTGCGCTGCCGCTCCCTTCGACCAAGGTAACGGCATGGATTCTAGGGTCTTCGCGACGGAGCTTCGCTCCTGCTTCGCCCTAGAATGACGACGTGAAAAGCGCTGGGTTCCAATCTTTTAATCTGCGATCATGCACTCACACGGGAGGCTTATCCGATCGTTCGCTCAAGCACGCTCAACCAATTCCGATAAGCGATCTTCTCGATCAGCGCGCGCCCGAAACCGCGCGCGGCGAGCGCGTCGATGAGCTTCGGCAGACCGGCGACGTCGCCGATGGGGGCCGGGATCATCGCGCCGTCGAAATCCGAGCCCAGCCCGACCCCGTCTTCACCCAGCGCCTGCAACAGCGAGTCGATGTGGCGCACCATGATATCAATGCTGGTGTCGGCGTTCATGCGGCCGTCCTCGCGCAGGAAGCCGGTGGCGAAGTTCAGGCCCACCATGCCGCCGGACTCGCGGATCGCGCCGAGCTGCCAGTCGGTCAGGTTGCGCGAATGGCCGCAGATCGCATGCACATTGGAATGGGTCGCGACCAGCGGCGCATCGCTAAGCTCGGCCACGTCGCGAAAACCTTTCTCGTTGAGATGCGAGAGGTCGATCATGATCCTGAGCTGGTTGCACGCCTTGACCAGCGCCTTGCCGGCATCGGTGAGACCAGGCCCGGTGTCGGGCGAGGACGGAAAGCGGAACGGCACGCCGTTGCCGAAGGCGTTGGGGCGGCTCCAGACGATGCCCAGCGAGCGCAGCCCTGCGGCGTGAAGCACATCGAGCATGGCAAGCCCGGGATCGATCGCCTCGACGCCTTCGATGTGGAACACCGCCGCGATCGAGCCCTTGGCCATCGCGTCCCGCACATCGCCGGCGCTGCGGCAGACGGTCAATGCGCCGGCGCGCTCCAGCCGGAACAGGATCGAAGCCATGCCGATGGTCGAGGTGATCGCCTCGGCCTGCGGCAGTTCCGGCGGCAGCGGTTCATTGTCGCTCGGTGCCGGCGGCACGGCGCTGCGTTTCGACTTTTCGACCGGAGGCGGAAAGATCGCGAACATGCCGCCGGCAAAGCCGCCCTTCCTGGCGCGCGGCAGGTCGATATGCCCGCCCGGCGTCCCCTCGTTGAACAGCTTTTCGACGTCGGCTTCCTTCGACTGGTAGAGCCGAAGCAGCGTGTCGTTATGTCCGTCGAAAACGGGGATCAGGTCGGTATCGGTCATCAGGGAAGCCATTCAAATCGGAGATGGGCGGGACGACAGGTTTCGTCCGGGCGAACCGTCAACTTAGGCAAGATGACCGGGCGGTGCAAATGCCAAGAGCTTCCCCTTCTCCCCTTGTGGGGTCCGAAGGACGGGCGAGACGCGTGGCCCGCCCCGGGCGGTGGATCGGCGCGCAGCGCCGAGACGGATGAGGGGTGTTCCAGGGAATGCGAACGTCTCACTCCGCTGGAACACCCCTCATCCGGCCGCTGCGCGGCCACCTTCTCCCACAGGGGGAGAAGGGAAAGACGGTGCTACCGCTTCAGCACATCCGCCCATTCCGGGTGGCGGCGGAACTGGGCGTTGGCGAAGGGGCAGAGCGGGATGATCTTCTTGCCGGCGGCACGCGCATCCTCGACCGCGCGGGTGACGAGCCGAAGCCCGGCGCCCTGGCCGCGAAAGACGTCCGGCACCTCAGTGTGGTCGATGATGAGCTGGTGCTCGCCGATCTTGGTGAACGTCATCTCGGCCTCGGCGCCGCCCGGGCCGCGCAGCACGTAACGCCCCTTGGAGCCGCGGTCTTCCAGTTCGATCTCGGGCAGTTGGTCGGCCATGTCACTTGCCTCCTCCGGCATCCGGCGCCGGCGCGAAAAACCGCCGCGCCGCTTCGATTTCATTCGGCCGAACCTCATGCCCGCCGTCGTGCCATTCCACTGTGACATCGGCGCCGTCGGCGCGCAAATAGGCCTCGAGCCGCGACGTCAAGTTGGGCGGACAGATCGGGTCGCGCCTGCCGGCCGTGATCAAGATGCGGCGGCCGGCAAGGCTGCCCTGGACGCGGGGTTCGAACGGGATCAGCGGATGCATCAGCGCCGTGGCGTCGAACAGGCCCGGCTCGGCGAACACCACCGAGGCAAGGATGTTGGCGCCGTTGGAGTAGCCGAGGCCGAACACCGCCGAAGGTTTTGCGGTCCCGACATGCGCCTTGACGAAGCCCGCCATCTTCGAGGTCGCGCGCGCCAGGTCGTCCATGTCGTAGACGCCCTCGCCGGTGCGGCGAAAGAAACGGGGAGCACCGTGCTCCGACACATCGCCGCGCGGCGAGACGATCGTCGCCGAAGGCATAAGCTCGCGGCCGAAACCGAGAAGCTGGTTCTCGTCCGCGCCGGTGCCGTGGAGGACGAAGAGCAGCGGGCTGCCCGGCGTACCGGGCAGCACCTTGTGGATGTAAGCGTCCTTGCTCATGGCTTCAGTCTTCCAGCTTCTGCAGATGCTGTTCGAGATAGGGCCGCAGATGCTGGTGCTGCGCCGGCAGCCTCAGCGCCTCGCCGAGATGCGCGGTGTCCTCGTCGCGGTCGAAGCCCGGCTCGTTGGTCGAAACCTCGAACAGCACGCCGCCCGGCGTGCGGAAATAGATCGCCCAGAAATAGTCGCGATCGATGACCGGCGTCACGCCATAGCCCGTGTCGACAAGCGCCTTGCGCACATCCAGCTGCTTGGCACGATCCTCGACCGCGAAGGCGACATGGTGCACCGAGCCGGCGCCGAGATTGGCAAAGCCGGCGCCGGGCAGTGATTCGATGTCGACGACATCGGCGCCGTTGCCGTTCTTGATCGCCAGCCGGCGGATATTGCCGGACTTGTCGACCTCCTCATAGCCCATGAATTTCAAAAGCTCCTCGGTGGCGCCGCCGTCCTTCAGCCGCAGCGAGACCGAGTGAAAGCCGCGGATCGCCTCGTCGCCGGGAACACCGCCCTTGACCCAGGGCGCCCGCTTGTCGGTCTTGTCCTCGACGAGCGCGAAACTGTCGCCGTCCGGGCCGGTGAAGGTGAGCCGCTTTTCGCCGAAGCTTTCGGTGCGGGCGACGTTGCCCACGCCCTCATCGGCAAAGCGCTTTTCCCAATAGGCCAGCGTGCCTTCCGGCACCGAGAACACTGTCGAGCCCACCTCGCCGACGCCGTGCCGGCCCTTGGCGATATCGGGGAACGGGAAATAGGTCATCACCGAACCCGGCGTGCCGACCTCGTCGGCATAATAGAGATGGTAGACATCCGGCGCGTCGAAATTGACGGTCTTCTTCACCCGGCGCAGGCCAAGCTTTTTCGTAAAGAACTCATTGTTGCGGCGTGCATCGCTCGCCATCGAGGTGACGTGATGCAGCCCCTGTATCTGCTTGAGCATGATCCTGCTCCTTCCTTTTGTCTTTGTGCGGCCCTTGCCGCTGTCCACGCCAATATGAGGATGAGCGGGCCGGCGGCAAAGCGGGCAAACATAGAATGGACTGTGTCATGAAAGTGAACGACTGCTCGAAACATGTTCACCGATCTGTCGCCAAGCTTGGCTTGCAACGCGGGTGATTTCCGTTCCATCTGAACGCTTCCACAAGGAGACGATCTTGGACAATCGCAAGCACCGCCCGAACGTCCTGCTCATCACTTGCGACCAGTGGCGTGGCGATTGCCTGTCGGCGGCCGGCCATCCGGTGGTGAAGACGCCGAACGTCGATGCTCTCGCCGCGGAAGGGGTGCTTTTCCGCCGCCATTATGGCGGCGCAGCACCCTGCTCGCCTGCCCGCGCGTGCCTCTACACCGGCCTCTACCAGATGAACAATCGCGTCTGCCGCAATGGCACGCCGCTTGACGCGCGCCATGGCAACATCGCGCTTTCGGCGCGCGCGGCGGGCTATGATCCCACCCTGTTCGGCTACACCGATGTCGCGCTCGATCCGCGCCAGCTGGCGGCCGGGGATCCGCGCCTGCGCAGCTATGAGGGCGTGCTGCCGGGCTTCACCGTACGCCAGGCCCTGCCCGAGCATCAGAAGCAATGGCTGTCGTGGCTGCGCGCGCAAGGCATCGACACCAGCGCAGGCAGCCCCGACATCCACCGTCCGGCCCGGCGCCAGGCGGAACGCGACGTGACCAACGCACCGCCGGTCTATTCGAAAGACCAGACGCCAACCGCGTTCCTGGCCGGCGAATTCATCCGCTGGCTTGGCGAGCAGGAGAAGCGCGCGCCGTGGTTCGCGCATATCTCCTTCATCAGCCCGCACCCGCCCTTCATCGTGCCCGAACCCTACAATACCATGTATGATCCGGCTGAAGGTCCCGCGTTCAAACGCGCTACAAGTTGGCAGGCCGAGGCCGGCAGCCATCCCTATATCGCCTACGATCTGGCCGGGCAAAAGCGGACAAAATTCGTCCCCGGCATCGAGGGCAACGTGCCCGACTGGAGCGAGGAGAACTTTCGCCGCATCCGCGCGATCTATTACGACATGATCTCCGAGGTCGACGCGCAGCTCGGCCGCATTTGGCGGGCCATCAAATCAGCGGGCGCCTGGGGCGACACCGTGATCGTGCTCACCTCCGACCATGCCGAGATGATGGGCGATCACTTCATGCTCGGCAAAGGCGGCTTCTTCGACGCCAGCTACCACATTCCGTTGATCATCCGCGATCCGCGCCGGGAAGCCACGGCCGGTTTGTCCGTGGATCGCTTCACTGAAGCCGTCGATATCTTCCCGACCATGCTCGACCTGATCGGCGCCGCGCCGCAGCGCCACCTCGACGGCCGTTCGCTCGCGCCCTGGCTGGACGGAACGGAACCGGAAGCCTGGCGCGACGCCGCGCATTGGGAGTTTGATTTCCGCACGGTCGCCCAAGGCGAAGCCGAACGCCATTTCGGTATCGCGTCGAACGCCTGCAACCTCGCCGTTATCCGCGCGGCGGACTTCAAATATGTCCATTTCGGCGGCGGCCTGCCGGCGCTTCTGTTCGACCTATCGAAGGACCCAGGCGAGCTGAACAATGTGGCGAACGACCCGGCCTATCTCCCGGTACGGCTCGAGTTCGCCGAGAAGATGCTTGCCTGGCGCGGCGCTCACCTCGATCAGTCCCTTGCCTTGGCGGAACTGACGGAAGATGGAGTGGTGGGGTACGTGAGTGGGCAGTAGGCAGTAGGCAGTAGGCAGTAGGCAGTAGAACATTCGTGTCGCTGGGTGGTATGCCAACCCTTCTTTCGCCTACTGCCTATTTCCTACTGCCTATTCCCTTACTTCCTATTCCCTTATTTCAGAATCATCCGCTGCTGGTCGCGGTTGGCGGCATAACTGCTCTTGTCATAGGCCGTTTGCGCCTGCAGCTGCTCCTTGGTGAAGTTGGTGTAGAGATACTTCTTGCCGTTCTTGTCGGTCATGAATTTGAGCTTATCCATGCCGATCGCCACTTCCTTGGCGCCGATGCCGAGGAAGCCGCCAACATCGACGATGACCGCGTCCGGCTTGTTGTCGGGCGTCAGCACGACGTCGCCGATTGAACCGATCTTCTCGTCGTTGGCGCCATAGACCGTCGTGCCCTTGAGATCGTCGACGCGCATGTTGCCCATCGGCATCTCGGTCAGTGTCGACTTGTCGATGGAAGCGGTCTTGGTCTGGTCGGTGGCAGCGCCGCTATTATCGGCGGGCTTGTTCTCAGCCGTGCTCTGGGCTGGCGGCGTCGCAGGCTTGTTCTCCGCCGTCGACTTGGCGGGCTCTGCCGGCTTCGCTCCCTTATCGGACGTCGTGCCCGAAGCGACCACCGCAGGCGTGGTCGTTGCCGGCGCGTTGTTCGCGGCCGTCGTCGTGCCGGGCGCCGGATCATAGGGCTTGCGGTCGAACTCCGGCTGGGCCTGCAGCTGCTCCTTCGTCGTCTCGGCCACCAGCCAGCGGTCGCCGTTCTTCTCCGCCCATTTTGCCTTGTCGAAGTCGAAAGTGACGTTCTTCGTGCCGATGCCGAGGAAGCCGCCGACGCCGATCACCAGCGACTCGGCCTTGCCGTCCTTGGCAAGCACGATGTCCTTCACGTCGCCGATCTTCTGGGCATCGTCCGCAGTGCCGTTATAAACCGACTCGCCCATGATGTTGGTGGCGAGGTTGCCCTCCGCCTTCTTCACCGGCTCGGCCGGTGCGGCCGCGGGAGCCTGGGCTGTTGTCGTGTTGTTGGCGGGCTGCGTAGCGTCGGTAGACTGCGCCGGCGCCGGATCGTAAGGCTTGCGGTCGAACGCCGGCAGAGCGTTCAGCTCATCCTTGGTCGACTTGGCGACCAGCCAGCGGTCGCCGTTCTTCTCTGCCCATTCCAGCTTGCCGTAGTCGAAAGCGACGTCCTTCTTGCCGACGCCGAGAAATCCGCCGACGCCGATGATCGCGGACTTGGCTTTGCCGCCGGAATCGAAGACGACATCGTCAACCTTGCCGATATTCTGTGCATCGTCTCCCGTGCCGTTATAGACGGACTCGCCGATAATATTGCTCATCAGGGCGCCATCGGCGCGCGGGACCGGCGCCGGATTCTCGGCTGCTGGGGGCTGTGGAGCCGGGGCGGGCGTCGTCTGCGCGAAAGCGCCGGTTGCTAGAAGGGTTGTGATCGCGGTCGTCGCAAAAAGAGTGCGGATCATCATGATGGTCTCTCCTCGTGCCTGATCTGTGCATGACGCTCCTTGGCCAGCCTCTTGACGGCAGGTCGGAAGCGGCAATGTCTACAGGTTCACAACGTTGTGACCGGAGGGTTGTTCCAACCGCAACGCGTTCACGCGTCCGTGCATGGCTGACCTCCCGGCGGAACCTTTGCGGCGGCCTCCTCGTTTCAGCCTGCGGCTGAGGGTCTGCCGGCTCAAAGTGACCCGGACACGGAGCGCGATATGCGGTTTGCTGCGGTGCTGAACCAGGACGGCGGCACCCTCCGTACCATCGACATGGAAGCATTTTCCGAAAAGCTGCGTCAGATCCTAGAAGCGGCGGGGCATTCGGTCGAGATCGACATCGTTGCCGGTCGCGACGTCGCCACGGCGCTGGAAAAGGTCATCGCCAAGCGAAATATCGACGTTGTTCTCGCCGGAGGCGGCGACGGCACGATTTCCACCGCGGCATCCCTCCTCATGAACAAGAAGAAGGCCCTGGCCATCTTGCCGGCCGGCACGATGAACCTGTTTGCGCGCGGCCTGGGCATCCCGCAGACATTGGAAGCGGCGTTGCAGTCCTTTGCCGACGGCGAGGTGATCGCCGTCGATATGGCGAGCGCCAACGGCCAGCCTTTCGTGCATCAGTTCTCCGTCGGCATGCACGCCAAGATGGTCCAGTTGCGCGAGAAAATGGATTTCGGCTCGCGCCTTGGAAAGATGCAGGCGTCCGTGCGCGCGGCGTGGGCGGCTATCAAGAACCCGCCGGCGCTCAAGGTGAGCCTGAGCATCGGCAAGGCCGAGATCGTCACCCGCACGACCGGCATCGGCATCTCCAACAATCTGTTCGGCGAAGGCCACCTGCCCTATGCCGACAACCCGGCTGGCGGCGTGCTCGGCATCTATGTCAGCGTCGCGCGCCGGCGTCATCATCTGGCGAAGCTGCTGCTGGACATGCTGCGCGGCAGGTTGCGCCAAAGCGCGCATGTCGAAGTGCATCAGGCTGGCAAGGTCGTGCTGAAAATCCGTTCGCCCACCAGGAAGTTCAGCGCGGTGCTGGACGGCGAATTGATCAGGCTGGAGAGGGAAACCACGGTCGAGATTCACCCCGGCGCCCTGAACGTGCTTGTCCCGTCCCGCAATGCGCAGGCGAAGGCGGCGTGATGGAAAGATCAGCTGCCTTGAGTGGATTTCTGCTCGGCGGGCGGCGCCGTCGGCACGTTCTGCTGGGTCGTCGGCGACTTGATCAGCTCGCCGTAGATCTCGACCGCGCCCCACGCGATGAAGGCGAGCAGCAGCCCGGCGATGAGGATTCTGAGGGCGTGCCAGCCCCAATGCCCCTGGCGAGCTTTGTCTTCAGGTACGATCTTGGTCACGATTGGCCTCCATGCTGCGCGGCGGCGGGCGCTTCAGGCACGACATGGTCGGTAACGGATCCTGTTCGGGAAGGTTCCGTGTCGGAAAAGACGCCCGCAAGCATGCGGCAACCGATTGCGTGTATATGATGGCCGATTGCGTGGCGTTTTGAGGCAATTATGAGCAGCAAGGCGGATAGTTTGCCAGCGGACGTCAGCCGCGTCGTGATCGATGCGGAACGGCTCGCCCTGCTTCAGGGCCTGGGCGCCATGGATACCGCAACCGATCCGGATTTCGACCGTATCACCGGTCTCGCTGCGGCAATCGCCGAAGCGCCTGTCGCGCTGGTGAGCCTGATCGGCAGCAGTCGCCGGCGGTTAAAGGCGCGCATCGGCCTCGACGAGAAGGAGACGCCAACCAGCACTTCCTTCAGCGCCCACGCCATCGCCGCCGGCGACGATCCCATGGTGGTGACCGACGCCACGCTCGATCCGCGTTTCGCCGACAATCCGCTGGTCACGGGCAAGCAGCACATCTGTTTTTTTATCGGCGTGCCGATGATGGTGGCCGGTGCCAGGATCGGTACGCTCTGCGTGCTCGATCGCCAGCCGAGACCGTTTCCGGCCGAGGACAAGGTGGCGAAGCTGAGAATGCTGGCCGACCTCGCGGCCAGCCTGTTCGCGCTGAAGGACGCCACCCGCGACGGCGCCATCGCCAAGGCGGAACTGGCGCGCGAGGAAAAGCGCCGCGCCATCGCGCTCGACGCCGCCTCACTGGCGAGCTGGGCGTGGGACATACGCACCGACATGATCGAATGCGACACGCTTCTGGCCGAGCTTTTCAACCTGCCGCCTTCGAACCGGCTGAAGGCGCGCGACATCCTGCGCGCCATCGACCCGCGCGATGTCTACCAGACCGAGACGCGTTTCCGCGACGCGCTGAGCGGCAGCGACGACTATTTTGGCGAGTACCGGGTCAAGGGGGTCCATCCACCCCGCTGGATCGCCACGCGTGGACGCGTGATCGAACGCGACGGCGAGGGCAAGCCGACGCTGATCTTCGGCGTCAACTACGACATCACCGAGCGCAAGCTCGGCGACGAGCGGCAGCGCCTCTTGCTGCGTGAGCTCAACCACCGCGTCAAGAACACATTGGCGACCGTGCAGGCGCTGGCGACGCAGACCGTCCGCCACGCTCGCCAGCCGAGTGTGTTCCTGGAGGCCTTCGGTGCCAGGCTGCAGGCGCTCGGCGCCGCCCATAATCTGCTGTCCGACCGCGAATGGCGCGGCATTGGCATCGGCGAATTGGCACGCATCGAGGTCAGGGCTTTCGACACGGGCCGCCAGCCGCGTATCGCGATTTCGGGTCCCGAGCTTCTGCTCTCGCCCGATCAAGCGGTCGGGCTCGGCCTGATCCTGCATGAGCTCGCCAGCAACGCGATGAAATACGGCTCACTCTCCGCGCCGTCGGGAAAAGTCGATCTCGACTGGAAGACGCAAGGCCGCAAAGGCGCGCGCCGCCTGGTGCTGACCTGGCGCGAGAGCGGTGGGCCGCGGGTCGAGCCTCCGGATCGCCAGGGTTTTGGCTCGATCCTGATCCGCCGCAGCCTCGCCAAGGTCATCGACAGCGAGGTGATCCACGAATTTCGCCCGGATGGCGTCTTCGCCGAAATATCGATGCCGCTCGAGCCGTCCTTGAAATGAGCGCTCCGGCACTGCTCAAGGCAAGTTTTCCGGGTCCGGCTTCGACGGCCTGGACTTGGTGTTCTCGCGATAGATAGCATACGCGATGACCGCCAGGGCAGGCGCGACAATGGCTCCAAGCCCGCCTTTGCTTTTGGCGAGGGCCGGAAGCAAGGCAAGTGCTGCGGTAACGCCCGCCGCCGTCATATCGGCCTGGCGTCGCCGCGCGCGGCGCTTGCTGCGCATGCCGGCCGCCAGCTTGTGAATGGCGAGGATGAGCCCGGCAACCACCAGGAAGCCGATGCCGAAGCCGAGACTGGTCGCCATCGGTCCGTAGCGGACCGCCAGCCAGATGTAGGCGGCGCCGATGAGGAAGCCGACACCGCACAAGGCGAAAATGGCGGCAAGCCCGTAAAGGATTGCCGCGGTCCGCGCCCTATGCAAAGCGGCCATCGCCTGGCCCGAAGCGAGGGCCGAGATCAGCGAGACAAGCGCCCCCATCTGCGGTTAGCGGCGGGAAAGCAGGGCGAACAGGTAACCGACGCCCGCCGCGATGGCCAGCGAGGTCACCGGCTTCTCGCGCACCTTGGCGATCAGCTGCGCTTCGATATCCTCGGCTCTTCCCCGCATGCTCTCGAACGCGGCTTCGCCCTGCGCGCGCAATTGCTCGACGCCGTCCGCGGCGGCGCGACGGGCCGCGCCGTAGCCGTGTTGACCGGTCGTGGCGAGTTGCTCGGTGAGTCGCTGGATGTCCGCTTTCAGTTGCTCAATATCGGCCTCCAGATCGGCGGCGGTTGCTTCGTCTGTGGCGGATTTGCCTGCGGCGGTTGCCATTCTCTAACTCCTTGTGTTTGCGTTGGTTTCAACGCCCGTTCGGCGCCATGGTTCCGGTCGTCGCAAGCCAAACCTAGATCAGCGGCCTGCATTCCTCGCCTAGCCCCTCCCAGCGGGCAAGCTTCTTCAGCCCGTCATAGTCGATCACTTCGCAGCCGCCGTCTCGCCACATGATGAGCTTGCGGTCCATCAGCTTGCGGATCGTCTTGTTGGTATGGACCAGCGAGAGGCCGAGCGTGTCGGCGATGTGCTGTTGCGTGATCGGGATCTGCACCGGTGTCTTGCCGTTGAGGCCGGCGCCGCGAGCCCGGCGGGCGATGAAGGCGATAAGATAGGCGGCGCGCTCAAGCGCGGTACGGCGGCCGATGCTGAGCAGGTTCTCATCCAGCATGCGCTCCTCGCGCGACGCGATCCAGGTGATGTCATAGGCAAGGCCGGGATGGTTGCGATAGAGTTCCTGCAGCTGATCGCGTTCGAAAACGCAAAGCAGCATCGGCGACAGGGCTTCGACGGAATGCTGCATTTCGCCCATCAGACTTCCCTGCAGGCCGATCAGGTCGCCAGGCATGGAAAAATTGAGGATCTGCCGGCGCCCGTCGGGCAAAAGCTTGTAGCGGAACGCCCAACCCGACAGCACTGTGTAAAGATGCGCGCTGTGGCTGCCTTCGACCAGCACGGTCGCACCTCTGTCGACCGCCAATTCGCCACGCTTGAAGGTGTCGATAAATGACAATTCCTGCTCGTCGAATTCGCGGAAGGCCGGCAGCGGCCGCAGCGGGCATTTTTCGCAAGGATATTGGCGAGTGGCAACCAAACGTGCGGACATTCGACCCCTCTTCGAAATCCCTGCCCTAGGGGCGCAAGGAAACGTTTGAGGGGGGCAGCGGTTCCGCCGGGGTCATGTCCATGTCTTTTTTAAATGACATCGTGACGGATTGCGCGCATGAGTGCGGCTGCCAAGGAGACACCCCATAAGTGACAGCATTGCTTGACGGATTGCGCATTCTTGTCCTCGAAGACGAGTTCCTGATAGCGATGGATGTCGAGCAGCTTTGCCGTGACCACGGCGCCGCGGATGTGACGATCGCGCGAGAGATCGCCGACATCGACGGGCAGGCGCTGCCTTCGAGCTTCGACGCGGCAGTTGTCGATCTGATGCTTGGCGGGGTGTCGACCCTGGATTTCGCCGCGCGGTTGCGCGCAGAGGGCGTGCCGTTCGTATTCGCCTCCGGCTATTCGGATTCGGACGAAATCAAGAACTCGTTCCCCGACGTTCGACTGGTGACCAAGCCTTACTCGGGCGACGATCTCGTCGAAGCCGTGGCGATCGCCTGCGGACGGGCCGCTCCGGCGGCCTGACGGTCGCCGCCGAGGCAATCTCAGGCCGCCTTGCGTGCTCACATCGTGGCCGTGCGAGTCCGGGTTCCTCAAGGAAATGCCGGATACGTCAAGCGCGCCGAATGACGACGTCGAATAGCGCGAGCAGGAACTTGCCGCCTTGGCGTCCCGAAAGTTAAGCTGCGTTCGAACCTGTGACCTGCGCCGAGATCGCGTCGGGTCCGAACTCGTCCTCTCCGGAAATCTTGAGGATCTCCTGCAGCCTGGCGCGCGCCCGGCTGACGCGGCTTTTGATCGTGCCGACCGCGCAGCCGCAGATCTCGGCGGCTTCTTCATAGGAGAAGCCGGAAGCGCCGATCAGGATGATGGCTTCGCGCTGGTCCTCGGGCAGTTGCTCGAGCGCGCCGCGGAAATCCTTGAGATCGAGCTGGCCATGCTGGGCCGGATGAACGGCAAGCCTGGCCGTCATGATGCCGTCGCTGTCCTGCACTTCGCGGCCGCGCTTGCGCATCTGCGAATAGAATTCATTGCGCAGGATGGTGAACAGCCAGGCCTTCAAATTGGTGCCCGGCTGGAAGCTCTCATGCTTGTCCCATGCCTTGACCAGCGTTTCCTGGACGAGGTCGTCGGCCCGGTCGGCATTCTGTGTGAGCGACACGGCGAAAGCCCGCAGGCTCGGGATCGCGCCGAGCAGCTCGGTCTTGAAACTCTGGGATACCGCCGCCATGCCTCAGTCCTTTTTCTGGGCAGGTTCGGTCTGTTCCAGCTGGCTGAGCAGCTGAGCGAAACGGTCCGGCACACGATCCGAGACCAGTTCGTCATAATACTGCTTGAGCTTGCGAGCGATTTCGGAGTTTGCACCAAGCGGATTGCCATCCCCGTTCCGATGCCTGCTTGCGGCATCAGCCATCTGTTTTTTTGACATTTCCTTCATAAATAGCCCTAATTTCCAGCACCCGAGCCGCTCTTCGACTTCAAACCACAACGCAAGCGGAACCCTCGTCTGGTTGCCCATCCCTGGATCGGAAACGCTCACCTGCTAATTTAGTTCCGCGGCCGGCGGAACTTTTTCCGGAAGCCGGCGTTTGATGCAGAGGGGCTTGCAACCAATGCGGCCTTGAACATGAAACGTCATCTGAGGGAGACGTCAATAATGAGTCTGTCCGCAACCATCGCTCCTCATCTCCCGTTCCTTCGCCGCTTCTCGCGCGCGGTGTCGGGATCGCAGGAGAGCGGTGACGCGCTGGTCGCCGCGATGCTGGAAGCCATTATCGCCGATACCAATATCTTCCCCGAAGCCTCGAGCGACCGTATTGCGCTGTACAAGGTTTTCGCCAGGCTGTTCACCTCCGTGGCCATCCGCGTGCCGCAGGAACAGGCGCAGACCGCCTGGGAGCAGCGGGCCGCGGCCAATCTGAATGCGATCGCGCCCCTGCCGAGGCAGGCTTTCCTTCTGGTTGCCGTCGAGGGCTTCAGCGAGGACGAGGCGGCGGAGATCCTCGACGTCGACGAGGATGAGTTCTCGGAGCTGCTTGCCCAGGCGAGCAACGAGATTTCCCGGCAAGTCGCGACCGATGTGCTGATCATCGAGGACGAGCCGCTGATCGCCATGGATATCGAGGAGATGGTCGAGAGCCTCGGCCACCGCGTCGTCGGCACGGCGCGCACGCATGCCGAGGCTGTGGCCTTGTTCGGCAGGACGCGGCCGAAAATGGTTCTGGCCGACATCCAGCTCGCCGATGGGAGCTCGGGCATCGAAGCCGTCAACGAGATCTTGTCCTCGACGCCTGTGCCGGTGATCTTCATCACTGCCTTCCCTGAACGCCTGCTGACCGGCGAACGGCCCGAGCCGGCCTTCCTGGTCACCAAGCCGTTCAATCCCGACATGGTCAAGGCGTTGATCAGCCAGGCCCTGTTCTTCGACCGTCAGGCCAAGGCCGCCGCCTGATCCCTTCCGAAGCTGGATCCCAAGTGTCACGCCAAGGCTCCGCGCCATGCGTGACGCGTGGCTGTGTGCGGTCTGAAAAGCTCGCTTTGGGGGATCGTCTTTTTCAGCAAATGGTGGAACAAACGGCATCTGGCCACGTTCTTTTCCCGACATAAGAAGGAGACGCATCATGCTGTACTGGGCGCTCGTATTTCTCGTAGTTGCGATCATCGCCGGCGCGCTTGGGTTCGGCGGCATCGCCGGCACTTCGGCAGGCATCGCGCAAATCCTGTTCTTCATCTTTCTCGCCTTCCTGGTGATTTCGCTCATCGCAGGTCTCTTCAGGAGAGCCTGACCGCAACACTGGAAGCCGCACCCCTCAAACGGTTTCCAGCCACCGCCGGACGGCGCCTCGAAAGAGCACCGTCCGGCGGACCGTTTTTGGAGAGCACTGCAGGGTTTGACTCGTGCGGAACAAGTTGCGGATTGGGCCGTTCAAGGACCGAGTGGGGGATATCTCCAATGCCTTCCCAAGGTCCCACGCAAGACAGGGTCGAAAAGCGCGAAGTGATCGCAATGCATCCTTCGGAAAGCGGGATGCAGGTGGGGCGGGCCTTGCTTCACGCCCTGCACAACGCAGGGATTTCGGTTCTCTACCAGGATCGGCAGATGGAAACGGTCTGGGCGCGCAACATGAACGCGCCGTGGGCGTCCGATACAGCCGACGGCAAGGACTTGCTCTCGCCGGCGCAGGCCGAACGCATAAGAGCCGCCAAACTCAAGGTGATCGAATCCGGCAACCCGGACCAGCTCGAGCTCAGCATTCCGGGGCACCAGGGCGTGCGTTGGTTCCAGCTTTGGATCGATGCAGACCGCGGGGAGACCGGCGATGTCCTCGGCGTCGTCACGACGATGGTGGAGACGACGGAGCAGAAACGCCGCGAACAGACCCTCAAGACATTGCTGCGCGAAGTCAGCCATCGATCGAAAAATCTCCTCGCCATCATCCAGAGCGTCGCCACTCAGACTGGGCGATATACGGAGACGCTCGGCGACTTCCTGGCGCGGTTTCGCGGCCGGCTGCAATCGCTCGCGTCTTCGCAGGATCTCGTCACATCCTCCAACTGGCGAGGAGCCGCGCTGCACGAGCTCGTATCCGGCCAGGTCGGCCGCTACAGCAGCGATCTGGCTCAAAGCCTGCGGTTCGCGGGCGAAAATCCTTACCTCAACCCCAACGCCGCCCTGCATATCGGTCTCGCCATGCATGAGTTGGCCGTCAACTCAGTGAGCTATGGCGCACTGTCGCGGCCGGACGGCCATGTCGAGGTGCGCGCCAAGCTCGAGGCCGAAGACGGAACCTCGCCCAACCTCTTGCTGACCTGGACGGAGGTGGTCGGCGACGCGCAGCGCAATGAGAAGCGTTTCGGCAGCGTGGCGCTGGAACGCGTCGTGCCGATGTCGCTGAATGGCTCCGCGACGCTGGAAATCGGCAGAGACCGGATGGAATACCGTCTCACCGTCCCGCACGGGAATTTCGAGACCGATTGAGAGCGCCGCCGATGGCGTAGGAGCAATTCCAGGAAAAATGTGCAACCGTCAGGCTCGGCGGCTTCGCCGCAGCCGTCCGCAATTGCGTCAGACGGAGACGCGAGCGCTTTGCCGGCGGAGGCCCTTAACCGGCTGTTCACCATAAAGTCCGATCCTGTGCTCCCGGCTTACGATGCGCCGGAAACCCATCCGCGCCCCGGCGCGACCTGGGGAGACCGAAATGATGGTTGCCGACATGAACAGGCTGGAGCAGGCCGCCCGCGTCTCGATGAGCGGCTTCCAGGATGCCGAGCTGCCGCCGGCGCCGCGGTCGTCGCATCTTTCGCTCCGCCTGGGCACGATTGCGCTTCTGGCCGCCGTGGCCCTGACCGCGGCTTGGCAGTTGGTCTGACCCCGCACACGGCTCTGACCCCTCGGCCGCTGCGGATTCCGCGCTGGACGACTGCGACCGGATCGTCTGGAACGTGCGGCCCGACGGCACGCCGGCCGCATCGCTGGAGGTGCCCGGCATGCTTGTCGCGTGGAACGGCGGGCGCCGTCAAAAAGACTACGTTAGGCAACAGTGAAATCGGGCAGGCAAAGCATGTTTTTTCATGCTAAATGGCTGCTGGCACTGCCGAAAGTGAGGACAAAAGTGAGGAGCAATTCTATGCGGAAGATGATGATTGCCATGGTTGCCGTGGTCGCTGTCAGCGGCTGCACAACAACCGAGCAGGACGTCGTCGGCGGCGGCCTGATCGGCGCCGGCGTGGGCGGCTTGGTCGGCGGCAGCAAGGGTGCGCTGATCGGCGCGGCCGTCGGCGCCGGGTCGGGCCTTCTGGTTCGCAACCTGCGCAACGGCTATTGCCAGTATCGCGATCATCGCGGCCGGATCTACACGGCTCGCTGCAACTAGTTCAGCACGGGAAAGACCGGGGGCCGGCAGCCGGCCTCCGGTTTGCTCTGAATTCAAATTCAAGTCGCCGTTTTGCCTTACGCGCCCAGCGGAATCCTGATTTCCACCTTCAAGCCGTCGGCGTGGTAGTCGCGCGCGATGGTGCCGCGCAATTCGCGCGTGACGTTGAGATCTATCAATTTGGTGCCGAAGCCGGTCTTGACTGGCGCTTCCAGTTCCTTCTGACCCGCCTCGCGCCAGTTCAGAACCAGCGTCCGCTCGCGACCGCGGCCGTTGACGCTCCAGTCGACCTTGAGGGCGCCCACCGAACTGCCGGCCTCGCCATATTTCAGCGCGTTGGTGGCAAGTTCGTGGAAGGTCAGCCCTAGCGCCTGCGTCGTCGTCTCGTCCAGCAGCACTTCCGGCCCTGACAACACGCCGTCGGGAAGGTCCTTGCCGAACACCTGCCCGAGCTCGATGCGCAGCAGGTCGCCAAGATCGGCCTTCTGCCAGCGCGAGCGGGTCAGCATGTCCTGCGATGCGGCCATGGCCTGCAGGCGCGCCGAGAACGAAGCCGAAAACTCCTTCACGTCGGTGGCTTGCGAAGCCGTCTGTCGCGCGATCGCCAGCACGCGGGTGATCGAATTCTTGATGCGGTGCTTCATCTCCTGCAGGATCAGATCCTTTTCCAGCAGGCTCTTCTCGGTCGCCTCGTGCAGCGCCGATTTCGCCTCGTAGGCGCGCTCCTGGTAACGCGCCACCAGCGCGATGGCGCCGGCAAGCAAAAGGCCGAACAGTCCGAGCATCACCGGAATGGCGCGCGAGGACGGTGGTTCGAAGGCGCTTGTCGGCCTGAACAGCACGGTCCAGGGCCGGCCCGCGACAACGATATCGCGACGCGCCAGAAGCGTCGCCCCGATGCGTTCTGCCGGCGGCGCCTCCGAACGGAACAGAAGGTTGCCGTCCTCGGGCTTGCCGTCATAGACCTCGACATTGACCGGCAGCAGCGGAGAACGGCTGAGCGCGACCTGGAACAAGTCCTGCGCGCGGAAGGCAGCGTAGAGAAAGCCGGACGTGGAGGAGCGGCTTGCATTGATCACCTCGGGCGCGGTTTCGACGTTCAGTCGCACGAAAACCAGGAACCCGGTGAAGGTCTGCGCCACGCCGGCGCCCTGGCCGAGCTGGACCAAACCGCTCGCATGCTGCCGGTCGTCTGCCATCGCCGTTTCGATCGCCGCGCGCCGTACCGGCTCGGTGAACATATCGAAGCCGATGATCGACTGGTTGGAGGCAGCGAGCGGCTCGAACAGCACGATGGGCGTGCGCCATTGCTGCGTCGTGGCGGGATAGATCGGATGCGCCGACCCATGATCGTGCAGGATGTCGCGTTCCACCGCCGCCTCGTCGCCGGTCTTGGCGAGCCTCAGGAAGCCGATGCCGCGTAGCCCGGCGAAATTGTCGTCGATATCGAGGGCGGTGAAGAAGGCCTTGAATTCGCCGCGCGAGATGTCGCCGTTGCGGGCATCGAACAGCGCCTGCGTCGAACGCAGCAGCGACAAATGCAGGTCGACGCGGCTCTCGATGCGGTTGAGCGCGTCGTCGGCCGTGCCCTCGAACTTGATCCGCGCCGCCTCCTGCGTCGCGAAATAGGCGAACCCTGCCATGGTCAGGCTGATCAGCGCGACGGCGACAAAGGCAACGATCGGAAAGAGCTTCTTCAAATCAAGGATGCGGCCCGTGGACGGTCGACGATCTTTATGGGCAAGTCTCGGCGCCAACACAATGGCGCGGTCAAACCATCACCGCGGCTGGTACATCACGCAGCCGTTAATTAGCCGGCTACCAGTTCGACTTCATGCTGCGATCTTCAGCGCCCCCGGGCCCGGAATGGCGCCTGGCGGGCATTTGCCCAAAATGATCATGCCAAGCACCTCGTCTTGGGTAACATCGGTGGTGCGCGCGGTGCCAACCACCTGGCCGTTCTTCATCACGCAGACGCGGTCGGCGAGCTCGAACACGTCGTGGATGTCGTGGCTGATCAGGAAGATGCCGATGCCGTCGGCCTTGAGCTGCTTGACCAGTTCGCCGACCTGCGCCGTCTCTTGCGGGCCGAGCGCCGCAGTCGGCTCGTCCATGATCAGGATACGGGCGTTAAACAGGATCGCGCGCGCGATCGCCACCGACTGCCGCTGTCCGCCCGACAGCTTGATAACCGGCTCCTTGAAGCGCTGGAAACGCGGATTGAGCCGGCCCATCACCTTGCGCGCCTCGGCTTCCATGGCGACGTCGTCGAGCGTGCCCCAACCCGTCATCAGTTCGCGGCCGAGGAAGAGATTGGCTGCGGCATCGACATTGTCGGCCAGCGCCAGCGTCTGATAGATCGTCTCGACGCCATATTTCTTGGCGTCGCGCGGATTGGAGATCGAAGCCTCCTCGCCATTGATGAATATCTGTCCGCTGTCGCGCTTATAGGCGCCGGACAGGATCTTGATCAGCGTCGATTTGCCGGCGCCATTGTGACCGAGCAGCGCCATCACTTCGCCGGGGAAAAGATCGACGGATGCGTCGTCGACGGCGCGGATGCCGCCGAAGGCGATCGAGACGTTGCGCATGTCGACCAGCGGAACGCCGGCGGGAGACGATTTTTCAGCCATGGTCCTTCTCCTGCTATCAGACGCGCTTGCGATAGAGAGTGTCGAGCCACACCGCGACGACCAGCACGTAGCCCACGACGATACTCTGCAGCGGTGAATCGACGCCGAGCAGCACCATGCCGGATTGCAGCGACTGCATCAGCAATGCGCCCAGCATGGCACCGAGCACGGTTCCGGAACCGCCTGCGAGCGACGTGCCGCCGATGACCGCTGCGGCGATGACCAGCAGTTCATCCAGCGTCCCCAGCGCGTTTGTCGAGGAGTTCTGCCTGGCCGACGAGATCGCCGCCGCGATCGTCGCCAGCACGCCCATGATCATGAACACCTTCATGGTGATCCAGCGCGTGTTGATGCCGGCAAGATTGGCGGCTTCCGGATTGCCGCCGATGGCAAAGACGTAGCGGCCGAATCTAGTGCGCTTGGTGACGAAGGTCATGATCAGGCCGACGGCGACCGCCATCAGGACCGGAATGGCGATACCGTGCGCGATGAACAGCCCGCCTTCGGGCACGGTGATGTTGTTGGCGGCGGCGTAGCGGTTCACGATGCCGACCGGCCACGGATAGGAGTTGGCGAGCCACACCGCGCCCAGGATGACCGCGCAGGTAACCGTGGCGAGCAGCGTCTCGGCCCAGACCGGACGCAGGGGGAAGCGGAAGCGCTTGCGCTGCACGCGGCCGTTGAAATGCATGAAGATAACCGCCAGGCAGGCGACGATGCCGACGGCCCAGCTCCATCTGGCGCCGATCGAGCCCGCCGGGCCGCCACCCATCAACTGGAACGTGGCGTCGAGCGGCGCAACGGTCTGGCCGCTGGTGACCCACCAGGCAGCGCCCCGCCATACCAGCAATCCGCCCAGCGTGACGATGAAGGCCGGCACTTCGAGATAGGCGATGACGAAGCCCTGGAAGGCGCCGATGATGAGGCCGAGCGCCAGGCCGATGAGCAACGCCAGAACCCAGATCCAGGGATTTCCCAGTTCAAGCCCGACGAAGCGAACTAGGAAATGCACCTGGGCAAAGCCCATGACCATGCCGATCAGCCCTTCGGCCGACCCGACCGACAGGTCGATGTTGCGCATGACGATGACCAGCACCATGCCGGAGGCCATGATCGCCACGGCCGAAGACTGAACCGACAGGTTCCAGAGATTGCGCGGCGTCAGGAACGTGCGGCTGTCGAAGTCGAGCGGGTTGACGCCAAGCCGCAGGCTGGAAATCACATGCAGCCCGATCCAGATCAGGAGCAGCGCGCCGATCATGCCCAGCATGCGGGTGTCGAGCTCGGTCGCCTTCAGGAATCGGGCGACGGCGCCGAGTTCCGACGCGCGCGCGGTGTCCGCCGGTTGGGTAGACGTCGTGTCGGTCATGATTTCCTCCCACCGGCTTGCCGTCTGGCGCGGATGCCGGAACTCAGCCTAGAAGCTATCCGCCTGAGGCAGAACGGCAAAATCTTTTGAGAAAACGCCACGGCTTTAGAGCAATCCCAGGAAAAGTGCGTAGCGGTTTTCCGTCCGGGATTGCGGCAACAAAAACCAGGAGCGGTTCATTGAACCGCTCCTGGCCGCGGCGCAGGTATTTTTGATCGAACGTCGGCAAGGCTCAGTTGCAGACCTGGACGCTGCCGGCGGGCACGCCCGCGCAGACCTCGTCCTTCTTGATCCAACCGGCGTCGATGACGACGTTGAGGTTGTCCTTGGTGATCGCGACCGGCTTCAGGAACAGCGACTTGACGGTGTTGCCGCCGGGCGTCGTGAAGTCCTTGGCGCCGGCGATGTCGCCCATCTTCTTGCCGTCGGCGAGCTGCGAGGCGATCTCGGCGGCGTTCTTGCCGAGCTCGCGCGCGTCTTTCCACACCGACACGGTCTGCGTGCCGAGCGCGATGCGGTTGAGCGCCGCGTGGTCGCCGTCCTGGCCCGAGACCGGAACGGTGCCGGCCAGCCCCTGCGCCGTCAGCGCCGCGACGACGCCGCCGGCGGTGCCGTCATTGGCAGCCACGACCGCGTCGACCTTGTTGTCGTTGGCGGTCAGGAACTGCTCCATGTTCTTCTGCGCGTTGGCCGGCAGCCAGCCGTCCGTGTAGGCCTCGCCGACATTCTTGATCTTGCCGCTGTCGATGGCGTCCTTCAGGACTTCCATGGAGCCCGCGAACAGGAAGTCGGCGTTCGGATCGGAGCCCGAGCCCTTGATGAAGACATAGTTGCCTTCCGGCTTGGCCTTGAACACCTCGCGGGCCTGCATGCGCCCGACTTCCTTGTTGTCGAAGGTCAGGTAGAACACGTCCTTGTTCTCAATCAGGCGGTCGTAGCCGACGACCGGGATTCCTTCATCGAGCGCCTTCTGCACCGCCGGGCCGATCGCCGAGGCATCCTGCGCCAGGATGATCAGCGCGTTGGCGCCCTGCGAGATCAGGCTTTCGACGTCGGTCAGCTGCTTGCCCGGATTGGACTGCGCGTCGGCCGAGATATACTTGTCTCCCGCGGCCTCGATGGCGGCCTTCATCGCTGCTTCGTCGGTCTTCCAGCGCTCTTCCTGGAAATTCGACCACGACACGCCGATCACCTTGTCCTTCGCCTCGGCGACGGACGCCAGCGTCAGCGACATGGCAACGCCCGCCAGAATGGCGGCTGCAAATTTCTTCATGATATCCTCCCTGCGCCCGTGCGGCGCGACCCAGACTGGCCCGAAGGCCGGCACAGAGGCTTTTTTTTCGAGCCTCAAAAAAATAGTGGTCCAGCACAACAGCGCTGTCAACCGAGATTCTGATGGGTTTTGATGGGCTCAGGCATTTTTTTCGGCATCCGCAATAAATAATGACATGGCCCCTGGCTTCTGCCACAATCCCTAGCGTGTCAGCGACAGGCCATGGCATTATCACAAGGCCGCGATGACCGGGGAGGACGTGCGAAACGATGTCGGTCGGAATCCGCCATGACGATTTGCGCCGGCGCAATCGCGCCATGGTGATTTCGGCGGTACGCCGCGCCGGTCAGCCATCACGGACCGAAATTGCCGCCACCACCGGGCTCAGCCACTCGACCATTTCGGCGATCTCCGCCGACCTGATCCAAGAGGGCATTCTCACCGAAAGCAAGGCCAGCGAGCCGACGGCGTTGAAGCGCGGCCGGCCGCAGATCGGCCTGGCGCTGAACCCTGAAGCCGCCGCGGTGCTGACCGTGGTGTTGTCGCTGAACTTCCTGTCGGTCGCCGTGATCGATTATGCCGGCCAGGTTGTTGCCGAGGAGCAGCAGCGCCTGGACACGCTTGTCATGCCCCGCGACGAGCTGATCGGCGAATGCGTGGCGATCGTGCGGCGCCGGCTGCAGGATCCCGACCTCGACATTGGCAGCGTCGCCCGCATCGCCATGGGCATTCAGGGCATCACTGATTCTAATGCACGCGCCATGCTGTGGTCGCCGATAACGCCGCTGACCGACATTCCTTTCGCCGACATTCTCGAGAAGGAATTCGGCATCTCCGCCACCATGGAGAATGACTGCAACATGATGGCGGTGGCGCTGCAATGGCGCGACCCGGAGCGCTATCGTGACGACTTCATCGCCATCCTGTTGTCGCACGGCATCGGCATGGGTCTCGTGCTCAAGGGTGCGCTGTTCACCGGCACGCATTCCTCCGGCGGCGAGTTCGGCCACATGATCCACCGCCCGGGCGGGGCGCTTTGCCGCTGCGGCCGCCGCGGCTGCGTCGAGGCCTATGCCGGCAATTACGCGATCTGGCGCAGCGCCATGAAAATGAGCGAGGACGCCGAGCCGGTCGACGTCGGCGACGCCGACATGCGGGCCCTTGCCGCGAAGGCGCGCGAGAGGGACGGCCCCGAACGGGAGGCTTATCGCCGGGCCGGCGAAGCGCTTGGTTTCGGTCTCGGCAGCCTGTTCGCCCTCATCGACCCGGCGCCTGTCGCCATGGTCGGCGTCAGCGCGGCCGCCTTCGACCTGATCGAGCCGGCGCTGCGCGAGGCGATCGCCCAGACGGCCGGCGGCCAGCACTCCGAATCGATCTCCTTCGACACCGAGCCGAACGAACTGCCGCTGATCCGCGAAGGCTGCGCCATGCGCGCGCTGACCTTCGTCGACCAGGAGATTTTCGCGCCCGGAGGCCAAGCAAGAGTGGGGACGGGAAAGAACGTGGCCTGAGGCAGCCTTGAAGAGGTCCGGGGACAGCAGCAGACGCTTGAAATTAGCGAAGGCCCCGCAGCTTCGTCATTCCAGGGCGGAGCAGGAGCGAAGCTTCGTCGCGGAGACCCTGGAATCCATGCCGCTACCTCACGCGTCGAGCGCAGCGGCACAGAATTCTGGACTGTCGCAACGCATCGACATCACGGAATGGATCCTCGGGTCTGCGCGCGTCGCTGCGCCCCTTGCTCCGCCCGTGGATGACGAAGCACAAGCGTCCCGGGTGCCCACCAGCTTGGATGTTGGAAGTGCTTGGCCCGTCAGGACTTCGGCGCCCTGAGCCTAATCTTCCCTGATCGCATAACCCGCCCCACGGATGGTGCGGATGACATCCGGCATGCGGCCGTTGTTGACGGCTTTGCGCAGGCGGCCGACATGCACGTCGACGGTGCGCTCGTCGATATAGATCGTCTCGCCCCAGACATTGTCGAGCAGCTGGCTGCGCGAGAACACGCGGCCGGGGTGGCGCATCATGAATTCGAGCAGGCGGAACTCGGTCGGGCCGAGCCTGATCTCGCTCTTCTTGCGGTAGACGCGGTGCGACTCGCGGTCGAGCACGATGTCGCCGACCTTGAGCACGCTGGACAGCACCTCCGGCTTGGCGCGGCGCAGCAGCGCCTTGACGCGCGCCATGAACTCCGGCGTCGAGAACGGCTTGACCAGATAGTCGTCGGCGCCGGTCGAGAGGCCGCGCACACGGTCGCTTTCCTCGCCCCGCGCCGTCAGCATGATGATCGGCAGCCGCTCGGTCTCGGGCCGCATCCTGAGGCGCCGGCAGAGCTCGATGCCGGAAACCGCCGGCACCATCCAGTCGAGCACGAGCAGGTCGGGAACGTTCTCCTGAAGGCGGATTTCGGCCTCGTCGCCGCGGGTCACCACTTCGACCTGGTAACCCTCGGATTCGAGATTGTAGCGGAGCAGCACCCCAAGCGGCTCCTCGTCCTCCACCACCATGATGCGTGGCGCGATCATTGGCAGATACCCTTCGTCAGGCCGCCGGCGCCGACATTGTCGTCTCGTCCTGCTTGGGACGATTCGCGGGCAATTGCGTGCCGGTCAGCACATAATAGGCGTTCTCGGCGATGTTGGTCACATGGTCGCCGATGCGCTCGAGATTCTTGGCGCAGAACAGAAGATGCGTGCAGGCGGTGATGTTGCGCGGGTCTTCCATCATGTAGGTCAGGAGCTCCCGGAAGACGGATGTGTATTTGACGTCGATGCGCTCGTCGTCGTTGCGAAGCTTGGCCAGCGCCGTGGCGTCGCCCACCGTATATTCCTGGATCACGGCTTGGACCTGGATCAGCACCAGCTGGGCCATGGAATCGATCGAGTGCGTGAGGTCGCGCGGCGCGGCGCTGACGCCGACCGAACCGACGCGCTTGGCGATGTTCTTGGCGAGATCGCCGATGCGTTCGAGGTCGCCCGCCATGCGGATCGAGCCGACCACGTTGCGAAGGTCGTCGGCCATCGGCTGGCGCTTGGCGATCAGCGTGATGGCGCGGTCGTCGAGCTCGCGCTGGCGCGCGTCCATGATGGCATCGTCGGAAACGACACGCTGCGCCATGGCATTGTCGGTCTCAAGCAGGGCCTTGGTCGAAGCGCCGACCATGGAGGCGGCGAGATCGCCCATGTCGTTGATGAGCCGGCTGATCTGCCTCAGATCCTCGTCGAAGGAAGCGACGGTATGTTCGGCCATGATGATGTCCTCGTATGAGCTCAGCCGAAGCGGCCGGTGATGTAGTCCTGCGTGCGCTTTTCGCGGGGCGAGGTGAAGATCTTCTCGGTCCGGTCGAACTCCACCAGCTCGCCCAGATACATGAACGCCGTCTGCCGCGACACGCGCGCCGCCTGCTGCATGTTGTGGGTGACGATGACGATCGTGTAGTCGGCCTGCAGCTCGTCGATCAGTTCCTCGATCTTGGCGGTCGACAGCGGATCGAGCGCCGAGGCCGGCTCGTCGAGCAGGATGACCTCGGGCTTCACCGCAACGGTACGGGCGATGCACAGGCGCTGCTGCTGGCCGCCCGAGAGGCTGAGGCCGCTGGCGTTGAGCTTGTCCTTGACCTCGTTCCAGAGTGCTGCGCGCTTCAGCGCCTGCTCGACGCGGCTGTCCATCTCGGCCTTGCTGATCTTCTCATAGAGCCTGACGCCGAAAGCGATGTTCTCGTAGATCGACATCGGGAACGGCGTCGGCTTCTGGAACACCATGCCGATCTTGGTGCGCAGCAGGTTGAGGTCCTGCGAGCGGTCGAGGATGTTCTTGCCGTCGAGCAGCACCTGGCCCTCGGCGCTCTGTTTCGGATAGAGCTCGTAGATGCGGTTGAGCACGCGCAGCAGCGTCGACTTCCCGCAGCCCGACGGGCCGATGAATGCGGTCACGCTGCGCTCGGGCAGGGACAGGTTGATGTCCTTCAGCGCCTTCGACTGGCCATAGTAGAAATTGAGGTTCTTGACCTCGATCTTGGCCTTCTCGACGGTCGTGTCGGCTGCGTTCAGGTCGGTGGACAACATCGGTTTCATCTGTCCTCTCTGCGTCCGGTTAGGCTGCGGGCGATGATGCTCAGCCCGAGAACCGTCAGGGTGATTATGAGAGCGCCCGTCCAGGCCAGTTGCTGCCATTCCTCGTAAGGGCTGAGAGCGAACTGGAAGATGGTTACCGGCAGGCTGGCCATCGGCGCATTGAGATTGCTCGACCAGAACTGGTTGTTGAGCGCGGTGAAGAGAAGCGGCGCCGTCTCGCCGGAGATGCGGGCGATCGCCAAAAGGATGCCGGTGACGATGCCGGAGAGCGCCGCGCGATAGGCAACCGAGCGGATCACCACCCAGCGCGGTGCTCCGATGGCGGTGCCTGCTTCGCGCAGCGCGTTGGGCACAAGGTTCAGCATGTCCTCGGTGGTGCGCACCACGACGGGGATCACCAGGATCGACAGCGCGACCGCGCCGGCAATCGCCGAGAAGTGCCCCATCGGTCGGACCATCAGCTCGTAGACGAACAGGCCGATGATGATCGACGGCGCCGACAAGAGGATGTCGTTGATGAAGCGCACCACCGTCGTGAGCTTCGAGAAGCGTCCGTATTCGGCCATGTAGGTGCCGGCCAGCACGCCGATCGGCGTGCCGACGATGATACCGATGATCGTCATGACGATGCTGCCGTAGATGGCATTGAGCAGGCCGCCGGCATCGCCGGGCGGCGGCGTCATTTCTGTGAATACCGAAAGCGACACCCCGGAAAGCCCCTTGTAGAGCAGGGCGCCGAGAATCAGCGCCAGCCAGGCCAGCCCGATGCCCGCCGCGACGACGCACAGCGTCATCATCACGGCATTCTTGCGCTTGCGACTTTGGTGAAGCGATGCGGCAGTCGACATCGGTCAGGCTCCCGTGCGGCTATCGATGCGCAACAGCATGTAGCGTGCGAGCGCGAGGATGATGAAGGTGATGATGAACAGGATCAGGCCGAGCGATACCAGCGAGGATGTATAGAGGTTGCCATCGGCTTCGGTGAATTCGTTGGCGATGGTCGCCGAGATCGTCGTGCCCGGCGCAAACAGCGAGGCGCTGATGCGGTGCGCGTTGCCGATGACGAAGGTGACGGCCATCGTCTCGCCGAGCGCGCGGCCGAGGCCGAGCATGACGCCGCCCATGATGCCGACGCGGGTATAGGGGATGGTCACGCGCCGGGTCACTTCCCAGGTCGTGCAGCCGATGCCGTAGGCCGATTCCTTCAGCACCGCCGGCACCGTGTCGAATACGTCCTTGGTGATCGAGGTGATGAAAGGCAGCACCATGATAGCGAGGATCAGCGACGAGGTCAGCAAGCCGATGCCGTAGGGCGGACCGGCAAACAGGCTGTCGAGGCCGGGGATGCCTTTGAACAGCCAGATGATGAAGGGCTGGACCGTCGTCTGCAGGAACGGCGCGAAGACGAACAGGCCCCAGATGCCGTAGATGATCGAGGGAATGCCGGCGAGCAGCTCGACCGCGATGCCGATCGGACGCCTGAGCGGGCGCGGGCAAAGCTCGGTCAGGAAGACGGCGATGCCGATGCCGATCGGCACGGCGATGAGAATGGCGATGGCCGAGGTGACGATGGTGCCGTAGATGGGCGCAAGCGCGCCGAAATTCTCAGTAACCGGGTTCCAGGATTCGGTGGTCAGGAAGGAGAAGCCGAACTTCGACAGCGCCTCCCACGATCCGGCGACCAGCGATATCGCGACCCCGCCGAGCAAAACGAGCACGAGCATGGCGGAAAGGCGCGTCGCCGTCCGGAAAACCATGTCGGTGACGGCGAAGCGGCGCACCGTCGCTTCTCTGGTCCGCAGGGCGGACGATGTCGCGGCTTCGGAAACGGCTGTCATTTAGCCCCTCGCATTTCGAAAGAGACAGGAGGGCGCCGCAGACGCCCTCCTTATTTTGCGGGAATTACATGCCGGAGTAGAGCGGCTTGCCGTTCGCGTCGACGATGTCCTTGCTCCACATTTCCTCGACGCTCTTCACGACCGCGTCGGGCATCGGAACATAGTCCAGCCCGGCGGCCAGCTCGTCGCCCTTGGCATAAGACCAGGCGAAGAACTTGAGCGCTTCGGTCGTCGCCGCGGCGTCGTCGGGCTTCTTGTAGACGAGGATCCAGGTGGCCGAGGTCATCGGCCAGGATTCGGCGCCGGCCTGGTTGGCCAGGATGACGCCGTAGCCCGGCTGCGAGTTCCAGTCGGCATTGGCGGCAGCGGCCGAGAACGCGGCGGCGGTCGGCTCGACCTTCTTGCCGTCCTTGTTGATCAAGTCGGTGTAGGTCAGCTTGTTCTGCTTGGCATAGGCATATTCGACATAGCCGATCGCGCCGCCGGTCTGCGACACGTTGTTGGCAACGCCTTCATTGCCCTTGGCGCCGATGCCCACCGGCCACTCGAGCGCGGTGTTGACGCCGACCTTCGACTTCCAGTCGGCGCTGACGTCGGCCAGGTAGTAGCTGAAGTTGAAGGTGGTGCCCGAGCCGTCCGAACGGTGGACGACGGCGATCGCCTGGTCGGGCAGCTTGACGTCGGGGTTGAGCTTCTTGATTGCTTCGTCGTTCCAGTTGGTGATCTTGCCGGCGAAGATGTCGGCGAGCGTCGGACCGTCGAGCACCAGCTCGCCCGGCTTGACGCCTTCGAGGTTGACGACCGGAACGATGCCGCCCATCACCATCGGGAACTGCGCGAGCCCGGTGGAGTTGAGATCCTCGCCTTTCAGCGGCGCGTCCGAAGCGCCGAAGGTCACGGTCTTGGCCTTGATTTGCTTGATGCCGCCGCCGGAGCCGATCGACTGATAGTTGAGACCGATGCCGGTCTCCTTCTTGTAGGCGTCGGCCCACTTCGCGTAGATCGGATAGGGGAAGGTGGCGCCAGCGCCGGAAATGTCGGCTGCCATCGCGGCGGCCATGCTAAGGGTTGATGCCGCAGCCATTGCAATTGCAACGGCCGCCGAGCGGATGAAATGTCTCATGTGGCCTGCTCCTGTTCGGAAGATGGTCTTTCGGCACCCGTTGTATCGGCGCCCGGTCAGCGCAATAGTCCTCGATTATTACAGTCGCATGACAGTTTCGTGTCAGCCCGGTAACGCCTGAACGGGGATGCACGGAAGGGTTCCGCGGCGGCCTCGAAGGGCCGGCCGGAGTTTGCCGCGGAAATCAGCAACTTGTCTGAATTTTGAAACAAAATTTATCCCGGCGGCCGGATGACGGCCGCCGGGAAATAAAATCCGGACGAGAGTGCGTTGCCTGTAAGCCAGAGCGGATCATGGCCTGGCCATCGCCGAAAACAGGTCCGTTGGGGTAGAGTCGACGCTGTTTCTTGTCGGCGGTCGCTGCTCCCGCCCGTAACCGAAGAGCGGAATCAATGTCATGATTGTCCGAGCTTGGCGCTTGCTTTGGTATGGTGCGATCGCACCATACGCATGCGTCAGCCCCTTGCCGCCGTCCTGCCCGCTAAATTCGTTTTAACCGGCGTTGCGCCGGGTCTCTACGTCCGAACCCAGCCAGCGCTCGAGCTTTTCGAGCAGCGCCCGCGGACTGATCGGCTTCGGCAGGTAATCGTCCATGCCGGCTTCCAGGCAGCGTTCGCGGTCGCCCTTCAGCGCATGCGCGGTGACGCCGACGATCGGCACATGCGTGCCCATGTCCTCCTCGAGCCGGCGGATCGCGCCCGTCGCCTCCAGCCCGTTCATTTCCGGCATCGATACATCCATCAGGATCATGCGCGGATTGAGCCTGCCGAAGGCATCGAGCGCCTTGCGGCCGTTGCCGACGATCTCGAAGCGGTAACCGGTCTCGCCAAGGATCTGGGTGAACACCATCTGGTTCACCTCATTGTCCTCGGCGACGAGGATGTCGAGCTCGCGCTCGGCATCGGCGGGGCGCGGACGCGCCCGCGCCGGCGGCGGTTGCAGCATGGCGCGCTCCGATGCCGCCATCTGCGCTGGCGCGGCTTGCGGGGGGCTGGCGGCGCCAATGGCGGGTTGCGCCGCCGCGCTGCTGTGGCGGTGGCGCTGGACGGTCGAGACCAGCGTTTCCAGGAGAATGGAGGAACGCGCCGGCTTGATCAGCTGCGCATCGATGCCGAGGTCGCGATAGGCCGTGCCGGCAAGCGACTGGTCGACCGAGGTCAGCATGATGATGGGCGTATGCGCCAGGCCCGCCGTATTGCGCACGATGCGCGCCATCTCGGCGCCGGTCATGCCCGGCATCTGATAATCAAGCACGACGCAGTCGACCGGCACGCCGTAGGCGGCGGCGGCAATCAGCACCTTCAACCCTTCGGCGCCGCTTTCGGCCGCACAGGAATCGAACGTCCACGACGCCATCTGCTCGCTGAGGATCGAGCGGTTGACGGCATTGTCGTCGACGATGAGCACGCGCGCGCCGGTGACGTCGACCGGCATGATGCGCTGACCGCCCTGCTCGGCCTTGGGCAGCGTGATCGTGAACCAGAAGGTCGAACCCTTGCCTTCGGCGCTGTCGACACCGATCTCGCCGGCCATCATCTCGACCAGCCGCGAGGTGATGGCAAGGCCAAGCCCGGTGCCCTCATGCCGCCTGGTCGAGGAGGTGTCGACCTGACTGAATTTTTCGAAAACCTGCTTCAGCTTGTCTTCCGGAATGCCGATGCCGGTATCGGTCACGGAAATGGTGAGCCTCGTTCCCGCCGGAACCCGCTCACCCGTCACGTCGACCAGGACATGACCCTTGTCGGTGAATTTCACCGCGTTGCCGAGCAGGTTGGTGACGATCTGCCTGACACGGCCGACATCGCCGACGAACTGGCCGTCGAGGCCCGGCTGGATGCGAACGATGAGCTCGAGGTCCTTCTCCTTGGCGCGCGTCGACACCAGCGTCGCCACATCCTCGATCGCCTCGGCCAGATTGAAGGGTGCAGGGTCGAGCACCAGTTGGCCGGCATCGATCTTCGAGAAGTCGAGGATGTCGTTGATGATGGTGAGCAACGCATTGCCGGATTTGACAATGATGTCGGTGAACGTCTTCTGCTTCGGATCGAGGTCCGACTTTGCCAGCAGCTCTGCCATACCAAGAACCCCGTTCATCGGCGTGCGGATCTCGTGGCTCATATTGGCGAGGAACTCCGACTTGGCCCGGTCGGCGAGCACGGCGCGCCGGCGTGCCTCGCTGAGCTCCGCCTCGCGCTGCTTGAGTTCGGTGATGTCGGTGGTGGAGCCGATGAGATAGAGCGAGCCGTCCGAGGCGATCATCGCGCCCTTGCGCGCGAATTGATGCCTGACGCTGCCGTCCGGCATCGTCACCGTCTCTTCGATCTCCTGCGTCTCGCCGGTGCGCAGCACGGCAAGGTCGCCGGCGACGAAGGCTTCGCCGTCCGCGCCGAAAATCTCGACATCTGTCCTGCCGACGGCTTCTTCCTTGCTGAAGCCGGTGAGATCGCACCAGCCCTTGTTGACGTAGAATTGCCTGAGGTCCGAACGCTTGGCATAGATCGACACCGGCACATTGTCGATGAGGCTGCGGAACACCTCGTTCTCGCTCATGCTCCGCCGCAGCGCCTGCTCGCGCGCCTTGACGTCAGTGATGTCGGTGCTGGAGCCGACCAGATGCACCGACCCGTCGATCGCCACCAGCCGACTCTTGCGCGTCATCAGCTGGCGCACCGTGCCGTCGCGGTGGGTGACGGCTTCCTCGATCTCGCGTCCCGCGCCGGTCGCCACGACTTCGTTGTCGTCATTGCTGAAACCGTCCGCCTCTTCGGTCGCGAAAAGCTCGCGATCGGTCTTGCCGAGCACCTCGTCCTTGGGCAGTCCGGTCAGCGCGCACCAGGCCTTGTTGACGAATTCTATGGTGAGATCGTCGGCCTTGATGAAGGCTGCCACAGGCAGTTCGTCCATCACATGCCGGTAAAGGTCGATCTGGCGCATGGAATCGCGCAACGCCTTCTCGCGCGCCTTGATGTCGGTGATATCGACACGCACGCCGATGAATGTGCCGTCGTCGGTGCGCATGTCATAGACCTGGTACCAGCGCCCGTCGGCGTTGAGGCGTTCGTAGGCCGAGCTCGGCAAACGGTACCGCTTGAGCATGGCGTCAAGCCAGCGCTCGGTGTCGACGCCATACAGGCCGTCGATTCCGGGGTCGCCGCTCGAGCGGAAATAGCCGACGGAATGGCCAAGCGCCAACGCCTCGCGGAACGTGCGGCCAGGCTGCCAGGCCGGCTTCAGCGCCGGCAGCGTATCCTGCAGCTTGCGGTTGGCGAAGACGAAGCGGTCGTCGCGATCGTAGATGATGACCCCCGCCGGCAGCGACTCCAGTACGGTGACGAGATTCTTGCGCGCGTCCTCCGCCTCGTTCTCGCGCTGTTTCATGTCGGTGATGTCGACATAGGAGATCAGCCGCTTGCCGCCTGGAAGAGGCGCCAGCGAGGCGATCAGCGTGCGGCCGTCCTTGCGCGGCAACTGCCTGGACCCTGCGCTTCCAGCCCGGATTTCGGCCTCCCGTTCGGCCACATGGCTTTGCCAGGCCTGTTCCTCGGCGCCGAACGGATCGGCATCACGACTGGCTTCCATGAGGTCGCGAAAGCGACTGCCGGCCGGTGCGCGCCGAGGATCGATCTGCCAGAAGTCGTAAAATGCCCGGTTGACCACCTCCGCCCGCAATTCGGCATCGAGAACGATGACGCCGATCGGCATCGAATCGACCATCAGCCTGAGATTGGCAAGCGCCTCCGAGGTCCCGGCCATATCGTGGACGTCGCCGAGAAAGGCCTCGTTGCCGCGTCTGTCCGCCTTGTTGTCCGCCTCGACAGTCCCGTCCGTATCCGCCATTCCTACCCCCAAGGCCGAACTGTGCAGGTTCGTCGGGGGAATGTGCCCGACAAGCATTAACGATCCGCTAACCATATTGATTGCAACCGCCTGCCCCCGGTGCCGTTGAGCCAGCTTCCGGCCCTGGCGCCGGCTGCGGTAATCCGCCCGTTGGCGATCATGGCAACAACGCATTATAAGGTGCCTGAGGTGTTGCTAATGTTTGGTCGAATCGCGGCTTTCATCCTGTGCCCGGCGCTGCTTGCGGCGGGCGGCTGCGCGCGCAGCGACGACGGCACGGTGATCGTCCCGAGCCGGATGGACGTCAGACGTGTCTGGGACAAGGCGCCGCCGGGAACGACCGCGTCGCGGCAGATCGCGCCGGACGTGTTTCCTTTGCCGCCGCCGGGCGCGCCGCAAGGCCCGTCGGTCCGGCGCTATTCCAGGTCTCCGGCAAGGCCTTCATATAACCAGAATCTGGCTGATCAGTCTTCGGACGAGCAGACCGCTCTTACCTGCAGGAATGTCGGCGAAACCGGCAAGCGCTACCGCGTCATCTGCGAGTAGCCTCAATCCGCCGATCGATGCCGGCTGGATCCACTGCCCGTGAAGAAAGACAGCCCGACAGATTCAGCCCGGCCGCGACCGCGGCGATCACGGATCGCTGATGAAACCTTTGCCCGGTGACGGACGTTGTTGGCGTTGATGTGACGCGCGCTGCGCAGAGGAGACTGAAGATGTCCATTCACTTCACCGTCTCTGGCCTGACCAGGAACCTGATCCATTCGCTTGGGCTGGATCATGAGCATGCGCCGAGAGCCCTTACCCCCGAACAAAGCCTTCTGCTGGATTGCTACCTGGCCGGGCAGATCCCGGACTCCGCCTGGAACGATTATGTCTTCGAGATGCCGGAGCTGGAAAAGCACGCCCAGATCAGGCGCGCACGCGGACATGCCAAAACCTGAAGCGCATGGAGCGAATCTAGAAAGATCGCGACGCGCCTTAGGCTCGGTGCCTTCGCCGTGGCCTACTTCTTCGGCGAGTTGAACTGCAGCGTGAAGACGTTTCCGGCGATGCCTTGCGCCAGCGAGGGCGAAAGGCTGAGCGGCAGGCAATCGTTCAGGGCCTTGGTCGCAGCGTCGATATACGCCTTACGCGCCTTGTCGTCGCCGCTGACATGGATAGCAGTTGTTTTCGGCGGCCCGATCAGCGTGCCGTCGCGTTTGAAGCTGAAGCTGAGCGTCACCGAGGAATTGTCGGAATTGGCCGGCGGCGTCCAGCAGGCGAGCAGGGCGGCGCCAACCTCGTTCATACCGTTGAGCGGCGCGGCTTCGGCCGCGGCGCTCGCCAGGAGCGCGCTCGCGACCGAGGAAAGTTTCACCATTCTTTTCATCGCAGCCCTCATCGCTTTTTGCCCGGCTCGCAACTGTCAACCCTAGGTAATGGTAGGATCAATCACGCCGATGACAATAGGATTTCAACCGGTTCGGCACCGGATAAGTCGTATGTCGTCATTGCCGTGGGAGGCGATACAACCGCCGGAAAAGCAAAAGGCCGGCGCTGGGCCGACCTTTCCCTTCGCCTCCGCTTCGCGCCAGTACATCCGTGGTCGCGGCGAGGACTGTGACCAGTAGACAGGCGTTGGGTAAATGAAACCTTAACCTGAGCCGGCTGTTAGGCCCTGGCCTGCGATTTCACATGCGCGATGTAGCCGCGCACGTCGCCTGCCGGCTCCGCATAGGCCTTGCCGAGCTTCTTCTCCATGGCCGCCATGTATTCCTTCGCCCAGCTGGGCAGCGCGTAGTCGATGACCGCCAGGAACTCGAGCGTTGCCGCCAGCCTTATGTCGGCGATCGACGGGTTGTTGCCGCCGATGAATGGTTTGCCGTTGCGAAAGAAGGAGTGAAACACCTCGAGCGGCTCGGCGATCGCAGCCATCGCTGCCTTCTGCGCTTCCGATTTCTTGTCGGGATGGGCGTCGCTGTGGCCGACCTCGCCGGCATATTGCGGAAAGCCGAGCGCCGGATACGTCGCGCGCGCGACATAGGGATAAAGCGTGCCGACAAGGTAGAACATGGCGCTATCGATCATCGCCCGCTTTGCTGGCGCCTTCGGATAGAACTTGTCCAACCCGTGCTTGTTGGCGAGATACTGCATGATGGCGCAGCTTTCCCACAGCACGCCGCGCGGCAGGCCCTTGTCCTCGATCATCGGCGTCAGATGCGCCGGATTGCGCGCCAGGAATTCGGGCGAACGCGTGAGGCCCCAGGCATCGGTCTCCGCCGGATCGAGCCCGGCCGCGCGCGCGAACACTCGCACCGTCATGTTGTTGACGCTCGGCCTCAGCATGCTGAGTTTTATGCCAGGCTTCTTAGCTGGCTTCGCCATTTTCGATGTCGCCTTCGCGGCCGCTTTGGCAGTCGCCTTCGCCGATGTCTTGGCGCCCGATTTCGCGGCGGCTTTTACTGCGGCTTTCGGCGCGGTCTTGGCAGCGGGTTTCTTCGCGCTCTTTGTTGCGGCTTTTGCCATTTCATGTCCCTCCCTTTGCTTGCTCAGTACGGATTCCTCGGCACCCTGTTTTCCGACAGGGTTTCGCGTGACCGCTCGACCAGCGCCTGGATGGCGTCGGCAAGGTGCAATTCGGCGATGTTGTAGTCGCCCCGCGCCACGCGGATCTTGTGCGCCTCCATCAGCACGTCGGCATGGGTGAAGCCGGCCGGCGGGTCGAAGCGGTAGGACGCGAGCTCGATCAACAGCCCGAGCGGATCTTCGAAATAGATCGAATCCATGAAGCCGCGATCCTTGACGCCGCTGTGCTTGATGCCGCGCTCGTCGAGCCGCGCGACAGCCTGCAGGAAGGTGACCCGCGACACCGAGAACGCGATGTGATGGACGCAGCCGATATCGGTCGGTGTCCGCCGCTTGACCGGGACCCGGGTCTCGTCGGTGAAGACGGTGATCAGCCGCCCGTCGCCGGGATCGAAATAGAGATGGCTTTCGCTCGCCTTGTCGAGATTGGGCTGCTCGAAGATGAAAGGCATGCCGAGCACGCCCTCCCAGAAGTCGATCGAGGTCTGGCGCCCGGCGCCGACCAGCGTGATGTGATGAACGCCTTGCGACTGCAGCTTCCGCATTGGACTCCTCCCGCCCGCACTTGCGGCAGGCTTTGTGCAGAGAATGCTAAAGCAACTGCAAGCGCTGCGCCAGAACGGACGAACGCGCGAACGCCAGATTGGACCCAGCAGGGATTGGTCTTTCGGTCTACAGGAGAGTTGCTTGGTACGCCCAAGGGGAATCGAACCCCTGTTCCCGCCGTGAGAGGGCGGTGTCCTGACCGCTAGACGATGGGCGCGCTCAAGAACCGGCTACATAGGCTGGCCGCTGGGAAAAAGCAACTGGGGTTTCAGGTTGTCCGTAGACTTAGCGAAATGCCCCGGTCAGCCCTGCCGTTTCGGCTCGATCAGGTCCCAGAGATTGCCATGGAGATCGGAAAAGACCGCCACCGTGCCGTAGGCCTCGAAGCGCGGCGCCTCGCGGAACTCGACGCCCTTGGCGAGCATCGCCTGGTGATCGCGGGAAAAATCGTCGGTCTCGAGGAAGAGAAACACCCGGCCGCCGGTCTGGTTGCCAATGCGGCTTGCCTGCTCTTCGCCGGATGCTTCCGCCAGGAGCAGCCTCGCCCCCTTGCCCTTCGCCGGCGCGACGGTGACCCAGCGCTTGCCGCCGCCGAGATCGACATCCTGGCTCAGCACGAAACCGAGCCGCTCGACATACCAGGCGATCGCCTCGTCGTAATTGCCGACGACGAGCGCGACGGTCGCAATGCTGCGCTGCTCGGCAAAGCCGCTCATTTGTTGCGAACCGCGAATTGGCCGATGATGCGGCGCTCGGCGATGTCGTAGACGAAGATCGAACGGCCGCCATCGGCAAGCTCGGCGTCGATCGACAGGCGGTTGCCGGAGAGCGACTGGCTGATCACCTTGGCGCCGACGGGCAGCACGATGTCGCCCGAGAGCGGCGCACCGGCCGGAGCCTGAACATCGCCGGCGGGCGCCGATCCGGCCACCGGCGCGTTGCGGGCTTTGTAGACAAGCGCCCCGATCACCACCATAAGGGCCAGGAACAGAAGGCCGAGATTGACGATCATGAAGCGGACGAGCTTGCGGCGCACATTCTCGGCCGCGGGGTCGAGCGGCTTTTCCTCATCTTCTTCGGCGATCGGCCGGGCCATGGCTAAACAATCCGCAACGGGTTTCGATGAGCGCTCATAACGAAGAGAGTTCGACATTGATAGGGGAGGAGCCGACGGACGATGAGTTGGCCGCAGGCGAAGCCACCGTGCTGGAAGCCGGCGCCGATGCCGCCGGCCAGCGCCTCGACCAGTGGCTTGCCGCCAAGCTCGGTCCGGAGCTCTCGCGCAGCCGCGTGCAGGCGCTGATCAAGCAAGGCGCGGTCTCCGTTGCCGGCAGGAAGGTGCTGGAAGCCAAGCGCAAGCTGACGGTCGGTGAGAAGATCGAGATCCTGGTGCCCGCTCCGGAGCCGGCAGCGCCGCAGGGCGAGGATATTCCCCTCGACATTCTTTACGAGGACGACGAGCTGATCGTCATCAACAAGCCGGCGGGACTGGTCGTCCACCCCGGCGCCGGCAACTGGACCGGCACGCTGGTCAACGCGCTGATCCATCACTGCGGCGACAGCCTGTCCGGCATTGGCGGCGTCAGGCGTCCTGGCATCGTCCATCGCCTCGATAAGGAAACCAGCGGCGTCATGGTCGTGGCCAAGACCGACCGCGCCCACAAGGCGCTGTCGGAAGCCTTTGCCGATCATGGCCGCACCGGCGACCTCGAGCGCGCCTATCTGGCGCTGGTCTGGGGCATCCCGCCGCGGCCGGCCGGCACCATAGAGGCTGCCTTGGGCCGCGCCGCCGACCGCGTCCGCCGCGCGGTGGTGTCTGAAAGTCGCGACGACGCCCGCCATGCCGTCACCCATTTCAGCGTCGTCGAACGTTTCGGCGAAGGGCAGCAGGCTTTCGCCACGGCAAGCCTGGTCGAATGCCGGCTGGAGACAGGCCGGACCCACCAGATCCGCGTCCACATGGCCCATATCGGGCACCCCGTGATCGGCGACCCGGATTACGGGCAGGCCTTCCGCACCAAGGCCAACCGGCTGCCCGAGCCCTTGAAAACCAAGGTCAAAGCCTTTCCCCGGCAGGCCCTGCATGCCTGGCTCCTTGAATTCCGGCATCCGACCACCCATTTAACGATGAGGTTCGAAGCGCCGATACCGGGAGACATGGAGGAACTCGTCGGCGACTTCCGAAAACTCTGAACCGACCTGCTACGAACAAGCTGCAAACCAGCCATCAAAAAACCTGACCGGCGTTGTTCACTTTAGCGTGACAGACTGTTTAGCGTTGAACAAATGCCTGTCTTTTCTGGTTTTGTTCCTATATACACAGGTTGTCGCGGATGAGCCTTTGGCATCCGTGACGAACGCCCGCCGCGTTTCGGGGGCATCCACTCCAAAGAGAGAGGGGCGCTATCATGGCCCAATCATTACCCAGTATCGTTTCCGGTGAAGGCGGTCTCGCCCGTTACCTGGAAGAAATCCGCCGCTTTCCGATGCTTCAGCCGCAGGAAGAGTACATGCTCGCAAAGCGTTATGCCGAGCATCAGGACACCACGGCTGCGCACAAGCTCGTCACCAGCCATTTGCGGCTCGTCGCCAAGATCGCCATGGGCTATCGCGGCTACGGCCTGCCGATCGGCGAGGTGATCTCGGAAGGCAATGTCGGCCTCATGCAGGCCGTGAAGAAATTCGAACCGGAGCGTGGTTTCCGGCTCGCCACCTATGCCATGTGGTGGATCAAGGCCTCGATCCAGGAATACATCCTGCGCTCGTGGAGCCTGGTCAAGATGGGCACCACCGCCAATCAGAAGCGTCTGTTCTTCAACCTGCGCAAGGTGAAGGGCAAGATCCAGGCGCTCGACGATGGCGACTTGAAGCCCGAGCAGATCGCCGAGATCGCCACTCGCCTCAACGTTTCCGAGGCCGAAGTGGTGTCGATGAACCGCCGCCTTTCGGGCGACGCTTCGCTCAACGCCCCGATCCGGGCGAGCGAAGGCGAGTCCGGCGAATGGCAGGACTGGCTGGTCGACGATCACGAGAGCCAGGAAGAGATGCTCATCGAGCAGGACGAGCTGGAAAACCGGCGCACCATGCTGTCGGGCGCCCTGTCGGTGCTCAACGACCGCGAGCGGCGCATCTTCGAGGCGCGTCGCCTGGCCGAAGAGCCGCTGACGCTAGAAGAACTCTCGGCCGAGTTCGACATCAGCCGCGAGCGCGTGCGCCAGATCGAGGTGCGCGCCTTCGAGAAGGTGCAGGACGCGGTCAAGGCGGCCGCCAAGCGCCAGACCCAGGCGCTGCGGACCATCGAGGCGCAGCCGGCGGCGTAAAGCCACCACGCATTGAGCAGCAAAACGGCGGCGCCAGAATCTGGCGCCGCCGTTTTTTTGGCGAAAGCGGTCGCGCGCCCCTTTTTCCCCGTCACTATACGGGGAGAAATGACCGGTAGGACAATGAGGGGCAGCGCCGACGCTGCGAGGTTATCGTTCAGGGCAACAATCGCTTCAAAGGGCCGGCGCGCTGATCCTCGACCGCGGCGCCGCCCCTCATCCGCCCTTCGGGCACCTTCTCCCCGTGAACGGGGAGAAGGAAAGGCTCAGGCCGTCGGCTGCTTGGTCTTCCTGAGGTACGGCAGCACCGTCTCATACGCGCCGAAACGCTTGATCGCGTCCTCGTTGGAGACGGCGGCGGTGATGATGACGTCGTCGCCCTGCTTCCAGTTGGCCGGCGTCGCCACCTGGTGCTTGGCCGTCAGCTGGATGGAATCGATGACGCGCAGGATCTCGTCGAAGTTGCGGCCCGTGGTCATCGGATAGGTCAGCGCCAGCTTGATCTTCTTGTCCGGGCCGATGACATAGACCGAGCGCACGGTGGCGTTGTCGGCCGGCGTGCGGCCCTCGGAGGTCTCGCCGGCGCCTGCAGGCAGCATTTCATAAAGCTTGGCGACCTTGAGGTCCTTATCGCCGATCAGCGGATAGTTCACCGTCTGGCCGGTGGCGGTCTTGATGTCAGCCTGCCACTTCTCGTGGCTCGATACCGGATCGACCGAGATGCCGATGATCTTGACGTTGCGCTTTTTGAACTCGCCTTCGAGGCCGGCCATGGTGCCGAGCTCGGTGGTGCAGACCGGCGTGAAATTCTTCGGATGGCTGAACAGCACCGCCCAGCCGTCGCCGATCCAGTCGTGGAACTTGATGGTGCCCTGCGTGGTTTCGGCCGTGAAATCCGGCGCGACATCGTTGATACGAAGACTCATGACCTATCCCTACCCTTTTTTATGAAACGATGGCCGGCGCGGCCGGCAAGCATTCTAAGCTACCACCATCGCGGCATCGGTCAAACGCCAGGAGCCGTAACCTAGCCCGCTGCAGCCAAATATTTTTTTGGCGAGCACGGCGCTCTTCGGCAGGATTTTGCACTTTCGCGAGAGGGTGGGCCCCCGCTCAGGCTTTCCTTATCGCGAGCGTCGCCGTGAGGTCTTCCATGCGCTGCGCGAGCGCGCCGAGCGCGGTCGTGAGCACGCTGTCGCTCTTGTCGGCCTTGGTCAGCGCCTCGTCGCGCGTCTTGCGCAAGGTCAGCACTTCGCTCTCCATGCCTTTGACACGCTTGGCGAGCTCCGAGAGCTCGTCCATCACCATGATGCCCGCCATGACGGTTAGCCTCTGGTCGCCGATCTCGCCGAAGGAATCCTTCAGGTGCGAGACATAACGGTCGAAGCGCTCGGCAAGGTCGATCAGATGCTCTTCCTGGCCCTCGTCGCAGGCCATCCGGTACTGCTTGCCGTCGATGGAAACGGTGACCTGTGCCATTGCCTTACCTGTCCAGAACCGCGCGGATAGTTTCCATGGCGGTCACCAGCCGCCGCGACACTTCCTTGTTGGCGTCTTCCAGCCGCTCGGCGCGCGCTTCGGAATTGTCGAGCTCCTGCGCCAGGCGCGAACGGTCGGCGTTCATGCGCTGCACCTCGGCCTCGGCTTCCGAATAATCGCGCTCATGCTCGAGCTTCGCCGCCACGGCGTTTTCCAGCCCTTCCATGGCCTTGCCCAGCCTGGCGATGACTTCCTTGAGGGTCGTTTCCCCGGTCATGGCTTCGTCCTATGCCCTGCCCATCACCGAATCGCACGCGTTCAGAATGCGTTACCTGGGAAAGATTAGGCGCCGGGTGAAGGGCGCGTCAACAAAGCTCTCGCGACTGTCCCCCGCTATCGCTAATGTAGGCGCCGGGCGCCATCACAAGCCCGGCAAAATCCATCCCGATTTGTTGACTAAAAGACCGCGCCTGCTATGTGTCGCGGCATCCTTTTCCAAGGGTTCTCCCCAGGCTCCAACTCACTTCCGGAGGAAGCATGACCTCGCGTGAACAACATGATCGGATGGCCAACGCGATCCGTTTCCTTTCCATGGACGCCGTCGAGAAGGCGAACTCCGGTCACCCAGGCCTGCCCATGGGCTGCGCCGACATTGCCACGGTGCTGTTCAGCCGTTTCCTGAAATTCGATGCCAAGGCACCGCACTGGGCCGACCGCGACCGCTTCATTCTGTCGGCCGGCCACGGCTCGATGCTGCTCTATTCGCTCCTCTACCTCACCGGTTATGAGGACATGACGATCGACCAGATCAAGAATTTCCGCCAGCTCGGCTCCAAGACCGCCGGCCATCCCGAATACGGCCATGCCGCCGGCATCGAGACCACCACCGGCCCGCTCGGCCAGGGTCTTGCCAATTCGGTCGGCTTCGCGCTCGGCGAGCGCATCATGAACGCCGCCTTCGGCAACGACCTCGTCAACCATTATACCTATGTGCTGGCCGGGGACGGCTGCCTGATGGAAGGCGTCTCCCAGGAAGCCATCGCGCTGGCCGGGCATCTGAAGCTCAACAAGCTGATCGTCTTCTGGGACAACAACAACATCTCGATCGACGGTCCGGTCTCGCTGGCCGACAACACCGACCAGGTCGCCCGCTTCCAGGCCTCGGGCTGGAACGCCAGTCACATCGACGGCACCGATCCGGAAGCGATCGCGTATGCCATCGAGGCGGCGCGCCATTCCGACAAGCCGACGATGATCGCCTGCAAGACCACCATCGGCTTCGGCGCCCCGACCAAGGCCGGCACCAACAAGGCGCATGGCTCGCCGCTGGGCGCCGAGGAAATCGCCGGGGCGCGCAAATTCTTCAACTGGGACTCGCCGCCCTTCGAGATTCCGGCCGACATCCTCGATGCCTGGCGGACCGTCGGCACGGGTGGCGCCAAGGCCCGCGCCGACTGGGAAGGCCGCCTGGCGAAGGCCGAGCCGAAGCTCAAGGCCGAGTTCGAGCGCCGCCTCGCCGGCAAGCTGCCCTCCAACTTCGACGCCGTCATCGCCGACTACAAGAAGCAGCTGTCGGCCGACAAGCCGAAGGTCGCCACCCGCAAGTCGTCGGAGATGGCGCTGGAAGTCATCAACGGCGCGGTGCCGGAAACCATCGGCGGCTCGGCCGACCTCACCGGCTCCAACAACACCAAGACCAGCCAGACCAAGAACATCACCCCCGATGATTACGGCCAGCGCTATGTCCATTACGGCATTCGCGAACACGGCATGGCGGCGGCGATCAACGGCCTGACCCTGCATGGCGGCCTGATCGCCTATGGCGGCACCTTCCTGTGCTTCTCCGACTACGCCCGCCCGTCGATGCGCCTTGCCTCGCTGATGGGCATCCGCTCGATCTTCGTCATGACGCATGATTCGATCGGCCTCGGCGAGGACGGCCCGACGCATCAGCCGGTCGAGCATCTGGCGGCGCTGCGCGCCATCCCCAACCACAATGTCTTCCGCCCGGCCGACGCGGTCGAAACCGCCGAATGCTGGCAGATTGCGCTGGAATCCGAAAAGACGCCCTCGACGCTGGCGCTGACCCGCCAGAACCTGCCGACCGTGCGCACGGAGCATTCGGCGACGAACCTCTCCAGCCAGGGCGCCTATGAGCTGGCCGCGGCCGGCGGCGAGGCCGTGGTGACGATCTTCGCCACCGGCTCCGAGGTCGAGATCGCGCTTGGCGCGCGCGACCTGCTGGAAAAGCACGGCCATCCGACCCGCGTCGTCTCTGTGCCCTGCTTCGAGCTGTTCGACCAGCAGAGCGAGGATTACCGCAAGAAGACTATCGGCAACGCCAAGGTGAAGGTCGCGATCGAAGCCGGCATCCGCCAGGGCTGGGATCACCTGATCGGCACCGACGGCATTTTTGTCGGCATGCACGGTTTTGGCGCCTCCGGCTCGATCGAGCAGCTCTATCCGCATTTCGGCATCACCGCCGAAGCTGCGGCCAAGGCGGTCGAAGCCCGGCTGCACGGCAACTAAGAATTGGCTCAGCCCGGCAACGTCGGTTGACGCTTTGCCGGGCTGGACCAACCTAATCGATTTAAATGCGACCTTCTGCGGCTGGATTCTTGCGCCTTCCGCCGTTATGACACTGCGGACCCATCCGCCCCAAGGGAGAGAACAATGACCGTCAGAGTTGCCATCAACGGATTTGGCCGCATCGGCCGCAACATCCTGCGCGCCATCCATGAATCCGGCCGCAAGGACATCGACGTGGTCGCCGTCAACGACCTCGGCCCGGTCGAGACCAATGCGCACCTGTTGCGCTATGACAGCGTGCATGGCCGCTTCCCGCATGAAGTGACCGTGGACGGCGACCAGATCTCGGTCGGCAAGGAGAAGTTCAAGGTCACCGCGATCAAGGACCCGACCCAGCTGCCCTGGAAGGAGCTCGGCGTCGACATCGCGCTCGAATGCACGGGCATCTTCACCGCCCGCGACAAGGCGGCCGCGCACCTGACCGCCGGCGCCAAGCGCGTGCTCGTCTCGGCCCCGGCCGAAGGCGCCGACCTCACCGTCGTCTACGGCATCAACCACGACAAGCTGACCAAGGACCACATCGTCATCTCGAACGCGTCCTGCACCACCAACTGCCTGGCGCCGCTGGCGGCCGTGCTGCACGAGACCGTCGGCATCGAGAAGGGCATGATGACGACGATCCACTCCTACACCGGCGACCAGCCGACGCTGGACACCATGCACAAGGATCTCTACCGCGCCCGCGCCGCGGCGCTGTCGCAGATCCCGACCTCGACGGGCGCCGCGAAGGCGATCGGCCTTGTCCTGCCCGAGCTCAAGGGCAAGCTCGACGGCATTTCGATCCGCGTGCCGACCCCGAACGTCTCGGTTGTCGACTTCAAGTTCATCGCCAAGCGCTCGACTTCCGCTCAGGAGATCAACGAAGCGGTCATCGCCGCGTCCAATGGCAAGCTGAAGGGCGTTCTGTCGGTCACCCATCACCCGAACGTGTCGATCGACTTCAACCACGACCCGCATTCCTCGATCGTGGCACTCGACCAGACCAAGGTGATGGACGGCAACTTCGTCTCGGTGCTGTCCTGGTACGACAACGAATGGGGCTTCTCGAACCGCATGGGCGACACCGCCGTCGCCTTCGGCAAGACCATCGGCTGATCGCTCGTCAATTTACAGTTCAAAACGCCCGGCTTCGGCCGGGCGTTTTCGTTTAAGTCGCGGCGGATCAGCGCACCATGGTGACTAGCCGGAACACCAATCGCGTCGTCATTCCAGAATCCGCGGCTGAGCTTCGCTCCTGCTTCGCCCTGGAATGACGAAGTTTGGAAGCATTGAACCCAAAAAACATCCTGTTGCCTTGCACTGGTCATGTCTTCGCCCCACTCTCCCGTAAAGCCACAAGCAGAGGGATTTGGAGGGGCAATAGCGGATGGAGCATGCGATCTATCTCGTGACGCTGGTCGGCACGGCGCTCATTGTCGCCGCCGCGTTTTCGAGCCTGATCGCCTTCCGCTTCGGCGCTCCGTTGCTGCTGCTTTTCCTCTGCATCGGGCTGGCCACCGGCGTCGACGGCCTCGGCATCGAATTCGACAATGCGCGGCTGGCTTATTTTGCCGGCTCACTGGCTTTGGCCGTGATCCTGTTCGATTCCGGTTTCGGCACGCCGCTCAACGCGCTCAGGCAAGCAGCCGGGCCGGCGCTGTCGCTGGCCACGATCGGCGTTATCCTGACCACAGCCATCTTCAGCGCCGCCGCTTCCTATGTTCTCAAGCTCAGCTGGCTGGAATCCTCCCTGCTTGGCGCTGCCGTCGCCTCCACCGACGCGGCCGCCGTCTTCTTCCTGCTGCGCGCCGGCGAGATCCACCTGCGCGAGCGCGTGCGCGCAACGCTCGAAGTGGAATCCGGCACCAACGACCCGATCGCCATCTTCCTCACCATTACCCTGGTCGAGATCATCGCCGCGCATGCCAACCCGGAAGCCAACGTGCTGGCCACCAACCTTTTGCTCGGCTTCCTCGCCAATATGGGGCTCGGCGCCATCATCGGCGTGCTCGGCGGCTTTGCCATCGTGCGTCTGGTCGAGCGGCTGAATCTCGATCACGGCCTGCTGCCCATCTTCGTGCTGACGCTATCGCTGATGGTGTTCGCGGCAGCCGGCGCCGTCGGCGGCTCGGGTTTCCTCGCCGTCTATCTTGCCGGGCTGATCGCCGGCAATTCCGACATACGCGCCGTCACCATCCTGAAGCGTTTCCAGGACGGCATGTCGTGGCTGGCGCAGATCATCATGTTCCTGATCCTCGGCCTGTTCGCCACACCCTCGCAATTCCCCGAAATCCTAGTGCCGGCGATCCTGCTCGGCCTGTTCCTGATCTTCGTCGCCCGCCCGGTCGCGGTCTGGCTCTGCCTAATCCCGTTCCGGCTGCCGCGTCCCGAGGTCGCCTTCGTCTCCTGGGTCGGCCTGCGTGGCGCGGTCTCGATCCTGCTCGCCATCACGCCGCTGCTCGGCGGCCTCGAGCACGGCCGGCTGATCTTCAACGCCGCCTTCATCATCGTGCTGGTGTCGCTGGTGGTGCAGGGCTGGACGGTCGGTCCGCTGGCGCGCCGCCTCGGCCTGATCGTGCCGGCCCGTCTTGGGCCGCTGGACAAGGTGGAGCTCGAATTGCCGGGCTCGGCACATCATGAGCTGCTCGCCTATCGCGTAGCAGCCGGCAGTCCGGTAGCGCGCGGCGAGCGCATCCCGCGCTGGGCGAGGCCCTCGCTGGTGCTGCGCGACGGCCGCTCGATGCGCTTCCAGGACATGGGCCGGCTGGCGGCCGGCGATCAGGTCTACATCTTCGTACCGGACCGCTACCCGCGCCTGCTCGACAAGCTTTTTGCCAGCCGCGCCGTGGTCGATCCGGAGGATGCCGACTTCTTCGGCGCCTTTGCCGTCGATCCGGCCCGCTCGGCCGCGGAGCTGGAAGCCGCCTATGCCCCCGGCCTGTCCGAGGCCGAGCAGAAGCTCACCGTTGCAGCGCTCGTTACCGAGCGGCTCGGCGGCCGTGCCGAATATGCCGACCGTGTGATGATCGGACCGATCGAGCTGATCGTGCGCGATGTCGATGAGAAAGGCAGAATCACCGGCCTTGGCCTGTCCTTCGAGCCGACCGCGCCGGTCGCGCGCGTGCCGGTGTTCATGAGCGCCGGTGAGATCGGCGACCGCATCGCAGCGCTGATCCGCAGCTGGCGCAGGCCGGCGGCGAAGCAGGCAGCCGACGACGTGCCGGTCGACACCGTTGCGCCCGCACCGGACGGGCAAAAGGCAACCGGCGAAGGCTGATGTCTCACGGCGACATCATTTTTGCGCGCGCGCCATTGACGCGGCCCTTGCATCGTCTTCCGCGCCGAGTAAGGTCGCCGCGTTTTCGCTAGAGCAATTTCAGGAAAAGTGTGGGCGGTTTTCCGTCCGGATTGCGTCAAGGCACCAGGAAGGAACGACCATGGCCGGCTTCAAGACACTCGACGATATCGGCGCCGTCAGCGGCAAGCGCGTCCTGGTGCGCGTCGACCTCAACGTTCCCGTCGCCGACGGCAAGGTGACCGACGCCACTCGCATCGAGCGCATCGCGCCGACCATCGCCGAGCTCTCGAAGAAGGGGGCCAAGGTCATCCTGCTTGCGCATTTCGGCCGCCCCAAGGACGGCCCGTCGGACGAATTCTCGCTGGAGCCGATCGCCAGGGCCACGGCTGACGTTCTCGGCCGCCCGGTCGGTTTCGCCGCCGACTGCATCGGCGCCAAGGCCGCCGAAGCCGTCGCGGCGATGAAGGACGGCGAGGTCCTGCTGCTCGAGAACACTCGCTTCCACAAGGCGGAGGAGAAGAACGAACCGGCCTTCACCGAACAGCTCGCCGCCAATGGCGACATCTATGTCGACGACGCCTTTTCGGCCGCGCACCGCGCGCATGCTTCGACCGAGGGTCTGGCGCATCATTTGCCGGCCTTTGCCGGCCGCACCATGCAGGCCGAGCTCGACGCGCTGGAAAAGGGCCTCGGCGATCCGGTACGGCCGGTAGTGGCCATCGTCGGCGGCGCCAAGGTCTCGACCAAGATCGACCTGTTGATGAACCTGGTGAAGAAGGTCGATGCGCTGGTGATCGGCGGCGGCATGGCCAATACCTTCCTTGCCGCGCGCGGCACCGATGTCGGCAAATCGCTCTGCGAGCATGACCTCGCCGGCACCGCCAAGCAGATCATGATCGAGGCGGCGGAAGCCGGCTGCGCCATCATCCTGCCCGCCGACGGCGTGGTCGCCAAGGAATTTAAGGCGGGCGCCGCCAGCGAGACCGTCGCCATCTCGGACGTGCCGTCCGACGGCATGATCCTCGATGTCGGCGCAAAGACCGTGCAGAGCGTCAACGACTGGATCGACCGCGCCGCGACGCTGGTCTGGAATGGGCCGCTCGGCGCCTTCGAGATCGAGCCTTTCGACCGCGCTACGGTGGCCGCGGCAAAACATGCCGCCGCACGCACCAAGGAAGGCAAGCTGGTCTCGGTAGCCGGCGGCGGCGACACGGTGGCCGCGCTCAACCATGCTGGCGTCGCCGACGACTTCACCTATGTCTCGACCGCCGGCGGCGCGTTCCTCGAATGGATGGAAGGCAAGCCGCTGCCCGGCGTCGAGGTGCTGAAGCGGTAAACAATCCGAGACCAGGCAAAGCCCGCGCGGCTTTCAATCGATTCTAGCTTTCCGGCGTCATTCCTTTGGCGGTAGTGTTCTGCTAGCGCGGAATAAACGCAGCGTAGGAGAGCACCCATGAGCGAACGTCTCGAAGATATCGCCGCCGCGATGGTGAGCGGCGGCAAGGGCCTGTTGGCCGCCGATGAGAGCTCCGGCACCATCAAGAAGCGTTTTGACGTCATCGGCGTCGAATCCACGGCCGATAACCGGCGCGACTATCGCGAGATGATGTTCCGGTCCAGGGAGGCGATGTCAAAATACATCTCCGGCGTCATTCTCTACGATGAGACCATTCGCCAGAAGGCCGCCGACGGCACACCGCTGGTCGACATCATCAAGGCGTCCGGCGCCATTCCCGGCATCAAGGTCGATCTCGGCGCCAAGCCTCTCGCCGGCTTTCCCGGCGACACCATCACCGAGGGCTTGGACGGGCTGCGCGAGCGGCTCGCCGACTACTACAAGCTCGGCGCCCGCTTCGCCAAATGGCGCGCGGTGATCGACATCGACACCAACAAGGGCGTGCCCTCGGCCAATTCGATCGCCTCGAACACCCACGCGCTGGCCCGCTATGCCGCGCTGTGCCAGGAGGCCGGCATCGTGCCGATCGTCGAGCCGGAAGTGCTGATGGACGGGGCGCATTCGATCGACACCTGCTACGACGTCTCCAAGGCGACGCTGATCAAGCTCTACGACGAGCTTTACGCGGCCCGCGTCGTGCTGGAAGGCTCGATCCTGAAGCCGAACATGGTCATCTCCGGCAAGAAGTCGGGCAAGAGCGACAGCCCGGAGGAAATCGCCGAAAAGACGATCAAGCTGTTCCGCGAAGTGGTGCCGTCGGCAGTGCCCGGCATCGCCTTCCTCTCCGGCGGCCAGGAGGACGAGGAGGCGACCGCCAACCTCAATGCCATCAACGCCATCGGCCCGCATCCTTGGAAACTGACCTTCTCCTATGGCCGCGCGCTGCAGGCCGCGCCGCAGAAGGCATGGAGCGGCAAGGCCTCGAACGTTGCTGCCGGCCAGGCTGCCTTCACCCACCGCGCCCACATGAACCATCTGGCGGCGCTCGGGAAATGGCAGCCGGCGCTGGAAAAGGCCGCCTGACGCCATCCCTGAGCAGTGCATAAAACCCGGGCCGGCAACCCGGGTTTTTTTGCTTTTTGCGAGCCGCCTTCCCACTTGTCAGGCGCCGACCGCTATCGGCCATGTCGGATCGCGCCGATGTCGAACGTCCTTGGCAGGAGAGGACAGGAGATGGTCATGCATCGCAATGCCGTGGTTTCGCGCGAAGACTGGTTCGAAGCGCATCGCAAGCATCTCGAACGCGAGAAGGAGCTGACAAAGTTCCGCGAGCTTATCGCCGCGGAGCGGCGGCAGTTGCCCTGGTTCAAGCTGCGCAAGGATTATGTTTTCGAGAGCGAAGCAGGGCCGAAGCATCTTGCCGAGCTGTTCGCCGGCAAGAGCCAGCTCATCGTCTATCATTTCATGATGGCGCCGGGCTCCGACCACCGCTGCGAGGGCTGCTCGTTCCTCGCCGACCATATCGATGGCGCCGACCAGCATCTGAAGCATCATGACGTCTCGCTGGTCGTCGTCTCGCGCGCGCCGCTGGCCGAAATCCTGCCTTACAAGCAGCGCATGGGCTGGAAGTTCGACTGGGTGTCGTCTTATGCGTCCGATTTCAACTTCGACCTGCAGGTCTCCTTCACCGACAGGCAGATCGCGGCGGGCGAAACCACCTATAATTTCGAGAAGCGCCCGCTGCGGTCGAAAGACCTGCCCGGCACCAGCATCTTCTATCGCAACGAGTGCGGCGACATCTTTCTCACCTTCATGTCGCGCGCCCGCGGCGGCGATGCGCTGATCGGCGCCTATCATTATCTCGACATGACGCCGAAGGGCCGCGGCGAGACGGGTCCCTATCACAACCTGATGGACTGGGTGCGCCTGCATGACGAATATCGGGACAAAGACAAGGATCGGTCGGACCGCTGTGCGTGAACGGCAGGACGCGCCACTCGCGAGCCGTCCTCCCCCGAATATGGACAGGCCTACGCCCAGTGCCCAAGCACCGCCGCCAGCGAGATAGCGGCCATCGCAAGCAGCGCCAGCTTCCAAAAATCGCCGCGCCGCTTCAGCCCCGGCCAGCCCAGCGGCTTGATGACCTGGATCAGCATGATGCCGCAGATGACAAGGGCGAGCAGTTTCGTCATGCCGCCTTTGACCAGCATCGATGGCGACTGTCAAAGCTGTTCTCGAGCGCACCCTCGGGCGGAGCATTCCTGACAGAAATAGGGCCTATTCGAACGCTGCGAGCGGCACCGCACCGTCTTCCTCCGCACCCTGCCAACCTCCTGACAGACTGCTGTCAGGAGGGGTGTGAGATACTCTTCTCATCAAAAAGAGAGGAGTGAGGTCATGAACGGTTTTACAATTCTGCGTAGTGTGCAGCATTATGTCGGCAGAATCCGCACCGTGCGCAACGAGATTCGCACCCAGCGTTTCCTGAACACCTTGCCGGCGGACATCCGCAAGGACATCGGCTGGCCGGATCTTTACCAGGGCCGCGTGCGTGAAAACTGAAATTTGCCGCCGCGACTTGGATTGTGGCGGCAGCGCGCCCAGATGTAATGGCGGCCAGCGATGTTGAGTTCAGGGAAAGAAACCTTTGTTTGCCGGCAGCTTCGCCGCAGCCTCCTAACAGTATGTTGTCAGGAGGCATGCGGTAATTGGAGCGGCTTCGATCCTGACAGCAACGAACATGGTTCGACGATCCGGAGTAATCCGCAATGGTGAGAAGCTGGAACGACAAGCTGAACGCACCGGGCGTCAACCACATCAAGCCGTCGCCGCGACTGTCCTTCGGAGCGAAATTCATTGCCGCGCTGCGCAAGCGCGAAGCGCTTATGCCATAATCCTCGGGGGATCTAGCGATGCGTCGTGCTGACAGGCTTTTCCAGATCGTGCAGCATTTGCGAGGCGGCCGGCTGGTCACCGCGCAGAAGCTTGGCGCATGGCTCGAGGTTTCAGAACGCACCATTTACCGCGACATAGCCGACCTGCAGTCGACCGGCGTGCCGATCGATGGCGAAGCGGGCGTCGGCTACATGATGCGGGAGGGATTCGATCTTCCCCCGCTGATGTTCACACGTGACGAGATTGTGGCGCTGGTTGCCGGCGCCCGTATGGTGCGCGCCTTCGGCGGCGCTACGATGGCGAGGGCCGCCGACGAGGCGCTGGTCAAGATCGGCGCCGTGCTGCCCGACACCGAGAAGGACCGCATCGCCCGCACCGAGATCCACACGCCGATGTGGGTGGTGAGCGACGCCGCGCGGGAAGCGATCGACCTGATCGAGCGCGCCATCGAGAAGCGCCAGGTGCTGACCATCGACTATTCCGACGAAGCCGGCCGCGGCACCGCGCGCGACATCAGGCCGTTGGGGCTGTGGTTCTGGGGCAAGGTCTGGACACTGGTCGCCTGGTGCGAGATGCGCGATGATTTCCGCGCCTTCCGCATCGATCGCATCGCCTCGGTCGTCATTGCCGGCCGCATCTTCAAGCCGGAGCGGGGCAAGCAGCTCGCCGATTTCTACCGCGCCGTCGAGCGCTCAGAGGATTACGGCATGGCCCCCGACCGCGCCGCGCGGACGTGACTTCCTCCCAAGCCATTGTCCAATAAAAAAGCCCGCTTCGAGCGGGCTTTTTTATTGGATGCCGGGACGCTTACTCCTGATCGTCGTCTTCGTTCTTGTCCTTCGACTTGAGCGCCGAAAGCTTGGCGAAGACGGCGTTGGCATCGAGCTCCTGGTCCTCGTCCTTCGGCTTCTCCGGCGCCGGCACCAGCCGTTCGGTGAGCGCGGCGGGCAGCAGTGTGTCGCCGACGGGCTGCGCCGGCTCGCGGCCGCGCGAGGCGCGGTTGACTTCGAGGTCCAGGTCGATCTGCGAGGTGAGGCCGAGCGTCACCGGATCCATCGGCTGCAGATTGGCCGAGTTCCAGTGCTTGCGCTCGCGGATCTGCTCGATCGTCGACTTGGTGGTGCCTACGAGACGAGCAATCTGCGCATCCTTGAGCTCGGGATGGTTGCGCACCAGCCACAAGATGGCGTTCGGCCGGTCCTGGCGCTTCGACAGCGGCGTGTAGCGCGGGCCTTTGCGCTTCGATTCCGGCACCCGCACCTTCGGCTCCGACAGCTTCAGCCGGTAGTTGATGTCCTTCTCGCCGCGCGCGATCTCGTCGCGCGTCAACTGGCCGGTGATGATCGGGTCCATGCCCTTGATGCCCTGGGCCGACTCGCCGTCGGCGATCGCCTTGACCTCCAGCGGATGCAGCCCGCAGAACTGCGCGATCTGCTCGAAGGAAAGCGCGGTGTTGTCGACCAGCCAGACGGCGGTCGCCTTGGGCATCAGCAGCGAATTGGCCATATCAAAAATCCTTCTCGTTCGCCCGCGTTCCCGCGCGGGCGGTGGTTTTAGAGCCACCAAAATGGGAAATTCGCGGCCTGTATAAACGCTCCCTCCAATTTTCGCAATGTTTTTGGGAAGGGCCGATTCAAGGCCCTAAAAAGACAAAACCCGCTGGACGAGGTCCAGCGGGCTTGGAACCGGAAACAAAGCAAGCGTCTCGACGGCTCTGGCTTGCATGTCGCAGCCCGACCGCGAGGCCGGGCTGCGTCTGATTACACCGCCTGGCGGGCGATACGCTCGATGTCGGCCCGGTTGATGCCGAGGTCGCTCAGCTGGCGGGCATTGAGCTTGTTCAATTCGCGCACGGTCTCGTTGTACATGCGCCACTTACGGAAAGCACTGATCGGGTTCATGATGGTTCTCCAGTCGTTTGGTCAAATCGTTTGATGCCGCGTAAATAGGCACTCCTGCCCACAAATTGAACGGACGCTTTTGCATGGCCGCAATGCGTTTTGTGCAATGCAGCATTAAGGTTTCGTTCAGCTTGGAACCGGACACGCGCCGACGCCAGGATGGGTCGAGATTCAGGTCAGGCCGAGTTGAAAATGGTGGACTTCGAGAACCGGAGCGGAGCGTACTTAGTACGTGAGCACCGGAAGCGCAGAAGCCCGGCATTTGCAGGCCGGCCTCACCTGAATAACGACCCATCCTACTCCACGTCGAGGACGATCTTGCCGATATGCTCGCCCTCTTCCATCCGCTCGTGCGCCCGCCAGGCTTCGGTCAGCGGAAAGATCATGTCCATCACAGGAGCCACCTTGCGCGTGCCGAGCAGTGGCCACACCTGGGCCTCGAGCGCGGCTGCGATCGCCGCCTTGAACTCGACGGTACGCGGGCGAAGCGTCGAGCCGGTATGGGTCAGCCGCTTCACCATGATCTTGGAGAAGTCGGCGCTGGCCACGGCCCCGGCCTGCACCGCGATCTGTACGATGCGCCCTTCGACGGCCGCGGCATCGTAATTGCGCCCGACATAATCGCCGCCGACGATGTCGAGGATGACGTCGGCGCCCTTGCCATCGGTCGCATCCTTCACGGCGGCGACGAAATCCTCCTCGCGATAGTTGACTGCCCGGTCGGCGCCGAGCTTCAGGCAGGCGTCGCATTTCTCCTTGCTGCCGGCAGTGGTGATCACAGTGGCGCCGAAGGCCGAGGCGAGCTGGATGGCGGTGGTGCCGATGCCGGACGAACCGCCATGGACAAGCAGCGTCTCGCCTTTCTTGAGGCCGCCGCGCTCGAATACATTGTGCCAGACGGTGAAGTAGTTTTCCGGAACCGCGGCGGCTTCCGAATGCGTGAAACCCGCCGGCAGCGGCAGCACGCTGCCGGTATGAACCTTGACATATTCGGCATAGCCGCCGCCCGGCGTCAGCGCGCAGACCCGGTCGCCGATGCGCCAGCGCGATATCTCGTCGCCGAGCGCCGCGATTTCGCCCGACGCTTCGAGGCCCGGCAAGTCGGATGCACCGGGCGGCGGCGGATAGGCGCCCTTGCGCTGCTGGACGTCCGGCCGGTTGACGCCGGCCGCGTGCACCCGGATCAGCACTTCGCCGGGGCCGGGCACCGGCACGTCGCGCGTTTCCGGCTTGAGCACCTTTGGCCCACCCGGTTGCGAGATCGCGATGGCCGTCATCTTCGCCGGAATCTTCTGTCCGTTTGCCATGATATCGTGTTCTCCCTGTATCCCGGTCTATCGCCGCCCGTTTGCATCGGCGCTCCTGCCTGGAGCAGTTCGTGCTTGAAGAAGCGCCAACCTGCTCCAACTCTTTGTTCTTACGCTATTCCGGACGGAAAACCGCTACGCACTTTTCCCGGAATTGCTCTATGTATGCCGATTGCCAAATCAGGCAAATGGCCGAGTAAGAGAGGAGCGACGGATGGCGATCTTCGACGACGAACCCAGGAAAAAGCAGCGCCCGCACGAGATCGGCCAGGACCTGTCTTTGTTGTCCGTCGACGAATTGTCCGAGCGCATCGCATTGCTGCGCGACGAGATCGCCAGGCTGGAGGCCGAGCGCACCGCCAAGGGCGCCACCAAATCCGCCGCCGAGTCGCTGTTCCGCCGCGGATAAATTGTTCGGCGTGCTCTCTCGCCGCCGAAAAGCCCGAATACATCTGTCTTCAGGCCCTGCGTCTCGAACCCGGATCAAACGATGTTTGCAACCTACAGACCGATCCTCTCGCTGCTGCGCGGCACCGCGTTCCTGCTCGCCGCATCCGGCCTGCACGGGCTGCTCCTGCCGCTGCGCGGCCAGGTGGAAGGCTTTTCGACCGCATCGCTCGGCCTGATGGGCACGGCCTGGGCCGGCGGCTTCGTCGCCGGCTGCTTCTTCGCGCCGCGTCTCGTGCGCCGCGCCGGCCATGTCAGGGCTTTCGGCGCCTTCGCCGCGTCGGGCGCGATCATCGCGCTGCTCACCGGCCTCATCATCGACGAATATTTCTGGATCCTTTTGCGCGCCTTCACCGGCTTCACCATGGCCGGGGCCTTCATGGTGATCGAGAGCTGGCTGAACGAGAAGGCCACCAACGAGAACCGCGGCACCGTCTTCGGCCTCTATATGATGGTCACCTATGCCTCGATCATGGGCGGCCAGATGATCGTCGCCGGCGGCGATGTTCGGTCGGCCTCGCTGTTCATGATCACCGGCATCCTGTTTTGCCTGTCGCTCATTCCGACGGCCGTGTCGACGCAGTCGCATCCCAAGCCCCTGCAGGACGTCAAGCTCGACGTCAAAGGCCTTTACGCCAACTCGCCGGTGTCGGCGGTGGCCTGCCTCCTGATCGGCATCGCCAACGGTGCCTGGGGCACGCTGGGCGCCGTCTATGGCGCGCGCGTCGGCATTTCGACCGCCGAGATCGCTTTGATGATGAGCCTGGTGGTCATTTCCGGTGCCGCCATGCAGCTACCGGCCGGGCGCCTGTCGGATACAACCGATCGCCGCTTTGTGCTGGCCGGCGCGGCCTTCGGCGGAGCCCTGGTCGCGATGCTGATCTTCCTCATCGCGCCGCGTTCAGGCGTCTTCATCATCGTGATGACCGCCGCCTACGGCGCCTTCGCCTATACGCTCTATTCGATCGCCGTCGCTCATGCCAATGACCACGCCCGCTCCGAGGACTTCGTCAAGGTTTCGGGCGGTCTGCTCTTGCTCTACGGCTTTGGCACGATGATCGGCCCGCTTTTGGCCGCGGCCTTGATGGGCTGGGTGCGTCCGGAGGGGCTTTTCCTGGCAACTGCGCTCGCGCATCTCAGTCTCGCCGGCTACACGCTGCTGCGCATCCGCGCCCGCGCGCCGGTGCCGATCGAAGACCGCGATGCCTTCAAGACGCAGCCCGCGGACCGCGCCGTCACGCCCGAGGCCACGCGGCTCGATCCGCGCAGAAAGGTTGAAACCGATAGTTGAGATTCGCGAGACTTTGCCTCACAAATAAAGGCATGATGTTTTCTGACGCCTTTATGGCGATAGCCGATCCCAACCGGCGCTATCTCTTGGAAGAACTCCGGCGCGGCCCAAAGACGGTGAACGAATTGGCCGCCGGATTGCCCGTCTCACGTCCGGCGGTTTCCCAGCATCTGAAGGTCCTGCTGGACGCCGGCCTGGTCAACGCCAAGCCCGAAGGCACGAGGCGCGTCTATACCGTCAGCAGCGCCGGCTTCCTCAGGCTCAACATCTGGCTCGACCAATTCTGGGAAACGGCGCCTGGGGAATAGTCTTCGGCGTTTGATGCATGTCGCTCAGAAGTGTGCAGCGGTTCTGAGACAACGACAGGCGTCAAGACCCAAAGCGCGATGCGCTTTGGCCGGAGCCCTCAGCTCCCAGTGCCGTCCCGAGCGCGTCGAGCAATTCGCCGGTGCCGTGCTCGCGGGTGGCCGGTGAGTCGATGCCGTCGAAAAAGGCGCCCTGTTCCGTCAGGATGAGCCGCGTTCCCTTGCCTTCGGCGATGAGCTCGATCGTCGCAAGCGACACGGAGACTCGGGTTTCGCCGAACAGAAGCTCATAGCTGTAGACGATGCGCCGGTTGGGCACGATATCGTAATAGATCGCGTTGTAGAAATGCATCTGTCCGTCGCTGGGACAGCCGGCATTCACTTCCTTGCCGCCGACCCGAAAATCCATCTCATGCCGGCTGGGCATGGGGTTGTCGGGGTCAAAGAACCAGCGCTTCTTCGCCGTCGGATCGCTCAGCGCGAAATAGACCTTCTCCGGCGTCGCCGGATAGACGCGCTCGATGACGAAGGTGGAATGGACGACGGATCGTTCGGTCATGACGGGACCCTTCAGGTTTCATCTTTCGTTTCAGCGAGGAAATCGCCGAGGCGGTCGAGCCGACGCTCCCAGGCAAGCCGTCGCTCGTTGATCCAGTGCTCGGCGGCCCGAAGCGCCTGCGGCTCGATCCGGCAGGTCCGCACCCGGCCAAGCTTTTCGGTCCGCACCAAGCCGCTTGCCTCAAGCACGTTGAGATGCTGGACGACGGCCGACAACGACATCGCTAACGGTTCAGCAAGCTGGCTGACCGAAGCCGGCCCGCGCGACAGACGGTCCACCATCTGCCGCCGCGCCGGGTCGGCGAGCGCCTGGAACATCAGGTCGAGCTGGGCGGGATCGTGGAGCATCTCGCTCTAGCCGTTATTGTACGGAAAGAGCTTGAAGTAAGGTCCCGCTTCCTCGATCACCCGGGCGAAGGACGGGCGCGCGAGCAGCCGGTCGTGGTAGCGTTTCAAGGCCGGGAATTTTTCGCCGAAGGGCTCGACCTTGTTGGCGTAGAACAGCGCCGGCGAGGCGCCGCAGTCGGCCATGGTGAAGCTTTCGCCTACGGCCCAGGTCCTTGCCGCCATCTCCTCGTCGACAATGGCGTAGGAGTTGCGCAGCTGCGCGCGGGCCTCCTCGACCCCGAACGGATCGGTCTTGTCCGTCGGCCGCAGCCTGTCGCCGACGATCTTCTGCATCGGATGCTGCACGTAGAAATCGTAGAAGCGGTCTGCCTGTCGGACCTGCAGGGCGAGATCGATATCGGCGGGAATGAGCTCGACCGGCCCGGGGTAATGCGCGGCGAGATATTCGACGACGATGGTCGATTCCAGCACGGTGCGGTCCCGCGCATCGTCACGCAGCGCCGGCATCTTGCCGGTCGGCGACACTTTCAGGAATGCGGCGCGGGAAGCCTCGTCGCCGAGGTCGACAATGACCGGCTCGAATGGCGTGTCGTTCTCGTAAAGCGCGATTAGCGGCTTCCAGCAGAACGAGGCCAGCGGGTGGAAATGCAGCGTCAGGGACATTCCGGCTCTCTTTCGCATTGGGATAATCAATACTGAAGTAACTACTTCACTATTGTCGCGGACGGCTCGAGTCAAGCCGGCGTCTTGCCGGCGCTAGCCGTGTGCGGCGATGGCCTCGATGATCTGCGACCAGTCGTTGCGATGCAGTTCGTGGCCGCCCCCTTCGACCTTGACCAGCTTTGCGCCGAGAACCGCCTTGGCGAGCGCTTCGCCATGTTCGATCGGGAAGAGCGGATCGGCGCTACCGTGGATGACGAGCAGCGGCACGCGAAGATCCCGCACCGTCCGCTGCGGGCCGCCGCCTTTGAGCAGGAAATGGTTGGTCGCGCTGGCCAGACCGCCGGAGCGGTCGTAATCCTCCTCGATCATCTTGCGCGTCCGCCCCTCATCGAACGGATGGCGAGTGCTGGCAATCGCACAGGCGTCCTTGACCATGAAGTCGATCACCTGCTCCCGCTTCGACCAGTCGACATTGCCGCCTTCGGCCGAGTGCTCTTTGTAAGCCTCGGTCGTTCCGGGCAGGGCGGACGTATCGACGCCGAGCGGCGAACAGGAGATCACGGTGAGCGCGCTGACGCGTTCGGGATATTTCAGCGCCACGCTTTGCGCGAGCATGCCGCCCATCGACATGCCGGCGACATGCGCCTTGGCGACGCCACGGTCGTCGAGCACGCGCATGGCGTCGTCCACCATATCCTCGAATGTGTAGGGGGGCGCGCCCGGCGGAAATTTGGTCGACAGGCCCGTGTCGCGGTTGTCGTAGCGGATGACGAAGCGGCCGCGCTCGGCAAGTTGCCGGCAGAAGGCTTCCGGCCACCACAGCATCGAAGCCATGGCGCCCATAATCAAAAGGATCGGCGGATCTTTCGGACTGCCGAAGCTTTCCGAAATGATGTCGGGAAGCTGCGCCGCGTTGGTCATCTGCTCCTCCTATCCGATTGCAATTTGCAATCAGTTGCACGATAATCAAACCGATATCATAATGCAACTGGTTTTTCTGGAGAGTGCCATGAGCATCGACCGTCGGTCCGGCTGCCCGATCAATCTGTCGCTCGAAGTCTTTGGCGACCGCTGGAGCCTGATCATCCTGCGCGACATGATCTTTGGCGGCCGGCGCCATTTTCGCGAGTTGCTCAACGGCTCGCTGGAAGGCATCGCCTCCAACATCCTGGCCGACCGGCTGAAACGGCTGATGGAGCTTGGCCTGCTGACCAAGGCCGACGACCCCAGCCACAAGCAGAAGGCGATCTACAGCCTGACCGAGATGGCGATCACGCTGGTGCCGATCATGGCGCAGCTCGGGGCGTGGGGGCGGGTCTGGCTGCCGGTTACGGAGGAATTGTCGATCCGCGCCGAGTTGCTCGAAAAAGGCGGCCCGCCGCTATGGGAGCAATTCATGGACGAACTGCGCCACGAGCATCTCGGAGCGCCATCCAAGACGCCGCCAGGCACGCCAACCGTGCGCCAGCAACTGCGCGCTGCCTACGAGGAAGTGGTCGCACGAAAAGCTGAGGCAACGTCAATTTAAGTTTATATCCCGGCTCGCCGACCGCATCGACACCGAGAAGCCGGCCAGCACGTCGAACAGCGCGATGACCATCAGCGTGAAGAAGACGGAGTGCGCCGCGCCTTTCACCAGCAGGAATTCGACCAGGAAGGCGATGAAGACCAGCGTCGACAAAAGGTGATCGAGGATCGAGGCATTGGTGGTGCGCACTGATTTTGAGATCTCGACGAACAGGAAGATCAGCCCGATCAGCACCATCAGGCCACCGAGCGTCATCGAGAACACGCCGCCCGACATCATGCGGAAGGAGAACATCTCGGTCGTCCAGGGATCGTCGCCGCCGCCGAACAATCCCAGCAGGCCGAGATTGTAGAGGACGAAGGGCACGATCAGCAGCGGGATGGCACCGAACATCTGGGCGACTCCATGGGCACCCCTTTTGTAAAATCCGCGGCAGGCGCGCCGTCAAGGCTTTTCGCCGGCGGCGGCGAACACGCTCTAAGACCTAATGAAATAACAATGTCAGCCGGTTGTCCGGCTTTTCTGCAGCCTGCGAGGCCCAGGTCTCCCTCAACCAAGGGCCGCACGCAAAAAGACCGGCCAGAGGCCGGTCTTTTGAAACGTCACGAACCGCGGAAGCCTCTCAGCTTTCCTTCGGCTCAAGAACCTGGCGGCCGCGATACATGCCGGTCTTCAGGTCGATGTGATGCGGGCGGCGCATTTCGCCGGAATTCTTGTCCTCGACATAGGTCGGGGCCTTGAGCGCGTCGGCCGAGCGGCGCATGCCGCGCTTCGACGGAGAGGTTTTTCTTTTTGGAACGGCCATGGATATGCTCCACTACATGGTCAAAATGCCCCGGCAACCCTCGCGAAAGGGCCGCATCGAGGCCATAATCTGAGAAAGTCGGGTGCCTATACACGCCTTGCGCCGTTTTGGCCAGCGCCGGCGCGAATTTTTTTGCCGCAGGAGGACAGGAACTAGGTGTGTCGAGATTCAAGTCAGGCCGAGCCGAGAACGGTGGCCACCGAGAACCGGAGCGGAGCGTACTTAAAGTACGTGAGCACCGGAAGCACAGGTAGCCGCCGTTCGCAGGTTGGGCTCACTTGAATATCGATGCACCTAGTCAAGGCAGCCGACATAGGCGCCTGACCTGCTCGCGCGCCGCTCGATCAGCGAGGCCAGCCGCCGCAGGCCCGGCCCCGGCCTGGCGGGATTGCGCGCGATCGGGTTGGGAAGGCTGACGGCGAGCAGCGCCGCCTGCCGGCGCGACAATTGCTTGGCAGAGACGCCGAAATGATGCCGGGCGGCGGCCTCGATGCCGTAGATGCCCGGCCCCCATTCGGCGATGTTGAGATAGATTTCCATGATCCGCCGCTTCGACATCACAGCATCGAAATAGACGGCCAGGGGCAGCTCGACCACCTTGCGCACGCTGCCCAATGGGCGCGACCACAGAAAAAGGTTCTTCACCGTCTGCATGGTGATGGTGGAGGCGCCGCGCGTCGCCTCGCCAGCCAGCGCGTCGTCGACCACGCCGCGCAACTCGCCCAGATCGACGCCGCGATGAAAGCAGAACTGCCCGTCCTCCGACATGATCACCGAATGCGCCAGCACCGGCGCCACGTCATCGATCGAAACCCAGCGCCGGTCGTAGCCGGAAAAAGTCACGAGGTCCTTCAGCATCAGCGTCGAGACCGGATGCACGAAAGGTGGCAGATAAAGGAAGGTGAGCACGACCGGTATGACTGCCAGCACGAGCGCCACGACCAGGCAACGCCGGCCAAGCCGCTTGAGACCGGCGCGGTTCAGGCGCCGACGTCGCGCCATGTCCAGCCCTTCGCTTTCATATTCGACGATCGGTTCCGTCAAGCCGTCCACCCGTGCCTCGCCTCCTCCGGCATAAAGGCGCGAGCCTGCTTGCGCAATGTCTGAGTGTCGGCTACCGGTCCCGGCCATGGGCAAAGACGACCAGATCGCCTTCGAATCCGCGCTTTTCATGCGCGCCGCCGCGGTCGAGACCGAGCTGCGGCGGATCCTCGACGCGCGTCCGCTCACCAGTGAGATCGTGCGGCCGGAGCGCCTGATGGCGGCCATCCGCCATGGCGTGCTCAATGGCGGCAAGCGGCTGCGGCCATTTCTGGTCATGGAAAGTGCCGCGCTGTTTTCGGCCGATAGCGAGGCGGCGCTGCGCGTCGCCGCGGCGCTCGAATGCGTGCATTGCTACTCGCTCATCCATGACGACCTGCCTTCCATGGATGACGACGATTTGAGGCGCGGCCAGCCGACGGTGCACAGGGCCTTCGACGAAGCGACCGCGATCCTCGCCGGCGACGCGTTGCTGACATTGGCCTTCGACGTCGTCGCCGACGAAGCGACCTTGCTGGCGGCGGAGCGCCGCGCCACCCTGGTTCTCGCCCTTGCCCGAGCGGCCGGTGCCGGCGGCATGGTCGGCGGCCAGATGCTGGACCTGGAAGCCGAGCGCGAACGGCCGGACGAGGCGGGCATCATCACGCTGCAGGCGATGAAGACCGGCGCGCTGATCCGCTTCGCCTGCGAGGCCGGCGCGATCGTCGCCGGCGCGCCTGCTGCCGACCGCGAGCGGCTGGCGGAGTTCGGCTCGGCGATCGGCCTTGCCTTCCAGCTCGCCGACGACCTGCTCGACCTGACCGCCGACGCAAAGCAGATGGGCAAAGCGACGAACAAGGATGCGGCCGCCGGCAAGGCGACGCTCGCAGCACTGCACGGACCAGACTGGGCGCGCGGTCAGCTCCACGGCCTCATCGACCAGGCGCATGCCCTGCTCGAGCCCTATGGCGAGCGGGCTGAGCTGCTCAAGCAAGCGGCGACCTTCGTGGCGACGCGCAGCAACTGAACTGTGGCGCGGCGGGCGCCCATTGCGGAAGCCGACAACGGCTCCGATTGTTCGCCATGTTCGAATACTGCTGTCGATGGCCGGGTGATTATCCGGCATCCGCAGCAGTCTATATCCGCTCCAGGACAACGAACGGACATCATCGGTCCGGTCGCTGACGCCTCCCCGGCCCTCCATCCAGAGCCGTGAAATCCACCGGAAGGAACCTGGAAATGCCCTTTGCCAACTTCAAGATGCCCGAGGCCGCCCTCACAAAGGCGCAAAAGGAAGACCTCGTCCACAAGACCACGCAGATGTTCGTCGACTATTTCGGCGAAGGTGTACGCCCCCACACCATGGTGCTGATCGAGGAAGTTCCCGACGGAGGCTATGGCCGCGCCGACGAGGTCTTCATTCTTCCCGACGCCTACCGGGCCGAGGATAGTGCCTGACTTGAACCGGGCGAGTCGCTTGCCGAGCGCACGCCCAACTTTCCGTGTCGGAGCCGATACTCGCTTTCCCTTGGATCAGCCCCGCTTCGGCAAGCTCCGCAGGAAATCGATCATCGCGGCGTTGACCTCGTCCGGGCGCTCCTGCTGGGTCCAATGCCCGCAGCCGGGCAGCATCAGCGTATCGCGGATTTGCGGGACGAAGTTCCTGAGATTGGCCAACAGTTGATCCATGCCGGGGAAGGCGACCACAAGGTCACGGTCGCCCGCTGCGTAGAGAGCGGGAACCTTGATCCGCGCGCCGGCAAAGGGCGCCATCAGTTCCCAGTTCCGGTCGATGTTGCGGTACCAGTTGAGACCTCCGGCAAAGCCGGTGCGCTGGAACTCGCCGGCGTAGAAATCGCTGTCGCTTTCGCTGAGCCAGTGCGGCAGACTTGCAGGAACCTCGGCGGCTTGCAGGAGACCTCCGCCGTGCGGGACCATGGCAATTCTGGCGCCGCCGTCCGAAGCGTCTCCCGACACCGCGTAAAGCATGGCGCGCACCGTGGCCCGCGGGTCCCTTTCCAGCTCCGCCTCGGCAATGCCGGGTTGCTGGAAATAGAGCTGGTAGAACTGGGACTCCGCCGTTCGCGGCATGAGGCTGGTCGGACGCGCATTGCCGCGCGGCCGGAACGGAACGCTGAGGCCGACGACGGCATGGAAGCGGTCCGGCCGTAGCAGCGCGGCATGCCAGGCCACCACCGCACCCCAGTCGTGGCCGACGATGACGGCGCTGGGGACCTCGAGGGCGTCGAGAAGACCCACCATGTCGCCGACCAGATGAAAGAGTGTGTATTGGTCGATCGCTTCCGGCCGGTCGCTCTTGCCGTAGCCTCGCATGTCGGGGGCGACGGCACGGAAGCCCGCTGCTGCGAGCGCGCCCAGCTGATGCCGCCAGGAATACCAGGATTCAGGGAAGCCATGGCACAAAAGCACCACCGGCCCTTTGCCCTGCTCCGCGACATTGAGGCGGATGCCGTTGGTCTCAACTATCCGCTGTATAGGTTCGCTCACGGCCGCTTCTCATGCTCGCATTCCACCTCTGATCAATGGCGAAAGGCCAGACGCCGCGACGGGTGGCCGAGCCAGCGGGGTGCCAAGTTTTGGAGGCGCGCATCTTCCATTGACTGTCTCAGGGGCGGTCGCGGCAGTCAATATCCGACATGGTCACGTAGCGCCACGGCCTCCACGCACTTGAATAGTTCTGGCGATGCGCGTCCATTCGTGCAGGATCGCTGACTGAGGAGGCGGGGAACCAATGCTTAAGCTGCAAGCCTGGCTGGCCGATTATTGGGTCATCGGTGCAGGGTTCATGGCAGCATCGCTCATAGCGGCCGCGCCGGTCTTATCGCTTCCGCTGCCGGTGTTCCTGATCTTCCTGCACAGCCCGTTTTACATGGTCCACCAGGTCGAAGAGCACGCCGGCGACCGATTCCGAAAATTCGCGAACGAAAATGTTTTCGGCGGCCGTGACGCCCTTACCGTCGCCTCGGTTCTCGTCATCAACCTGCCGTTTGTCTGGGGCATCAACCTGCTGGCTCTTTATGCGGCATTCCTGTGGGGACCCGCCTGGGGCCTGGTTGCCCCGTATGTCATGATCGTGAACGCGCTCGCGCACCTCGTCACATCGGCGCGGCTCGGCAAATACAATCCCGGCCTCGTCACCAGCGTCATTTTGTTTTTGCCACTGAGCGTCGTCACGATCTGGATGATCGGCCGGGCGGGAGGTCTTGTCCCGCAATTGATCGGCGCAGCTCTCGCGATCCTGCTTCACCTGGCGATCATTTCGGTCGTGGCCGCCCGATACCGCTCTCTCGTCGTCACCTCACAGCATCGGCGGCGACGTCATCAGTCTTGATCATCGGCAAAACGGCCCTTTGTCCTCAACCGCACCACATTCGCGCTGGCCGGCTGTTCCGGCTCGGCGCTCTGCGCGGCGACTGCCATATCGGCCCGGGGCAGATAGATCGTCACCGTCGTGCCCTTGCCGACTTCGCTTTCAATTGTGACCGCGCCGCCGGACTGCTGCGCCAAGCCGTAGACCTGGGCGAGGCCGAGACCTGTACCCTTCTCGGGCCCTTTGGTCGTGAAGAACGGTTCGAAAACCTGCGGAAGCACGTCTGCCGCAATGCCGATGCCTGTGTCGGTCACCCGCAACGCGACGAATTCACCTTGCAGGCCGGCTGCGTTATCCTCGCTCGACAACAGCACGTTCTCCGCCGTTATCGTTACCAGGCCACCGTCTGGCATGGCGTCCCGCGCGTTGAAGGCAATGTTGACGAGACCAAGCTCCAGTTCGCCGGGGTCGACCTTGACTGGCCAGGTTTCGGGTCCGACAGCGGCGACCAATTTCACCGATTTGCGCATGGAGCCCGCTATCATTGCGCGGACGGCTTCCACGCGCTCTGCCAGCGAGACGACCTCGGCGCGGGCAGCCTGCTTGCGCGAGAAGGCCAGCAACTGGCGTGTCAATGCGGCGCCGCGCTGGAGCGCAAGCTCCACGGATTCGGTCGCGCGCTTCATTTCGGGATCGGCACCGACCTTCTTGCCCAGTCGAACAAAGCTTTCGACCACCGTCAGCAGATTGTTGAAATCATGCACGATGCTGCCGGTCAGTTGGCCGAGCGCATCCATTTTCTGCGTATGAACGCGTTGCGCTTGCGCCTGCCGGAGTGCGATCTCAGCATCGCGTCGATCGGTGATGTCGCGCGTGATCTTGGCGAAACCGATCAGCTCTCCCCGCTCGTCGCGGATCGGATCGATCACGACATTCGCCCAGAACAGCGTCCCGTCCTTACGGACGCGATGGCCCTCGGTCTCGAAGCGTCCATCCCGTGTTGCCGTATAGAGCGCGCGGCCAGGTAAACCGGCGGCGCGGTCGTGCTCCGTGTAAAACCGGGAGAAGTGCTGACCGATGATTTCTTCGGCCGCATAGCCCTTGATGCGCTCCGCGCCGGCGTTCCAACTGGTCACCAGCCCGTTGGGGTCAAGCATCAAGAGCGCATAGTCGGTCACGCCGCTCACCAGAAGGCGGAACTGGCGCTCGCTTTGGCGCAAGGCTTCGTGCGCCGCACGGCGTTCGGTGATGTCGCGCGTGACCTTGGCGAATCCTTCGAGTCGGCCTGCGTCGTTATGGATCGGGGTAACGACAACCGATGCCCAGAAACGGCTGCCGTCCTTGCGTACGCGCCAACCCTCGCCTTCATATCGCCCGTTCTGCACGGCTGCTTCGAGGACGCGGAGCGGCGTGCCTTTTGCGCGTTCTTCACGGGTATAGAATTTGGAGAAATGCTGGCCCACGATTTCCTCGGCAGCGTAGCCTTTCAGCCGCTCGGCGCCGGCGTTCCAATTGGTGACAATGCCGCTTGGATCGAGCATGTAGATGGCATAGTCGGTCACGCCGTCGACAAGGATGCGGAAGCGTCGCTCGCTCTGCAGCAGCGACTGATGCGCGGCGACGCGCTCGGTGATGTCGCGCGTGATCTTCGCGTAACCCAAAAGAACGCCGTTGCGGTCCAGTACCCGTTGAACAAGGCCGCTCGACCAGAACCTGGTTCCGTCCTTGCGCACCCGCCATCCTTCGGCCTCGTATCTTCCCTCCGCCTTTGCCGCGGCAAGCATCCTGCTCGGAACCCCATTCGCCTGATCTTCGACTGTGAAAAATCGGGAAAAATGCTGCCCCAGGACTTCCGAAGCCGCGTAGCCCTTTATCTTCTCGGCGCCGGCATTCCAGCTGGTGATGAGGCCATCTGCATCGAGGGTGTAGATCGCGTAGTCGGCGACAGCGTCGATGAAGAGTTCGAGGCGGCGGCTGTCGGAAAGATGTTGCGCGTCGGCTGTGGTCAGTGGCATTGTCGAACCCGCATTACGCTCGCATCAGGCAGTTCGTCCGGTGACACGTCTGCAACATAAGCGTGCCTATCCTGCATAGCAACGAGCTTGGATCAATGGCGACATATTCATCCGCTCTCGCAGCCAATCTCAGAAACCCGGGTTATTTGTACAGCTTTGCTCCGGAAAACGAGCCTGGAGATGACGAGGAAAATCCCGTCTCTCACGAACTCGGCTCTGCCGAGCATGACGAACTCCCGTATAGGGTCGAGTTGTGGAACGCCGCCAAGAACGGTGTCGAACAAGTCCTCGCCGTCACGGCAAATGCCAGCATCGGCTACGCTGCCTACTACGCAGCGACGCGTGAGCACCCGGACCGCTACGTCACCTTGCGGCACAAGAACAATTTCGTTTCGAGATGGAACGGTCCGGCGAATTAGGCAGGGGCCTGTCTATGACACGGAGCGCCAACTCTTCCCGTTCGGCCGAAGCGCTGCCCTATCGTATCGAACTCTGGCACGCTGACAGCCATGAGGTCATCGAACGGGTCCTCGCACGCGCCGCTACGGCCCAGCTTGCCCGCGCCATTTTTCAAGCCGCGAGAGACGAGCATCCTCGACGGCGGATCACGCTGCGCAAGGGAAACGGGATCCTCTCCGATACATCGGATTGACGATCTGCCGTTCGGTTCGAGGCGCTGTCCGGAACTCGAGTGCGCTTACCCTGTCTGTCACGGACAGCGATACGTCGCCTTGTCAGAAGCTGCGACAAGGCCACCCTCCCTCCAACGAAATCTTAATGTAAATCAAGCGTAATCCCGACCATTAAAATTGTGCGTATGTGTTGGGGTTGCGCATGCCGGAATATTCTTCCTTCCTCCGGTCGATCCGGATCCGTTACATTTCGGGATTGTTTGTCTTCGCGCTGGCCTCGGCCGCCGTCATGTTCGCGCTCAACCGTGTGAATTCGTACCGCCACGAGGTCGATGCTCTCAGCGGCAATTTCGTCATCTTCGCCCGCGACCTGCGCAACGCCACCAATTTCGCCGAGACCACCGGCACCGCCTGGCGCAGCGAGACGCGCGATGCGTTGGCGACCGCCGCGCGCGGCCATTCCGAACGGCTGATGGGCGAGATCGGGATCCTGAACGCCCAGCTTGCCGCGATCAGGCCGCGCCTGTCGAACAACACCGTCAACGCGCTGGACACTGCTTCGGTCAATGACGACCTGTTCTGGTCGGCGCGCGATATGGTGCGCAACTTCAACTTGATGGCAGTCGCCCAGAAGGTCGACGAGTGGAGCTACCGCGAGATCCGTAACCAGAACGACCTTTTCGCCCAGCCGATGCTGGTGAAGGTGCGCACCGCGCTCGACGAGGAGCGCCGCCTCGCCGATGCTTCCAGCGACCGGCTGCTCCTGTGGGCGAGCGGCCTGCTGTTCGCCGTGCTCGCCATCGCGGCGTTTCTGATATTCCGGCCGATGGAGAATGCGATCCGCCGCGCCTTCGCCGAGACCGCCGCATCTTTGTTCAAGGCCGAGGCCGCCGACCGCGCCAAATCAGAATTCCTTGCCAATATGAGCCATGAGATCCGCACGCCGATGAACGGCGTTCTCGGCATGGCCGAGCTGCTTGCCAAGACCGAGCTGACGCCGCGACAAAAGACCTTCACCGACGTCATCGTCAAATCCGGCAACGCGCTGCTCACCATCATCAACGACATCCTCGATTTCTCGAAGATCAATGCCGGCCAGCTGACGCTCGACCCCGCCCCTTTCCGCCTCGCGGAGGCGGTCGAGGATGTGGCGACGCTGGTGTCGGCGCGCGTTGCCGAAAAGAACCTCGAGCTCATCGTGCGCGTCGACCCGCGCCTGCCTGCCTTCGTCGTTGGCGATGCCGGGCGCTTCCGCCAGATCGTCACCAACCTGCTCGGCAACGCAGTGAAATTCACCGAGAAGGGCCATGTCCTGATCGATGTCGGCGGCGATGTCGTCAACGGTGTGGTCCAGCTCAAGGTCCGCGTCGAGGACACCGGCATCGGCATCCCGGCCGAAAAACTGCAAAGCGTGTTCGAGAAATTTGCCCAGGTCGACGGCTCCTCGACCCGCCGCCATGAAGGCACCGGCCTTGGCCTTGCGATCGGCGCCCGGCTTGTCGACCTGATGGGCGGCAAGATCGGCGTCGAAAGCGAGATCGGCCGCGGCTCCGTGTTCTGGTTCGCCGTGCCGCTGCCGGCGCATAGCCAGCAGGCGCGTGACGAGCTGGTGCCGGTCGACGTCACCGGCGCCCGTGTCCTGGTCATCGACGACAATCCGGTCAACCGCGAGATCCTGCTGGAGCAGCTCAGAAGCTGGAGCTTCGACTGCGCGGCCGCCGAAAGCGGCGCGGTCGGCCTCGCTTTCCTCGACCGAGCCTGCCAGCTCGGCGCCTCGGTCGACTGCATCATCCTCGATTACCAGATGCCCGGCATGAACGGCGCCGACGTCGCCAGAGCCATCGCCGCCGACAGCCGCCTCTCCTCCATCCCCGTCGTGCTGCTCACCTCGGTCGACCAGGTCGATTTCGGCCGCATGGTGATCGATTTCGGCATCGTCGCGCATCTCACCAAGCCGGCGCGTTCGGCGGTGCTGCTGGGCACCGTGATCGCCGCCATCCAGAAGGCGCGCACGCAAGGCGCCAAGGCGCATTTCGTGCGCGAGCCGGTCGCGGCCCAGGCGGCCCCGCCGGCCTTCACCGTCATCCGCGGCCCGTCGGTGTCCTTGCCGGCGGCGCCGGAATCGACGGCAGCGCCGAGCGGCCCGATCGATATCCTGATCGCCGAGGACAATGACGTGAACCAGCTGGTCTTCGGCCAGATCCTCAACGGTTTTGGCCTCAGCTATCGCATAGCCGGCAATGGTCGGACGGCTGTCGAGATGTACCGCTCGTTGCGCCCGCGCCTGGTGCTGATGGACGTCTCCATGCCGGAGATGAACGGCTATGAGGCGACCCGCGCCATCCGCGCCATCGAAGAGCAGAACGGCGATCACACGCCGATCATCGGCGTCACCGCGCATGCGCTCAAGGGCGACCGTGAAAAATGCATCGAGGCAGGCATGGACGACTATCTGCCGAAACCGGTCTCGCCCGACCGCCTCGGCGCCAAGATCGGCACCTGGCTCAGCGAGACCGTGGCGGCGAAGACGGCTTAAGCGTCAGGCGCCAGGTGCGTTCGGCGGCCACCGCCGAGTTCCTTCGCGCCCCCCTCTGCCCTGCCGGGCATCTCCCCCACGAGGGGGGAGATCAGCAGTTCCGGCGCTTCGTCCGTCCGTTGGAGATTGGCGAAAGCAAACGTGACGGCCAATCTCCCCCCCTTGTGGGGGAGATGTCCGGCAGGACAGAGGGGGGCGCTGTCCCGCCGACTCTGAACCAGCTCTTTTCGAGCCTTCAGCCCCGCCGGAACGGATACAGGAATTGCCGCCAATATCCTTTCGGCACCGGATGGCCGTGAATGCCATAGCCCTTCGGCCAGCGTCCCTCGGGCAGATGATAGGTGCCGAACAGCCGGTCGAGCAGCGGGAAATGAATGGCGAAATTGACGTCGATCGCCTCTTTCTCGAGGCCGTGATGCCAATGATGGAAGCGAGGCGACACGAGCATCTTTTCGACCGGACCGAAACTGGTTCCGATGTTGGAATGGATGAAGGACGAATAAACGTAGACGATCAGGATATAGGCCTGGATCGCCGATTCATCGAAGCCGAGCACGAACATCGGCGTCGCCGTCAGGCTGCGAAGAACGATGATTTCCAGGAAATGCATCCGCGCGCCGGCGATCCAGTCCATCGACTTGGCTGAATGATGCACGGCGTGGAAATTCCACAGGAATGGGATGCGATGGAAGGCGCGGTGCACCCAATATTGGGCGAGATCGGTCAGGAACATCACCGCCAGCAGTTGCACGATCCAAGGCAGGTCGTGGACCCAGGCGCGCACCGACCCAAGACCGCCTTGCGCATTGACGAAATTGGACGGCGCGAGCGTCAGGTAGGTCAATATTTGCACCAGCAGCGACGAGACCAAATAGTAGAACAGGTCCTCGCGCCACTCGTCGCGGAACACGGTCTGGCTCTTGTTGCGGGCAAAGATGCGTTCGAGCGGGACGAACAGCACGCCCATGAACAGGACATTGAGAATGAAGAAATCAAGGCCGAAGAACACGCCGTCGACATGCAACGCGTGACGCACCGGGAGCATGCCGATGAGCGAGGCCAACAGCACCGTGACCATAGCCGCCACGCCGAGCGTCTTTTCCCGGCGCAGCATCATGCTCAGGATGGCCAGAATGTAGCCGGAGATAAGCACGAAATAGAGGACCGGCTTGAAGAACAGCATCTGGTGGATCGGAGCCAGGTCCGGCATCGAGGTCAGCGATGGATAGCGCAACACGATGACCATCAAGAGGGCGGTGATGCCCGCAAGCAATGCGATCGAGCCGGACAGCCAGCCGGACCCGAATGGCCGCTTGGTGCGCGGCGTCTCGAGTTCGCCGACAACCTTTTTTAGGAAATTCTCCTCCGGCATGATTCTCCCCCTTATAAGATCGTGAATAAAAATGGGCCCTGGAAATACTGAACCCACCCTTACTATGGCAAAGCGCATTAAGATTTGAACGCCACTGCCCTGACAAGCGGATTCTCGTCGCAACATTAGCAATTGGCTATCGGCATTGTTGACGACCCGGAAGCCGGAGCCGTCGCAAGGAATGCAAGTCGCTACAGTCCGAATCGCTGCTGGATGAGGCGGGCGCATTCGCCGGCATCAGCCGGCTGGTGTCGAGCTCAAGGTCGTAGGCGACACCCGGTGCACGCGTTCGAATTGCCAGCGGGCAAGTCCGGGCAGTCGGTCTGCACGCCGGCTTTCGCGCGTTTCGAGCACCTCTTGCGGCCCCTGTCCTGGCGTTGCGTCACCGATTGCGCAACACCACGCAGGCGCCGCCGACGCTTTGCAGCTTGTCGCAGATACCGTTGGCCTCGCCGCGCGAGTCGGCGCCGATCCTGACCGCGTAGATGCCGCGCCGGCCGATCGGCGTGCGAACCCGGCTCACCACCGGATCACGGCTGGCGAGCAAAGCCGGGAACCGGCCCCTGACCCGCAGCCACTGGCCTATCGCCGCCGAGCGGCGGAAATTGCCCGCCACCTGCACGCCCCACGGCTTCACGTTGATCGAAGCCATGGCGACGGTCCGCGACATGATCACCGGCAGCCTGCGGCAGGCAAGCGCGAAGCTCATCTTCGGGTCGAGCGGCTGGACGGTGCCGGCATAGGACCTGTCCGAGAACTTATCCACGGGCTCGCCCATAACGTCGAAGACATAGCTTTCCGTCTCCATTGGCAGGAAGCCGCCCGAGCTCAGCCAGCGCGACACGCGGTTCTCGCCGGCATTGTAGGCCGCGGCCGCGAGCCCGAGATTGCCATAGCTGACCTTCATCTCGGCGAGATATTTCGCCGAGGCCGGGATGGCCTGCCCGATGTCGAAGGGATCGGCGAGCCCACGCATCTTCGCGGTGCCCGGCATGAATTGCGCGATGCCTTCGGCGCCGACCGGGCTCACCGCGCCCGGATCGAAGCGGCTCTCCTTCCAGATCAGCCGGGCGAAGAAATCCTTGGGCAGCCCGTTCTGTTGGGCCTGGGTCTCGATCAGATCGCAGACGCGGGAAATCAGGCGCTTGGCGGCCGACTTCGACTGCGGCGGATCGGCGAATGCGTGTGTCGCCGGGATCAGCACGAAAAACAAGAGCAGCGTTGCCTTTAGGAAACGCCGCATCGGTTCATTCCGCGGCGGCTTTGCCGTGCCCGTACCGCTGCTCGATATAGTCGCCGACCATCTTCTCGAAATCCTGCGCGATCGAGGGCCCGCGCAGCGTAGCAGCCTTCTTGCCGTCGATGAAGACAGGCGCCGTCGGCGTCTCGCCGGTGCCGGGCAGCGATATGCCGATATCGGCGTGCTTGGATTCGCCGGGACCGTTGACGATGCAGCCCATCACCGCGACCTTGAGGTTCTCGACGCCGGGATATTTCTCGCGCCACACCGGCATGTTCTTGCGGATATCGGCCTGGATGCTCTGGGCAAGTTCCTGGAACACAGTGGAGGTGGTGCGGCCGCAGCCGGGGCAGGCTGCGACAATCGGCACGAACTGCCGGAAGCCCATGGTCTGCAGAAGTTCTTGCGACACCTGCACCTCGCGCGTGCGGTCGCCATTCGGCTCCGGCGTCAGCGAGATGCGGATCGTGTCGCCGATGCCCTGCTGCAACAGGATGCCCATCGCGGCGGAAGAAGCGACAATGCCCTTGGTGCCCATGCCGGCTTCGGTGAGGCCCAGATGCAGCGCATGATCGGAGCGGGTGGCAAGCTCGGTGTAGACGGCGATCAGGTCCTGCACACCGCTGACCTTGGCCGACAGGATGATCTTTTCGCGGCCAAGCCCGATCTCTTCCGCCATCTCGGCCGACAGGATCGCCGACTGCACGATCGCCTCGCGCGTGACTTCCTGCGCGGTGAGCGCCGAGCCCTTCGCCTGGTTGTCGTCCATCAGCCGGGTCAAAAGCTCCTGGTCGAGCGATCCCCAATTGACGCCGATGCGTACCGGCTTGTCATATCTGATCGCCATCTCGACGATCGCGGCGAACTGGCGGTCCTTCTTGTCCTTGAAGCCGACATTGCCTGGATTGATGCGGTATTTGGCCAGCGCTTCGGCGCAGGCCGGATGATCGGCAAGCAGCTTGTGCCCGATATAGTGGAAGTCGCCGACCAGCGGCACGTCGATGCCGAGCCGCAACAGCCGCTCATGGATGCGCGGAACCGCCGCCGCGCTCTCGTCGCGGTCGACCGTGATGCGCACGATCTCGGAGCCGGCACGATGCAGCGCCGCGACCTGGGCGACGGTCTGGTCGACATCGGCGGTGTCGGTGTTGGTCATCGATTGCACGACGACCGGAGCGCCGCCGCCGACCATCACGCCACCGACCGATACGCCGACTGACCGGCGACGCGGGAAGGGAGAAGAAAAATATCCGGTCATGCCGGTCGCCTTCATTTGGGAGTTTCGGCATGAGGTGGCGGAGCAAAGATGGCTTGTCAATGGCAACCGGCGAGCCAGCCTGCAAATCGGCTAGAGCCGTGCGGGAAATAATAACCGGCCCGACCGCAAGATTTGCGGCCAGCTTTCCGTCAATTTCAGTTAAAAGCACCGGCCCGGTGGCATTTCTTGCCACCGGAAATTCACCGCGGCGGGTTGCGATGATGGTGCCTGGAAGAGCTTCAGTGTGTCGTCGGACTAGCTTTCAGCTTTTCAATCTCGTCCTTGATTGCCAGCTTGCGTCGCTTGAGATTCACGATTTCGAGGTCGTCGACCGAAGGATGGTTCATCGCATCGGTGAGCTCGCGCTCGATATCACCGTGTTTCCGCTGCAACTCGTCAAGATGGGATGCAAGAGACATGAATGGTTCTCCCTTTCATGGTTTCCTCGATTGCAGCCGTCGCAGGAGCCTCCACCGCAGGTTGCGACTGTGACGGCACCATGACAGTTTGCCACCAACCGATCTCGATGTCGAATGCCACGTGGTAGCATTCCACGACAAAGTGAAATGTGGTAAGGGCTGCGCGCCGGTCGCAAACCCGCAAGTCACGGCCCCGCCCAAACAGCCCGATTGGGCGATGCATACGCAGACGGTAGATAATGTCCGAACAGGAACAGGCTGAAATACGCCTCGAATATTCCCGGCTCAAACAAGAACACGCCGATTTCGACGCCGCCATCAACGCGATGATCGCCACCGGCTGCGACCCGCTTCAGATCCAGCGCATGAAGAAGAAGAAGCTGATGCTGAAGGACCGGCTGTCGGCGCTGGAAGACCGCATCATTCCCGACATCATTGCCTGAGCGGATCGCCCCGCACCGTCAAGAGATCGATAGCCGTGCCGCGCGTTCGCGCAGCAGCGCGAGAAGTTCGCCGGTCCGTTCTTCGGACGTGTCGATCGGCACCACAAGGCACATGGTCGCTTCGACCTTGCCTGGCGCAGAGAACACCGGCGCCGCAAGGCATTTGGTGTAGGCATCGACCAGGCCTGACGTGACGCAATAGCCGGTGACGCGCGCCCGCGCGATATCGTCGATGAAATCATCGAGTTCGAGCTTGCGGCCGTCCGGCAGCACGAGGTCGTCTCGCGTGACCATCGCTTCGATCCCGCCGCGGTCGAGGCCGGCAAGCAGCAGCCGGCCGGAAGCAGTCCAGGGCAGCGGAATCTGCAGGCCGGTGGCCGAACTGATGCGGAATGGCCTGGTGCCCGGGCTCGAATGGACGATCGTGTAGCGGCCGCTCTGCAGCATGCAGAGTTCGGAGGTCTCGCCGGTCTCGCGCGACAGCGTGTCGACCTCCTGGCGGCCGCGCCTGAGCAGGTCGTTGCCGCGCATATAAGCCATTCCATAGAGATAGAGCTTCTTGCCGAAATAGACGCGGTTGCCGTCGCCAGCCATTTCCAGCAGCCCGGCTTCGACCAACTCGCGCACAAGCGTATAGGTCGTCGAGCGCGGCGCGTTGAGCCCTTTGGCCAGGTCGCCGATGCCGATCGCACGCTGGTTGGCGTGCAGGAATTCCAGGATGTTCAAGGCCCTGTTGAGCCCCTTCTCGCGCGAGCCCGCCGGCCGCTCTTCATCCGCACCGTCGCTTGGCCACTCGGTCAGCGTTTCACTCTCTTGCATTGTCGATTCCTAGTGCTAGTATCTGTCTTGTACAGGATACACACGTCTCTTGTAAGAGACAATCGCTGATTGCGACGCGTATCTCTGCTGCATTGGGGAACACACCATCAAAGGAGGTCGCCGTGAACGACACATCCGGCAGACGTGATTTTCTGAAACTGGGAATGGCGGGGCTGGCCACCGCCGGCGCGCTCACCGCCATCAGCGCCGAGAAGGCGGCGGCGCAAGCCGCGTCCGACAGCGTGCTGCGCACTGCGCTCGATCGCGGCAAGCTGATCGTCGGCACCGGCAGCACCAACGCGCCGTGGCATTTCGAGAACGATGCCGGCGAGCTGGTCGGTATGGACATCACCATGGGCCGCATCCTTGCCAAGGGCCTCTTCGACGACCCGACCAAGGTCGAGTTCGTCATGCAGGATCCGGCGCAGCGTATTCCGAACGTGACGACCAACAAGGTCGACATCACCATCCAGTTCATGACCATGACGGCGCAGCGCTCGCAGCTGATCCACTTCTCGCGGCCATATTACGTTGAAGGCGTCGCGCTGCTGACGCTGCCTGGCTCCGAGAACAAGACCTTCGACAAGCTCCTGGCGAACGGTGCCAATACCCGCATCTCGATCCTGCAGAATGTCGACGCCGAAAGCTCGGTGCATTTTGCCTTGCCGCAGGCGCAGGTGCTGCAGATCGACACCCAGGCGAACGTTCTGCAGGCGTTGGAATCCAAGCGCGCCGATGCCGCCGCTGTCGATCTGTCGACGGTGCGCTGGCTCGCCTCGCGCAATCCCGACAAGTATTTCGACGCCGGCAAGAGCTGGTACTCGATGCTTTACGGCGCTGCGGTCCGGCAAGGCGACCTCGACTGGCTGACCTTCGTCAACCAGACCTTCACCATCGCCATGTTCGGCCATGAAACGGCGCTCTACGATGCCGCCTTCAAGGAATATTTCGGTCAGGAGCCGCCGCCGCGCCATCCGGGCTTCCCGGTCATCTGACGCGCCACACGACCAACCGGCGGAAGGGCGGGGCAACCGTTCTTCCGCCTGTTCTCCTCACACCGGCCCATGGGAATGATGAATGCTACGTTCACCGCGGGCCATTGAGACGGACGCATGGGCTATACGCTCAATTTCAACCTGATCTGGCGGCATTTCGACAAGCTGTGGGGCGGCTTGCTGCTCAGCCTCGAGCTTGCCGTCATCTCGATCGCCATCGGCATCGTCATCGGCTTGGTGCTGGCCGTCTGGTATGTCTCGGCCGGACGCGTGGTGCGCGCCATCATCGCCGCCTATGTCGAATTCATCCGCAACGTTCCGCTGATCCTGCTGGTCTATTTGGTCTTCTATGGCCTGCCGACGGTCGTCGACCTTGCCTACAGCGCCCCTACCTCGTTTGTCCTGACGCTATCGGTCTATAGCGGCGCCTATCTTGTCGAGGTGTTCCGCTCAGGCCTGGAAGCGGTGCCGCGCGGTCAGCTCGACGCCGGCAAGGCGATCGGCCTTACTCCATGGCAGCGCCTGATCCACGTACGCCTGCCGACGATGCTGCGCATCACGCTGCCCGCACTGTCCAACACCTTCATCTCGCTGTTCAAGGACACCTCGATCGCCTCGGTGATCTCGGTGCCCGAGCTCACCTACGGCGCCCAGTGGATCAACTTCAACACGTTCCGCATCGTCGAGGTCTATCTGGTGACGACGGCGATGTATCTGGTGACCGGCTACACCTTGCTGTTTGCGCTGCGGCTGGTCGAACGCCGGTTCAGGGCGGCGCGCTGAGATGCTGAGCCAGATCCTCTACGCCCTGCCGTTTCTTGCCGAAGGCTTCGCCGTGACCTTATGGGTCTCGCTGCTGGTCGTGGTCCTGTCCTTGATCGCCGGGGTCCTGCTGGGGGTCGGCCTGGTCTATGGGCCAGCGCCGCTGCGTTGGGCGGTGCGCATCTTTTCGGACACCATCCGCGGCATCCCGATCCTAGTGCTGATGTTCTTCGTCTATTACGGCCTGCCCGCGGTCGGCGTGCACCTTCAGTCCTTCTGGGCAGCGGTGTTGGCGCTGACCTTGTTCAAGACGGCGCAGGTCGTCGAATATCTGCGCGGCGCCGTCGCCTCGATCCCAAAAGGCCAGTCGGAAGCAGCGATGGCGATCGGCCTCACCTTCCGCCAGCGCCTCACCTCGGTGATCTTCCCGCAGGCCTTCCGCCGCTTCCTGCCGCCTTGGATCAACGGCGTCACCGATGCCGTGAAGGGCAGCGCGCTGGTTTCGCTGCTCGGCATCACCGATCTGATGCAGGCGATCAACCAGGTCATCGGCCGCACCTATGAGGCGATGCCGCTCTATATCCTCGGCGCTCTCATCTATTTCGCCGTCAACTATGCGCTCTCCTATGCCAGCCGGCGGCTGGAACGGCGCTTCGCTTTCATCCGGGATTAAGTGATGGCCAGTTCGAACGACAACCCAGCGCTTCTCGATATTGCCGAGGTCTCGAAATCCTTCGGCTCGGTCAGCGTGCTGCGCTCGGTCAGCTTGCAGGTGGCTAAGGGCGAGGTGGTGACCATCATCGGCCCTTCGGGCAGCGGCAAGACCACGCTGCTGCGTTGCGTGAATTTCCTGGAAAGCTATGACTCGGGCTCGATCCGCATCGACGGCAAGGAGGTCGGCTTTCGCGACGGCGGCGCGCGCCAGCGGCGTAGCGAACGCGATTTGGCCGCCATGCGCGCCGAGACCGGTATGGTGTTCCAGAGCTTCAACCTCTTTCCGCATCTGACCGCCGCCGGCAACATCATGCTCGGCCTGACCAAGGTGCGCGGCAAGAGCAAGACGGAGGCGCGCTCGATCGCCGAGCATTGGCTGGGCCGCGTCGGCCTCGCCCACAAGGCGGACAGCCTGCCCGCCGAACTTTCGGGTGGCCAGCAGCAACGCGTCGGCATTGCCCGCGCAGTCGCCATGGAGCCCAAAATCCTGCTGCTCGACGAGATCACCTCGGCGCTCGACCCGGAGCTCGTCGGAGAGGTGCTGGCGGTGGTCCGCAGCCTCGCCGAAGACGGGATGACCATGGTGATGGTCACGCACGAGATGGCCTTCGCCCGCGATGCCTCCAGCCGCATCGTCTTCATGGCCGATGGCGGTGTCTCGGCCGTCGGTCCGCCGAAAGAAGTGCTCGCGGCGGAAACGACCAACGAGCGCCTCCGCGCATTTCTGGCGCGTTTCCGCGCCTCGCATTTCTGAAAGCGGATGGCCTCGGCCATCCAGGGAGTACCCTTCCATGTCGCCTTACATACGGCTCGCCGAGCTTGGCCTGACGTTGCCGGAGCCGCCGACGCCCATCGCCAATTTCGTCACCCATGCCGAGAGCGGCCGGCTGATCTTTCTTTCGGGACAGGGGCCGCTGCGTGCCGACGGCACGCTTTGCACCGGCAAGGTCGGCGATGACGTGACCGTGGATCAGGCCTATGAGCATGCCCGCCTCACCGGCCTCAATCTGCTCGCCGTCATGCATGCCGCGGCGGGCGATCTCGGCCGCATTGTGCGGGTCGTGAAGCTGCTCGGCTTCGTCAACGCCACGCCGACCTTCAGCGACCACCCCAAAGTGGTCAACGGCTGCTCGGACCTCTTCGCCGATGTTTTCGACAAGCTTGGCGGCCATGCTCGCTCGGCCATCGGCGTCGGCTCGCTGCCACGCAATATCACTGTCGAAATCGAAGCGGTCGTGGAGATCGCCGCCTGACTTAACGGAGTCCACTCACATGAAGACCTATTCCGACACCGGCTCCAACACCACCATCCGCGAGCGGCTGGGCTTGAGGCCAATCATCAATGTCTCGGGCACGATGACGGCGCTGGGCGCCTCGATCATCGTTCCCGAAGCGATCAGCGCCATGGCCGAGATCGCCTCGCAATGGGTGGAGATGGACGATTTGCAGCGAGCCGCGAGCGCGGTGGTCGCGCGCCTCACCGGCGGCGAGGCCGGCTTCATCACCGCCTGCTGCGCCTCGGGCATCACCATGGCCATCGCCGGCGCGATGACAGGCAACAACATTCTCGCGATCGAACGCCTGCCGGACGACACCGAAGGGCTGAAGTCCGAGGTCGTCATCCAGCTCGGCCACATCGTCAACTATGGCGCGCCCATCGACCAGTCGATCCGCGTCGCCGGCGCCAAGGTCATTCCGGCGGGTACCGTCAGCGTCACCCAGGACTATCACGTGCGCGAAGCGATCAATGAGCGGACGGCCGCGGCTCTCTACGTCGTCGCCCACCACACCGTGCAATACGGCATGCTCTCGCTGGAGGAATTCTGCGAGATTTGTCATGCCAAGAACATTCCAGTGATCGTTGACGCCGCGTCCGAATATGACCTGCGCAGCTTCCTGGCGCGTGGCGCCGACATCGTCGTTTATAGCGGCCACAAATTCCTTTCGGGCCCGACCAGCGGCATCGTCACCGGCCGCAAGGACCTGGTACGCGCCGCTTATCTGCAGAACCGCGGCGTTGCGCGCGCCATGAAGGTCGGCAAAGAAAGCATCGCCGGTACCATGGCGGCGCTCGACGCTTGGGAGAAACGCGACCATGCCGGCATCCGCCGGCGCGAGGAGGCGGCGCTCAATCTGTGGAAAGATTCACTTCAAGGCATTCCCGGCATTGGCGCTGAGATCATTCCCGACCCGACGAACAATCCTCTCGACCGCCTGCAGGTGTTCGTGCGTCCGGAAAGCCGCTTCACCGCCGCCGGCCTGGCTTCCGCTTTGGCCACCGGCTCGCCGCCGGTGATCGTCCGCAACCACGAGGTCGAGCGCGGCCATTTCTTCCTCGACCCCTGCAATTTGCATCCCGGCGAGGCGGAGATCGTCGCCGAGCAGCTGCGCGCCGTGTTGACGGCGAAGGAGCGTCCGTCCGATGCGATGAAAATCGCGCGCAAGGACTCTTCGGGCTCTTTGCGTTGGCCGGACTAGCTCGGTGCGCATTCGCCACATCCTTGCGGCTGTCGGCGAATTCCGCTAAGGCGCGCCTTTGCCGCCGCGGAGCCACACCTTGACCGATCAGCGTGCCGACGTCGCCATCATCATGGGCAGCCAGTCCGACTGGGCGACGATGCGCCAGGCGGCGGAAACGCTGGAGGCGCTGGGCATCCCGCACAGAAGGCTGATCGTCTCCGCGCACCGCACCCCCGACCGCCTCTATGAGTTCGCCAAGGGCGCCAAGGCGGCCGGCTACAAGGTGATCATCGCCGGCGCCGGCGGAGCGGCGCATCTGCCGGGCATGACGGCGGCGATGACGCCGCTGCCCGTCTTCGGCGTTCCGGTGGAATCCAAAGCGCTGTCGGGACAGGATTCGCTGCTCTCCATCGTGCAGATGCCGGCCGGCATTCCAGTCGGCACTTTGGCGATCGGCAAGGCGGGGGCAGCCAATGCAGCGCTTCTCGCAGCGGCGGTGCTGGCGCTGAACGACGATAAGCTCGCTGCCCGGCTCGACGCCTGGCGCGCGGCGCAGACCGCCAAGGTCGCCGCCGAGCCGACGGACACGCCGTGAGTCTGGCGCCCGGATCGACCATCGGCATCATCGGCGGCGGCCAGCTCGGCCGCATGCTGGCAATGGCCGCGGCGCGCCTCGGTTATCGCATCGTCGTGTTGGAGCCCCAGCCCGACTGCCCGGCCGCCCAGGTCGCCAACCGGCAGATCGTCGCCGCCTATGACGATCCGGCAGCGCTTGCCGAACTGGCCAGTGCCAGCGCCGTCGTCACTTACGAATTCGAGAACGTCCCGGTCGCCGCGGCGCAAACGCTGGCGGCAACGGTCCCAGTCTATCCGCCGGCCCGCGCGCTCGAAGTCGCGCAGGATCGCCTCACCGAAAAGAGCTTTCTCAACGGCATCGGCATCCCGACGGCGGAGTTCTGTCCGGTCGACAATGACGACCAACTGACCGAGGCGTTGAGCAAGTTTGACGGCAGCGGCGTGCTGAAGACCCGCCGCATGGGCTATGACGGCAAGGGCCAGCGTGTCTTCCGCAACATGCAGACCGGCGGCTTTGCCGGTACCTGCGAGGCGATGGGCAATGTGCCGCTGATCCTGGAATCGCTGGTCGCCTTCGAGCGCGAAATTTCGGTGATCGCCGCGCGCGGGTTGGACGGCTCGGTCGCGGCTTACGATCCGGCCGAGAATGTACACCGCGAAGGCATCCTGCGGACCTCGACCTTGCCGGCCGCCATCCGCCCGGAAACGGCCGCCGCCGCCAAGGATGCCGCCGCGAAAATCCTTTCGGCGCTCGGCTATGTCGGCGTCATCGGCGTCGAGTTCTTCGTCCTTGCCGACGGCGCGCTTCTGGCCAATGAGCTGGCGCCGCGCGTGCACAATTCCGGCCACTGGACCGAGGCCGCCTGCGTCGTCTCGCAGTTCGAGCAGCATATCCGCGCCGTCGCCGGCCTGCCGCTGGGTTCGCCCGCCCGGCATTTTGACTGCGTGATGGAAAACCTGATCGGCGACGACATGCTGAAAGTGCCGGCGCTGGTGGCCGAGCCCGACCTGATGTTGCATCTCTACGGCAAGGCCGAGTCGCGCCCCGGCCGCAAGATGGGCCATTTCACGCGCCTCATCAGACCCCGATAACCGTCGCTTACTGCATGTCCTGGTCGTCGTCGCCCGCGTCCGAGCCTGCGCAGCTCGGATCGCTGAGCTTGCAGTTGGCGCCGGAGGTGAGCTGCTTGATGCGCTCGTTGGTGAGCTTGGTCAGGCATTGCGAAACCTCCATCGGGTGGATGGAGCCACCCTCGCTGTCGGCGGTCGAATAGGCGCACTCAGCGTCGCGAAAAGCGATCCAGGCGCGTTGCGCCGTCTGCAGCAGCTTGTTCGAGGCCTGATCGTTGCTGCTGACGATGTTCTTGTACGCGGCATTGAGCTTGGCATCGGCCGCCTGGTAGTCGGCGTCCGCGCAGATGTTCAGCATCGACTGGCTGTCGTCGTTGCGGTCGCAGTCCTCGGCAAAGGCTGCCGGAGCGGTCGCTAGAAGGGCCAGGCAGGCGGACAAAACCAGACGGCGCATGGGAATCTCCAGTCGCTGGCGAATATTTGATGGATCGCGCCGATTGCCCTAATCGGGCACCGTCACGTGGTTGACATGGACGACACTCCTCGGTTATGAGCCACGCCAAGTTCAAGGCGCGCTTTTTTCCGGGCGCGCCTTTAAAATTCGGCCCGGGACGGGCCCTGACCGAACAGGCAAGACCATGAAGATCAAGAATTCGCTCAAGGCGCTCAAGGCGCGTCACCGCGACAACCGGCTGGTTCGCCGCAAGGGACGCATCTACATCATCAACAAGACCGCCCCGCGCTACAAGGCGCGCCAGGGCTGAGCCTTGCGAGCGGCGTGGTGCATGTCGCCCAAGGAAGCGACATGCGAAAGCCGCGTTGATGTCGAACGCCGGTTTGCCGGCGCTCTCACGTTAAAATCACTTTGACGATCCGCCGTCGGGGTCTAGATTCCGGCGATGCGGATTCTTTTTACATCTCTCACCGCCTTCTTGCTTTCCGTCGCGGCTTTGCCCGCGGGAGCAGAAACGGTGCCGGGGGCGCTGCCTCCGGATACCGCGCCGCCAGCCGCCACGCCGCCGCCGGCCGCCCCGACCAAGCAGGGCCGCCTCGACCAGCTCTTCGCTGAGTTGAAGCGCGAGCGCAATGAAAAGGCCGCCGAGCGCATCGCCGGCCGCATCTGGAACGAGTGGAACCAGTCGGGCAGCGCCTCGATCGACCTGATGATGCAATGGGCGCAAAAGGCGACGGAAGACCAGAAATTCGACGTCGCCCTCGACTTCCTCGACCAGGTGGTGACGTTGCAGCCCGACTATGCCGAAGGCTGGAACCGCCGCGCCACCGTGCATTTCATGATGAAGAATTACGGGAAGTCGATGGCCGACATCGACCGTACCCTTGAGCTCGAGCCGCGCCATTTCGGCGCGCTCTCTGGCCTCGCCCAGATCATGGCCGAAACCGGCCACAAGCAGTCGGCGCTGGATGCCTGGCAAAAGGTGCTGGCGATCTACCCGATGATGCGCAGCGCCCAGAACCAGGTCTCGACGCTCTCGGAAGAGCTGGCCGGCGAGGGGATTTAGGCAGTAGGAATTGGGCAGTAGGCAATAGGAAAGAGAGCAACCTACTGCCTACTGCCTACTGCCTACTGCCTACTGCCTACTGCCTACTGCCTACTGCCTACTGCCTACTGCCTACTGCCCTAAACTAATTCCGCCCTACCCCGTATCTCCCCGCATGAACCTCATCTGCGCCGCCCTCCTCTTCCTCGTCGCTCTCCTCTTTGCCTTCGCCGGCGTCACCCGCGCCGGTGTCTGGCTGGTCGAGCGACGCAGCCCGCCTGCCGGCGCCTTCACCGAGATCGATGGCGCGCGCATCCATTACGTCCATATCCCGGCGCCCGCCGGCGCCGACCTGCCGCCGGTCGTCTTCATCCATGGCGCCAGCGCCAATCTCAAGGACCAGATGCTGCCGCTGAAGCCCCTCCTCGAGGGTCGCGCCGAAATGCTGTTCCTGGACCGCCCGGGGCTCGGCTGGTCGGAGCGCGGAGACAATGAGACGTTGGCGAAGCAGGCGGATACCATTGCCGCGCTGATGGACCGGCTGGGAATCCGCGACGCAGTCATCGTCGCCCATTCCTTCGGCGGCGCGATCACCACGGCCTTCGCCCGTCAGCATCCGGAAAAAACGCTTGGCCTCGTCTTCCTTTCGCCCGCCACGCATCCCTGGCCGGGCGGCGCGACCGCCTGGTACTACAAGCTCACGGCCACGCCGGCGATCGGCTGGCTGTTTTCCGAAACGCTCGCCTACCCGGCCGGCATGCTGCAGATCGGCGGCGCGACGTCTTGCGTCTTCTCGCCGAACGCTGTGCCGGACTCCTATGTCGACAATGCCTCGATCCCGCTGGTGCTGCGCCCGTCCGCCTTCCGCGCCAACGCCCGCGATGTCGCCCAGCTCTACGACTATGTCCGCGCCGCCTCGCCTAGCTATCGCGCAATCAAGGCGCCGACGGTCGTCATCTCGGGCGATCGCGACAAGGTGGTCTACGCGACAATCCATTCCATCGGCGTGGAACGCGACATTCCCGGCGCCGAGCTGGTCTGGATCCACAATCTCGGCCACAAGCCGGACTGGATCGCGCCCGACCTCGTGGTCGGCGCCATTGCGAAAGTGGCCGGCGCGCAGATCGATTTGCAGGCGATCGCCAAGACCGCGGAAGGCCGGATCGCCGGCGACGCGCAGGGCGCCGGCAAATGTCCTGAGCTCCGGGTGCCAGACGCAGAACTCGCGCCGGGCTGAACTCGGAGGTTCAAGCGCCAAGGGCGTGTTGAGATTCGGGTCAGGCTGGCCTCACCCGAATATCGACTACGCTCTAGTGAGTCTCCGACCCCACATAGGCAATCCGCAGCATGTTGGTCGAGCCCGGCGTCCGCAGCGGCACGCCGGCCGTGATGATGACGCGGTCGCCCGGCTTGCCGAAGCCTTCCTCCAGCGCGATGCGGCAGGCCCGGTCGACCATGTCGTCGAGGTCGGTCGCGTCCGGCGAGACGACGCAATGCGTGCCCCACAAGAGCGACAGCCGGCGCGCCGTGTTGACGATCGGCGACAACGCCACGATCGGCACCTGCGGGCGCTCGCGCGCGGCGCGCAGACCGGTGGTGCCCGACGCGGTGTAGGAGATGATCGCCGACAGTTTCAGCGTCTCGGCGATCTCGCGCGCGGCCAGCGAGATGGCGTCTGCGCCGGTGGCTTCCGGCTCCGAGCGCTGCGCATTGATGATGCCGGCATAGGTCGGGTCGGTTTCGACCTTGGTGGCAATGCGGTTCATCATGGCGACCGCCTCGACCGGATAGGCGCCGGCCGCGGATTCGGCCGAAAGCATGATCGCGTCCGCGCCTTCGAAGACGGCGATCGACACGTCGGAGACCTCGGCGCGGGTCGGCACGGGCGCGGTGATCATCGATTCCAGCATCTGCGTGGCGATCACCACCGGCTTGCCGGCGCGGCGCGCCGCGCGCGTGATCTGCTTCTGGATGCCGGGCACGGCTTCCAGCGGCATCTCGACGCCGAGATCGCCGCGGGCGACCATCAGCGCGTCGGAGAGCTCGATGATCTCAGGAAGTCGGGCCACCGCCTGCGGCTTCTCGATCTTGGCCATGATCAGCGCGCGGCCGCGCGCGATCTTGCGGGCCTCCGCCAGGTCCTCCGGCCGCTGCACGAAGGACAGCGCCACCCAGTCGACGCCGGTGGCAAGAACCGCGTCGAGATCGGCACGGTCCTTCTCGGTCAGCGCGCCGACCGGCAGGTCGGTGTCGGGCAGGCTGACGCCCTTCTTGTCGGAAATGCCCGAGCCGGCGACGACCGTGCAGGTGATCGATTTGCCGTCGCTCTTCAGCGCCTTCAGCTCCAGCTTGCCGTCGTCGATCAAAAGACGGTGACCGGCCTCGACCGAACTCAGGATTTCAGGATGCGGCAGATATACCCGCTTCGACGTGCCGGCTTCGGGATTGTCGTCGAGCGTGAAAGTCTGGCCGACAGCTAGCGCTTCCTTGACGTTGGCGAACTTGCCGACCCTGAGCTTCGGGCCCTGCAGGTCGGCCAGGATGCCGATCGGTCGGCCGACGGCCGCCTCGACGGCGCGGATGCGGCCGACCAGCGTGCGCATCAGCTCGTGGTCGGTATGGCTCATATTGATGCGGAAGACATCTGCGCCCGCTTCGAAGAGCTTTCTCAGCATCTCCTCGGAGGAGGAAGCCGGACCGATGGTGGCGAGGATCTTGACCTTGCGGCTACGTCTCATTGACTGTTTGTTCCCGGAGCGGGGGTCGCTGGCGCGCCTCCCGTTGCGGGCTCGTCGGTCAGCTGGACCATCCAGCTGGCCTGCTCGCCCGTGTCATATTCCTGAAATCCGGCGCGTTGGAAGCCCCGGGCGACGCAATCATTCACGCCGGCTATCTTGAACTCTTTTTCGGCGACGCACATGTTGATCGGGCCGTCCCAGCGCCCGCCACGTTCGGCGTCTTCTGCATAAAGATAGTAAAACCTTGATGACAGCGGACCCTCGATCAGCGTCTTGCAGGTCGATCCTTCGATGTGCCACCAGCCCTCGGTGATCCAGCCGGCCTTGGCGCGATAGCCGATGCCGACGCCCACCAGATTTTGCGTCGCGTTGCAAACGCGGAAGTCGGCCCGGGCCGGCGAGGTCGCGGCTATCGCGAAAAAACCCGCGCCGACGATCAGCAACGGCACGGCCAGGCGCTTGCGCAACCGACCGGCAAAACCCATCGCAGATCCCCTTGCGAACCACATTTGCATCTCTCGAAGCCCTTTTCAGCAAACTCCGGGCGCATGTCAACGCGCCGTTTTGTTCAATTCCAATCGATTTAGAAGGGCCCGTCGCGCAAATTCTCCCTCGGTCGGGGATTTTTTGCGGAAACCTTGGCCAAACAACGGCATTGCGCCGGCGTCCTCTTCGTGGAATGACGATAGCACATCGCAGCCGCCATCCCCTTTTCAGCCGATGACCCGATCCACAGTTTTCACGCCGTTCGACATAGTCGAGGGCGACCGCAAGAAAGGCGTCGTGCTTCTCGCCGACCACGCCCGCCGCGATCTCCCCGACGAATACGGCAGTCTCGGCTTGCCTGCGTCCGAATTCGACCGTCACATCGCCTATGACATCGGCGTCGAGACGGTGACGCGCGAGCTCGCCGCTGCGCTTGACGTGCCGGCGGTGCTTGCCGGTTTCTCGCGGCTGCTGATCGATCCCAACCGAGGCGAGGATGATCCAACCATGATCCGCCAGCTCTATGACGGGACCGTGGTGCCGGGAAACTATCCGATTGCCCGGGAGGAGCGCGAGCGCCGGCTCGACCGTTTCTACCGGCCCTATCACGACGCCGTCGGGGCGATGATCGCCTCCGTCGCCCATGCTTCGGGCAAGGCGCCGCTCATCCTCTCCGTGCATTCCTTCACGCCGGCGATGCAGGGTTTTGTCCGCCCCTGGCATGTCGGCGTCCTGTGGGACCGAGACGACCGCGTGGCGCGGCCGCTGATCGACATGCTGGCCGAGGACAAGTCCCTCGTCGTCGGCGACAACGAACCCTATGACGGCGCGCTGCGCGGCGACACCATGTTCCGCCACGCCATCGTCAACGGCTACGCACATGCTCTGATCGAAATCCGTCAGGACCTGATCGCCGACCGCGCCGGCGCCTTGGCCTGGGCCGAACGCTTGGCGCCGATCGTTGACGCCATCGACCGGCGCCCCGATATTCATCAGGTGAAAATGTTCGGCTCGCGCACCGGACCTGTGTGACGAGACCGACGGCGGAGTTCCCCATGACCGAGCTCAACGACGACCAGAAACGCGATTTCGAGGCAGCCGCGTTTCGCCGGCTGGTGGCGCATCTGCGCGAGCGCGGCGATGTCCAGAACATCGACCTGATGAACCTCGCCGGCTTCTGCCGCAACTGCCTGTCCAACTGGTATCGCGAAGCCGCCGAAGCCGAAGGTGTGGCATTGTCGAAAGACGCTGCGCGCGAGATCATCTACGGCATGCCCTATGCCGAATGGCAGGCGCTCAACCAGACCGAGGCGTCGGAAGCCAAGAAGGCCGAGTTCGAGGCGCGACGGCCGAAGGATCACTAAGCGGCCTTGTATGGCTCGTCCCTGCGGCTTCGTCATTCTAGGGCGGAGCAAGGAGCGAAGCGACGCGCGCAGACCCTGGAATCCATTCCGTGACGCCTGCCGAAGAATGCCGCGGTCCAGAATATCATCGCAACGGCGCCGCCCGGGAACATTCTGCATGGTAGCGGCGCTCCTAAGTCACGGAATGGATCCTCGGGTCTACGCGCGTCGCTTCGCTCCTTGCTCCGCCCGTGGATGACGAACGGAGAGGCGTCGCAGCAATCGTCAAAGCAGCAGCCTGCCGCGAACGACGCCGACCCCCGATCGCGCCCTTGGTCCAAGCACTTCCCCGCTGCAGTCCTTGACTACAAATTGAATCGATCTAATTTGCCGCGCGAATCCTTTGCATGGCGGAATTTCAGACGATGAGCGTGCAAACCACGATGCAGGCCGCGGCGCGCGGCCGCTGGGCCGTCGCCGGTATTTTCCTCGCCAATGGTTTCTTGACCGGCAGCTGGGCGCCGCAGATCCCGGTGTTCCTCACCCGGCTCGACATCACCCGATTCACCCTCGGCCTGCTGATCCTGCTGTTCGGCGTCGGCGCGGTCATCGCCATGACCTGGTGCGGCCATCTGATCTCCCGGCACGGCTCGCGCAGCGTGACGCGCTGGTTCGGTGTTTGCGGCAGCTTCGGCCTGCTGATCGTGGCGCTCGCCCCTAACGTTCCGCTGGCGGCGATTGCCATGCTCGTCTTCGGCGGCTCAATCGGCGGCATGGATGTCGCGATGAACTCGAATGCCGTCGTGGTGGAAAGGCGGCTTTCGCGCGCGATCATGTCGTCGTCGCACGGCTTCTGGAGCCTCGGCGGCTTCGCCGGTGGCGCGCTCGGCGGCTACTCGATCCAGAATTACGGCTATCTTGCCCATGCCGTCGCGGTGACGGTGATCGCCTTTGCCGTCATCGCGTTTGCCGTTCGTTATCTCATCGCCGAGGGCCGGCCGCAGGCGGTCGAGCACCAGAAGTTCACGCTGCCGCGGCACATGGCCGTCTATCTGGTCGGGCTGATGGCGCTGCTCACCATGATCTCGGAGGGCGCGGTGCTCGACTGGGCGGCGCTCTTCCTGCACCAGGAGCTGGGTGCCGATCTCGCGGTCGCCGGGCTGGCCTATGCCGCCTTCTCCGGGGTCATGGCGCTGATGCGTTTCCTGGGCGACGGCGTGCGCAACCGCTTCGGCGCGGTGTCGACCTTGCGCGGCTCCGCGCTGGTCGCCGCCGCCGGCATGCTGGTCGCCGGCCTCTCGCCCTCGCCTTACCTTGCCATAACCGCCTTTGCTTTCTGCGGCTTCGGCATCGCCAACATGGTGCCGATCATCTTTTCGGCCGGCGGCAATCAGGAAGGCATGTCGTCCGGCACCGGCATGAGCGTCGTCACCACCATGGGCTATTCCGGCATATTGGTGGCGCCGTCGGCAATCGGCTTCGTCGCCGAGCATTCGAGCTTCGGCCCGATCTTCGTCGCGCTGTCCGCGCTGCTGGTCGTCGTGCTCTTGATGGCCGGCCTCGCTCACCGGGCCGAATTCGCACCTGAACCCGTCCCAGCCGAATAGCGCTTCAGTTCCTCGTGCAGGAAATCCGCCACGCGGCGGATGCGCATGCTGGTGCGCACGTCGCGATGCATGGCGAGTCAGACCGGCAGAACCGGCGAGGGCAAATCGGGCAACAGTTTTTCCAGGTTCGGATCGGCATGTCCTGGTGGGTGCTGCGCGCCGGCAGCCCGTTCGTGGCCATGTGGCGCGAGATCGTCTCGATGTCCTATCTGCGCTTCGAAGCGCGCCGGCTGGTCTCGACGCGGATGGAGGAGGTCATCGGCGAAATCCCGCACACCCCGCTCGACCAAGCGGTGAAGGAAGCATTGCAGGATATCGGCGTCGCCGCGGAGCCGTCGCGCCTCGCCGCCTGATCGCAGCATGCCAAAAAGCGGCCGATCCGGCAGCCCGGCTGCAAACTACAAGGATCGGTCGGGCATGTCTGCGTTGGCAGGCCGTATGCCTTGGAGACTGGCTGAGGCCTCCCAACCTCGTCATCCACGGGCGGAGCAAGGAGCGAAGCGACGCGCGCAGACCCGAGGATCCATTCCGTGACCTCGAAGCGTAGCAAGGGTGCAGAATTCTGCTTCGCCGCATCCCACGGCCCAGTTCACGCAATGGATTCCAGGGTCTCCGCGACGCCGCTTCGCGGCTGCTCCGCCCTGGAATGACGAGATTGGGCAAAGCTTCAGCTAATTCCCAGCGTTTGCGCTGGCTGCAGCCTTTCAAATCCCTGGACCGAGGAACCGGTCAGATCCTGCCCATCAACAAGAGTATCAACAGCACGACCAGGATGACGCCGACGATGCCCGAGGGGCCGTAGCCCCAGGATCGCGAATGCGGCCATGCCGGCACGGCGCCGATCAGGATCAGGATAAGGATAATTACGAGAATTGTGCCGATCGTCATGAAAAACCCTCGCCGTCTGGTTGAACTTCGAGGGAACAATGCAAAAAGCCGCCCGGTTGTTCCCGGGCGGCTTTTTTCCTTGGGGTTGTGAAACGCTCTATTCCGCGGCTTTCGGGAAGGCCTCCGCCGACCCCGCGCCCGTCTCGCTGGCCGGCTCGTCGGTCATGACCTTGCCTTTGCCGCGCCGCAACAGGCGGCTGAACCAGCCGCGGCGCTGGCCGGGCTTCACCTTGGCGCGGGTGAACACCATCAGCATCGACGGCGTCACCACCAGCGTCAGCAGGGTGGCGAAAGACAGGCCGAAGACGATCGCCGAGGACAGCGAGATCCACCATTGCGTCGACGGCGCGTTGATCGTCGTTTCGTGATGGAAGATTTCGAGCCCGAGGCCGAAGGCGATCGGCAGCACGCCGAGGATGGCCGACACCGCCGTCAGCACCACCGGACGGGCGCGCTCGCGGCAGGTCTGCAGCACCGCATCCATCTTGTCCCAGCCTTCCTCGCGCAACCGGTCGTAAGTGTCGATGAGCACGATGTTGTTGTTCACCACCACACCGGCCAGCGCGATGACGCCGATGCCCGACATGACGATGCCAAAGGCCTCGCCTGTCAGAAGCAATCCGAGGAACACGCCGATCGTCGCCATGACCACGCAGGACAGGACGAGCCACACGCTGGTGAATTTGTTGAACTGCGCAAGCAGCACCAGGAAGATCAGGAAGATCGCCGCGCCAAAGGCCTTGCCGAGGAAGGCGCTGGCTTCCGCGCTGTCTTCGTTGGAGCCGGCGAGCTTCCAGCGAATGCCGCTGCCGAGATCCATATCGCTGACGGCCTTGGTCACCTGCTCCTGCACCGCCGCGACCTGCGCGCCGGCGCTGACATTGGCCTGCACGACCACGGTGCGCGCGCCGTCGATGCGGTTCAGGATACCGACGGTCGGCTCCGGCTTGCGCACGACGAAGTTCGAGATCGGCACCGACCCTTGCGAGGTCTGCACCCTGAGCTCGTCGAGCGTCGACAGCGTGCGCCGATCCTCGGGCAGGCGGAGCCGGATGTCGACCGCATCGTCGGCACCGGCCGGCCGGTATTCCGACAGCTTGAGGCCGTTGGTCACCAGTTGCACCACCGTGCCGACCGAAGTCGGGCTGATGCCGTATTGCGCCGCCTTGGCGCGGTCGACCTCGATCGCCCAATCGACACCGGGCGGCGGCAGGCCGTCCGAAATGTCGATGACATTGGGGATCTTGGCGATGCGTGCCGCGACCGCGCGCGCCTTGTCGTCGAGCCCGGCCGGGTCGACGGCCGAAAGCCTGATCTGGATCGGCTTGCCGGTCGGCGGGCCGGCTTCCGGCACGCGCACTTCGACATCGACGCCGGGAATGCCGGCCATCACGCCGCGCAGGTCGTCGAGGATCTGGTTGGCCGACTTGCGCTCGCGCCAATCGACGAACTCGTACTGGATGACGCCGACCACGTCTTCCGGAATGTCCTGGCCGCCGCCTTGCGTCTTGCCGACGCGGGTATAGACCGACTTCACGCCGGGCCAGCCGAGCAGGCGGTTTTCCGCCGTTTTCGTCGCGGCGTCCATTTCGGCCAGCGAAAGATTGCCGCGGGCATGCACATAGAGCAGGCCGTAATCCGGCTCGACGCTGGGGAAGAACTCGACGCCGGCGCCATATTTCGAATAGGCGAAGCCGACGCCGACCAGAAGTCCGACGGTGAGCAGGATCACCGTGATCGGGAAGCGCACCGCCTGCTTGACCACCGCCATGTACCAGCCGTCGCGGTTGCCTTCCTCGTGATGCTCCGGCGCCTTGGCGAAGATCGCGCCCAAAGTCGGCGCGAAGACCAGCGCGTAGAGCATCGAGGCCGACAGCGTCACGATCAGCGTGATCGGCATATATTTCATGAAGTCGCCGATGATGCCCGGCCAGAACAGCAGCGGCGAGAAGGCGGCGATGCGCGTCATCGTCGCCGCGATGACCGGGCCGGCCATGCGCTTGGCGGCCAGCGCGAAGGCGTCCGCCTTCGGCATGCCCTCGCTCATGCGCCGTTCCGCGAATTCGGTGACGATGATGGCGTCGTCCACCAGCATGCCGACGGCCAGGATCAGGCTGAACAGCACGATCATGTTGATCGTGTAGCCCATCATGGCAAGCAGCAGGATGCCCATCAGGAACGATGACGGGATGGCAAGCCCGATGAGCAGCGAGGCCCGCCCCGACAGCGCGTAGAGGATGACGATGAACACCAGGATGACGGCGATCATCACATGGTTCTGCAGGTCGCCCAGCAGCTGGTTGACGAAGACCGACTTGTCCTGCGTGTAGGTGACATGCATGCCCTCGGGCATGGTCTTAATAAAGGTATCGGACACTTCCCTGACGTGGTTCAACGTGTCGATCAGGTTGGCGCCTATGCGCTTCTTGACTTCGATGGCGATCGCAGGCTTGCCGTTGAGGCGAGTGACCGTCTCGGCGTCCTTGAAGGTCGAGCGTATGGTCGCGATGTCCTTGGTCTGGACCACGGCGTTCGGCGTGGCGACCACCGGCAGGTTCGCGACATCCTCGGGCGTCTCGATCAGCGACGGCACCTTGACCGCGTATTTGCCTTCCGAGCCTTCGAGATTGCCGGCCGCGACCAGGCTGTTGGAGGAGGCGACGCCCTGGATCACCTGGTCGAGCTGCAGTCCGTAGGAGGAAAGCTTCACCGGATCGACGACCACCTCGACAAGGTCGTCGCGAGCGCCCTGCAGCGAGCCTTCGAGCACGCCGGGCACCTCCTCGATGCGGTCGCGCAGCTCGCGCGCGGCCGACGTCAGCACGCGCTCCGGCACATCGCCGGAAAGTGTGACGACCAGAACCGGGAATTCCGAGACGTTGACCTCGTTGACGGTCGGCTCTTCCGCCGCCTGCGGCAGGTCGGCCTTGGCGTCCTGCACCTTGCTGCGCGTATCCTGCAGCGCCGTCGCGAGATCCGTCTGCGGCTGGAATTCGACCAGCACATAGCCGCCGCCCTGGAAGGCGGCTGAGCGCATCTCCTTGAGCCCCTTGAGACTCTTAAGCTTGCTTTCCATCGGCCTGAGCAGCAGGCGCTCGGAATCCTCCGGTGAGATGCCCTGATAGATCAGGCTGACATACATCATCGGAATCGGAACGTCGGGCTCTGCTTCCTTCGGCGTGGACTGGTAGGCGACCCAGCCCGCAACGACCAGAAACAGCAGCGCCGATATGGTGAGGCGAGCGTTGTTGATGGCGAGTCTGACGATATCCATGACTTCGGCCTGTTATGCTTCGGGGGCTGCGGACTGCCATCGCCGGATTGGGCCGGCGACGGACGCGTCCTGCTTTACTGCGTGCCGGCGGTGGCTTCGCCGATCAGCTTGTTGATGGTCGCCTGGTCGGCCTCGACGGGCTTCACCGGATCGCCCTCCTTCACCAGCTCCTGGCCGGCGACGATGATGCGCGCATCTTGCGGAATGCCGCCCAGCACCAGGCCGTGCGGCGTGTCGTCGACCAGGTCGATCGGAAAGAACGCCACCTTGTCGTCCTTGCCGACGGCGCGAATGCCGAGGTCGCCCTTGTCGCCGAGCGTCACCACCGAACGCGGCAGCATGACCGCGTTGGTCGGCTCGGCGCTGAGCGCGATCTCGGCCGTCATGCCGGCGGGGATGGAGCCGTCGGGATTGGGTATCGCCACCTCGACGCGGAAGGTGCGGGTCTGCGCCGAGGCATCGCGGCTGATGTAGCGCACGGTGCCGGTGACCTTCTGGTCGTTGACGAGGCGGACATCGGCCTCGTCGCCGATCTTGACGTAGCGCAGGTCGCGCTCGCTGATCTCGCCGCGGGCGATGACCGGATCGAGCTTCAGGACTGTCGCCACCTCGCCGCCCTGCATCACCGAGCTGCCGAGCTCCACCGGGATGCGATCGATGACGCCGTCGAATGGCGCCTTGACCTCGTTGCGGTCGAGCTCCGCCTGCGCGGTGTCCAGCTGCGATTGCGCCAGCGTCAGGTTGGAGCGGGCGGTGTCGAGCTGCAGCTTCGGCAGATTGCCGGTCTTGGCCAGCCGCTCGGCGGCATCGAGCTCGGCCTTGCGCTGCGCCAGCAATTGCTTGGCATTGTCGACGTTGGAGATCTTCTCCTCGGCCGCGAGCATCAGCACGAGGTCGCCGGTCTTGACGCGGTCGCCCTGCTTGACCGGCAACTTCTCGATGACGCCGGCGACGCGCGTCGCCAGGACGGCCCGCTTGTCGGCCTCGGTCAGGCCGGAGATGCGGATGGCGCGCGCATAGGTTTTGCGCGGCGGCGTCACCACCGCGACCGTGCGCAACGCGGCCTTGGGCTCGGCTTGCGCGGTGTCCGGTTTGGTGGCCTCCGGCTGAGCGGGCTTGCCGGCGTCGGCGTGCTTGTCGGTGGTAACCGACTTGTCGGCGGCGCTACCGACGGACGAAAACTCACCCGTGCCCATCCAGGCCGCGAATCCGATGAGCACGACAATGGCAGCAAGCTTGTGAAACCTGATTTTCGGCATCGTCATTTTTTCCGTTGCAGGACCTGGCGAGGTCGGCGCTTCCGACTTCGGGCGCGCGGCCGATATGGGTGTGCGCGGGGCCTAGTTCAATTTGCCGTGATCGGCGAAGCGCAGCTTCTACCTGAAAGTTGCGGCGCAATATAGTCGGAAAAGTTGTGGTAGCATTGCGAAGTGGAACGTGGTTCCTCGACAAATCCAAGCTTTTCTGCCAGACGGCTGCGCTTTTTTCCGGCGCGCCAATAGTTTTCCATGGCTTCCCTAACGTTACTGGCAGCAGCCGTCAGGATGATGCGGAAAGCTCCCATATGAAGCGCCGATCATCCGCGTTGACCGCGGTTCCGTCCCCGCCATTCCCGGGCTGAAGCTGTCAAGTGATGAGCTTCAGCAGCCGGAAAAGACGCTCGAATGTCTTGCCATAGGGCGGGCGCAGCAGGCCGCTGGCGCTGAGCTTCGACTGGATGAAGATCGGCTTTTCCTTGCTGAAGGTGCGAAAACCCCACTCGCCGTGATAGGCGCCCATGCCGCTGTCGCCGACGCCGCCGAAGGGCTGCCGCTCCTGCGCCAGATGCATCATGCAGTCATTGACCGTGACGCCGCCGGCCACGGTTTCGCGCATGACCCTGCGGCGATTGGCGCTGTCGCTGCCGAACCAGTAAAGCGCCAGTGGACGCTCGCCCCGGTTCACATGATCGATAGCCTCGTCCACGCTGCCATATTCGACGATCGGCAGCACCGGTCCGAAAATCTCCTCGCGCATCAGCCGCAGAGTCTCGCCGGCATTGCGCACCAGCACCGGCGCCATCTTGCGGTCGCTGATGCCGAGCTTCTCGTTCGCAGGATTGATCTCGGTAATGTCGGCACCGCTGTCGCGCGCCTCTGCGATCATGTCGCTCAGCCGCCGGTGATGCCGCTCGCTGACGATCGCCGTATAGTCGGGATTGTCGCCGAAGCGCGGATAGAGCTTCGCGATTGCCGCCGCGAACTTAGCCGCGACCGCCGCGCCCTGGCCTTGCGGGACCATCAGATAGTCGGGCGCGATGCAGGTCTGGCCGGCATTGAGCAATTTGCCGTAGGCAACGCTGGCGACCGCCGCATCAAGATCGCAGGAGGGATCGAAGATCGCCGGCGACTTGCCGCCGAGCTCGAGCGTCACCGGCGTCAGATTGGCAGCGGCAGCCAGTGCCACCTGGCGGCCGACGGCGGTCGAGCCCGTGAACAGGAGGTGGTCGAACGGCAAGGACACGAACGCCTTGCCGACCTCCGCGTCGCCGACCGCCACGCTGATCTCGTCGGCGGCGAAATATTTTTCGACCAGGCTGGCGAGCAGGTCCGAAAATTTCGGCGTCAGCTCCGAAGGCTTGATCAGAACGCGGTTGCCGGCGGCCAGAGCGGCGGTCGCCGGCGCGATGGCGAGCTGGAAAGGATAGTTCCAGGGCGAGACGATGCCGACGACGCCGAGCGGCTGCGGCAAGAGGCGGTTGCGGCCGGGCAGGAACGGCAGGCTGGTGGCGACGCGGCGCTCGCGCATCCAGGCGCCGAGGTGCGACAGCGCATGCCGGATGCCCGCGCGCACGACGAACAGTTCGGCAAGCCGCGTCTCCTGAGCCGAGCGGGCGGAAAAATCGCTGTCGATCGCCGCGCAGATCTCGGCTTCGTGCTTTTCAGTGAGCGCCAGCAGGCGCTTCAGCCGATCCTTGCGCACGTCCAGCGTCGGGAACGGCTCCTTCTCGAAGGCCCTGCACTGCGCTTCAAACCTGACCCCGAGAGCGTTTTGTCTGGTTTGCAGCATCGCGACCTCCCCTTTACGTTCAGGTAAGCTATATCGCCCCGACAACCGAATCCAGCATTGCCCCGGTTCCGCTGGGGAAGATGCTGACAGCCGGAGCGGACTTGCTGACAGGTATGGAAGACATCAGGCGCGGCGGCGCGCGGATTCCGGCTTAATGTGCGCTGCCAGGAACTCCTTGACGCGACGCCCGGGTGCCGGGCCGCGCAGCGGCTTGAAGCCGTCGTCGAGCTCGCCCGACAGGTCGAGCGTCGCTTGGCTGCCGACAGCGTCGTAGTTCTCTTCCAGCCAGTCGCTGGCGGCGCTGCGGCCGAGGTCGCGCAGATAGGCGATGAAAGCCCATTCGGCGTTGACCTTGGACGACGCGGAGAGGTCCTTGAAAGCCTCGTCGGCGTCAATGCGGTGCATGCGGATGTCGCGATATTCGCCATGCGGCAGGCGTCCGGCCGCGATCAACTCCTTGACGAAGGCGATCGAGCGGAATTCGCGCAGCAGCCCGGCATTGAAGGTGATCTCGTCGATGCGGTTCTGGATCTCATTGGCGCTCTTCGGCGTGCCTTCGCGCACCACCGGATTGATCTGCACCAGAAGCACGTCCTCGGTCGCCGCCGTCTTGAAGAACGGATAGAGCGCCGGATTGCCGCCATAGCCGCCGTCCCAATAGGGCACGCCCTTGATCTCGACGGCGCGGAACAATTGCGGCAGGCAGGCCGAAGCCATCACCGTGTCGAGGTCGATCTCGCCGTCGGAGAAGACGCGCAGCTGTCCGGTCTCGACATTGGTCGCCGAGATGAACAGTTCCATCGACTTGCAGGCGCGCACATTGTCGAAGTCGATCTCCTTCGCCACCACATCGCGCAGCGGGTTGAGGCCGAGTGGATTGGCGACATAGGGCGAGAACACCCGCGACATCGTGTCGAAGAAGACATAGCCGGGCGTGTTCTCGATCGACCAATTGCCCCAGACCACGTCCCACGGCATGCGCTGCACCGGGCTGAAACGGCCCTTCGAGGCCACCGCCCGCCAGAAATCCTCGAGCTTCTTGCGCGCGCCTTCCACGCCGCCCCGGACAAAACCGTCGGCCAGCGCCACCGCGTTCATGGCGCCGGCGCTGGTGCCGGACACCGCCGCGATCTCCAGCCGCCCGTCCTCCAGCAGCCGGTCGAGCACGCCCCAGGAAAAGGCGCCATGCGAACCGCCGCCCTGGAGCGCGATGTTGATCTTCTTCTTTTCCTCCGCCTTGCCGTTCTTCGCCATGGCGTTCCTTGTCTCGATGCGCCGGCCTACCGCAGCGTTGTTTGCACGGAGACGACGCAGTCAGCCTATGTTGCAGCGCAGCATATAAGGGCGAACCAAGGCAAGAACACGAACACACAAGCGTGATCATGGGATTTTCCTCGCCCCACGAAGTGGGCTACAGCATGCTGTGACTGGCGCCACTGATCAGGCCGAGGCTTGATTGCCAGGTGGTTCCCCCAATCCGTCGCTGCTTCGCAACGCCACCTTTCCCCCCTCCGGAGGGAAAGCAAGGAGCGTTGCTGGACGAGCATTGACGGCAAAAAGCTTGGCGCCTTTCCTCTACCCCTTCGATCGGGGGAGAGGTGGCTCGGCGAAGCCGAGACGGAGTGGGGGTCGACCAGCGCTGCATAAGACAAGGCATGCGCCAAGCTGCATGCACGCTATCGCCAAAGGCCAGCCGCTTGGAAAGGTGTGCATGCCGTAGCCGAGGTGGGGCGAGGAACCGAACCTCTCAAGCCACGAGATCGGGCACCGGCCCGACATAATGCGACTGTGGCCGGATGAGCCGCCCGGTCGCCTGCTGCTCGCGCGCGTGCGCAATCCAGCCGGCAACGCGGCCGGCGGCGAACACGTTGGAGAAGGCCTCCTTCGGGAAGCCGACCGCGTCCAGGAGGAGCGCTGTGTAGAATTCGACATTGGTCTGGATCGAGCGCTGCGGCTTGGCGATGCTGAGCACCTCGAGCGCCGCCTGCTCCACGGTTTCGGCGAAGGCCAACCTGCTACCCATCTCCTTGCTGCTCGTCTTGTTGCGCGAACCGAGCTGCCGCACGACCGTCTTCAGCGCATCGGCTCGCGGGTCGCGCACGCGGTAGATGCGATGGCCGAAACCCATGATGCGCTGGCCATGGGCGATCTCGTTGCGCAGCCATGCCGTGGCGTCGCCGCTGGCCTTGATGGCGTCCAGCATCTCTATCACCGGCCCCGGCGCGCCGCCATGCAGCGGACCTTTCAGCGCGCCGAGCCCAGCCAGGATCGCCGAGGTCAGTCCGGCCTGGGTCGAGGCCACCACGCGGGTCGCGAAGGTCGAGGCGTTGAGCCCGTGGTCGCAGACCGTCACCAGATAGCTGTCGAGCGCCTTGGTAAGCGCGGGCGAGGCGGAGCCGGAAAGCATGCGCAGCATGTCGCCGGCATGATCGGCTTTTTCGTCGGGAGCAATAGGCGTCTTACCCCGGCCAAGGCGCAGCAAGGCCGGCGTCAGCACCGCAGGCGCCGCGACCAGCCGCAGCGCATCGGCAAGCCCCTCGCCGTCGGGCAGGATGGCCATGCCGGCCCGCATGCCGCTGTAGATGTCGAGCGGCGCCAGATGGGCAAGCATCGGCTGGACGCGGTCAAATACTTCAACCCGCGCCTTGCCGATCGCCTTCTCCAGTTCGGCATCGCTCGGAAGGTCGTCGAAGAAGCCGTCGAACAGCAGACGCACCACCTGCGCGTAGCGCCGGCGGCCGGCGAGTTCCATCAGCGAATGGCCCCGGATGGTGAGGTGCCCGCCCGCACCATCGACATCGGAAAGCACTGTGTCTGCCGCCACAACATCATCGAGCCCATTTGCCATGATCGTCTCCTTGACCTTTGGTGCATGACAATTAATGCTGCACAATCAATGCATCAATCTTGATCAAGACAATCAATGTAAGGTGTCGAATGACGGAATGGCTGACCCGGGATGAGGCGCTGGAGCGGCTCAATGTCCGGCCGCAGACGCTTTATGCCTATGTCAGCCGCGGCCGCATCGGCATGAAGCCGGACGAAGCAGACCCGCGCCGCAGTCGGTACCGCGCCGACGACATCGCCGCGCTCGCCACGCGCCGCGACCGCGGAAGGAGCCCGCAGGCAATCGCCGAAAGCGCCATCGCCTGGGGCGAGCCGGCGATTCCCACGTCAATCTCCACGGTGCTGCATGGTCGTCTCATCTATCGCGGCAGGGACGCGGTGGAGCTTTCGGCGACGGCGACGCTCGAGGAGACCGCCGAACTTCTATGGGCTTCTGCCCGTCCGGTATCGTTCGCCTCGCTGACCCCTTCGGCCGCCCGGCAAAGCGGCACGCCCACCGCCTTCGCCAGGCTTTCGGCGCTCGCCGCCGGAGGCTGGTCCTCGCTCGGACGCAGGCCGGCCATGCTGCAGCAGGACGGCGCCGCCGCGACCAGCGCGCTGGCAACCGCGCTCGGCGCGTCGTCGGGCTCCGAACCCGTGCATATCAGGCTGGCGCAGGGCTGGTCGGTGGAAGCCGCCGGCGCCGATCTCATCCGCAAGGCGCTGGTGCTTTTGGCCGATCACGAGCTCAACGCCTCGACCTTCGCCGCCCGCGTCGCGGCCTCCACCGGCGCGCCGGTCGCCGCCTGCCTGCTCGCAGGCCTTGCGACGCTGACCGGCCCGCGTCATGGCGGCGCCGGCGCGGCGGCGATCACCCTTGTCGAGGATGCCGGGCGGCTGGGTCCGGACGAGGCGATTGCACGCTGGCTCGCTCATGACCGGCCGCTGCCAAGCTTCGGCCACCCGCTTTACCCGGAAGGCGATCCGCGCGCGCAAGCACTGCTGCCTGACCTGGAGATCGATGACGGGATCGTACATCTTCGCGACGCCGTGCTCGCCGCGACCGGACTGCATCCGAACATCGATTTTGCGCTGGCCGCGATGACGCGCAGCCTCAGCCTGCCGGCCGATGCGCCGTTCCGCCTGTTCGCGCTCGGCCGCAGCGTCGGCTGGACGGCCCATGCCGTCGAACAGGTGACCAGCAACCGGCCGATCAGGCCCCGCGCCCGTTACGACGGGCCATTAGCGTGGGACGATGACCATTAGCCGGAACGCGTCTGAGGTCGTCATTCTAGGGCGGAGCAAGGAGCGAAGCGACGCGCGCAGACCCTAGAATCCATTCCGTGACGCTAAGGCGTTGCAACGTATACAGAATTCTGCACCGTTGCGCCGTACGGCGTCGGTCACGGAATGGATCCTCGGGTCAAGCCCGAGGATGACGAAGGGGTGGGCCTTTGCGCCAATCTCCAGCGTTCGCGACCGCCGCGAAACGGCGGCACACCCGTCAGGACATCGTGTCCAGCTTGCGCTGCATCGCCGCAATCTGCGCCTTCAATTCCTGCAGATCGTCGCCCTTCTCTTCCTTCTTCGCTGGCTCGGCGGCCGGCGCTGAATTGCCGCCGGCGGGCGGGAACGGCGTGAACATGCGCATGGCGTTCTGGAACATCTCGACATTGCGTCGCGTCTGTTCCTCGAGCGCCTTGATCGGCGTCTTCATCATGTCGATCGGCGTTTTCCCGAAGGTACCCTTGAGCTGCTCGCGAAACCGCTCCTGCTCCTTGGAGAAGGCGATCATCGATTGTTCGAGGAAGCTCGGCACGATCATCTGCATCTGATCGCCGTAGAAGGAGATGAGTTGGCGCAGGAACGGGATCGGCAGCATGTTCTGCCCGTCCTTGTTCTCCAGCTCGAAGATGATCTGCGTCAGCACCGGATGCGTGATGTCGTCACCGGTCTTTGCGTCCTGGACCGTGAATTCCTCGCCCTTCTTGACCATCTCGGCCAAGTCCTCGAGCGTCACATAGGTGCTCGTGCCGGTATTGTAGAGCCGGCGATTGGCATACTTCTTGATGACGATCGGGTCGTCTTTTGCGGCCATCCGTATCCTCCCCAGGACACCGGCACCTCTAGGAGTAAGCGGCCGGTAACGATTGCGCCCTTTATCGAGGATACGCGCAAAAGCCTCACAATTCCAAGCGGTTTGTGCACTGCGGCATCAATTAATGCTGCAGGGCATGACAAAATTCGCCGCGCGGTCAACGTCATGTTGCCACAACCGGCGCGCGCCCTGCTTGCCGCGCATGGCGGCCATGCCCATTTCCGGTTTGACTCGGCTGCCTGAACCGGCAAGAAAGTCTTCAAGGATAGCCTAGAACACGACACCTCGAAGTCTGGAGAAGAAAATGTCCGCTTCCAATTCCATCGTCGTCGCCAGCGCCGCTCGCACCGCGGTCGGATCCTTCAACGGCAGTTTCGCCGCCACGCCGGCGCATGAGCTCGGCGCCGTCGTCATCAGGGAATTGCTGGCGCGCGCGAACGTCGAGGCGGCGGAAGTCGACGAGGTCATCCTCGGCCAGGTGCTGACCGCCGCGCAGGGACAGAACCCAGCCCGCCAGGCCTCGATCAATGCCGGCCTGCCGAAGGAGACCACGGCCTGGGGCCTCAATCAGGTTTGCGGCTCGGGCCTGCGCGCCATTGCGCTCGGCATGCAGCAGATCGCCACCGGCGACGCCAAGGTGATCGTTGCCGGCGGCCAGGAATCGATGTCGATGTCGCCGCATGCCGAGTACCTGCGCGCCGGCGTCAAGATGGGGGACTACAAGATGATCGACACCATGATCAAGGACGGCCTGTGGGATGCCTTCAATGGCTACCATATGGGCAACACCGCCGAGAACGTCGCCCGCCAGTTCCAGATCACCCGCGAAACCCAGGACGAGTTCGCGCTCGCCTCGCAGAACAAGGCGGAGGCTGCGCAGAAGGCCGGCAAGTTCAAGGACGAGATCGTCGCCTTCACCATCAAGGGCAAGAAGGGCGACACAACAGTCGACCAGGACGAGTACATCCGGCACGGCGCGACGCTCGACGCCATGACCAAGCTGAAGCCCGCTTTCGACAAGGACGGCACGGTCACCGCCGCCAACGCGTCGGGCATCAATGACGGCGCCGCCGGCGCGCTGCTGATGACCGAGGCCGAGGCCGTGCGGCGCGGCATCACCCCGCTGGTGCGCATCGCCTCCTGGGCGACCGCCGGCGTCGATCCGGCGATCATGGGCACAGGGCCTATTCCCGCTTCGAAGCGGGCGCTGGAGAAGGCCGGCTGGTCGGTCAAGGACCTCGACCTCGTCGAGGCCAACGAGGCGTTCGCCGCGCAGGCCTGCGCCGTCAACAAGGGCATGGGCTGGGATCCCTCGATCGTCAACGTCAACGGCGGCGCCATCGCCATCGGCCATCCGATCGGCGCTTCGGGCGCCCGCGTCTTCAACACGCTGGTCTACGAGATGCGTCGCCGCGGCGCCAGGAAGGGCCTTGCCACGCTGTGCATCGGCGGCGGCATGGGCGTTGCGATGTGCGTGGAAGCGCTGAACTGAGCGAATAGCGAATAGGGAGTAGCGAATAGGGAAAACGGCGTCGGCGCAGCAGGCTTCAATCCCCTACTCGCTATTCGCTACTCCCTACTCGCTCCTCCGATCAACAGGGAGGAGCACACATGACCAAAGTAGCAATCGTCACGGGCGGAACACGCGGCATCGGCGCGGCGATATCGGTCGCCTTGAAGACCGCCGGCTATTCGGTCGCGGCGAACTATGCCGGCAATGACGAGGCGGCCCAGAAATTCAAGGCCGAGACAGGTATCCCCGTCTACAAATGGTCCGTCGCCGACTACGAGGCCTGCGCCGCAGGCATCAAGCAGGTGGAGGCCGATCTCGGTCCGGTCTCCGTGCTGGTCAACAATGCCGGCATTACTCGCGACACCATGTTCCACAAGATGACGCCCGCACAGTGGAAGGAAGTGATCGACACCAATCTGTCCGGCGTCTTCAACATGACGCATCCTTTGTGGAGCGGCATGCGCGACCGCAAGTTCGGCCGCGTCATCACCATTTCCTCGATCAACGGCCAGAAGGGTCAGATGGGCCAGGTCAATTATTCGGCCTCGAAAGCCGGCGATATCGGCTTCACCAAGGCGCTGGCTCAAGAGGGGGCTCGCGCCGGCATTACCGTCAATGTCGTCTGCCCCGGCTACATCGCCACCGACATGGTCATGGCCGTGCCGGAAAAAGTACGGGAGTCGATCATCGCTCAGATCCCGGTCGGTCGCCTCGGCGAGCCGGAAGAGATCGCGCGCTGCGTCGTCTTCCTGGCTTCTGACGAAGCCGGCTTCATCACCGGCTCGACCATCACCGCCAATGGCGGCCAGTATTTCGCCTGATACCATTTGTTGCCAGGCGGCTCCGGCACCGGAGCCGCCTTTTTGTCCCGCCGGCAGCCCGGCGCGACACCTTGCCTCAATTCGGCACGCAAAAGTTAACGGCCGCAGCCACGTTCTGTGCATAACCGCTGCGACAAGCTGTGAATTCTCGGTGGGCAAGCTGTGGATAACACCATATCTAGGGGTGAACAAACCGGGAAAACCGCCAGATCGCTGATTCGTCGCCGATTCGTTCCGGCTTTGGCCGGAAAGTTAACAGTGGACGGTGCAAACGTCACCGAACTCGTTAAAAGCGATTAAGAAAAGTCAACAATTTCAGACCGTTGAAGTCTGCCCTCAGGTCGGGCCTGACCGTTGTTCGGCAAAGGTTAACGACGACCGGGGTCCGGCCGAGGCCAAGCAGGAATTGGGCCAATTCGGCGATTCAGCATGTGGTGAGACTCACCGTCAAAAAATCCACATATAGCCGTGAACAAAACCTGAATCAGAACGAGTCACCGATTCGTCGCTGATTCGTTCCAGACTCGTTCCAGCTGTTAACAAGCAGCCGATTTTGGCTACCCCCTCCGGCATAGCCACTTCGCGAGGGAACATTCCGCTTTCGCTTCACGCCCGAAGTCCCTATGTGTCGCCTGTCACACGCGGCGGCAGCGCCGTGCTTCAGACTACGAGCGGCAGAAACCTTATTTCCGAGCCGATGAACATCCAGCCGAAACACTCCCAGCCGCTGATCCTTTCGGGCCGCGACGTGACGGCCGTGCTGGGCCCGACCAACACCGGCAAGACGCATCTCGCCATCGAGCGAATGGTCGCGCATGAGACCGGTGTCATCGGCTTGCCGCTGAGGCTGCTTGCCCGCGAGGTCTATGCGCGCGTCTGCGAGAAGGTCGGCGCCCATAAGGTGGCGCTGATCACCGGCGAGGAGAAGATCGTGCCCGCCGGCGCAAGGTATTCGGTTTGCACCGTCGAGGCGATGCCGCGCGAGACCGACGCCGCCTTCGTCGCCATCGACGAGGTGCAGCTCGCCGGCGATCTCGAGCGCGGCCATATCTTCACCGATCGCATCCTGCATCTGCGCGGCCGCCAGGAGACGCTGCTCCTGGGCGCGGCCACCATGCATGGCATCCTGCAGCGCCTGTTGAAGGGCGTGTCGGTGGTGACGCGGCCGCGCCTGTCGCACCTTGCCTATGCCGGCTCGAAGAAGCTCACTCGGCTGCCGCGGCGCACGGCGATCGTCGCCTTCTCGGCCGACGAGGTCTATGCCATCGCCGAGCTGATCCGCCGCCAGCAGGGGGGTGCTGCCGTCGTGCTCGGCGCTCTTTCCCCGCGCACCCGAAATGCCCAGGTGGAGATCTTCCAGTCCGGCGATGTCGACTATCTCGTCGCCACCGACGCCATCGGCATGGGCCTGAACCTCGATCTCGATCACGTCGCCTTCGCTCAGAACCGCAAGTTCGACGGCTATCAATACCGCAACCTGACCGCCGCCGAGCTTGGCCAGATAGCCGGCCGCGCCGGCCGGCACCTGCGCGACGGGACGTTCGGCGTCACCGGCCAGGTCGACCCGTTCGACGAGGATCTGGTCGCCAAGATCGAGGGACACGATTTCGATCCGGTGAAGGTGCTGCAGTGGCGCACCGCCGATTTCGACTTTTCCAGCCTCGATGCGCTGAAGCGCTCGATCGAGGCCAATGCGCCTGTCGAAGGGCTGACCCGCGCGTTGCCGGCGGTGGATGCGCAGGCACTGGAGCAGCTATCGCGCGACGGCGACATCCGCGGCTTGGCCACCGGCAAGGAGCGCGTGGCGCTGCTTTGGGAAGCCTGCGCGCTCCCCGACTATCGCAAGATCGCGCCGGCACAGCATGCCGATCTTATCGCCTCGATCTATATGGACCTTGCGCGTCACGGCCATGTCGATGAGAATTACATGGCCGAGCAGGTGCGGCGCGCCGACACGACGGAAGGCGATATCGACACGCTGTCGCACCGGATCGCGCAGATCCGCACCTGGACTTTCGTCTCCAACCGCCCCGGCTGGCTGGCCGATCAGCTACACTGGCAGGAAAAGACGCGCGAAATCGAAGACAGATTGTCGGATGCGCTGCATGAGCGGTTGACGAAACGCTTCGTAGACCGCAGGACTTCCGTCCTCATGCGGCGCCTTAGAGAAAATACCATGCCTGAAGCCGAAATCAGCCCGTCCGGAACCGTCCTCGTCGAAGGCCATCACGTCGGCGAGTTGCAGGGGTTCCGCTTCACCGCCGACCAGAGCGCCGGCGGCGAGGACGCCAAGGCGGTGCGCACCGCCGCCCAAAAGGCGCTCGCGGCCGAGTTCGAGGCGCGCGCCGAGCGCTTTGCCGCCTGCGCCAATGGCGACCTGGCTTTGGGCTCGGACGGTGTCCTGCGCTGGATCGGCGCGCCGATCGGCACGCTGGTCGCCGCCGACGAGGCGCTGAAGCCGCGCCTGGTTCTGCTTGCCGACGAGCAGCTGACCGGCCCCGCCCGCGACAAGGTCGCGGCGCGCGCCGAGCGTTTCGTCAATTTCCAGATCGAAACGCTTTTGAAGCCGCTGGTCGACCTGAAGAATGCCGACCAGCTCGCCGGCATCGCGCGCGGCATCGCCTTCCAGCTGGTCGAGCATTTCGGCCTGATCAATCGCCGCGACATCGCGGAGGAGATGAAGTCGCTCGACCAGGAAGGCCGCGCAGCGCTTCGCCGCCTCGGCGTCCGCTTCGGCGCCTACCATGTCTTCGTGCCGGCGCTGATCAAGCCGGCGCCGGCTAGCCTGGTGACGTTGCTCTGGGCGCTGAAGAACGACGGCAAGGACAAGCCCGGCTTCGGCGATGTGGTGCATGCGCTGGCTTCCGGCCGCACCTCGGTCGTCATCGACCCGGCCTTCGACAAGACCTTCTATAAGCTCGCCGGCTACCGCAATCTCGGCCGCCGCGCCGTGCGCGTCGATATCCTCGAGCGGCTTGCCGACCTCATCCGCCCGGCAACCAACTGGAAGCCCGGCCTCGGCCAGCGTCCGGACGGCGCCTATGACGGTCACGCCTTCATGGTGACGCCGCCGATGATGTCGATCCTCGGCGCCACGGCCGACGACATGGAGGAGATCCTGAAAGGTCTCGGCTATCGCTCGGAGGCCAAGCCGGCCGCCGAGGTTAAGGCGAAGCTCGACGCGCTGGACGACGCCGCCCGCGAAGCGGCCGCGGCCAAGCTCGCCGCGGATAATGCCGCGCGCGCCGCGCGGGAGGCAGAGGCACAAGCTGCGGCAACTGATACCGTCGCGGAGGCAACGGTCGAGGGCTCGGAGCCAGCTGCCGCCGAAGCTCCGGCCGAAGCCGTCGCGGAAGCGGCAGCGGAGCCTGCCACGGGAGCGCCGGCAGAAGCTCCGGCCGACGTTCCGGAAGAGGCCGCCGCTGTGGAAGACGCCGCAGCGGTGGACATTGCGGCAGCGCCCGAGTCGGCCGAAAGCGCCCTTATCTCCCCCTCGATGGGGGAGGTCGCGGCGCGAAGCGACGCGGGTGGGGGTGACCGCGCCGACGATGCAGACGGCACCAACACCACCGGCGCCGGCGCTCCCACCGCCCCGGCGCTACGCGCCGATCCTCTCCACGAGGGGGAGGGTAGTGCCGGCGAGGCGCCAGCCGAAGCCGAGGAACCAAAACCTGTGCTCCTGTGGCGCCAGGCGCGTTTCGACCATCAGCGTCCGCGCCATCGCCACGACAACCGTCGCGACAATCGCCCGCGCGGCGCCCAGCCCGCACGCGAGGCAGGCGCAGCAAGCGGTCAGCCCAGCGATCGGCCCGCCCAGGAAGGCCGCCGCGAGCAGCGCGAAGGCGCCGGCAAGCCGCGCTTCGACCGCTCGAAGTTCAAGCCGAGGCCCGAGACGGGCGACCGGCGTGAGGGCGCTGAACGGCGCGAAGGCAAGCCGCAAGGCGAACGCCGCGAAGGCAGGCCGGACTGGAAGGGCGGCAGGCAGGACGGCAAGGGCAACGCTCCGGGCGGCAAGCCAGCCTTCCAGGGCAAGCCGCGCGAGGAACGCCCACAGCGCTTCGATCCGGATTCGCCCTTCGCCAAGCTCGCCGCCTTGCGCGACCAGCTGAAGAAATAGGCTAGAGCATGATCCCGAAAAGTGGGACCCGGTTTTCGGGCGAGATCATGCTCCAACAAAGCTAGCCGCGATGGTTGGAGAAGGCCGCCAGCGCATCGATAAATGGCTGTTCTTCTCGCGCGCGGTGAAGTCGCGGTCCTTGGCGGCAAAGGTCGTCGTCGCCGGACGCGTCCGCATCAATCGCGACAAAGCAGCGCAGGCCTCGGATCTGGTCAAGCCCGGCGACGTGCTCACCATCACGCTCGAGCGCCGTATCCTGGTCTGGAAGGTGCTGAACTGTGGCGCCAGGCGCGGCCCGGCCGACGAGGCGCGGCTGCTTTACGAGGACATGTCGCCAGCGCCGACACCCAAAGGCGAGGCGGTTCCGGACGCCATTCCGGCGCTTCGCGAGGCCGGCAGCGGCCGCCCGACCAAACGCGAGCGGCGGCAGACCGACCGGCTGCTCGGCGACGACTGAGATATAGCCGGGCCGCGGCACGGCTGCAGCAATTCCATGAAAACTGCGCAACGGTTAGGCCGGACGACTTCGCCGAAGCTTTCCGGCTGGAATTCCATTCCGCGACACCGGCTCCGCCTGCAATCCCTGCCCTTGCATGCGGCGGGCAAAGGCGTTACCTCAGCCGAAAAGCCCAGCAAAATGGGACGTTCCGGAGCCTGCAATGACCTATGTCGTGACCGACAATTGCATCAAATGCAAATATATGGACTGCATCGAGGTCTGTCCGGTCGACTGTTTCTACGAGGGCGAGAACATGCTCGTCATCCATCCTGACGAGTGCATCGACTGCGGCGTCTGCGAGCCCGAATGCCCGGCCGACGCGATCAAGCCGGACACCGAGGGCGGCCTCGACAAATGGTTGCAGATCAATTCCGAATACGCCGAGAAGTGGCCCAATATCACGGCCAAGAAAGAGCCGCCGGCGGACGCCAAGACCTTCGACGGCGAGACCGGCAAGTTCGAGAAATATTTCTCGGCGGAGCCCGGCGAAGGCGATTGATATAGCGGCCGGGAACACCGGCATGACGCGGCGTAACCGGACCGATACAATTGCTGTCTTGACGGGCAGCGCTGCCGCTTGGCGTTAGCGAATGCAGCAAAACCTTGATTCTTCCGACTTTTTGTGTTACATCAACGAAACATGCCGGTGACACAACGTCGATTTATGGCGCTAACGCCCCAAATCACTGAAAGGTGAGCTTTTAGATCCGGACCAGAGCGATCTGGGGCAGGCGGTCGCATTCGTGCGATATGCCGGCCCTTGGCTTTTCCGGTGGGTTCATCCTGTTGCGCGGCTAACGGTCGGCTTTGCCGACCTCGTGGGTTCGAGCCGGCATGATGCCGGCTGCACAACTAAGGAGTTCAGGGCGTAATGGCAACGATCACCCCGCAGAAGAAGTCCAACGCGGCTCGCCACGGGTTCAAGACCGGCGAATTCATCGTCTATCCGGCGCATGGCGTCGGCCAGATCGTGGCGATCGACGAGCAGGAAGTTGCGGGTCACAAGCTGGAACTGTTCGTCATCGATTTCCAGAAGGACAAGATGCGGCTGAAGGTGCCGGTCGCCAAGGCGACCTCGATCGGCATGCGCAAGCTGTCGGAAGAGGATTATGTCGACCGCGCGCTGAAGGTCGTGCAGGGCCGCGCCCGCATCAAGCGCACCATGTGGTCGCGCCGCGCTCAGGAATATGACGCCAAGATCAACTCGGGCGACCTGATCTCGATCTCGGAAGTTGTGCGCGACCTCTACCGCGCCGACAACCAGCCGGAGCAGTCCTACTCCGAGCGTCAGCTCTACGAAGCCGCGCTCGACCGCATGGCCCGCGAGATCGCCGCTGTGAACCGCATGTCGGAGACCGAGGCGGTGCGCCTCATTGAGGTCAACCTCAACAAGGGTCCGAAGCGCGGCGCCAAGGCAGACAATGAGGAAGCCGAGCAGGAAGAAGCTGCCTGAGCTTTTTCGCTTTTGAGTTTACGAAGAACCCGGCCTCGCGCCGGGTTTTTTGCTTGTGGCCTCTCGCATATAGCGCCCCCCGCACCCAGCCTCCGCTTCGCTCGGCTGACCTCTCCCCGAGGGAGAGGAGGTTGTCAGCGCCGGCGCCAAGCTCTTCTCCCCACCGGGGAGAAGGTGGGCGCGTAGCGGCCGGATGAGGGGGCCAGCGCCGCCCTATGCGATTGGCCCCACAAGTAGAAAGTTGGGAGGCTTAGCCGCCGCCTTCCTTCTGCGCCTCCTCTTGCCTGAGCGAGGCGATGAAGCGCTTGGTTCGCGCGCGCTCCGGATTGTCGAACACGACCGAAGCCGGGCCTTTCTCGACGATGACGCCAGCATCCAGGAACACCACCTCCTGCGCGATCTTCGAGGCGAGCCTGAGATCATGCGTGGCCATCACCATTGTCGTGCCTTCGCGGGCAAGCTGTCCGAGCACGTCGACCACTTCCTGCGCCAGTTCCGGATCGAGCGCAGAGGTAGGCTCGTCGCAGAGCAGCACGCGCGGCGACGGCGCCAGCGCCCGGGCGATCGCCACGCGCTGCTGCTGGCCGCCGGACAGCGTCGCCGGCCAGGCGTCGGCCTTTTCCGCCATGCCGACCTTTTCGAGCAGCGCCATCGCCCGCTCGCGCGCCCTCGGCTCAGGCCATTTCAGCACCGTCACCAGCCCTTCCATGACATTCTCGATCGCCGTGCGGTGCGGGAAGAGCTGGAAATTCTGGAACACCATGCCGGTCTGCAGGCGGATGCGCTGGATATCCTTGGCCGGCACCTTGCCACCCGGATGAAACGCAAGCGTCTCGTCGCCGATGCGCAAGGAACCGGAGGTCGGGATTTCCAGCAGGTTGATGCAGCGCAAGAGCGTGCTTTTGCCGCCGCCCGAAGGGCCGACCAGCGCGGTCACGCTGCCCTCGTCGAGGGTGACGGTCACGCCCTTCAGCACCAGATTGTCGCCGAAGCGCTTCTCGATGTTGCTGAGGCCGATCATGCGTTGGCCTCCAGGAACCCGCCATAGCGGTTGAGCCGCACTTCCAGCCGCGCCTGCAGCGCCGACAGCACCGAGCTCAACGCGAGATAGAGCGCGGCCGCCTCGACATAGAGGATAAGCGGCTCATAGGTGGTGGCGACGATGCGCTGCGCGGCCTGGAACATCTCGGGCACCGTGATCGCGGCGGCCAGCGAGGTATCCTTGACCAGCGAGATGAAGGTGTTGGAAAGCGGCGGCACGGCAACGCGGCCCGCCTGTGGCAGAATGGTGCGCCGCATCGCCTGGCTCCAGGTCATGCCGATCGAATAGGAAGCTTCCCACTGCCCCTTCGGCACCGAGCCGATGACGGCCCGGATGATCTCGGAGGTGTACGCGCCGATATTGAGCGTGAAGCCGATCAGCGCGGCGGGAAAGGCATCGAGCAGAATGCCGACCGACGGCAGGCCATAGAAGATCAGGAACAACTGAACAAGCAGCGGCGTGCCGCGAAAGATCCAGACATAGAAGCGCACCAGCGCGACCAGCGGCTTCGGACCGAACAGCCGGATCAGCGCCGTCACCAGTCCGGCGATGAGCCCGAGCGCGAAGGACAGGAGCGTCAGCGGCACGGTGAAGATCAGCGCCGCCCACAACAGCGTCGGCAACGATTCCAGCATCAATTGCAGCCAGTGCGGCACGAAGCGCTTCTCCCTTCCAGATACGGCGGCGCGTCCCCCGTATGGACTGACTATCATGCAAAAACCGGCGGGCCGTCAAAGACGACCCCGATGAATGTCGTGCAAAAACAGCGGGTCGTCGAAGACGGCCCGCCGGTATCCGAGCAAAGGACGATTGCCTTACTTCGAAACGTCCTGGCCGAAATACTTGTCGGCGATCTTCTGGTAGGTGCCGTCGGCCTTGATGTCGGCCAGCGCCTTGTTGATGGCCGCGACCAGCTCCGGATCGCCCTTGCGCAGGATGACGCCGGAATAATCGGCATTCTCTTCCTGCGCCGCGATCTTCACATTGGCGTCCGGCTTGTGCTTCTTGAAATCGAGGAAGGACAGGCTGTCATTGATCGTGGCGTCGGCGCGGCCAGTGAGCAGAAGCTGGATCGACTGGTCGAACCCGTCGGTGCCGACGAGCTCGGCGCCGTTCTTCTCGGCGAGCTTGCCGAAATTGGAGGTCAGCGACTGCGCCGACTTCTTGCCCTTGAGATCGGCGAAGGTCTTGATATCGGTGTTGTCGCCACGCACGATCAGCACCGCCTTCGAGGCGATGTAGGGATCGGAGAAATCATACTTGGCCTTGCGCGCATCGGTGATGCCGACCTCGTTGATGACGGCGTCGTAGCGGTTGGCGTCGAGGCCGGCGATCAGGCCGTCCCACTTGCCTTCAAGGAACTGAATCTTGACGCCGAGCTTGTCGCCGATGGCCTTGGCGATCTCGACGTCGAAGCCGACCAGCGCGTTGGACTCATCGTGATAGGTGAAGGGCGCATAGGTGCCTTCAGTGCCTACCTTGAGCACCCCGGCTTGCTTGATCTGGTCGAGATTGGCGCCGGCATAGCCGGCGGTGATCGCCAGAACCTGCAGCGTTCCGGCGATAAGAAGCGGTTTGAGCCATTTCATTTTTCTGTGATCCCGTTTTGACCGGTGCCCCGGCGCGACTGTGCGAGCCGGAAACTGGCAGATAGAAGGCTGCAAAATAAGGAACCAGATTTCAAAAATCGGCTCTGCCAGAAATCTGATTCTCTAAACCGCCGAGAATTCGCCAAAAGGCTTTCCCGGCAGATAACAGAATATTTCCGTCGGCACCATCTACCCCCTCGGGCGGCGGAACCATCCATGCGCCTGACACGTTGCATGGCTGTTGTAGGGCGCGGCGGCATCTTTTCAACCGCCATACGCGCAATCGTCGCAAAAGGAGCCGGCATGATCGAAGACGCGGCAGGACGGACATTGGTCCGGGCGGCAATGAAGGCTCCATACCTCGAGCGCGACGAGGAGCATGTCCTTGCGCTCCGTTGGAAGGAAGAGAACGACCAGCACGCGCTGCACAGGATCACTGTCGCCCATATGCGCCTTGTGATCTCCATGGCCTCGAAATTCCGCCATTACGGCCTGCCGCTCGGCGATCTCATTCAGGAGGGGCATGTCGGCCTGCTCGAGGCGGCCGCCCGTTTCGAACCCGCGCGCGAAGTACGCTTCTCGACCTATGCCACCTGGTGGATTCGCGCCTCGATGCAGGATTACATCCTGCGCAACTGGTCGATCGTGCGCGGCGGCACCAGTTCCGCGCAGAAGGCGCTGTTCTTCAATCTCAGGCGTCTGCGCGCGCGACTCGCCAACGGCGCCGAGCCGCTCTCCAATGCCTCGCTCTACCGCGAGGTCTCGGCGGCGCTGGGCGTGCCGGAGGCCGACGTGGCGATGATGGATTCGCGCCTGTCTTCCCCCGACAGCTCGCTCAACGCGCCTTTGGCCGACGAGAACGGCGCCGCCGAGCGGATGGATTTCCTGGTTTCCGAAGACCCGCTTCCCGACGAGATCGTCGGCGAGAGGATCGACGTCCAGCGCCGCGCTATCTGGCTGCGGAGCGCGCTCGGCGCGCTCAATGCCCGGGAGCTTCGCATCATCGAGGAGCGCAGGCTGAGCGATGACGGCGCCACGCTGGAATCGCTTGGCGAACAGCTCGGCATCTCCAAGGAGCGCGTCCGCCAGATCGAGGCGCGTGCCATGGAAAAGCTGAAGCTGGCGCTGGTGAAGCAGAACCCTGAATTCCTGGCGGAAGCCGCCTGAAGTCAGTCCGGGCCAAGCTCAAAGATTAAGAAATTTATTAATAAGAGCACGCCGTCATCGGGGCAATTTTTCCTCGGTGATAACTAGGATTGTGAGCTCTTTAACAGACTGTTGCGCCGCAATCGGCTTTTTGACTCCTCCAGATCACACCACATGGGGGATTTGCCATGCTGCGATGCTGCGCGTTGATTGCACTCTTGATCCTCGTGGGTCTCACGACGTTTCAAGCGCATGCCGAGCGAAGGGTTGCTCTTGTGATCGGCAATTCGCAATACCGCGAAATCCCGACGCTCAAGAACCCGGACAAGGACGCGGAGAACGTGTCGAGGACATTCCGGCTGGCCGGCTTCGAGGTGTTCGCCGCCAAGGACCTGACCAAGCTTCAGTTCGAAGAGCGGTTCCGCAACTATCTGGCGGCGGCGGACGGCGCCGATCTGGCGGTCGTCTATTATTCGGGGCACGGCTTCCAGATCGGCGGAGAGAATTTCCTGATCCCGGTCGATGCGTCGCTGAAAGATGCGGCCGACATGGAGGTCCAGGCCATCAAGGTCGACGACATATTGCGGCAGCTGCGCTCGAGATCGAAAGTCCAGATGATCATCCTCGACGCTTGCCGCAACGATCCTTTCCCGCGCAAGGACTATTGGCTGGGCGACCAGTTGATCGTCGCCGGCGGCAGCGGCCTTGCGCAGGTAACGGGCTCGCAGAACACGCTGATTGCCTTTGCCACCGAGCCCGGCGCTGTCGCCTATGACGGGTCCGGCGACCTCAGCCCGTTTTCGTCGTCCTTCTCCCGCCGTGCGCTGGCGCCAGACCAGGAGATACGGTCGGTGATGGCGGCCGTCCGCCGCGACGTGGTCAAGGCCACCAACGGCAAGCAGGTTCCGTGGGAGAACTCCTCGCTGATCGACGACGTCGTGCTGATGCGCGGGGCGGAGCAACCGGCGCCGCCGCCGGAAGCTGAGCAGGACCAGCAGACGGCGGAACGCGGAATCCAGGTGGCCGACGCCGCCGAAGCGATTGGACGTCGCGATATCCAGGTCCCGCTCGGCGTCGGTCCGGTTCCGCTGAAACTGGAGCTTCCGGCCAAGGATGCCTCTATCAGCCTCAAGCTTGCGAGCTACCCGGCGGCCGGCACGCTGTCCCTGCCCGACCGCGTCCTTTCGCCGCAATCGAGCCTGACGGCCCCCGAGGTCGACAAACTGCGCTACGAGCCGCAGATCGGTTCGGTCGCGCCCGTCGAAGTCGGCGTCGATATCCGCGCGGGCAGCGCCGCGAAGCGGTCGACGATGCAACTCTCGCCGAGCGTCGACCCTTGCGACCAAGCCGCCGGCGAGCCGCTCGACCTGCAGGGTGTTGTCTCGGGCCGCTTGCCGAACGAGATCGGCGGCGGAGCTGTCGAAGCTTGCGAGGCGGCGGTGAAGTCCTATCCCGACATTGCGCGCTTCCGCTACGAGTTGGGGCGGGCACTGCTGGCGTCGGGCCGGATCGACGAAGCGAGGAATGTGATCCAGGAGGCGGCCGATAAGGGGCACGTCCGTGCCGTGTACGAACTCGGCTACATCGCCGCATCCGGAATGAGCGCGGCTCCGGATTTGACCAAGGCCAACAGCCTCTATGCGCAGGCGTCGGACAAGGGAGATCCCTACGGCATGACTGCCTTGGGGCGCGCTTTGTTCGACGGTGTTGGCGTCCAGCGCGACACCGGCAAGGGACTGGACCTGCTGCTCCAGGCAGCGGCGATGGGGCATGTCGATGCCACCAAGGACCTTGCGGTGATCTTCAAGGAAGGCCGCAACGGCGTGCCCGCCGACCCGGCGCGCGCCTTGGCTTTCCTCCGAGCCGGCATCGACCGGCAGGAGGCTTATTCGATGGCCATTCTCGGTCTCTCGCCCAAGCGAAGCGAAAAGACGGTCCCTGTGTGCAAGCCCAAGGTGGTGACCAAAGTGGTCACGAAGATAAAGGTGGTCCGTACCCCCGCGCCAAAAGCGCCGCCACCGGTCACCAAGATACCGGCCAAGCGCATACCGAACGGCACCGGATCCGCATCTTGGCGTGGCAATGGCGGCGATCACCCCGAGCCCCGCGGCGGCGGATCTGACAGCGGCAGCACCGACGGTGACAGCACCGGCAGCACCGAAACTGGCAGCACCGGCACTGGCAGTACCGGCAGCACTGACTCCGGCAGCACCGACACTGGCAGCACCGGCAGCACTGATTCCGGCGGCACTGATACTGGCAGCACCGGCGGCTCTGACGGGATCAGATAGCAGCAGCGATGGCGTGGCAGCGTCGAGAGAGCATGATCCCGATAAGTGGGAACCGGTTTCGGACGACATCATGCTCCAACAAGGATCGTGATGGCGATTCAACGAAACGCCATCACCATCAAGCGGAAGCCGCCGGAAAGCGGGGCGTCGGTCTTATTTGTCGGTGACGATCTTGACCTTGTCGCCGGACGACACAGTCGCGCCCGGCGACATGGCGTTGAGCACGCGGAACAGATCGAGCTTGCGATCGACGCCGACCATCTGCGCGGCGAGCGAGCCCATGGTCTGGCCGGCCTGAACGGTGACGACCCGGATATGCAGCGGCTTCAGCGCCGCCTTCTCGGCTGGGCTCAGCACGCGGAAGGAACCGCTGACCGAGCGCGCGACCGGGTCCAGCGAAGTGCTGGCCGAGGGCGCGGCCGTCAGCAGCCTGTAGACCTGGCCGCCGGCGCGGATCACCGCGATGTCGAACTGCCAGCCTTGCGCGCTGGCATGCGCCGTCGCCGCATCGTTGCCGTTGATCGTGTCCCGGCGCACGCTGGCGTCTTCCAGCCCCGCTACCCAGCCGCTGCGGATGTAATCGGTGAGCGAGACGGACTTGTCGATCGCCACGCCGTCGAAGCGGATGGCGATGTCGCCAGGCCCGGTCGCCGTGACGGCAGCCGCCGAATTGTCGATGACGAAACCGTTCGGCACGGTGAAGGAGACGCCGAGATTGGGGTGCATGAAGGTCTGGCCGCGCACATAGCCTTCTTCCGGCGTGTCGCCGTAAAGCAGGCCGTCTATGCCGGCCAGAAATGCGTCGCGGTCGCGCGTGCCGACGCCGGGCGGGCCGAAATTGCGCGCGAGGCGCTGCGCCAGCTCGATACGCTGCGGCGTGTTCGGGTGCGTCGCCAGGAAGTCGAGGCTGGCGTCGGTGGCGCCGCTCACCGAGCGGAAATCCGTATAGGCCGACATCGACTGCAGGAAGCGGCCGGCGGCATAGGGATCATAGCCCGCCTCGCCGATCGACTTGATGCCGATGGCGTCGGCCTGCAGTTCCTGGTTGCGCGAGAATTGCGCGAGCCTGAGCTTGCCGCGGATCAGCGCCGCCTTGGCGGTCGGGCTGTCGCCGAGCACATCGGAAACCACCTTGGTCGCCAGGCCCTCCTCGGCTTCGAGCTGCTGCCGCTGCAGGCCGTGATTCGCGGTGACGTGGCCCATCTCATGCGCGATGACGGCGGCAAGCTCGGAGGAATCATTGGCCAGCGCCAGCAGGCCGCGCGTCACATAGAGATAGCCGCCCGGCAGCGCGAAGGCGTTGACGTTGGGCGAGTTGAGGATGGTGATGCGATAGGTCTGGGTCGGGTTGGCCGATACCACCGTCAGGTTGCCGACGACCTTGGCCACCATGCGTTCGAGCTTTGGGTCGGAATATTCGCCGCCATAGGTGGCGAGAATCCGCGGGTGCTGCGCCTTCGCCATCTCTGCGAGCTTGGCGTTGGCCACGACATTGTCGACGGTGATCGGCTTGTCGGAAGGTTGGAAGCCGCTCTCCTGCACGTCCGGCGGCGTGAACATCTGGCAGCTCGCCAGCACGGCGACGCTCGCCAGCGCGAGAAATCGTGCCAGCGGCTTCATCCACACCTTCTCAGCGCCGCTCGACAGGTCGGCTTCCTTTCCAAATCTTTCGGCAAATCACGGCCCATCCGGACCAGCATGGCCGGACCTAGCCATACTCCCCCGGACAAGGCAAGGAAACGCCGGATCGCCCATTGCCGGTTTGGCCATAAATTATGTCCGCTTCCGGGCAACATGTTGTGATCCGGCAACGGTGCCGCCTCGATCGCCGATATAGCGCCGGAACGCATCCGGTCCAGACCGATCGAAGAAATCCTCGGCGGGCCCGGCTGCCGCGATCGTGCCTTCGTCGAGAAATGCCACGTCCTGCCCGATGCGGCGCGCATCTTCCGGCTGATGCGTGACGAACAACACCGTCATTTCGCGCTCGGCATGGATGCCGGCCACAAGGTCCAGCATGTCGTCGCGCAGCGCCGGGCCGAGCGACGCGAAAGGTTCGTCGAGCAGCAAAACGGGCCGGTCGCGCAGCAGCACCCGCGCCAGCGCCACGCGCTGCCGCTCGCCGCCGGAAAGCTCGCGCGGCAGCCGCTTTTCCTTGCCGGCAAGACCAACCCGCGCCAGCGCCTCGGCGACGTCCGCGCGATCGGCGTCGCCGAGTTTCAGCGACGGCGAGCGGCCGAGCCCGACATTGGCTTCGACGGAAAGATGCGCAAACAAATTGTTTTCCTGGAACACCATCGACACCGGCCGCATCGAAGGCGGCGTGTTTCCGAGACCGACGCCGCCGATCAGGACCTTGCCCGCATCGGGCACTTCGAAGCCGGCTATCAGATTGAGCAGCGTCGACTTGCCGGAGCCGCTCGGCCCCATGATGGCGGTGATCCTGCCGGCTGCGAATTCGGCGTCGAAGCGAAAGGAAGATTCGCCATAGCTGAACGAGACGCCATCCAGCGCGACGGGGAGACCCTTTTGCGCGGCGATGCCGTCGATGGTCGTCGTCATGACTTTCCTTCCCGCCCCAGCCAGTCGGCCGCGACCACCAGCATCAGGCAGACGAGGCCGAGCAGCAAGGCAAGTCCCGCGGCGTCGGCTGTCCTGTAGCTGCTCATGCGCGCCAAAAGCAGATAGGGCAAGGTCTGCACGGAATCGCTGCCGAACAGCGCGATCACGCCGAGATCGCCGAGCGACAGCGCCATGGCGAAGGCAAAGCCGGTCGCCAAAGGCCGCCTGAGCGACGGCCAGTCTATCAGGCTGAGCCGGTTCCAGCCGGATATGCCGAGCGCAAGGCAAAGCCGCTCGTGGCGCTCGCTCGCCGCGTCATAGGCCGGGCGAACGGCGCGGACGGCGAAGGGCATCGCCATCACTGCGTTGACGGCGACGACCATGGCCGGCGCGATGGCAAAGACGTCGGTGACGTGGCGAAGCGCCAGGAACCAGCCGGCGCCGAGCACGATCGGTGGCACCACGAGCACGAAGCCGGCGCCGGTGTCGGCGGCATGTTCGAGCAGGCCCATGGCCCCGCCTGCCCGGCCCCGCAGAGCCAGCGCGCGCCGTGCCGCGATCAGCGCCAGCGAGAGCGTCACGCTGAGAAGCGCCGCAAGCAGGGCAAGGCCGGCGCTTGTGAGGGTGACGCGGCGCACCGCTTCCTCGCCTGCCAGCCGGCCGAGATCGGCCTCCAGGCCTGAAAGCACGGTCGCCAGCATCGGTCCGGCGACGAACAGCAGGGCAAGCATGATGAGGCCGGCATTCAGCACGGTTTCGAGCCGGCCCGCAGAAAGGTAGCGGCGCGGCGCCACCGGCAGATTGGCATCACCGACCGTGTTGGCGCCGAGCCGCGTGAGTGCTGCGACCACGACGAAGGTGAGCGCGATCTGAAGAAACGTCAGTGTTACGGCCCGCGCAGGATCGAAATCGAAGCGCAGCGCCTGGTAGATGGCCACTTCCAGTGTCGTCGCGGCCGGACCGCCGCCGAGCGTCAGCACGATGGTGAAGGAAGTGATGCAGAGCATGAAGACCAGCCCGGCAATCCCCGGCAGGGCCGCGCGCAGCACCGGCCATTCGATCAGCCGGAAGGCCGGCCAGGCACCCATGCCGAGCTGGCTCGCCAGCCGCCACTGGTCGGCCGGAACGGTGCCCAGCGCCTCGAGGAACAGTCGCGTCGCCAAGGGCAGGTTGAAGAAGACATGAGCGACAAGGATGCCGGAGAGGCCGTAGATCCCCGGCCAATCCGCACCGCCACGTCGGGCGAAGACGCCGGCAAAATATCCGACCCGACCGTAGAGCGCCAGAATGCCGAGTGCGGCGACGATCGCCGGCAAGGCCAGCGGCACGGTGAACAATTGCAGGATCAGGCGGCGTCCCGGGAAACTTGGGTGTCTCGACAAAGCGCGCGCCACGAGCAGCGCCGGCGCGACCGACAGCAGCGTCGAGAGAGCCGCCTGCCACAGCGTGAAGCGGGCGACGCGCAGGAGATAATTGTCGAAGGCGGCGGCAGCGCCGGAGAGATCGTGCGCGCCTTCGACGGCGAGGCCGGCGAAGGCACCGCCGATGAGGAGGGCGATGGCCGCCAGCGCGATGATACCGGCAGTGATGCGGGAGTCAGGCACGGGGTGCACGCTGCACATACAGGGTTCGAGTTAACGTATGCCGCGTTCCTTCGCGCCCCCCTCTGTCCTGCCGTAGAGCGATCATCTTGGAAGGATAATAACCGAGACGCCCTACTTGCTCATCACCGCCAGCCACTCATCCACCCACGCCTTGCGGTTGGCGGCGACCTCCTGCGGGCTGAACAGCAAGGTCTTGGTCGGCTTCACCAATTTGTCGAAGGCCGGGTTGAGCGGCTTGTCGGTCTTGCCGGCTGGGAACATCCAGTTGGTTTCCGGAATGACATCCTGGAATTTCGGTCCGGTCATGAAGGCGATGAACTTTTGCGCCAGCGGGTTCTTCGCGCCCGTCGTGGTGATGCCGGCAACCTCGATCTGCAGGTATTCGCCTTCCTCGAACGAGGCCGCCTGGTAGCGCTCGGTGTTCTCGGCCACCATGTGGTAGGCCGGCGAGGTGGTGTAGGACAGCACCATCGGCGCCTCGCCCTTGGTGAACAGGCCATAGGCCTCGCTCCAGCCCGGCGTCACCGTCAGGACCTTGGTCTTGAGCTTTGCCCAGGCCTCCGGCGCCTTGTCGCCATAGACTGACTTCACCCACAAAAGCAGCCCGAGACCGGGCGTCGAGGTGCGCGGATCCTGAATGACGATCTTGTCCGTGCCGGCGCCTTCGATCAGCTCCTTCAGGCTCTTCGGCGGGACTTTAAGCTTCTGCGTATCATAGACGACGGCGAAATAGCCGTAGTCGAAAGGCACGAAAGTGTCGTCGCTCCAACCTCCAGGCACGTCGATGGCGGAGACTTCGCCATGCGGCGCGAACAGTCCGCTCGCCTTGGCGTCGGCGGTGAGATTGGTGTCGAGGCCGAGCACGATGTCGGCCTTGGTGCCGGCGCCTTCGAGCTTGACGCGGTTGAGGAGCGCCACGCCGTCGGCCACCGAGACGAATTCGAGATCGCAGCCGCATTCGGCCTCGAATTCCTTCTTCACCGCCGGGCCGGGACCCCAATCGGCGGTAAAGCTTTCATAGGTATAGACGGTGAGCTTGTCCTTCGCAGCGGCAGGCGCGACGCCCGCCAGAAGCGAAACAAAGCCGGTTGCGAGAATGAGATGGGACAGTATTGCGCGCATATCGGCGCCTCCTTCGTTCGAGTGACAAGGAATTGAGGCGCCGGATGGTCCGAAACGTCTAATCCCTCCGCCGGTACAAACCGGATCAGGTTCAGCGGGTTGGCTTGATCGCCTCTCAGCCGGATCACGTCCGGCACCCCGTTAGAGCGTTTCGACAGATAGGCCCGGCCGAAGCGGCGCGCAAGCGGAAGTTTGCCGGGCAGCTAATGTTCGCCGGCAGGCTCGCAGCCGAAGCGCGCGGCATCCCGCTTCCGTTTCGCCCGACGGGCTGGTAAGGGCGACGGCCATGGGCACATTCACCATCCTGCTTGGCGGCGAGCTTATCCGCACGCCCCGGCTCGAACGCCAGATCGCTGGCTCGCGCGTCATCGCCGCCGATGCCGGCATCGGCCATGCCCGCATGCTTGGACTTGTCCCCGAACTTTGGGTCGGCGATTTCGACTCGGTGCCGGCGAACCTGCCGGATGATCTCGCCGCCGTGCCGCGAAAAGTCTTTCCGGCCGAGAAGGACATGACCGATGGCGAGCTCGCCATAGCGGAAGCGCTTCAGCGTGGCGCCACCAGCCTCGTGTTGGCCGGCGCCTTTGGCGGCAAGCGCGCCGACCATGCCTTCCTGCATCTGGCGCTGGCCGTGCGGCTGGCCGAGGCTGGCACGACCGTGCTGCTGACCAGTGGCGCGCAGGAAGGCGCCCCCATCCTGCGCGGCAAGGCCAGCTTCGACTATGACGACGGCACCTTGTTTTCGGTGCTCGGCTTTTCCGACCTGTCCGGCCTGACGGTCACCGGCGCCAAATGGCCGCTCGACCGCGTCGAGGTGGCGTTCGGTTCCTCGCTCACTATATCAAACGAGGTCAAAGGGCAGCTTGGCATCGCGCTGGAGCGCGGCCGGGCGCTGCTTCTGGCCCATCCCTATCCTCTTCCAGAAAGTTGACATGGCGCCGCCACTCCTCAACCTCGACGGCATTAAACTGACCTTCGGCGGCACCCCGCTGCTCGACGGCGCGGCGCTCAGCGCATCCGCCGGCGAGAAGATCGCGCTGGTCGGACGCAACGGCTCGGGCAAATCGACGCTGCTCAAGATCGCCGCCGGGATGATCGAGCCGCAGGACGGCGAGGTGTTCCGCCAGCCTTCGGCGACCGTCCGCTATCTGCCGCAGATGCCGGACATGGACGGCTTCGCCGATGTGCGCGCCTATGTCGAGGCGGGCCTTGGCCCGGCCGACGATCCGCATCGCGCCACCTATCTGATGGAACATCTTGGCCTGACCGGCGAGGAGCGGCCGAACGACCTGTCCGGCGGCGAGGCGCGCCGCGCCGCCCTTGCCCGCGTCATGGCGCCGGAACCCGACATCCTGCTCCTCGACGAGCCGACCAACCATCTCGACCTTTCGGTGATTGAATGGCTGGAAGAAGAGCTCGCCCGCACCTCCTCCGCGGTGATCCTGATCTCGCATGACCGCCGCTTTCTCGAGCGCGTCACGCGCGCCACCGTCTGGCTGGATCGCGGCCAGACGCGGCGGCTGGAAAAGGGCTTTGCGCATTTCGAGGAATGGCGCGACCAGGTGCTGGAAGAGGAAGAGCGCGACCAGCACAAGCTCGGCCGCCAGATCGTGCGCGAGGAACATTGGCTGCGCTATGGCGTGACCGCCAGGCGCAAGCGCAACATGCGCCGCCTCGGCGAGTTGCAAACCATGCGCCAGCGCTTCCGCAGCCATCGCGGCGCAGAGGGCACCGCGACGATGGTGGCCAGCGACGCCGCCGAATCCGGCAAGCTGGTGATAGAGGCCAGGAACATCGACAAGAGCTTTGGCGATCTCACCGTGGTCAAGGGGTTCTCGACCCGCATCCAGCGCGGCGACCGCGTCGGCCTGGTCGGCCCGAACGGCGCCGGCAAGACGACATTGTTGAAGATGCTGACCGGCGAGCTGGCGCCGGACGCCGGCACCGTGCGCCTTGGCGTCAATCTCGAGATTGCGACGCTCGATCAGAAGCGCGAGGCCGTCGATCCGCAGGAGACGCTGGCGCATTACCTCACCGACGGACGCGGCGAGAACCTTGTCGTCAATGGCGAGCAGCGTCATGTCGTCTCCTACATGAAGGATTTCCTGTTCAAGCCGGAGCAGGCCCGCACGCCGGTGCGCGAGCTTTCCGGCGGCGAACGCGCGCGGCTGCTTTTGGCCCGCGTGCTGGCCCGGCCGGCGAACCTTCTGGTGCTGGACGAACCGACCAACGATCTCGACATGGAGACGCTGGAGCTGCTGCAGGAGCTTGTCGCGGGCTTTGCCGGAACCGTGATACTGGTCAGCCACGACCGCGACTTCCTTGACCGCACCGTCACCAGCATGATCGCGCCGGACGGCGGTGGCCGCTGGATCGAATATGCCGGCGGCTATTCCGACATGCTGGCGCAGCGCGGCGGCTCCAGGCTGGAAGACCGCAAGGCAAGGTCCAAGACCGAGGCGAGCGAGGCTGGACCGAAAGCCGAACCCGCGGCGCCCAAAAGCGCCGCGAAAAAGCTCTCGTTCAAGCAGAAATTCGCACTGGATTCGCTGCCTAAGAAGATCGAAGCGGTGACGGCCTCGATCTCGCGACTGGAGAACAACATCGCCGACCCCTCCCTTTACGAGCGCGATCCCGCCTCGTTCCAGAAGACTATCGCCGCGCTCGACAAGGAGCGCACGACGCTGGCGGCACTCGAGGAAGAGTGGCTGGAATTGGAGATGCTACGCGAAGAGATGGAGGGGTGAAGGGGCGGGCGCACCTTGCCACAATACGGGGATGCGCATACTATCTACGCATGTTGCGGAGGTCATCATGCGCAAGATAGCCGCAAATGCGGTCCGTCAGCCTGCAAATCTATCGATCGATTCCCGGCTCATGAAGGAAGCAAAAGGTCTCAATGTGAATGTGTCCCGAGCCGCTGAGGCCGGGATTGCCGAAGCGGTCGCTGCCGAAAAAACACGACTTTGGAAGCTTGAGAACCGCGCCACCATGGATGCGTGGAACGACTATGTCGAAAAGCACGGCATTCCACTCAAGGAGCATCGGCAGTTCTGATGGCGCGCTATGACGTCTTCGCTGCTGACGGCACCGAAGGCGTCTACCTTCTCGACGTCCAATCCGAGCTGCTGGACAATTTCAAGACACGGGTCGTTGTCCCGCTTCTGCCGATCGCGACAGCTCCGTCCCCGATGCGCAAGCTTCATCCGATCTTCGAGATCAACGGGCGCAAGCTGGTGATGGCTACCCAATTGATCGCCACGGTTTCAACGACCGAGCTCGGCGAAAGCAGGCTGAACCTGACGCGGCATCATGACGAGATCGTCGCCGCTCTCGACATGCTGTTTCAGGGCTTCTGAGCGGCGGCTTAAAACCGCCGCTGCCATCACCCCGATGTCTTCGCCGCCCAGGCCTTCAGCGCCTCGTCAAAAACCTTCTCGCCGGGAATGCCCTTTTCCATGGTGAGCAGGGCGCGGCGTCCGGTCTTGTAGACTACTGGCACATCGATCCAGGCCTGGCCTCTCAGCAGCGTCAGGTTGGCGTTCTCGTCGGCCTTGGTGTCGTTGAGCGCGACGAGGAAGAAGCCGTCGGCGATCTTGGCCGGGATGCCGATCAGCGGGCTGCCGGCATCCTGTTCGGAACTCTTCATGGCGATGCGCAGGATGTTGTCGACGCCGCCGCCGTCGAACCCTTCCGGCGTCAGGAAGATCATCTCGATGATGTGGCTGGCGGGCAGTGTCTGGTCGGTGTTGCGCCGGATCGTCATGCGCAGCTGGATATTCTTGCCCGGAATCGTCGCCTCGGCGCGGATCGCCGGTTCCGGCGGCAGGTCGCCGCCGGGCGATTCCTGCACAAGCGACCACACGATGCTGCCTGGCTCGGCCGTGCCCTGCTGCGTGCTGGTGCGCTCCTCATAGAAGATCGCCTTCTGCCCGACCGGCACGGTTGCCTCGGCGGTCGCCGGCGCCGGCGCAGCCGGTGTCGTGCCCGCGGGCGGCGGCGTTGTCGCTGCCGCAGGCGGCGTGGCGCCGGCCGCGGGCGGCGTTGCCGCGTTAGCCGCCGGCGGCGTGGTTCCGGTTGCGGGCGGCGGTGGATTGGCAGCGTCGGTCGCCGGCGCTCCGGCGGCAGGCGTCTCAGGCGTCGGCGTGGCCGGAGCAGGCGTGGCCGGAGCAGGCGGAGTCGTCGCCCGC